>SVLS01000031.1 GCA_015067835.1 Oscillospiraceae bacterium | reverse complement strand
AGTCAGGTCGCCGCGACCAGGCCCGTTGGTCAAGCGGTTAAGACACCGCCCTTTCACGGCGGTAACATGGGTTCGATTCCCGTACGGGTCACCAAAAAAGACACACACCTTTAGGTGTGTGTCTTTTTTGCCGTACGGGAATCGAAAGGCCGTTAAGAAAACGTGCCGGGGGCACGTTTTTAGGCCGTGGGAGATTCCATCGTTTCGGGAGTGCAGCCGGTACGGCTGTAAAACCGAAACGATTTACGGGTCACCAAAAAGACACACACCTTTAGGTGTGTGTCTTTTTTGCCATACGGGAATCGAAAGGCCGTTAAGAAAACGTGCCGGGGGCACGTTTTTAGGCCGTGGGAGATTCCATCGTTTCGGGAGTGCAGCCGGTACGGCTGTAAAACCGAAACGATTTACGGGTCACCAAAGAGGGAATCGAAAGGCGGTTAAATCCTTTCTCCAAAAGGGCAATTACGCAAAATTTATCCACTATATTTACAACCCACTAAAATTGTGATATAATGAATTTGCTACACAAAACCGAATAAACTTTTAGGGCTAATGGTCTTTCTTTTTTATGGGGATATTATGTCCTTTTTCAGTCATACTACTTTTGAATTGGGTAAAACCGCAAATCCCAACAGGTAGTATGTCGGATATCATTATCCCGTTTATCTGGTTTTGTGTAGCAGCAATCGGGGTTTGCGTTTTTCGGTGCGCTGACTTCGGTTAGCGCACTTTTTTATATGCTAATAGGAGGATATATGGACAAGGATATTCCAAAAAAGGTAATAGATGTTACCGGTGTCGAGCTTACGCCGGGAGTTCCCGACGTTTGTTTGGGCAACGGAGAACAAGGCTTTGAGTGTTGCTGCGACGAATGCAACTACTTCTTGCTCTGCTTCCCGGAATTTGACATAAAAGGCAAACAAGAAAACGTGCCGGGGGCACGTTTTTAGGCCGTGGGAATCTCCCGGTAACATCTATCGATACGGACCGCTAAACAAGCATCGTACCGGGAGATTGCCACGTCGCTTCGCTCCTCGCAATGACGTGAAAATATATACGTCATCGCGAACCAGTGACCACAGAATTATGGTATGATTGCCCCCGGCAATCATTTAGATTTTAGATCCGCTGCGCGGCGCACCACTAGTGTGGCGATCCCGTTAGGTTTCCGCTCTCTCTACGGGATTGCCACGTCACCCCTTCGGGGTTCCTCGCAATGACATAAAATGGGAGATTTTACGATTTTGTATGTCATTCCGAGGCCCAACGGGCCGTGGGAATCTCCTGATAACATCTATCGATACGCACCGCTAAACAAGCATCGTACCGGGAGATTGCCACGTCGGGCATTCGCCCTCCTCGCAATGACGTGGGAAGAGGTGTACCGCTCCCAACCTCGCTGACGCTCGGCCACCCTCCCCAAAGGGGAGGGCCTTGCGCTGCGCAATGGCACAAAAAATGCCGACCTTCGGGTCGGCATTTATTATTTTCTGCGATCGATGGTGCGGCTTTTTTCCTGCAGCAAAAGCAAATCCGTGATAATGGAATTGGAAAGCAGGAAGCCCTCCGCCGTCAAATGCCACCGCCCGTCTCCGCCACGCAGGGCGTGACCTCTGCCGCGGCATTGCTCCAGTGCCTTTTCCAGTGGCGCAAAGGGAAGCAGGAATTTCTTTTCGTATTCCTCGCCGCTGATGCCATAGGTGGTGCGCAGATGCATCATCAGATATTCTCCTGCCCGCTCCCGCTGAGGAACAGTCTGCACCTCCTGCAGCACCTGACCGCCGCTGCGGATTCCGGTGATGTAGCCCGGCAAATCCCGGATGACGGTAAACCGCTGACCGGCAAAATCGGAGCTGGCATTTGGTCCAAAGCCCAGATATTCGCCGCCGGTCCAGTATTTCATATTGTGCCGGGACTCTCTGCCCCGTTTGCAGAAATTGGAAATCTCATATTGCCGATAGCCGCGGCTGCGAAGCAGCTCCACCGTGGCAAGGTACATATCTGCCTGCATATCGTCATCGGGCAGACGGAACTGCTGCTGATAGTCACACAGGGGCGTTCCCTCTTCCAGCTTCAGTCCATAGCAGCTGATATGCTCCGGCTTCAGCTCCAGAACATTGGAAAGGGTTCGCTGCCAACGCTCCAGATCCTGCTCCGGCAAGCCGTAAATCAAGTCAAGAGACAAATTTTTATACCCGGCCTTGCGAATAAGCCGCACCGCCTCCACCGCCTGGTCATAGCTGTGGGGTCTGCCGATGGTCTGCAGAATCTCATCATCGTCACACTGCACGCCCAGACTGACCCGGTTGAAGCCCTCGCTTCTGAGCCGGCGCAGCAGCTTGGGGGTGATGGAATCCGGGTTGGCCTCAAAGGTGATTTCCGCATCGGAGGCAATGTGAAAGCTGCGCCGAATCGTGGATAGAATCACCGCCAGACCCTCTGCGCCGAAATAGCTGGGTGTGCCGCCGCCGAAATAGACGGTGTCTACCAGATAGTCAGGGGCAAGGGGGCCTGTTTCCCGGATGTGGTCACAAACGGCATCCAGATAGCCCTCCTGGGAGAGGATGTCCATATCCGTCACGGAGTAGAAATCGCAGTAATGGCATTTGCTGCGGCAGAAGGGAACGTGGATATAAATACCCAAAGGTTTTTTTGAAGTTGGAGAAAAAAGCGACATGGGTTACCTCCAAAACATACGTCATTGCGAGGAGTGAAGCGACGCGGTAATAATCAGTCCTCGTCCAGCTTGAGAACAGCCATAAAGGCCTCGCTGGGAACGGACACCGTACCGAAGGTACGCATCCGTTTCTTGCCCTCCTTCTGCTTTTCCAGCAGCTTCTTCTTACGGGTAATGTCGCCGCCGTAGCACTTGGCCAGCACATCCTTACGCAGAGCCTTGATGGTCTCGCGGGCAATAATCTTTCCGCCGATTGCAGCCTGAATGGGGATTTCAAACTGGGCGCGGGGAATGTTGTCCTTCAGCTTTTCACAAATTTTTCTCGCTCTGGGATAGGCATTGTCGGCGAAAAGAATAAAGCTCAAAGCGTCCACAATGTCGCCGTTGAGAAGAATATCCAGCTTCACCAGCCGGCTGGGACGGTAACCAATCAGCTCATAGTCCAGACTGCCGTAGCCTCTGGTGCGAGACTTCAGGGCATCGAAAAAGTCGTAAATAATCTCGTTCAGGGGCATTTCGTAGTGAAGCTCCACCCGGTTGGCATCCAGATACACCATATCCTTGAATTCGCCCCGGCGGGAGGTTGCCAAATCCATAATATTGCCCACATATTCCTGAGGTGCCATCAGGCTGACCTTCACAAAGGGCTCTTCCGCCAGCTGGATTTCCATCGGGTCGGGGTATTCCAGAGGATTGTCCACCATCAGCACCTCGCCGGTGTTTTTGGTCACCCGATAAACCACGTTGGGAGCGGTGGTAATCAAATCCAGATTGTACTCCCGTTCCAGCCGCTCCTGAATAATCTCCATGTGCAGCAGACCCAGGAAGCCGCAGCGGAAGCCAAAGCCCAAAGCAATGGAGCTTTCCAGCTCATAGACAAAGGATGCGTCGTTCAGCTTCAGCTTTTCCAGCGCTTCCCGCAAATCCTGATACTTGGCGCCGTCAGCAGGGTACACACCGGAGTAGACCATGGGCTGTACCGGACGGTAGCCCGGCAGCGGCTCTGCCGCTCCGTTTTCCACCGTCGTCACCGTATCGCCCACCTGAGTGTCCGATACATTTTTAATGGAAGCTGTGATGTAACCGACCTCGCCTGCACCCAGCGAGTCTCTGGGCATCAGTCCACGGGGACTCATGGTGCCCACCTCTACAACCTTATAGACCGCGCCGGTGGCCATCATTTTAATATCCATTCCGGCACGGACGGTGCCTTCCTTGATGCGGACATAGACAATAACGCCCCGATAGGAATCGTACACGCTGTCAAAAATCAGCGCCTGCAAGGGTGCGTTGCGGTCGCCGGTGGGTGCGGGCACATCCCGGACAATCATTTCCAGAACGCTGCGGATGTTAATGCCGTTTTTTGCAGAAATTTCCGGCGCATCCTCTGCCGGAATGCAGATAATATCCTCAATTTCCGCCTTTACCTCCGCCGGACGGGCAGAGGGCAGGTCGATTTTATTCACCACCGGAAGCACTTCCAGACCGGCATCGGTGGCCAAAAAGGTATTGGCCAGGGTCTGTGCCTCCACGCCCTGTGAGGCATCCACCACCAGCACCGCACCTTCACAGGCGGCCAGAGAACGGGAAACCTCATAGTTAAAGTCCACGTGACCCGGTGTGTCGATCAGGTTCAGCGCATAGGTCTGTCCGTCATCGGCAGTATAGTTCAGCTGAACGGCGGTTGCCTTGATGGTAATGCCCCGTTCCCGCTCCAAATCCATAGAATCCAGCATTTGGCTTTCCATTTCCCGCAGGTCAATGGCGTTGCACGCTTCCAAAAGCCGGTCGGCCAGCGTGGATTTGCCGTGGTCAATATGGGCAATAATGGAAAAATTGCGAATTTTTGAAAGCTCTGTCATATAAATACCTCTCAAAAGGGGAATTGCATTTTCCTCATTATACAGAATTTTCCCCAAAAAGTAAACCGTATGTTTTCCGAAAAAACGGGGAAAACTTCGGTAAGGAGCGACAAAAAACGCCAAAAGCCAAAGAAATGAAATTATTTTTCGGAAAAACCCTTGTCAAAACCGAAAAATCGGTATATAGTCTATGAGCATTAGACACAATAGGAAGAGAAATAAGGGGGATTTTATGAGCACAGCGAAAAAAACACCTGCCAAAAGCACGGAGGAATTGCAGTCCGAGCTGCAATCCATGATTACCCGTGGCCGGAAGGACGGGATGATTCGTGCCACAGAGCTGAACGCTTTGCTGGAGCAAATGGAGCTGACGGCTGAAAAAATCGAAGAAATCTATGACCGCTTTGAGGCGATGAATATTCAGATCCTCGGCACAGAGCTGGATCTGGACTTGACGGACGATATTGACGCGCTGGATCTGGATATGGATGTAGATTTGGTGGACCTGCCGGAGGAAGAGCTGATTGACCCGGTGGATCTGGCCGCTGAGTATAATCTGGATGACCCGGTGAGAATGTACCTGAAGGAAATCGGTCAGGTCAAGCTTCTGTCGGCAGAGGAAGAAGTGGAGCTGGCACAGCGCGTTTCCGAGGGCGACCAGGAAGCAAAGAATAAGCTGACAGAGGCAAACCTGCGCCTTGTGGTTTCCATCGCAAAGAAGTATTCCGGCCGGGGTCTGCACATTCTTGATTTGATTCAGGAGGGCAACACCGGTCTGATTCGCGCCGTGGACAAATTTGACTGGACAAAGGGAAACAAATTCTCTACATACGCTACCTGGTGGATTCGGCAGGCCATTACCAGAGCCATTGCCGACCAAGCCCGGACCATCCGGGTACCGGTGCACATGGTAGAGGTTATCAACAAGGCAACCCGGTGCAACCGGAAGCTGGTGCAGGAGCTGGGTCGTGAGCCCACCGTGGAGGAAATCGCTGCGGAGCTGAATCTGCCCGTGGAGAAAATTATCGAAGCCAATCGGACGGCGGCAGATACCCTGTCTTTGGATACGCCTGTGGGCGATGAAGAAGATACCTCCATCGGCTCCTTCGTGGAGGATGAACGCACACCCGGTCCGGCGGACGCCACCTCCAACGCCCTGCTTGCAGAAGCATTGAAGGAAATTCTGGACACGCTGACGGAGCGGGAAGCAGATGTTCTGCGGATGCGCTTCGGTATGTATGACGGCAGAACCCACACTTTGGAAGAGGTTGGCCAGCTCTTTGGTGTTACCCGGGAGCGGATTCGCCAGATTGAAAACAAGGCCATCCGGAAGCTGCGTCATCCCAGCCGTGCCAAGAAAATCAAGGATTTCTATTGTTAAGAGAAAATCGGAGTGCAAAAGCACTCCGATTTTTATTATTTCCGCATCAATATTTATGTGTGTAGGGGACGGGTTTCCCGTCCCGTGTGATATGCACCTGCATTTATGAATGTAGGGACCGGCATCCTCGACGGTCCGCTGTACCAGGAGATTGCCACGTCGCTTCGCTCCTCGCAATGACGTAAAATGGGAGATTTTACGATTTTGTATGTCATTCCGAGGCCCCACGGGCCGTGGGAATCTCCTGGTAACATCTATCGATACGCACCGCAAAACAAGCATCGCACCGGGAGATTGCCACGTCGCTTCGCTCCTCGCAATGACATAAAATGGAAGATTTTACGATATAGTATGTCATTCCGAGGCCCCACGGGCCGTGGGAATCTCCTTGTAACATCTATCGATACGCACCGCTAAGCAAGCATCGCACCGGGAGATTGCCACGTCGCTTCGCTCCTCACAATGACGTGGCAGGCAGATATAAAAAACCGCCCCAGGTATTCCCGGGACGGAAGAAAACTTATTCACACAAAAACTTCTGCATCACGTGACGCAGAGAGTGTCCGGCGCTGCTGTCACAGTCCGCCTGCACCCGTAACGGACGGGAATAATCCAGACTCACCATACCAATAAAGCTTTTGGCATTGACCTGCTGGACATCATTTCCCACCAAAACAGGGAAGGGCTGAACAGTTGCCAGGGAAATAAATTCTTGCACTTCTTGAAAAGAATGCAGGGAAATCTCAAATTCCTGCATGGACAACCTCCTGCTGTACAAATCTCACAACTTGGTGTATAATAAGTGGGCGAAAGCGCTCACAGTAATGCATTATAGCAGATAGAACGCCAAGTTTCAATACAGCGTTTTAGCAGATGTTTATAAATTCGATAACGAAAATTTGGTGGAAATGACAAATGAGATTTTCTTTTTACACCCTTGGATGCAAAACAAATCAATACGAAACGCAGGCAATGGAGCAGCTTTTTCTGGCAAAAGGACACGAAATCGGAACTTTTGATGAAAAATGCGACGGCTACATCATCAACACCTGCTCCGTAACCGCGGTGGCAGATAAGAAAAACCGCGCCATCATTCGCCGCTGCCGCAAGGAAAATCCCGGTGCGGTGCTGGGTGTCTGCGGCTGTTATCCTCAGCACGACCCGCAGGCCATTCGAAATTTGCAGGCGGATGTTCTGGGCGGAAGCGCAGGCCGGGAGGAGTTTGTGGAGCTGATGCTGAAGGCGGCAGCAGAAAAGAAGTCTTTCGAGCAGCTGGACAAAGCCCTTTCCCGCCGGGAATTTGAGGTGCTGCCTGCCGGCGGATTGGAGGGGCGCACCCGGGGAATGCTGAAGGTACAGGATGGGTGCGTGAATTTTTGCACCTACTGCATCATTCCATATACCCGTGGACCTGTGCGGTCTGCACCGCTTTCCTTAGTGGTACAGCAAGCCCAGGAGCTGGAGGAAAAGGGCTATCGGGAAATTATTCTGACCGGCATCGAAATTGCCTCCTGGGGTGTGGATTTGCCAGGCAGGCCGGCAATGAGTGAAATGGTAACAGCCATTTGTCAGGCCGTTCCCAACCTTCGCATCCGGCTGGGCAGTCTGGAACCCCGGGTGGTGACGGAGGAATTTTGCCGGGAAATGGCCTTGCTTCCCAATCTCTGCCCCCAGTTCCATCTGTCTATGCAGTCCGGCTGTGATTCTGTCCTTTCCCGGATGAAGCGGAAATACGATACCGCCCGATATTTTGAAAGCTTGTGCCTTTTGCGAAAGTATTTCCCCGGATGTGCCATCACAACGGATATGATTGTGGCCTTTCCCGGGGAAACGGAGGCAGAGTTTGCCGAAAGTCTTGCCTTTATCGAGAAATGCGCCTTTGCAGATATGCACATTTTCCCCTATTCCCGCCGCCCCGGCACACCGGCAGACAAAATGCCCGGTCAGCACGATAACGCCACCAAGGAACGGCGCAGTCAGCAGGCCATTGCATTGGGAAATCAGATGAATCTTGCCTATCGCCGCCAGCAAATCGGCACAGTGCAGGAGGTTTTGTTTGAAGAAACCGTGGAAAAATGGGATGTGGGACATACGCCCAACTATTTGAAGGTATATGTAGACGCAACCGGGCGGCATAATGAAATTGTCCGGGTTCGCATCACCGATATTCATCTGGATGGTCTTTTGGGCGTACCGGAATAAGCTTGGAAGGAGATTTTTTATGCCCATTCAACTCACAACTGACGAAGGAAGCGCCCTGCTGAAATCCGGGCAGACCCCCTGGAATTGCTATCCCCGGCCGCAGATGCGCCGGGATAGTTATGTAAACCTAAACGGAATGTGGGATTTGGTCGTGGACAGAAAGCGGTATCAAATCCGTGTTCCCTTCTGCCCGGAAAGCCTTCTTTCCGGCATTGACGCCCATTTCCCTGAAAAAACGCCCTTGATTTACAGCCGCAATTTTCAACTTCCTCAGGATTTTAACAAGGGGCGCATTCTGCTTCACATTGGAGCGGCAGACCAGATTGCGGAAGTTTATGTAAACCAAAAGAAGGTAGCGGAGCATATTGGCGGCTATCACAGCTTTTCCGTGGACATCACGGATTTGCTCTTGCCGGACAATATCCTCACCATTCGCTGTATCGATGACTTGCGGGACAAATCCCAGCCCTACGGTAAGCAGGTGCTTCCCAAAAAGCGGGGCGGAATGTGGTACACGCCCGTCTCCGGCATTTGGCAAAGCGTCTGGCTGGAAAGCGTTCCGGAGGATTATATCTCCGGGCTGAAAATTGAAAACCGGGGCTACAGCGTAACCATTTCCGTCCAGCCGGTTCAGGAAGGAACGGTCATTGTTCCGGAGCTGGGAGAATTCCCCCTTGAAAACGGAAAAGTTACGATTTCTCCGGAAAATCCCCATTTATGGAGTCCGGAAGACCCCTATTTGTACGATTTTACCGTAAAAACCCGGGAAGATGAGGTGGCATCCTATTTCGCCATCCGCTGTCTGGACATTCAAGGCAATCGCCTTTGCCTCAACGGCAAGCCCTATTTCTTCCATGGCCTTTTGGATCAGGGCTACTGGCCGGACGGCCTGTTCACCCCTGCCGCACCGGAGTGCTACGCTCAGGACATTCTGACGATGAAGAAGCTGGGCTTCAACACCCTGCGCAAGCATATCAAGGTAGAGCCGGAGGAGTTTTACTATCAATGTGACCGGCTGGGAATGATTGTTTTTCAGGATATGGTCAACAACGGGCCTTATCATTTCCTTCGCGATACCGCGCTGCCCACTCTGGGACTGCAGCAACTGCCGGATAAGCTTCTGCATCCCAACAAAAAGACCCGGCAGGAGTTCCTGCGGCAGGCGGCGCAAACCGTCCATCAGCTTCAGAACCATCCCTGTATCTGCTACTGGACGATTTTCAACGAGGGCTGGGGACAGTTTGACAGCGACCGGGTGTATCAGGAATTTCTGGCCCTGGATGACACCCGCTTTATCGACACCACCTCCGGCTGGTTCCGTCGGCAGGAATCTCAGGTGGACAGCCGCCATGTCTATTTCCGTCCCATTAAGCTGAAGCCATCGGAAAAACCGCTGGTGCTGTCGGAATTCGGCGGCTATTCCTATCAGGACAGAGACCATATTTTCAACCCCACCAACACCTACGGCTACGGAAAATATGAAAATGCAGAGGAATTTGCCCGGGCAGTTGCCTCTCTTTACTGGAAGCAGGTGCTTCCTGCCGTTTCTCAGGGGCTGTGTGCCGCCATCTACACCCAGCTTTCCGATGTAGAGGACGAAACCAACGGCATCTTGAGCTATGACCGCAAGGTATGCAAGCTCACCGAAGAAATGATGCTTCCCATTGCAAAAGCCCTTCAGGAAAAGCTGGAAAACAGTTAACCCTTGCAAAATAACATCTTTTTTGCTATTATCGTTCTGTGCTGCTGCACACATTAAGGAGGATTTGTTATGTTAAAGAAAGTCGTATCTCTGGTGCTGGTTATCCTGATGCTGGCCAGCTTTACCGCCTGTGAATTCACACTTCCGATGCAAAAGCCTGCCGAACCGGCCGAAAAGACCTTTGAAACCGGTAAGATCACCAGCAACTCCTATGAAAGCGAGTTCCTCGGCATCGGCTGCCGTCTGGAAAGCCCCTGGGTCTTCAAGACAGAAGAGGAAATGATGGAAACCAATAAAGAATCCCTTGCATTGGTAGGTGACGATTACGCAAACGCCATCAAGAACGCCAAAATCGTCTATGAGATGATGGCCACCAAGGGTAACGGCGATTCCATCAATATCAATCTGGAAAAGGTTTCCGCCGATGTATCTGCAAAAACCTATTTAAGCCTCTCTATGTCCAGCGTTAAGACCGCTCTGTCCAATATCGGTTTGAAAAATATCAACGCAGAGACGGGAACCACCCAGTTCATTGGCCGGGAGTTTGACTGCATTTTCATTAACGGTAAAATCAATGGCGTGATGCTGTATGAAGTGCTGGTAGCAATGCGCGTTGGTGACTATATGGCCAATATCACCATCGGCAGCGTTGTGGACAACAACTGCAGCCAGTACTTAAGCTGCTTCTACGCGCTGTAAGCGAACCTGCCATACAAAAACAGCCTGCCGACCCGGCAGGCTGTTTTATTGCATTTTTTGTCATTCCAATATTGTAGGGGAGAGCAGTAGACTGCTCCTGTAAAAACGGACAATAGACAAAAGGCCCCCTGATGTAGGATAATAACTACATCAGGGGGTGTTGTTATGCAACAAAGAAAATATACACATTTCAGAGAGATCGAGCCTCAGATC
>SVLS01000006.1 GCA_015067835.1 Oscillospiraceae bacterium | reverse complement strand
TGTAGACCTACCAATAACGGACGTTTACCTGAAGAAGTTGTTTTATAAAACAACGATGGTTGCATCGTGCCATCGATAGAAGACTTAATTAAAATTTCTCTTTGCTCCATATCATTACCCCCTATACATAGCATAACATAAAAACGGTGGTAGTGCAAGTTATTAGTGATATTCTGTGCTACGCACAGAGCGATATTTTCACTTCGTGAAAGCGATATTGAAACCTACGGTTTCAGTGATATTATATTCGCCCTTAACGGCTCGAAAGCAATAACACCCGGCGTTAGCCGAATATCACTGCGAAGCAAACTTCACTACGCAGTAACTTCACTGACGGAGGCAACTTCACTTGCCCGCAAGGGCAAACTTAGTTAAAAAAGACAGATTCCTGTCGGAATCTGTCTTTTTTGGAGGTACCTCCCAGATTTGAACTGGGGAATGAGAGTTTTGCAGACTCTTGCCTTACCACTTGGCCAAGGTACCGTATGAAATAAGGAACGCGGGTGCGTTCCTTATCTTTTTGGAGCGGGTGACGAGGCTCGAACTCGCTACCTCCACCTTGGCAAGGTGGCGCTCTACCGGATGAGCTACACCCGCATCTGGTGCCTCCGGTCGGAATCGAACCAACGACACGTGGATTTTCAGTCCACTGCTCTACCAACTGAGCTACAGAGGCATACGAGGAGAATACTTTCTCCTCACGCACCATGATGCGTATTAAAATGGCGACCCGGAACGGACTCGAACCGTCGACCTCCAGCGTGACAGGCTGGCGTGCTAACCGACTGCACCACCGGGCCATATTGGTGGGAACAACAGGGCTCGAACCTGTGACCTCCTGCTTGTAAGGCAGATGCTCTCCCAGCTGAGCTATGCTCCCAAAGGCCGTCGCCTTGTTTCCTCAGCGACGTGGATTATTATACACAGAAACCAAACTTTTGTCAAGCACTTTTTGCGTATTTTTTAAACTATTTTTTACCCTGAAAAACGCCGTATTTTTCCAGCATTTTAACTTTGCTTTTACACTTTTTTCAGCAATTCGCGAATATCCTCAGGTGTAAATTCATAGACCGTATCGCAGAACTGACATTCCACAGGCAGGGTCTTTCCCTCTGCGGCAATCTCCGCCAGTTCCTCCTTGCCGAGGCTAATCAGTGCGGCTTCCACTCGCTCGCGGGAGCAATAGCATTTATAGGAAATATCTGTCGTCTCCATAAACACCACACCCAGATCCGCGCAAACCTGACCCAGAATATCTTCCGGTGTCAAGCCGTCAGCCAGCATTGTTGTTACTGCGCCAGCATTCTTAATTCCCTGCTCAAGAGCCACTGCTGTCTCCTCAGAAGCGCCGGGAAGCAGCTGCAGCAGATATCCACCGGCTACCTTCACAGAGCAATCTGTGTCCACCAAAACGCCTAGTGCACAAGCAGTGGGAATCTGCTCACTTTGGGCGAAATAGGCCGTCACATCATCGCCAATCTCTCCGGAAACCAGAGGAATCTGGCCTACATAGGGTTCTTTCATTTGCATATCCCGGATAACCGTCAGTGTGCCGTCCTTTCCCACGGTTGCACCAACATCCAGCTTTCCCGGATGCTTTTCCACCAAGGGGACATTGGGCTCTGTCACATAGCCCCGTACATTTCCCTCCGCGTCGGAAACCACCGTAATGGTACCAATGGGTCCACCGCCCCGAATCTGCAGAGTCATAGAACCGTTTTCCACCTTTTGCATATTGCCCATCATAGATGCCGCTGTCAGGGCTCTGCCAAATGCTGCCGTGGCATTTGGTGCTGTCTTCATAATCTCCGCACCACGGCGCACCAGCTCCGTAGAACGAATGGCGACGACCTTGACAAGGCCATCCATACTCATACCCCGTACGAGATAATCCTTCATTTTTGCTTTCCCTTTCTTGCTTTGAAATAGATTCGTTGTTCCCCGGCTGTGGGACTTTCAAACCGACGGTCGGCGTAAACCTCAATATGGGAGAAGCCTGCCTCCCTGAGATAGGCCGTCAGCTGCTCCTGAGAATAGGCGTATTCGCAATGCTCCTCAAAGGTGCGCATCCAACGCCTGCCTTCCCTGATAAATAAATCCATTCCGTAGGAGCAGATGTTGGTTTCCTCGTCAAATTCGCCGCGCCAGACACAGTAAACATCTTCATCCTCATCCAGGAAAACCTGGCCGTCCATTGCCCGCAGCTTCTGCGGCGTGTTCACATCGAAAATGAAAATTCCACCCGGATTCAGTGCCCTGTATATGCGCTGAATGGCCATTGCGCAGTCCTCCGGCTTAGTGATGTAATCCAAACTATCCAGCGCACATACCGCAAGATCCACACCACGGGGCAGCCGCAGCTTCTGCAGTGGCTGACACACAAACACCGGCGGATTGGCAAGGCCCGAGGCCTTTTCGCTTGCAACCGTCAGCATTTCTTCAGACATATCCACCGCCGTCACCTGCAAACCCTGCTGTGCAAGTAAAATCGCCACCGAACCCGTACCGCAAGCCAAATCAGCCGCTGTTTTCGGGTTCAGCTTTTCCTTCTTTAGAATCTGCCGGTAAAAGTCCACAATCGCGGCATAGTCCACATCGCTGGTGAGGCGGTCATATTTCGCCGCCAAAGACTTGTATGCATTCATAGAAATCTCCTAAAAAACATCCCGGGCCGCAGCCCGGGATGCATCACAGAAATCATTACTGCTTGTTAAACAGGCCGAAGAACGCTTCCATATCTTCGTTGGTTGCGCCGGTCTTGATTGCAGGCTCGCCTGCATTCTCTGCCTTAGCCGGAGCAGCTTCATTCTTCTGCTCAAAGCCGGTGGCGATAACGGTAACACGCATTTCATCCTCGTAATCATCGCAGTAGGTTGCGCCGAAGATGATGTTTGCTTCCGGATTTGCATTCTCCTGCACGATGCCGACAGCCGTCTCCACATCGTCCAAAGTCAGCTCGTTAGAACCGGTGACGTTAACCAGAACGCCGGTAGCACCGTTAATAGAGGTCTCCAGCAGGGGGCTGTTAATAGCAGCCAGAGCGGACTGCTCTGCCTTGTCGCGACCGGAAGCAACAGCAACGCCCATGTGAGCACGGCCGGCATCCTTCATAACAGCAGAAACGTCAGCAAAGTCCAGGTTGATAATCACGCGGGTAGAAGAACCAACCAGCTCGGAGATAGAAACAACAGCCTGCTTCAGCACATCGTCAGCAATACCGAATGCGTTGGCAAAGGTAATCTTCTCGTCGGTAACATACTTCAGGCGGTCATTGGGAATGACAATCAGGGAGTCCACACGACCAGCCAGCTCAGAAATGCCCTGCTCAGCCTGACGCATACGGTTGGCACCCTCAAACTTGAAGGGCTTGGTCACAACACCAACGGTCAGAATGCCGGCTTCGTGAGCCAGATCTGCAACAACAGGAGCTGCACCGGTACCGGTACCGCCGCCCATACCAGCAGTGATAAACACCATATCTGCGCCTTCCAGCACCTTAGCAATTGCTGCACGGCTCTCCTCAGCAGACTTCTTGCCGATGTCGGGCTTTGCACCTGCGCCCAGTCCTCCGGTCAGCTTTTCACCAATCTGCACCTTATTCTTACAGCTGGACTTATTAAGGTCCTGCTTATCAGTGTTCAGTACAACGAAATCAACATCCTGAACACCTGCTTCAATCATACGATTGATAACATTATTGCCGGCGCCGCCTACACCGATAACTTTAATCTTTACAACGCGGTCCTGAAACATATCTGGCATTTGAGTTCCTCCTATGTATGGTTCGCAGTAAGAACTACCTACTGCTTCAAATTACAAATTTACTCTTATATTCTATCCTAAAATTTTCGCCGGGTCAATATCAAATTCACATTTTTCGGCAATCTTTTTATAATTTTTTCTGGAATTATTGGAATCTTGTATAAATAACTTCCATTTTATCCCGAAAAGTGACATCCAAAACGCCACTGTTATGGCTTTCTTTACTCAGAGTAGCAACGGCACCCTTGGCATAGCTGATTTTGTCTTCCAGCTGGGAGGTGTCACCCAGTTTCATCTGATACTGTTCCCCATACCAAATTTCCAAATTGCCCATATCGCCGACGTCAATGCTGGCGGCTTCTCCAAGAATTCCGTTGCGCTCCAAAAGATCTGCCAGAGTCAGTGCCGTCTCCAGCTTCTGTGCGCTGGTAACGGTAACGGGAATGAGGTTTCCGTTTTCGTCCACACCCGGCTGCTCCATTTCAAAGGCAGATGCCACCTCCCCAGCTTTGGGGTTTTGCAGCATAACGCCCAAAATCCTTGTGTATTCATTCTCCTGATCGGCTGGCAGCTTTTGTATCACACGCCCGCTGGAATTCATCTGCCACCAGGAACCGTCCTGAGCCCTTGCAGCATAGGTAACACGCACCTCTGTCACTTCAATGACAACGGTGTTGGGAAGTCTGATTCCCACCCGCACATCCTTAACGTAATCCAGCTTTTGAATCTTTGCCGCAATCCCCGGCAACCCAAGGGAGAACAAGCTGTCTCCTTTTTGAATGCCGGAAGCTGCACTGATGTCCTCAGGCGTATACTGCTCCAGACCTGAAACCTGAATATGCTCCACCTTGAAGAAAACCGACATACCCAAAAGCAGCGCAATTACAACGGCTGCTACTGCTGCAATACGCAGCAGCATTCTGTTACGAACGAAGGGCTTAGGCGGAATATATACAACATCCTGCAAGGGCTTTTGCTTTTCCGTTGATGCCCGTTTGGGAGTTGTTGAGGTGCGTTTTTCAGGTGAGGTTTTATTCCCGTCCTGTTTGTTACGCACCGGGCGTCTTGCCTTTTCTTTTGTATCCATTTCCGTTCCTCCGGGGTTATTTCTGTTTCTTGGCGGCCAACTGCTCTGCGATGTAGCATATTCTTTCGGTAGAATCCTTTACCGCCATATTTTTCAAGCTCCGGCTCATTGTTTTACTCAGAGCAGCGTCAGATATCAGCTTCTTGACCTCTTCGTAAACACAGGCTGCGGTACAGTCCTTTTCCAAAAGCACCTTTGCACCGCCTCCGGCTTCCAGAACTCTGGCATTCTTCTCCTGATGATTGTTGGTCACATTGGGAGACGGAATTAAAATGCAGGGTGTGCCGGTTGCCGCAATTTCATTGCACGTACCTGAGCCGGCCCGGCCAATGACCACATCTGCCGCGGCCAGAACTGTCGGCATATTGTAGATGTACTCCCGCATATCGATTGCAGGACATTTTTCCAAATTCACGCCCTTTTCCCTGACCAAATCCGGCATCCAGCTCCAGCCGAAGCTGCCCACTGCGTGAATATGGTGGAATGGGAATCCCTCCGCCTGCTCAAGAGCAAACAGCTGGGCAATCATTTCATTCATCGCTTTTGCACCCTGGCTGCCGAAGGTGGACACCAGCAAGGGCTTTTCGCCAATTCCCAGTTCCTTTCTTGCCGTTTCCCGGTCTGTTTCCCAAAACTCACGGCGAATGGGCATTCCCACGACCTCAACCTTCTCCGGGTGCTTATAATACTGCTTGCTTTCCTCAAAGCAAACCAGTACCTGATCTGCACGGTTTGCGGCCATTTTGGTCGTCAGTCCCGGAACTGCATTGGCTTCATGGACACAGGTGGGAATTCCCAGCTTGCTTCCGGCGTACAATGCTGGGAAGCTGGCGTAGCCGCCTGTGCCCACAATGACATCCGGCTGAAATTCCCGGATGATTTTCTTACATTGGCTGACAGCGTCAAAGACACACTTGACGGCTTTTACATTCTTTTTCATTGCCGCCAGGCTTTTACCGCGGCTCAATCCGGAGCCGGGAAGACATTCCAGGCGATAGCCTGCCTTGGGCACAAGCTGTTCTTCCATGTGCCCCTTTGCACCGATGAACAGGATGTTACAGCCAGGATTGCGCTCCCGTATTAAATTGGCAACGGCAATGGCAGGATTGATATGTCCTCCTGTGCCGCCGCATGTAAAAATCACATTCATCTGGTAACCTCCTGAATTTTCATCTGATTGCGTTGCCTGGAAATGCTGAGGACAATCCCCATCTCTCCCAAATTCACCGCCAAAGCAGTTCCGCCATAGGAAAAGAAAGGCAGTGCAATCCCCGTAGAAGGGAGCAAATTTGTCACAACGCATAGATTGAGTATTATCTGTACTGCAATCAACGCAACCAGTCCGGTTGCAAGCACGGTGGAAAAGCGGTCAGCCGCACGCAGCGCGATCCAAAATCCACGCAGGATCAATGCGGCAAACAAAGCCATTATCAGCAGCGCGCCAATCAGGCCCAGCTCTTCGCAAACGATTGCAAAAATATAGTCGTTGTATTGAAACGGCAGATACAAATACTTCTGCCTGCTCTTTCCGAAACCCAATCCAAACAATCCGCCGGAGCCAATGGCATACAGGGACTGCAAAATCTGGTAGCCCTTGTCTGCCGGGTCACTTTCCGGGTGAAGCCAAGCGGTAATCCGGTCTCCTGCATAGCCCATAAAGGATACATAAACAACCACAAATACCACAGCAACCCCAGCGCCTGCCAGCAGCCATTTGGGATGGGTACCGGCCACAAACATCATAACGACGGCAACCATTCCCATCAGCATAATTGCTGACAGATGCTTTTCCAGCGCCAATGGAATCAAAATTCCCAAAAGCGCCGCACCGAAGCCCAAAACACCGTAACGGAATTTTCTGGCATCAGAGCCAAATCCCTTCGTCAGCTTTGCAAAAAGCAGAATCATTGTAAATTTTGCAATTTCAGAGGGTTGAAATTGGAGTCCGGCAATGTTAATCCAGCGCCGGGCACCGTTCACCGACTCCCCCACCACTAAAACCAGTAAAAGCATTACAATGCTGATGCCATACAGCGGCCAGGCAAATTTAAACCAGAAGGAAGCCGGAATCCGGCTGAATACCCACATACACAAAAGCCCAATGGCAGCGCACACTGCCTGCTTTTGCAGATACTTTGTGGAAATGGTATAGCCGGTGTCATACATACTTTGGGCAGAGCTGGCGGAATACAGCATCACCAGTCCCACAGCCAGAAGCAACAATGTCAACAGTAAAAACGGGATGTCCACAGTTGCGCCGACGGAAAATCGGCGGTCCTCTTTGGCATACAGTTTTCCTGCTGCCATTTGAAGCTCCTTTCCGTTATTTAGCTAAAGCGACCTGCGATTGAGAACCAAGCCACAACACACATAATCGTGGAAATAGTGGTAAATACCAGAACAATCTTAACTTCCTTCCAACCGCACATCTCAAAGTGATGGTGGATGGGAGACATTTTGAAAATACGCTTGCCGTGGGTCAGCTTGAAATACCCTACCTGCAGAATTACAGAGAGTGTTTCCACGATATACACAAAGCCTACCAGCAGCAAAATCAGCGGCATATCCAACGCAAACGCCATGGCGCAGACCACACCGCCCAAAAACAACGAGCCGGTATCGCCCATAAAAACCTTTGCCGGATGCCAGTTGAAAAACAAATATGCAATCAGGCCGCCTGCCAGCGCCGCTGGAAGAACTGCCAAATCATAGCGTCCCATCTTAAAGGATACTGCCGTAAAGAAAATCATAACCGGCAAAGTCACGCTGCCGCACAGACCGTCAATGCCGTCCGTGATATTCACAGCGTTATCGCAACCGACCATTATGAACATCGCGAAAAATACATACAGCAGCGGATGAAGCGCAAAGGACGTGTTAAAAAACGGGATGTAAATATCAATATTTCTCGTTAAATTCCCCTGTAAGCGGAGCAAAAGATAGACAAAAATTGCGGAAACTGCCATTTGCAGCAATGCCTTTTGAATCGATGTCAGACCCAAATTGCGCTTGAACTTCGCCTTACAGAAATCATCCAAAAAACCAACGAGTCCAAAGCACAAGCTCAATGCAAGGACATAAACAACTGTGTAATCTGTCATCACCGGCAAATTTGCCACAATGCAAATCACAGCAGACAAGATGAAGAACAAACCGCCCATCATCGGCGTGCCGGCTTTTGTGTTATGCCAGGTAGGACCTACCTCGCGAATGGATTGTCCTGCCTTCAGTGCCCGTAAAAGCGGCAGCAAAATCACACCAATCAGCCCTGACAGAATGCCGCCTGCCACAGCTGTAATCAAGATTCTTTCCATTTCTCTTTCCTCCGTTTACGCCTTTGCCTGCAAGAACTGCTCCAGCGCCAATTCCATGTGCATTCCGTGACTGCCTTTAAACAGAAGAACATCTCCAGGTGCTGTCAGAAGCTTCAAATCAGAAACCAATTCCTGCTGATTCTCATAAGCGCGGGCCTGTGTGCGGTTCATTCCGCCTGTAAAGGCACCACTGACGACCCGACTGCTGTTAGGACCATAGGCAAACACCAAATCTGCCTTTTCCGCCGCAATGCGTCCAATGCGATAGTGCTCTGCCGGCGCACGCATTCCCAGCTCCAGCATATCACCCAAAACAGCTACACGGCGACCGGACTTCTTCCCCAGCACCGTAAGTGCGGCACTCATGGATTCCGGTCCTGCATTATAGCAATCCTTAATTATGGTAAAGCCGTTTGCTTCGAATATTTCCTGCCGTCCGGACATATTGCGGAAATTACCCAATGCCTGTGCAATACGTTCCGGGGTGACACCCATTTGTAAGCCTGCGCTGATTGCCGCCAGCGCATCCAACACATAATGCTGACCTTCCATCCCAAGACAAACGCAGAAAGACTCCTGCCCTGCCCTGACATCAAAGGAAATACTTCCTTCGCCGGATTGCACATTGGAAGCCTGGATGGGGCATTGCTGGTTTTCCAGGCCAAAATACACCGACGGAATGTCCGACCGCTGAGCAACACGCCACAGCATTTCATCATCGCCGTTGAGCAGAATCACGCCACCGGGCTGCAAGCCCTCCAAAATCTCCAGTTTTGCCTGCAAAATACCCTCTTTAGAACCCAGATGCTCAATGTGCATCGTACCAATATTGATAATCACAGCTAAATCCGGCAGTCCGATAGAGGTTAAATAGGCAATTTCCCGAAAATGATTCATTCCCATTTCCAGAACGGCAATTTCCGTATCCTCAGGAATGGACAAAATTGCCATGGGCATACCAATGTCGTTATTGTGGTTTTCCGGTGTTTTTGCCACCTTATAGGTGCTTTCCAATACCGCAGCAATCATTTCCTTTGTAGTGGATTTTCCGACCGAGCCGGTAACACCCACCACCTTCATTCCAATGCGCTTGCGCTCCTGTCTTGCAATTTGTCCCAGTGCAATTCTGGTGTCCTCCACCACAATAGCTGGATAATCACCGTCACAGTGGGTGCAAAGCACCGCAGCTGCGCCGTTTTCAAGCGCCATCGGAATAAAATCATGCCCGTCCCGCACGCCCTGCAGCGCAACAAACAACTGTCCGGGCTGCAGCTTACGGGTATCGTTATTGGCGCCCAAAAAAGAAACTTGCGCATATTTCGGGTCTATTGTTCCATTACACCAGGCTGCTGCCTGTGCCAATGTAATTTGTGCCATACTTACCTCATTTCCATCAGATGAGCAGCAACTTCCTCCCGTTCATCCAGATGATACTTCACACCGTTAATTTCCTGGTAGGTTTCGTGGCCCTTTCCGGCCAGTATAATCATATCATCTTTTTCGCCAATGTCCATAGCATATTGAATCGCTTTTCGCCGGTCTTCAATCACCACATAATTTTTTTGCTGTTCCGGCACGCCTGCCAGAATGTCCTGAATGATGTCTCCGGGGACTTCTGTCCGGGGATTATCGGAGGTAATCACCGCAATGTCAGCCAGCTCCACGCCGATTTTACCCATAATCGGGCGCTTCATCGGATCCCGGTCACCGCCGCAGCCGAAGACAGCAATCAATCTTCCCTTGCAGAAATCCCGTACGGAGCGCAGTACATTTTCAAGACCGTCCGGGGTATGGGCATAGTCAAGCAGCACCGTGTAGGGCTTGCCCGGTGTAGGGACAACCTCTACCCTGCCTCTGACACCACGCGCCGTTGCCAGCGCTTTGGCCGCCTGTGCCAAAGAAATTCCCAGCTGCAAACTGATGCCCAGCACGGACAGCGCATTATATACCGTAAACCGCCCCGGAATCGGAAGCGTTACCTTTTGCCGTTCGCTTGCAGATACAGCGGTAAAAGAGATGCCGTCTGCATTCAGCGTAATTTCTTCCGCCTGTAAATCTCCACGGTGGCTGACACCTGTGGTAAGCATGGGGCAGGTTGCACCGGAGCAGATACGCTCAAAATAGCTGTCATCCCGGTTCAACACGCCCTTGTCACAGCGACGGAATAGCTCTGCCTTTGCGTCGCAATAGCTTTCCATCGTTTTGTGAAAATCCAGATGGTCTTCCGTCAGATTTGTAAAGGCTGCCACATCAAAATGGATGCCTGCTACCCGATCCAGAGCGATTGCGTGGGAGGACACCTCCATTACCACATGGGTACAGCCTGCATCCCGCATTTTCGCAAACAAGCCCTGCAATTCAAAGCTTTCCGGTGTGGTACGCTCCGTGGGAATGGCCTCATCGCCAATCCAGTTTTCCATTGTGCCAATCAGTCCGACCTTTGCACCTACGGTTTTTTCCAGTACTTGCTTCAATAGCAGTGTGGTAGAGGTCTTTCCGTTGGTGCCGGTTACGCCAATCATCGTCATACTCTTCGCCGGATGCCCGTAGAAATTGCAGGCGATTTGTGCCAATGCCAATCGGTCAGACTCCACCAGAATATAGGGGATCTCCCCTTCCGGCCTGGTGGCAGTTACAACTGCAGCAGCACCTTTTTCCAATGCCATCGGAATAAACCGGTTGCCGTCCACTGCAAAGCCGCTGATGGCCACAAACAGACTGCCTGCCGTCACCTTACGGGAATCATAAACTACATTGTCGATATTCATTTCCAAATCTACGGTGGTCTCCAGTACGGAAACGCCCTGCAGCAATGCTTCCAGCTTCATTGTAACTCCTTCCTCCGTTAATCCGGAGCTTTTGAATCTTTAAATTCCAATTTAATCGTCGTCCCCACCGGAACCTTCGTTTTCGGCAAAACATCTTGCGACGTGACCACAACCTGCGGAGAAATCTCCTGATTTCCGGTCACAAGAATATATAATCCCAACGCACCGGCCGCATCGCTGGCCTGTTGGCGGTTCATTCCGGTAAAGTCCGGCACCTCCACAGCAATATCAGGCGGCTCCTCTCCCAAGTACAACAAGATCTGGCTGTTGCCGGGAACGCCGTTGCCTGCGGCCGGAATCTGCCCGGTAATCTTCTCGCCACTTCCGATATACTTGGGGGTTAGTCCGCTTTCCTTCAGAACCTTATCCGCTTCCTTCTGGGTCATTCCCAAAAGATTTTCCACAATCACCGTCTTGCCGGCAGCCTCTTCCTCTGAAAATTCCTGCTTCACGCCCAGATAAGGCAGAATGTCTGCCATCACAGCACCTACCGTCGGTGCGGCCATGACACCACCGGAAATATAGGTTCCGGTGCTGCGGGATGGGGTGTCCAACGCCACTAATACAATATACTCCGGATTGTCCATTGGCGCAATCCCCACAAATGATACGATTTTATCCAGCGTTGGCTGGCCATTCTCATCTAAAATGTCGATTTTTTCGCTTGTACCCGTCTTTCCACCTATGGAAAATCCGGCAACAGAGGCATTTTTTGCCGTTCCCTCTGAAACCACCGACTCCAAAAGCTGACACATTGTCTTGGATGTTTCCGTGCTGATAACCTGGCGCACAAGAGTAGGCTCCTGCTGCAGAACCGTGTTTCCCTTTGCATCCAGCACCTCAGAAACAATGTACGGTTCCATTAAATTGCCACCGTTTACCACCGACGAGATGGCACGCACCAGCTGCAGCGGCGTCAGCTTGAAGGTTTGACCGAAAGAACCGGAGGTTAAAGAGGCAGTTCCCCATTTATCCGTATCCACAATCAACTCTTTGGAGAAGAAAACGCCCTTACTTTCCCCCGCCAGGTCGATCCCGGTCTTTTCCATAATCCCGAAGCGGCTGACATAATCATAAAACCGCTCTCCACCCAATTTCAAGGCAATATGGGCAAACGCCAGGTTGCAGGAATTCTGCAGTGCCTGGGCTGTATTTTCCGAGCCGTGACCGGTGGAGCGCCAGCAATGCAGCAGCTGGGAACGACCGGGAATTTTCTCTGAGCCGGAGCAATGAAAGCTTGTTTTCAAATCAATGGCGCCGCAATCCAGCGCCGCCGCCATTGTTAAAACCTTAAAAGTCGAGCCGGGCTCATATCCGTCCGAAAGCACCCGATTTCGCCATTGCTTCAACCTGGCAGCTGTGACAGCCGCCTCATAGGCCGCCTTGCCCTGCTCATAAGCCTGTGACCCTTCCGGAAGCGCCAAATAGCTCATTTTCAGCTGCTCTGTTTTCTCCAGCGCATCGGGGTCTGCAATTTCCAAATATTGATTAGGGTCATAATTTCCCAGTGTGGCCATCGCCAAAATCTTGCCGGTTTTGACCTCCATCACCAGCCCAAATGCTCCGTTTTGCACATCATAGCGGGCAATGGCAGCCGCCATCTGCTTTTCCAGGCAGGCCTGAACGGTGGTATCCAAGGTCAACACAACACTGCAGCCCGGAATGGCCTGCACATATTTTTCAAAGGAATAGGGCATATCCATCTCGTTATTGCCCTTGGTGGTTATCACCTTCCCGGCTGTTCCTTCCAGGTAGCGGTTATAAGAGGCCTCAATCCCCTCTGAACCGGTGTTGGATGCATTGGTAAAACCAATCACCTGTGCCGCCAAAGAGCCGTAGGGATAAGTTCGCTTGGAGCTGGGCTCCAGATGAATACCGGAAATATGATGCTCATTGATAAAGCTGCGCACCTGTGACGCTACGCTTAACTCCACATTGGCAGCAATTTGCTGATACCGTTTTGTTAAATCCTTGCTCAGCCGGATGATTTTCTCCTCATCCACCTGAAGAATCTGCCCCAAATTCCTTGCGATCAGCTGCAAATCCGCCTTGGATTGCTTCAGCTCATGGGGGTCTAAGTAAATGTTTTCCACCGTTTGGGAATGGGCCAGAATGTTCATATTCCGGTCGTAAATTGTCCCGCGATGGGCGGTAACGTAGGTTGTTCTTGTCTGATTGCGCAATGCCAGGTTTGCGTAATACTCATAATCAGAAATCATCAGCTGATACAGCTGTAGGCTGGCAGGCAGAAAGGCTAAAATACCCAACACTGCCATCACTGCCAGAATTCTGCGATGCTGACCCGAATCCGCCCGAATCCGGGCAAATTCCTTTTTCCGACTTTTCCTTGCCATAATACACCGGCCTTTCGATTGCATTCGGCTTAAAATGGGCAGCAAGGAATCCCTCGCCGCCCATTGCAGCTATTCAATCATATTGGCCTTGCGGGGTATTATGCAAACATCCCGACAATGAACGCCCAAAAGCTTTCCCACGCTGTGGGAGATTCTACCTCAGGAGGTCTGACAACCTGCATTTGCAAATGCGGTGCCTGCTCTGCCGGAACCATACCCATTGCAGAAGCAATCTCCCGAACTTCTTCTAAATCATAGCTGGAACGATATGTATTTTGTAACTGTTCATTTTCCTTTTGAAGAGACGATACATAATCGCTCATCACCTGTGCCTGCGCCTTGGCATTGTTCATCTGCACCATATTGACCAGCAACATAATTGCCAGCACCAGCGCAACCATAATGCCGCCAAGCGCCACCACATCCACGCGAATACATTGCTTCTTTGCAATTTTAGCTTTTGGGAGCTGCACGCTCTTCTTTTTTTGAGGTTTCCTTTCCGGCTGATATGCAAGGTTGCCGGATACATAAGAATTGATATACCGAACCTCAGGCCGCATTGCCATAAAGGTCCCTCCTTTTTTCAGATTTTTTCGCAAATGCGTAGCTTTGCGCTGCGGGCTCGGGGATTTCGAGCCAGTTCTTCATCGCCTGCAACGATGGGTTTTCGTGTAATTAACCGAACTGCAGGCTTTTTCCCACATACGCATACCGGGAACTGCGGTGGGCAAATACATCCCGTTGCCGCATCAGCCATACCGTTTTTCACAATTCTGTCTTCCAAAGAATGGAAGGTGATGATGGCCAATCTGCCGCCGGGATTCAGTTTGGAGATGGCAGCATCCATAACCTGCCGTACCGCTCCCAGCTCATCATTGACCGCAATGCGGATGGCCTGAAAGCTTCGCTTTGCAGGATGTTGTTTTTCCCGCAGAGCTGCCGCCGGCATTGCGCCACGGATAATATCCACCAGCTGTAAGGTTGTTTGTATCGGCTGCTCTTCCCTTTTGCGGCAAATATTTGCTGCAATTTGAGGCGCATACCGTTCTTCGCCGTAGTCAAACAGGATGCGGCGCAACTCTTCATAAGACCAGGTATTGACTACCTCTTCAGCAGTCAGGGCATCATCGTTATTCATCCGCATGTCCAACGGTGCATCCACCATATAGGAAAAGCCCCGTTGACCGTCATCCAGCTGTGGAGAAGAGACACCCAAATCCAGCAGGATGCCATCCACACCGTCAATTCCCAAATCATCCAGCACAGATGCCATTTCGCAAAAATTGGAATGCACCAGCGTTACACGCTCTTCAAAGGGTGTCAACCGCTCCCGGGCTGCTTTCAAAGCAATAGGGTCACGGTCAATTCCAATCAGGCGGCCGGTTGTGAGACGTGCCGCAATTTGGCTGGAATGTCCGGCGCCGCCCAAAGTGCCATCCACATATATGCCGTCGGGCTTGATGCTCAAGCCGTCTATACACTCATCCAGCAATACGGAGATATGATGAAAGGTACTCATAGTCCGATTGCCTCCAGGGAAGCCAGCAGCTTCTCCGGTGTCAGGTTCTCTGCCTCGAAGGCTTCAAATTCTGCCACATCCCAAATTTCCGCCTGCCCCGCACGGCCAACAATCATAACCTCTTTTTGTATGCCGGCATAATCAAGCAGGAATTGAGAAAGGCTGAAGCGGAACTGCTTATCCGGTTCGCAGGCAACAGCGTTCATAAAAATCAGGCTGGTTGCTGCACCCTTCTGAGAAATGGGCAATGCATCGTAGTTTTCGCTTAAGGTCTGCCAGTCCGATGCTTTGTAGATGGTCAAGCACCGATGACCGCAGTTGACACCCAGCGTCACAAAAAAGTCGCCGCCCAGCTCTTCGCGCAGCTTTGCAGGAACGAAAAGTCGATTCTTGTCGTCCATCTTTGCCGCATACTTACCGATCATTGATGCTCACCTCCTCCATTTTGCTCCACTTTTCTACCATTTTGCTCCACTTATTGACAGTATAATACCTTTGTTCTGAAAAATCAACCTTTTTTTGCGAAAAAATTGCATTTTTTTATAAAAAAGTCCTAAAAATACGCATTTTCGAACAGTTGTTCTTGTATATTTCCTATAATTGGAAAGAAATCCCGCTTTCCTGCAAGCAACAGGTAATTTTTTTCGGCTTTTTTCCGTTTCTCAGCAAGGTTTCCGACAGTGGGCCTTCCAGATTCATCTGCATTGAGCGCCGCAAATCCCGCGCGCCATCCTTGCTTTTACACTTTGACGCAAGGTACTGCGGCAGCGCATCCGCATATTCCATTTGGATTCCAATCGCTTCCATTCTCTGCTGCAGCTGACCCAGATATTTCCTTGCAATGGCCTCCATCTCTTCGCTTCCCAATGGAGAAAAGGCAACAATTTGGTCCAGTCGCCCCAAAAATTCCGGTGTGAAGGTATGGCGCAGGGATTCTTCCCGTTGCTGCGCATTTCCCGTCGGACGAAAACCCAATCCATCTCCCCGAATCTCTCCGCCGGTATTGGAGGTCATCACCACGATGGCATTTTTAAAGCTGACACGCCGGCCTGCGGAGTCTGTCAGCTCTCCCTCCTCCATAATCTGCAGCAGCAGCCCCAAAACATCAGGATGCGCCTTTTCCAACTCATCCAGCAGCACCAGACAATAAGGTCTGCGCCGCACAGCCTCTGTCAGTTTTCCCCCTTCGTCATAACCTACATATCCGGGAGGTGCGCCAATCAGTCTGGAAACGGACTGCTTCTCGATATACTCTGTCATATCCAGACGAATCATTGCGTCCCTGCTTCCATACAGCTCTTCTGCCAATGCTCGGCAAAGCTCCGTTTTTCCCACACCGGTAGGCCCGGCAAACAACAGGCACGCCACCGGGCGGTTTTCATCCCGGATGCCGGAAAAACCGCGCCGCACAGCCTCTGAAACGCTTTTGACCGCCTTCTGCTGACCCACAACCGTAGCGTCCAGAATTTCCTCCAAATTCAGTAGTCGCTGCCGCTGGTCCGCTGTCAGCCTTCCAACCGGTATCCCCGTTCTGACCGAGACCGCCCAAGCAATATCTCCGCCGGTAACCACCCTCGGTCGCTTGTGCTCCGTAGTACGGCTGACCATTTTTTGCATTTTGTCCCGCAGCTCTGCCGCTTTTTCAAAGCGACTCTCCCGAACGGCCTCATTCAGCTCCTGCTCCAAATTCTGCTGTGCCGTTCCACGGGTGCAGCGCATTTCCTCCATCCGCGCGTGGGCGGCTGCTTCATCCAGCAAATCAATGGCTTTATCCGGAAGAAACAAATCCGGCAAATAACGAACAGAAAGGCGCAGTGCTTCCTCCAACGCTCCCGGGCTGATGCGTATATGGTGATGGCGCTCCAATCCCGGCTTCAAGCCCTCCAAAATAGCCATTGTTGCCTCTTTGCTGGGCTCTTCCACCATCACCGGGCGAAAACGCCGCTCCAGAGCCGGGTCTTTCTCAATATATTTTCGGTACTCGGACAAAGTTGTTGCGCCCAGCATCTGCAGCTCCCCGCGCCCCAGCGCCGGCTTAAAAATATTCGCGGCATCGATTGCACCTTCAGCCGCACCTGCACCCACAATGGTATGCATCTCGTCCACAAATAAAATAACATCGCCGCAGCGCTTGATTTCCTGCAAAACATCCCGCAGGCGTTCCTCGAATTCGCCCCGATATTTGGTGCCTGCCACCAGGTTCGCCATATTCAGGCTGATGAGCCGCTTATCCTTCAGCTGGGGTGGTACATCTCCGATGCTCATACGCTGGGCCAAGCCTTCGGCAATGGCGGTTTTGCCTACACCGGGCTCTCCAACCAGGGCAGGATTGTTTTTGTTTTTGCGGCACAGTATTCCAATGACAGTCTCAATTTCCTGCTCACGGCCTATGACTCGCTCCATTGAAGATGCTTTTAATATCAAATCTTCGCTAAACTGCTCCAATAGCTTCAACTGGGTTGCCTCCTTCTTTACACTTTGAATTTCCGGTTCCAGCCGGGGTAACTGCTCCAATACACAGGTAAAAAGGTCATCTTTGTTCACGCCGGCCGCTTGCAAAACCGATTCTGCTCCGGTAGCCTCTGTTCGCAGCAATGACAGCAAAATATGACTTTGTTCGATTTCACGCTTACCCAAACGCCGGGCTTCCTGCCCGGCACTGTGCAATATTGTTTTTGCTTTTGCTGACAGTCCCTGAGGCAGTGGCATATCCGGTGTTCCGTTTCCCAACACCGTTGCCACGCACAGGTGCATCCGCTCTCGCGTCAAGCCAAAGCTGGCAAGAATTTGCCCAACCCATCCCGGCGCACTGCTCAGAGCCATCAGAATGTGTTCACTTCCCACATAGCTGTGTCCGAATTGCCTTGCAATTTCGCCGGCTTCCAGAATCAACCGCGCGCTTTTTGCCTCCAAACGCATATCTCCACTCCCTTATCTGCAGAGTTTCACCACGAGCCTTGAAAAATATACCGAAGTTTTAGAAAAAAGGAATTGCATTTTCAGAAATCCGTGGTAGAATAGAGGTGCATTCATCTCCAGTAATGAAGAAATGCGTGAAAACATATATGGAGGGAAAATCATGGCTTACAATATTACCGATGCCTGCGTCAAGTGCGGTGCTTGCGCCGACAACTGCCCCGTTGAGGCTATCTCCGAAGGCGAAGACAAGTATGTCATCGATGCTGATGTTTGTGTCAGCTGCGGTGCTTGCGCCGACAACTGCCCCGCTGAAGCTATTGAGGAAGGCTGATTCTTCCGAACCACAGTCAGTCTGCGCACGCTGGAAATCCGCTGCGCAGACTGATTTTTTTGGAGGTTGTATTTCCATGGAAGTTTTAACCGGCGGTTATACGCTGGATATCCCGCAGGGTGCATTCCCTCTCAGCACGGATTCCATTTTGCTCAGCGACTTTGCAAAGCTCAAGCGTAATGCAAAGGTTTTGGATTTAGGCTCCGGATGCGGCACGCTGGGACTATTGCTTTGTTCAAAAGACCAAGCCTGTCACGTCACCGGCGTGGAACTGGAGGAAGGCGCACATCTGGCTGCGCTGGAGAATATTGCGCGCAACAATTTATCGCTGCGTATGGAAAGTATATGCGCCGATTTACGCACCATCCACAAGGAATTGCCTGTCAATTCCTTTGACTGCTGCCTTTCCAATCCTCCCTATTTCACCGGCGGTCCTGCCAATCAGCAGACCCCTCTGGCGCGACGGGATGACTGCTGTAATTTGGATGAGCTTTGTCAAAGCGCCAGCCGAATGCTGAAATTTGGCGGTGATTTTATGCTGGTTCACAAGCCGGAACGGCTGGCTGAAATTTGCGGCTGTGCAATCAAATATCAGTTGGAACCGAAGCAGCTGTGTCTGATTCGGCATCGTGTGGACGGCCCTGTTACCTTGATTCTCCTTTCCTGCAGGAAGGGTGGCAAACCGGGTCTTATCTGGCAGGAACAATGCTTGTTTGACGAGCTGGGTCAACCCACAGACTACTACAAAACACTCTACCATCTTTAAGGAGGACGCTTATGGCCGGAATGCTATATCTGGTACCCACCCCAATCGGCAATCTTGGAGATATTTCCCTTCGCTGCCGTGAAACGCTGGAGCAGGCGGATTTTATTGCTGCTGAGGATACCCGAGTCACCTTGAAGCTTCTGAATCATCTGGGTATTAAAAAAAGCCTTGTCAGCTACTTTGAGCATAACAAGGCCGCCAAAGGCAATTTTATTGTTGAACGCATTTTGGCCGGTGAGACCTGCGCATTGGTTTCCGATGCCGGAAGTCCCGCCATTTCCGACCCCGGTGAAGATTTGGTGCGGCAATGTGCCGAAGCCGGCATCACCGTATGCGCCATCCCGGGCCCCTGCGCTGTTATTACCGCATTGAGCATCTCCGGGCAGAGCACCGGCCGCTTCTGTTTTGAAGGCTTCCTGTCCACGGCTAAAAAAAGCCGGAAGGAGCATTTGGAAAGTCTGATAGGAGAAAACCGCACGATGGTTTTCTACGAAGCGCCCCACAAGCTCCTGCCCACTTTGGAGGATATGGCTGCCGTATTTGGCGCAGAACGCCCCATCAGCCTCTGCCGGGAGCTGACCAAGCTTCACGAGGAAGTGGTGCGCACCACACTGGGCAAAGCGATTGAACAATATACACAAACGCCGCCCAAGGGCGAATTTGTATTGGTCGTTGCCGGCGCACCTGCTGCCGCAAAAGAAAAAGCCACCCCTGCCGATGCTGCGGCAAGAGTGGCACAGTTGATGGAAACCGGATTGTCTCGAAAAGATGCAGTCAAGCAAGCTGCTCAGGAACTGAATCTTCCCAAAAATGTGGTTTATGATGCTGCGCTAAGCAAATAATGTATTGCTTATTTCTTTGCGCTCTCGTTGGTATCCAGGGAGTTGCGGTACACCACAAATCTCTGAAACAGGAACTCCGTCACCATATTCAAAACCATATTCAAAAAGGTGACAAGATACTCATTCCACACCAGCGTACCCGCCAAATAATGCTCCAACCATGTAGACAGCGGCGTAAATGCGCAATAATACAGTGCAACCAAAAGCATTGCTCGTCCAACATTCTCCGTGGATTTAAAGGTAAATTTCCGGTTGAATGTAAAATTCCACAGCACGGACAGGACCAGCGCAATCAGATAAGACAGCCAGTATTCCAATCCTGCCAGTTCATTCAGCAGCGCAAAGCTACCCATCTGAATAATGCCGGCTGAAACGGAAAATAGGGCAAACTTCAAAGAGCGTAATATTTCTTTTTTATTCATATATTTCTCCAAAAACTGCCACAACGAACGTTGTGGCAGTTTCTTTACGGATTATTCCTCGTCTTCTGTGGTGAACTCCAGCGTTTCACCGCATTCAGGACATACGATGCTTCCCTGCTCCAAGGTTTCCTCATCAAAGTCAATGATGTTGCCACAGGCGCATTCTACTTCGTAGATAGTGGTATCCTCGTCGCCGAAGTCGAAGCCTTCGTCATCAAAATCCTCGTCCTCGTCATCTTCGTCATCGTAGTCGAAATCATAGTCGTCATCGAAATCGTCCTCATCCTCATCCAGGATGTAGTCCTCAATGGCGTCCAAATCATCTTCGATTTCGTCCAGCTCATCGGAGATTGCAATTGTGGTATCCTCAATCGCAGTCAGCTTCTTGGACATATCGCCCAGAAGATCCACGATTGCGGCAATCATCTTGCCCTCATCGCTCTCTTTGTTCAATTCCAGGCCATCCATCAGGCCCTTCAGATAAGCAGACTTTTCGGAAATGGTCATAGCAATTACTCCTTTCGGATTTGTCGGCACACTTATGCCTTGGAACGACCCAGATACTCGCCGGTGCGGGTATCAATCTGAATCTTGTCGCCCTCGTTGATGAACAGGGGCACCTTCACCTCAGCGCCGGTCTCAACGGTAGCGGGCTTGGTGACGTTGGTAGCGGTATTGCCGGCGAAGCCGGGCTCTGTCTCAGTAACAACCAGGTCAACAAAGTTGGGAACTTCCACGCCGAAAACCTTGCCCTTATAGCTCAGAATGGTGCAGACGTCGTTTTCCTTGATGAACTTGAAGGAATCGTCCAGAACGCTGCCGTCCAGAGGCTCCATCTCGTAGGTTTCCTGGTCCATGAAGTAGTAAAGACCGGAATCATTGTAGGAATACTCCATCTTCTTTCTCTCCACGAAAGCAGTGGGGAACTTGGCAGAGGGGTTCAAGCTGGTTTCTGTCACGCCGCCGGTGATGACGTTTCTCATCTTGACGCGGACAAAAGCAGCACCCTTGCCGGGCTTCACGTGCTGGAATTCAACTACCTGCATTACCTTGCCGTCCAGCTCAAAGGTAATACCATTTCTAATATCGCCTGCAGAAATCATATCTTTATCCTCCTAAAATCCGCCCCAAGGGGGCTATAAAAATGAGCATACATTAGCTGATATATTTTAACCTAAAAAATTGCAATTTGCAAGAGGTAAAATGCATTTTTTATACAATAATCAGATTTTTAGGGCTTTTTGTAATATTTTCACAACCGTTTTCCTTAAAAATGACTACATCCTCAATGCGTACACCGAATTTTCCGGGCAAATAAATGCCGGGTTCTGCGGAAGCAACCGCGTTTACAGGCATCGGCTCAGGATTGCGGCTGTTGGGATTGGGCGCCTCGTGAATCTCAAGTCCCAAGCTGTGACCGTAGCCGTGGCCGAAGTATTCCCTATAGCCTGCATCTGTAATAACCTTTCGGGCGACTGCATCTATCTCGCAGCCGGGGACACCGGCTTTGGTGATTTCCAGGGCAGCCAGCTGCGCCTGCAAAACCGTGTTGTACACCTTTTCCATTTCTTCCGTTGCATAGCCGACTGCAACCGTACGGGTCATATCCGAGCAATAACCCTCCCAGGCAGCACCGAAGTCCATGGTAATAAAGTCTCCGGCCTGAATAACCCGCTCACCCGGAACACCGTGGGGCATACTGGTATTGGGACCGGAAACAACGATGGGATTAAACGCAAGGCTGGTCGCGCCGTTCTTATAGAGGCAATAAATCAGCTCTGCCTGCAATTCCAGCTCCGTCATTCCGGGCTTGATACGTCCAAGAACCTGGGCAAAAGCCTTGTCTGTAATGGTCTGCGCCTTGCGCATCAAATCCAGCTCCCAGTCTTCCTTGACATAGCGGAATCCGTTGATTCTTTCATTCATCGGCACCAGCCGGGCATTCAGATTCTTCTCAAAGCGGAACAGCTCCCCGGCAATGATGTATTCCTCTTCATAGCCCAGAGCCTTGACGCCGAAATCTGCAATTGCCTTGTTAAGACAGCCGATATAGCCGTTCTCCGTATCAACGTCAATAACCTCAAAGCCTTTAATGCCGTTTTCTGCCGCCTCTGTATAGCGGTTATCGGTAAAATACCGGCAACCGGCCTTTGTGACAACTGCAACACCTTCCGCAATGTCAAACTCTGCCGCATAATGACGGCTGTAACGGCTTGTCAGCAAAAGGCCATCCACCTCGTCATTCAGCAAGGATATAAATTTTTCAAGGTTTTTCATAGGTTTTCGCTCCTTTTCTTGGCAATGGCAATAAACGGCAATTCCAGCACGTGGCGTGCCTTCAGCCAGAAATTGTGATTATCAATGGACTGAACCAATATCGATTTCACGCCGCACAAATTGGCGCCCAAGGCATCGGTATAAATCTGGTCGCCTACCAATGCACACGCTTCCGGCGGCAGCTTATATTGCTCCAGACATTGACGGATTCCCTTTCCCCCCGGCTTTTTGGCGTGGGTGATACAGTCAATTTCATACTTTCGGCAAAAAGCCTTCACCCGTTCTTTTTTGGAGTTGGAAACAACGCAAAGGGATAGATTTGCCGCCTTCATCTTCTCCAGCCAGCTCAGCAGTTCCGGTGTCGGAACATCCGTTGTGTACGGCACAAGTGTATTGTCAAAATCCAGCATAAGGAGCCTGACTCCCCACGCAGCAGTATTCTCCGGTGAAATATCGGTCACGCGTTTCGCAATCACACCGGGCAACAAGGAAAAAGGCATATATCAAACCGCACTTTCATAGAATATGCCACGATTGTATCACGAAAGGATGGATTTGTCTATGGTTTTTGACCGGTATCATGCAATGACTGCCGCTGAGTTTTCCGGCTCTGCGAACTTGCCCTCTCATATTGGCTGGCTCTCCTGCCATTTTTCCTCATCCGGCTTTGGACTGTCCAATCTCCCTCCGTTGCTGCCGCCCAACTCTCTACTGATTATTGACGACAGCGTGCCTATGGACAACCATCAAGCAGAAGAGATTTTATCCCAATTGCTTGATATTGAAAAAAAGTTTGAAATTTCCGGGATTTTGTTGGATTTCCAGAGAAACTGCGACAAAAAAACGAAGCAGTTATCTTGCTTTCTGCAAAAGAACTTACCCTGCCCAGTAATTGCGCCGCCTGCTTATTCCAGTGCCGGCAAGCCTGTTTTTCTTCCACCTGCACCCTTGCATCAGCCTCTGGAAGCGTATCTTGCGCCCTATCGAAACCGGGAGATTTGGCTGGATATGGCACGATTATCCGAAAAAATTACCGTCACACCAAATGGCAGTCAATACGAATTATCTCCTACTTGCCCAGGTGCATTGCCGCCTCATTATGACTCGAAGCTTCATTGTCATTATCACATTCAAGTGGAGGATGATACCGTCACCTTCCTTTTGGAGCGGGATCAAAGCAGCATCGATTCCTGGCTGCAGGATGCACAAAGGCTGGGTATCCGGGCTGTTGTGGGTCTGTATCAGGAGTGGAAATAGAAACCGCCCTACCAATGTAGGGCGGTTTTTGAGCATTTTCAAGAGGGGGTATTAGTAGAACTTTCTCTTGTTCTTACGGGCAGCTTCAGACTTCTGCTTACGCTTCAGGCTGGGGCTGACATAATGCTCGCGCTTCTTAACTTCGGCAATAACGCCCTCCTTGGCACAGCTGCGCTTAAAACGACGCAGAGCGCTTTCCAGAGTTTCGTTTTCCTTAACGCGAATTTCAGACATAGTTTTCCCTCCCTCCGATGGCATCCGGCTAATTCCAGGATGCTTTCAGGGCCAGTTCTTGGCTTTGTATATTATAAGCAAGTTACCGACAAATGTCAAGCAAGAAATTACATTTTTCTGTAATTACCCCAAAAATCACTTAACAATCAGGTTAACCAGCTTATTCTTGACCACGATGGTCTTAACAATGCTTCCGCCCTGCTTTTCCAGGAACTTGGCAATTTTCTCGTCAGCCAGCACATTGGCAACAACGGTATCGTTATCTAAATCCGCTTCCATCGCCACCGTACCACGCATTTTTCCGTTGACCTGAACCGCCATTGTGACTTCCGTGTCCTTGCACTTTTCCTCAGAATAGGTCGGCCAGCTTTCGTATGCAATGGTGGTATCGTGACCCAAAATTTGCCAGATTTCCTCGCCCACATGGGGAATGATGCAGGAAATCATCTTTACGAAGCCTTCTGCATAGCTTCTGGGGCAAGTACCGTTCTTATATGCTTCATTAACGAACACCATCATCTGAGCAATGGCAGTGTTGAATGCCAGAGCCTCAAAGTCAGAGGTGACCTTTTTCACCGTCTGGTGATAGACCTTTGTTAACTTGCCGTCGTCTTCCTCTGTAATATTGGAAGCCTCCGTGAAGAAGTTCCACACACGGTTGATGAACTTCCGGGCACCGGCCACCGCCGTGGTGCTCCAGGGCTTGGAAACCTCCAGCGGGCCCATAAACATCTCGTAAAGACGCAGGGTATCAGCGCCGTATTCCCGAACAATATCGCTGGGGTTGACCACGAATTCCGGGAAACGCTTGCCCATCTTAATGCCGTTTTCGCCCAAGATCATACCCTGGTGAACCAGCTTCTTGAAGGGCTCTTTCACAGGAGACAAGCCGTTATCATAGAGGAAACGGTTCCAGATACGGGAGTAAATCAGGTGGCCGACTGCGTGCTCCGGACCACCGATATACAGGTCAACGGGCATCCAGTGCTCCAGCAGCTTCGGATCGCAGAATTCCTTGTCATTATTGGGGTCAATGTAGCGCAGATAGTACCAGGAAGAGCCGGCGCTACCGGGCATTGTAGAGGTCTCGCGGACACCCTTCAAGCCGTTTTGGTTGTACTGCTTCCACTGTGTTGCATTTTCCAGAGGAGCTTGACCGTTACGACCCTTATAGTCGTCCAGCTCCGGCAAAATCACAGGCAGCTCTTCGTCCGGCAGGAAGACTGTCTCTCCGTCCTCGGTATAGATACAGGGAACCGGTTCGCCCCAGTAACGCTGACGGGCAAAAATCCACTCCCGGAAATGGTAATTGTTCTTTCTTCTTGCAACGCCCTGCTTTTCCAGCTTGCAGGTAATGGCCTCCTTTGCTTCCTCCACCGTCAAGCCGGTAAATTCTTCAGAGTTGATGAGCTTGCAGCCCTTGCCCAGATAATCCTGCTTTTCAAAAGCAGCTTCCGAGACATCCCGGCCTTCAATAACCTGAATCATGGGAATGTTATGGGCAATGGCATACTCAAAGTCACGCTGGTCGTGGCTGGGAACAGCCATAACTGCACCTGTACCATAGCTTGCCAGCACGAAATCGCCGATGAACACCGGCACTTCCTTGCCATTGACCGGATTGATGGCATACACGCCCTTCAGAGGACATCCGGACTTGGTTTTATTCAGCTCTGTGCGGTCCATATCGCTCTTTTTGACCGCCTCATCAATGTACGCCTGAACCTCTTCCTTATTCTCCACACGGTCCATCAGAGACTGGACAATCTTACCGTCCGGTGCCAGCACCATAAAGGTAATGCCGTAGATGGTTTCAATACAGGTGGTATAAACGGAGAAGTTGCCGCCGCCTACCAGCTGGAAGTCCACCTCTACACCGGTGGATTTGCCAATCCAGTTGCGCTGAATCTCCTTTGTGGATTCCGGCCAATCGATTTCCTCCAGACCCTCCAGCAGTTTTTCTGCGAAAGCGGGCTGATCGATGACCCACTGCATCATATTCTTCTTTACAACAGGATAGCCGCCACGCTCGGATTTGCCGTCGATGACTTCATCGTTGGAAAGAACCGTGCCCAATTCTTCACACCAGTTTACCGGCATTTCAATTCGCTTGGCATAGCCTGCATCGTACAGCTTCTTAAAAATCCACTGCGTCCACTTGTAAAAATCAGGGTTGGAGGTTGCCAGCACCTTGGACCAGTCATAGTCAAAGCCCAGCTCTTTCAGCTGTGCAGAGAAGGTCTTGATATTTTCCTGGGTAAATCCATTGGGATGGTTGCCGGTGGAAACAGCATACTGCTCCGCAGGCAGGCCAAAGGAGTCATAGCCCATCGGGTGCAGAACATTGTAGCCCTGCATCCGCTTCATACGGGACATAATGTCCGTTGCGGTGTAGCCCTCCGGGTGACCGGCATGCAGACCGACACCGGAAGGATACGGGAACATATCCAGCACATAGTATTTGGGCTTGGAAAAATCCCACACATCCGTATGGAAGGTCTGGTTCTCCTCCCAATATTTTTGCCATTTTGCCTCTACATTTTTGTGTTCGTAATTCATAACGAAAAACACCCCTCTAAAAATCGGGAGCTTAGTCCCCGATAATAATGTCCTTTAAATCCACTTCTTCCGCATCTGCCCACAGACGCTCCAGGTCATAGAATTTTCTTGCCTCATCGGTAAACACGTGAACCACCACAGAGCCGAAATCCAGCAATTCCCAGGAGTTGCCTCGGTGTCCTTCCCGACCCAGCATCGGCTCTCCCAACTGCTCCATGGTAAACTCTGCGTAGTCGCACAATGTTTTTACATGGGTGTTGGAAGTACCGGTGCAAATCAGGAAATAGTCTGCCAGACTGGATACCCGGTCAATTCCCAGCAGCTTTATATCCACACCTTTTTTCTCATCCAGTGCCTTGGTCACTTGCAGTGCCACTTCTTTTGCAGTCATCATATTCATTATCCTTTCTTATTCAACCAGGCCAACGCCTCCCGGGATTCTTCCGACACTTCGCTTCCCTGCTGCTTCAGCAGCTCCAGCGTCATCGTCAGCCCAAGCTTCAGCGCTCCATCCAAATCTGTAAACGCCAGCGTGCGCAAATCCTCCACTCCGGGAAAATTCCGGTTTGGCTCCATATAGTCTGCAACATAAATAATTTTTTCCAGCAAATTCATATCTGCTTTGCCGGTGGTGTGGTAGCGAATCGCCTGCACCACCGCTTCATTTTCCCCAAACAGATGCTTTGCCACCAAAGAGCCGGTTAACGCGTGCAGAGTTTTGGGGTATTTCTGCTGAAAAGTATTTAAGATGATACCATACTCCCCAGCCAAAGTCAATTGCTGCTGTGGATCCAGCGCCTTGGTAATATCGTGAAGCAAGCCGGCCCGTGCTGCATCCTCTTCATTGGCACCCCAGAATTTAGCCATGGCAACTGCCGTATCCCGGCAGCCCAGAACATGGGCAACACGACTGGGCTTCAGCAGCTTACATACCGCCTGCTCCAGTTTTTCCATAGGCAATCGCCGGAAGTCCGCAGACGAACTGCAGCATCCGGTTTGTTCCATATAAGAAGCCAACGTTGGCGGACAGAAATAACCCTCTGTACACATATCACATTTCCCCTTTTATCATACCTATGGATCGCTATTTACTTATTATTCTTCATCTCTCAGCTGCTTTTCGCGGCTTTTTTCAATGGACTTATCAATCGCCTGCTGACGGAAATAGGCATTTCTCTGCTCCCGGACTGCCTTTGCGGCCTGACGGCGTGCATGGATGCCCTTACGCACCGGGTCTTTTTTGGAAACCGGTGTCGCCTTCCGCTTTGCACGGCCAGTCTGATTCCGCTCCTGCTGACATTTTTCGCTGAAGCGATAAATGACAAATTTTGTACCAATCACCGCCACACCATCGGCGCCGGTGGCTTCGCAAAGCTCGTCGCAGACCTCACGGGAGGTCATCATTGCACCCTCTAAAACCTTGCCCTTCACCAGCTCCCGGGCATTTAAAAGATTCTCCGCTTCGGCGATGACTGTCTCTGTCACGCCGCTTTTACCCACCATCAGAGTGGTTTCAATGTTTGTCGCCTGAGCACGAAGTTCTGCCCGCTGCTTACTTGTCAGCATAACCTGCCTCCTTCATCTTCTCGTAGAATGCGTGTAATGCAACCGCCCGATGAGAAACCTGATTTTTCTGCTCCGGGCTCAATTCCGCCATAGTCTTTTCAAAAGGCGGATAGTAGAATATGGGATCATAGCCGAAGCCGTTTACTCCCCGGGCTTCCCGAAGCAGCTGACCGTGAATCTCTCCCCTGGCCTGAATAATCTGGCCTTCCGGGTGGGCAAAGGTAATCACACAAACAAATTTCGCCTGACGCTGCCCATCGGGCACCTGCTCTGTGTTCTTCAACAGAAGCTGAAGCCTGCCACGGTCATCCAAGGTATCATCAAAGCCATATCTGGCAGAGTACACACCCGGCTCTCCGTTGAGTGCCTCTACCGCAAGGCCGGAGTCATCCGCCAAGGCAGGAAGCCCTGTGGCTTTCATCACTGCCTCTGCCTTCAAGAGAGAATTCTCTTCAAAGGTCGTACCGGTTTCCTCCACTTCGATATCCACGCCCAGCTGAGACTGAAGCACCAGCTCAATGCCGAATTTCTCGGTGATGCGGCTGATTTCCTCCAGCTTATGGGCATTTTTACTTGCTAAAATGACTTTCATTCTTTCACCATTTCCTGTCATTGCGAGCCAGGTTCGCGATGACATATTTTTATATCAGTGCTTCTACAAAATCACGGGCGACGAAGGGCATTAAATCATCTGCCTGTTCCCCCACGCCGATATACTTCACAGGAATCTGCAGAGCATCCGCCACAGCGATGACAATGCCGCCCTTGGCCGTACCGTCCAGCTTGGTCAGGGCAATGGCAGTAACGCCTGCGATTTCCTTAAACTGCTTTGCTTGAATCAAACCGTTCTGGCCGGTGGTGCCATCCAGCACCAACAAAACCTCCCGGCTGGCATCCGGAAGCTCACGCTCCACAATGCGGCTGATTTTATTCAGCTCGTTCATCAGATTTTGTTTATTGTGCAGCCGACCGGCCGTGTCAATCAAAATGACATCGGATTTTCTGGCTTTTGCCGCCTGAATGCCGTCAAACACCACAGAGGCAGGGTCTGCCCCTTCGTGCTGGCGGACAATATCTGCACCGCTTCTGCCGGCCCAGATTTCAAGCTGGTCCGCTGCTGCTGCACGGAAGGTATCCCCTGCAACCAGCATTACCTTTTTTTCACCTGACACCAGCTGATTGGCAATTTTTCCGATGGTCGTGGTTTTGCCAACGCCATTAACACCGATGACCAATATCACCGATGGCTGGGTATCCAGCTTCAACTCGGTCTTTCCCACATTCAGCATATCCACCAGGATATCCTTCAGTGCCGTCTTGGCTTCCTCCGTGGTTTTCAGGTGCTGTTCCCGGACGGTTTTGCGCAGGCGGTCTGTGGCCTTTGTCGCCGTTTCAACGCCCAAATCTGCCAGAATCAGGCTTTCCTCCAGCTCATCATAAAAATCGTCGTCAATTTCGCTGAAGCCGGAGAAAACACCGCCCAGCGTATGGCTCAGCGCATCTCTTGTCTTCGCCATACCGGATTTGATTTTATCAAAAAAGCCCATATTGGTTTCCTTTCATTTACATGTCATTCCGAGCCAGTGCTCACACCAGCGTAGGAATCCCCGAGGCAAACAGGATATACCAACTTTGCCGGGGATTGCCACGGGTCTGCGACCCTCGCAATGACAGGTGGTTCTTATTCTGCGATGCCCAGGTATTCCTCCATCTGGTTCAAATCCAGCCGCAAAAGCTTGGACACGCCCTGTTCCTGCATCGTCACACCGTAAAGCACATCAGAAGCCTCCATTGTGCCGCGGCGGTGGGTAATCACAATAAACTGCGTTTTCTTACTCAAATTGTGTAAGTACGAAGCAAAGCGCTCCACATTTCGGTCATCCAACGCCGCATCAATTTCGTCCAGCAAGCAGAACGGTGTCGGCCGTACCTTCAAAATCGCAAAATACAGAGCCGTTGCCACAAACGCCTTTTCGCCACCGGACAGCAATGTGATGGTTTTCACTTGCTTTCCGGGAGGCTGTACCCGAATTTCGATGCCGCAGGTCAGCGGCTCCTCCGGATCTTCCAAAATCAGCTGACCGTTGCCGCCGCCAAACATTTCTGTAAAAACCTCTCCAAAATAACGATTGATTTTTGCAAATTCCTCCACAAAAATTACCGTCATTTCCTTGGTCAGATCCCGGATAATGCTCTCCAGCTCCCGCTTGGAGGTCAAAACATCATCCCGCTGCTCCGCCAAATAAGAATAGCGCTCATTCACGCGGGCATATTCCTCAATCGCACCCAGATTGGGCGTTCCCAAACCGGAGATTTTTCTCTTCAGCTCCGAAATCCTTCGATTGCCGGCAGTCACCGATTCAATTTCACCGCGATGCTCCACCGCTGTACCGGGTGTCAGCTCATAGGAATCCCATAGCTTGTCAATAATCTGCTTTTCTTCCATAGCAGTCGTGACTTTTTTATGCTCCAGCAAGGAACAGGCGCGCTCCATATTGACAATATCCTTGCTCTTTTCCTGACCCTCGCGCTCGCTTTTGGTTCTGGATGCTTCTGTTTCGCTGCGCTCTGTCATAACTGCTTGCAAGACCTGGCGCTGCGCCTCGGTGTCTGCGTCATTCTGTGCCTGGCGCTGATACAACTGCGCAATTTCCGACTCGATTCGCTTCGTATCCTCCTGAATGCTCTGAATCAGGTAAAGCTTATTCTGTCGGTCACCGGCCATAGAATTCTGCAGGGTCTGCATATCTTCAATATGTGCCTGCGCTGTTGCCTTTTCTGCCTCCAATGCCGCCGCAGCCGTACGCAGGAGTGTCATCTTCTCTGTCAGCACATCGGTCTGTGCCGCCACCTCGGACTGGCTGCCCTCCAAATTGGAAATAGAAGCCCGTACCGATGCCAATTCTGCCGTATAAACCTGGATTTTCCCCTGATTTGCGGCAAAGCGCTCCCGGTCGGAATGATTGCGCTGCTGCAGCGCGTCCATTTCTCTTTGGGCCGCTCCGATGGCATCCGTAACCGCCTGGAGCAAAATCTCATACTGCTTTTCCTGTCCCTGCAGACGAAGCACCTGATCCTGTGCCTCACGAAGCTGATCCCGGGCGGTACTCAGCTGGAATTCCACCTGATCCATCTGGCGCTGTGCCTCTTGCAGCTTTGTTTCCGTATCGGCAGCATCTGTCTGAAGCTGCTTTTCCTGCGCCGTCAGCTTTTCCAACTCATTGGCACGGGAAAGGATGCCGGATTCCTTGTTGACAGAACCACCGGACATAGAGCCACCGGGATTCATTACCTGACCATCCAGCGTCACAATCTTAAAACGATGGCCGTACTTTCCCGCCATCGAAATGGCGCAGTCCATATCCTGCACCAGCACGGTGCGCCCCAGAAGATATTCCACAACGCTGCGATACTCCGCCTTATGGCTGACCAGATCCGATGCCACACCTACGAAGCCACGGCAGCTTTCCAGACCGTTTTCGTTCAGCTTTTTACCCTGCACTGTGGTTAACGGCAGGAAGGTTGCCCGTCCGCTGTCAGTCCGCTTCAGGTAGGAAATGGCTGCTTTGCCATCCTGCTCCGTGCCCACAACAATCTGCTGCATTGCTGCGCCCAAAGCGATTTCCAGAGCGGTTGTATAGTCGTTGTCCGTGCGAATCAAGCGGGAAACCGGACCGTGAATGCCTCGCAGACCTCCACGCTGTACTTCCTGCATAACCGCTTTTACGGACTTATTGTAGCTTTCAAAATCCCGTTCCATTGCCCGGAATACCCGTGCTTTTGCTGAAACAGAGTCCAGCTTTGCAGTCTGTTCCCGCAGAAGCTGTGCCAGCTCATCCCGACGCTTTTGACGGGTTTCCTGGCGCAACGCATAGCCGGAGATGGTATTCTCCGCTGCCTTTGCATCCTCCTGCGCATGGCGAAGCTCTGCGCGGCAGTCTTCCAGCTGCTGCTGTGCCTCCGCCTGGCGCTGTGCGCCGGACTGCAAGTCTGCAGTAAGAATCTCACTGCGCTGCGCAGTCTGCGCCATACTCTCTTCCAAGCTGTGGATATCCGCTTCCCGACCGGCAATATCTGCCGTCAGGGTGGATTCCTTTCCACGCAGCTCCAGGAATTGACGGGTCAAGCCCTGCGCATTGGCTGTCATCGCGGAAAGCTGCTGCTGCAATGCATCAATCGCCTGCTTCTTTTTCTGCAGCTCCTGCTCAATCTGGGTAATTCGCTCGTTAGCCTGCTCAATCTGAGCAAGAATGCCGCCACTGCGGTCCTGCTCGCCCCGGAGCTCCTCTTCAATCCGCAGAATGTTGGCATTGTTATTGTCCACATTGCCTTTCAAAACTGCAATCTGGCCGTCCAGCTGCTGATGGGTCGCCTCCAGCATATTTACCTTGACGCGAACCGTCTCCATTTCGCCGTCCTTCTGGCGAAGCAGCTCAGACAGCTCCTCCGACTGGGCGTACAGCTTATCCAAATCACTGTGGGCCTGCTGCAGCACAAAGGAAGCAGAAGCATAATCCTCCTCTGCTTTTTTAGCCGCCGCAGAAAGCTTGTCCAGCATATCCAGCCAAACGGCAACCTCAACCCCCTGCAGCTCATCTTTCAGCTCCAGGTATTTCTTTGCCTTTTCAGACTGCTCCTTCAAGGGCTCCAGCTGAAGCTCCAGCTCCGAAACCTTATCGCCAATGCGAAGCAGATTATCCTCCGTATGCGCCAGCTTTCGCTCCGTCTCCTCCTTGCGGTGGCGATATTTGGAAATACCGGCAGCTTCCTCAAAGATTTCACGGCGATCTGCACTCTTCAAGGACAGAATTTCATCTATTCTGCCCTGTCCGATGTTGGAATAGCCTTCTCTGCCCAAGCCTGTATCCATAAACATCTCGTTGATGTCACGCAGTCTGGCAGATTGACGGTTGATGTAATATTCACTGTCACCGCTGCGGTAATACCGGCGGGTGATCATCACCTCATCCGCGTCATAAGGCAGCGCCCGATCTGTATTATCCAGCGTCAGCGTCGCTTCCGCGAAGCCCACAGCAGAACGCTTCTGCGTGCCGCCGAAAATGACATCCTCCATTTTTGAGCCACGGAGTGTTTTGGTGCTTTGTTCACCCATAACCCAAAGGATGGCATCAGAAATATTCGATTTACCGGAGCCGTTGGGGCCAACAATGGCTGTAATGTCATCACCAAACCGAATCAGCGTCTTATCCGGGAAGGACTTAAAGCCCTGCACTTCCAATGATTTTAAATACACAATTAAACTCCTTACTGTTGAAGTTAATGAATCAGCTTATTATACCCTAAATTTACAAAAAAAGCAAGGTATTCTTTCAGGTTTTTCTCTGTTTTTTCGCTGGGAAAATGAAGACTTTTCTTGACTTCCCCTCAAAAAAATGATAAAATGAGTCGACATATTTTTTGGAAAGGTGAATCAGTATGTACTACTGCACAAACTGCAAAAAGAAATTCCGCCAGTATCGCCGCAAATGTCCGATTTGTGGTAGCCCCTGCCGCCATAATGACAACTCAACAATTTTGTTGATTGTAACCATTGGCGTGCTGTTTTTGATACTGGTTGGTCTGATTGTATTCCTTGTAGTGAACAGCGGCAGCGGTGCAACTGAACCCTCCTCCACGGTTACCAACCCGTCCACAACTCAGCCGACATCGGCACCAACACAGCCGTCGTCACAGCCGACACAACCGACCCAACCGTCTACAACTCCCACCTCTGCACCGACGCAACCCAGCACAACTCCCACTGTTCCCAGCGGACCCACCGGCATCGGTATGTACACCCGTGAGGAATTGGAAGCGTTGGACAACAAGTCCTACGGCTACGGTCCTGGCCCCAACCGGGATTATCTGAATTTCCGCCCGGAATATGCTGTTGCTGAGCAGAAGAAATATGAAAAATACGGAGCTAATTTCATCGCTCCGGATAACGGCAATATCTATTTGACCTTCGACTGCGGTTATGAGTATTACACCACAGACAGCTCCGGCAACAGAGTTGCCGTTACCCAAATGATTCTCGACACCTTGAAGGAAAAGAATGTAAAAGCTGTCTTTTTTGTAACAATGGCATACGTCAAATCTGAACCGGAGACGGTTCGCCGTATGATTGACGAAGGTCACGCTGTCGGCAATCACACCAACAACCATCCGGTTATGCCTACTCTTTCCATCGACAAAATGGAGCAGGAAGTGATGAGCCTTCACAACTATGTTTTGGAGAATTTTGGATACAAGATGACCCTGTTCCGTCCCCCCACGGGCGAATTTTCCATCCGCTCTCTGGCTGTTGTACAGAATCTGGGATATAAAAATGTCCACTGGAGCTTTGCGCATGCAGACTACACGCCGGAAAACCAGCCGGATGTGGACGCTTCCCTGAAAAATGTGCTTAACAAAGCACACTCCGGCGCGATTTACCTTCTTCACGCTGTTTCTGTCACCAACGCAACCATTCTGGGCGATGCCATTGACGGTTTCCAGGCAAAAGGCTTCAATTTGGAGTTGTTCCAATAACGAACCAGCTATAGGAGGACGACTTAAAATGGCGCATAAAGCAACAAGGCATTCCCACTTGCTTTCCGGTTTTGCGATTCTTTTGGCAGCGATTCTTTTAACTGCCTGTACCTCTGCTCCTCAGGTGCCGGAAAGTTCTCTTCCCACAACGACACCGGATGCATCAACCGCACCGACTTCTACACCCACAACCGCACCGACAACCGTACCTACAACTGTCCCGCCTGTCACGCTGCCGGCTGATACGACTTCCCGTCCAGCAGATGAATACATCGGCACCATCTTCACCCGCGGACAGCTGCAGGATTTTGATAACAAGCGCAAAGTGTACTGGCCCGGCTTCTCCGAAGATGGGGAACGTCCCAATTATGCCAGAAAAATGCAGATCTCTTATCGGCGTTACAACACCTTCTTTCTTGGTGACGACGTTAAATATGCCTACTTTACTATTGTGTGCAAAGACGAGCAGTACGGTATAGATGAGGAAGGAAACCAGTTTTCCTATACTGCATCAATGTTGGATACTTTGAAGAGACAGCGGGTCTATGCAGTCTTTTTTGTCACTCTGGATTATTGTAAAGAGCATCCGGATATGGTGCAGCGGATGATTGATGAAGGTCACGCCATCGGCAATTACGGTACACATCCTGTCGAAACACCGACGATGTCCGTAGACCAGATTGCAAGCGAAATTACCACTTTGCACCAATACGTCAAGGAAAACTTCGGTTATACAATGACCCTTTATCGACCCTACAACGGCATTTTTTCAGAACAGACCTTTGCTGTCGCATACAGTCTTGGTTATTATTCTCTGGGATACAGCTACACCTGTTCGGACGGCCACGTGGACAACCAGCCCAGTCCTGATTTCGCCCTCAGACAATTTGAAGAGAATTTTCACAACGGGATTGTCATTCAAATGCACAACACTTCTTCTACTATCGCCAGCATTCTGAATGATATGATTGGGTACATCCAACACTGTGAATTCCGTACAAATATTTTCCGTCCCTACTAAAGCAACGAGCCTGCTGCAGCGTGCAGCAGGCTCGTATTTTTAATTCTTCACTCCATGATGACAGGTAGGACTGTTGGGCGTTAGCGCCTGGAAGCTATATCCGTTCTGCAAGCCCCAGATGATGATTTTCTCCACAGCCTCAACACTGAACTTCTGAATATCGTGCTGTAAAACCACTGATACCTTCCGCTTGCTGACACCGTTGATGACATTGTTGTAAACATCATCAGCCGTTTTGGCACCACCGGCATCGCCGCTGCTGACATTCCAGTCGAAATACTGGAAGCCCTGGTCTCGAACTGCCTTCGTCAATCTGGTCATAATCCCGGGGTTAAATTTGCTGACCGTATTGGAGCTGCCACCGGGGAATCGCATCAGAGTGGTAGTAACGCCGGTCTTGTCCTTGATGATTTTCTGCATTCCGTACAGGTCGTTGAAGAACGCCTCTTCGCTGGCGTAAATCTTAGAATAATCGTGGGATACAGAGTGCATACCGATGCTATGGCCGCCATCAACGATGGCATTGAGCATCTTGTCCATATTGTAGCCGGTATTGACTACAAAAAAGGTTGCCTTGGCATTGTATTTTTCCAGAATCTCCAGCAATTTTGCCGTGTGAGTGCCGGGACCGTCATCAAAGGTCAGGTAGATTACCTTGCCGTCAGGCTGTACCACAGGCGGCTGCTTGATGGGCTCAACCACCACCGTTCTTTCCGCACTTGACGCATTACCGTGGGCATCTGTTACCTTATAGGTAAGCTTATAGGTGCCTGCGCAATAGATATTGACACTTCCGGAAATTTCAATTTTGGAAGAAACATCTCCATCAATATTGTCAACAGCCGTTGCCCCCGGTTCGGTATAGGGCGAGCCGGCAGTAATGGTCATCTGTGCCTCGCCATTGAGGGTAATCACCGGTGCAATCAGGTCATTGCGAATAATCGGACGAACCTTTGTCGCCTTGTTGCCGCTGCTGTCCGTCACCGTGTATACCACTTGCTCCGCTTCCACCGTTACCTGAACAGCTTTTGTCAGATCTCCATCGTAAAGGTCAACTGCGGCATAGCCCTCTTCTTCATACTGCTGACCGGGCAAAACCATATAGCCCGGACGGGAAAACAAGGTAATCTCCGGTGCTGTGGTGTCCACGACTTTGACTTCCCGCACCTCTGCCTTCGTCAGCCATAGATGGCGCACCCGGTAAGTGATATAATAAGTGCCGAGCTTTGTCTCATCCACATGCCCGGAGATTTCCGCCTGCGCCGGTTCTCCGTTAATAGTTGCTGTTGCACCCTGCTCCTGATAGGTATCCACACCAAATTCAAGGATCTGCGTTTGGGTCCCTCCGTGAACCTGAATCTCTAGGTTATAGCTGAGGCTGACCGCAAGCATAATCAATCCAATCAATGCAGCAAGTGCCGCTGCTATATACAGCAACAAACGCTTTTTGTCCGCCATAAAATTCTGTTTTCTTTTTCTTCTTCTGTTTTGCATTGCTTCCTCCGAGAAATATTCCATTGTTATCCTCGCATCGGATAACGGTTTTTATTTATAAAAGTTCGTTTATCAGCTTCGGCAAGGATGATTCAAATTGAATCTCGCCGGAAATGTTTGAATTTTCACTGGTAAACTTGATGCAGGAGGCTGTATATTCTGCAGCAATCTGCGCCGCTTCTTCCATAGTTTTTCCCTTCCGCCACGCACCGATAAAAGACGCAGCGAAAATATCTCCCGTGCCGTGGTACTGCCCGGAGATTTTCTTTTGGGCATAGTGCCACACCCTGCCGTTTTGTCCCAGGACTACGCCGGTTTCTTCCGGGCAATAGCCCACTCCCGTCAAAACAAACCGGGGGCACAGCTTTTCCAGCTTTTCAGCAAGCTGTTGAACAAATTCTTTCGTTACCTCCGACGGGTATGGTGTATCCGTCAGCAAGCAGGCTTCCGTGATATTGGGGATAATCACATCCGCAGCTGTGCATAGTGTTTTCATTGCACGGACATACTCAGGAGTAATGCCGGAATACAGCTTGCCATTATCCGCCATCACGGGATCCAATACCCGTACGCCGGAATCTGCAACCATTGATTGAAAGATTTCCTTGACAAATTCCACCTGTGCCGGGCTGCCCAAATATCCCACATACACCGTTTCAAAGCACATCTCCAGGCGCTTCCAATGGGCAAGAATTTCAGGAAAATCATCCGTCAAATCCCGCTTGTGAACCGGGCCGAAGCCGCCGGTGTGGGTGGATAAAACCGCTGTCGGCAGCACGCTGGTTTCGTGGCCGCAGGCAGACAAAATCGGGAGCGCCACAGTCATTGAGCATTTTCCAAAACAAGAGATGTCCTGAACGGTCAAAATCTTTCCTTGTGCCATTTCCTGTGCGCTCCTTTCTATGTCAGCTTAGTATTCACAATCCATCTGGTATTATAACAAAAAATTCAGCAGCAGCGGGATTGTCAGCATAGACAGCACCGTGCTGATCATAACCGTTGACGCTCCCAAACGGCAGTCTTTTCCCACCAGCTTGGGAAAAACAATGGTGTTCATTCCGCAGGGCATTGCGTAAAGAATGACCGCCGCGGTGATGGCAAACTCCAGCCCTGCCAGCTTCAGCAGGCCAAAGGCCAGTAACGGTGCCAGCACCAGCCGGACCGCGCATACCAAATATGCCTTTTTGTTCAGCAGCAGTTCTTTCATAGAGAACTGAGAAATGGCCATTCCTGTCAGCAACATACTGGTTGGTGCCATGCAGTTGCCACTCATTTTTGTGATATCAGACACAACCTCCGGCAGCGGAATCTGCAAGATACCAACAACGCACCCCAGAAGAATTCCAATAAAGCCGGGCGTAAAAATCCGCTTCCACAGCGGCTTTTTCCCCTTACCTGCAGTCAGTGTATTAAAGCTGACGGTGTTGATATAAACGGTCATCGGCAGTGCAAACATCATACAGTTCATCATCACTGCTTCTCCGTATACTGCTCCGGCCAAAGGGTATCCCATATAGCCGATATTGCCGAAAGTCATTGAATATTCATTAACCGCCCGCTCGTCTCTATCCTTGCCTAAGAATCTCACTAACAGATTCGCCACAAGAATGATAACCGGCAGCAATCCCAATGAAACCAGCACCAGAAACCCATTATCCCTCAAATAGGCAACATTAAACTGGGTCATAAAGGTGCGGAAAGAAAGGCAGGGTGCAAATACATAGACAAGCAGAACGGACAAAGTCTTACTATGCTCTGGGTTTACCATCTTTGTTTTGCTCAGCAAATACCCAACGCAACAGAAGATGAGCAAAATAAGTACCTGTTCAAAAATTGCTATCACTATCTATCATCTCCACTGGCATTATATGCCTTTGAGGCGGAAATAGCAAGAGCAAAAACACGATTATGGCAGAAAAAACAACTTTCTCTTGTAAAAAAAAGAAACCTGTGGTAGAATAAATCGATTTTAAAATACCCGTCATTCAGGAGGCGCTATGAAACTGTGCAGTCCAACATAGTTTTCTCTTGCGAATATCAATATGAGTCTGGAGGAAAATATGTCTAACTTAATTGAAGAAATCAGCCGCCGTCGGACTTTTGCCATTATTTCTCACCCCGACGCCGGTAAAACAACCTTAACTGAAAAATTCCTGCTCTATGGTGGCGCCATTGCCCAAGCTGGCGTGGTCAAGGGAAAGAAAAATTCCCGTGCTGCCACTTCAGACTGGATGGAAATTGAAAAACAGCGTGGTATTTCGGTCACCAGCTCTGTGATGCAATTCCAGTACAACGGCTTTTGCATCAACATTCTGGATACCCCTGGTCACCAGGACTTTTCCGAGGATACCTACCGTACGCTGATGGCCGCCGACTCTGCAGTTATGGTCATTGACGGTGCCAAGGGCGTGGAGCCTCAGACCAGAAAGCTCTTCAAGGTCTGTGCCATGCGCCATATCCCCATTTTTACCTTCATTAACAAAATGGACCGTGAGACCAAAGACCCCTTCGATTTGCTGGAAGAGGTGGAACGGGAACTGGGCATTGAAACCTATGCAATGAACTGGCCCATCGGCAGCGGCAAAGATTTTCAGGGCGTATATGACCGTGAAAAGGCAGAGCTGCTGTTCTTCTCCGGTGTATCCGGCAAAAATCGGGCGCCACGGCAATCCGTCGATCTGTACGATTCCCAGGTTGCACAGCTATTGGATTCCGAAGCCAAGCATCAGCAGTTAATTGACGATGTTGAGCTGCTGTCCGCCGGACGGGAAATGGATTTTGAAGAGGTGCGCACCGGAAAGCTCAGCCCCGTATTTTTCGGTTCTGCGCTGACCAACTTCGGCATTGAGCCCTTTTTGGAGTCCTTCTTAAAGCTGACGCCTCCCCCTCTGCCCCGTACCGCCGATTGCGGCACCATTGACACCTTCAGCCCCGATTTCTCTGCCTTTGTTTTCAAAATTCAGGCAAATATGAACAAGGCTCATCGGGACCGGCTGGCATTTATGCGGATTTGTTCCGGCAAATTCCAACGGGACAGCGAATACTATCACATTCAGGGCAACAAGAAAATGCGCCTTTCTCAGCCGCAGCAGCTGATGGCTGCCGAGCGTGAAATCGTAGAAGAAGCTTATGCAGGAGATGTCATCGGCGTGTTCGACCCCGGCATTTTCGCCATTGGCGACACCATTACCACACCGGGCAAAAAATTCCAATTTTCCGGGATGCCCACCTTTGCGCCAGAGCATTTCTGCCGTGTCAGCGCTAAGGATTCTATGAAGCGCAAGCAATTTGTCAAGGGTACAGAGCAGATTGCACAAGAGGGTGCAATTCAGATTTTCAAGCTCCCCAACTCCGGTATGGAGGAAGTGATTGTGGGTGTTGTCGGTGTTCTGCAGCTGGAGGTTTTCCAGTACCGCATGAAGAACGAATACGGTGTTGACCTGCGAATGGAAAACCTTCCTTACGAGGAAATCCGTCTGATCGAAAGCTATCCCGGCGACCTGACAGACTTGAATTTAGGCTCCGATGCAGAGCTTCTGGAGGATTATCGAGGCCGTAGTCTGATGGTTTTCAGCAGCTACTGGGCCATTGACTTTACCTGCAAGAAGAATCCCGGCCTGCAATTAAAGGAAATCGTTGTTGCAGAAGGATAATTGACCCAAATACCGGCACTTTTTCGGTGCCGGTATTTTCAATTCTTAAGGAATCTTAATATCTTTTAACCCGTTTTTAAATAGACGATTGCGTATAAAAATGATATAATACAACAAAAAAGAAAGGTGGAATGTGAATGGCGCCTTTGGTCGAAATTCTGGGAATCATTTCCAGTATCTTGATGACGCTTGTATCAATCTTTTTCCTGTATCAGGTTGTTTATCTATATATTCCCCTTATCAGGGTACGCAAAAAGCAGGTAGAAGCCAAGGATACCCGTTATGCTGTTTTGATTGCAGCCCGGAACGAGGAAATGGTTTTGCCCCATCTGCTGGACTCCATCAAGGCTCAGGATTATCCTTCCGACTTGATTGATGTCTTTGTGGTAGCCGATAATTGTACGGACAACACTGCCCAGGTTGCGCAAGCGCACGGCGCAAAGGTTTTCCAACGCTTCAACAAGCAGTTCGTCGGCAAGGGCTACGCAATGCACTATCTGCTGGAGCAGATTAAAAATCAAATTGGTTGGGACAAGTACGATGCTTTCCTGATTTTTGATGCCGACAATCTGCTGGAGCCGGATTACATCCGCCAGCTGAACCGCCTCCCCTCTGAGGGCTATCAGGCATTCTGCGGCTATCGCAACACAAAGAACTTTGGCACCAACTGGCTTACCTCCGGTTATGGTTTGTGGTATCTCCATGAATCCAGCCATATGAACCGCTCCCGTACCATTATTAAAACCGGCTGCCATGTCAACGGAACCGGCTTTGGCTTCACGCGGCAGCTGTTGGAGCAACTCGGCGGTTGGAACTTCTTCACTCTGACAGAGGATATTGAGTTTAACAACTACTGTGCTTCCCACGGCATCAAAATCGGATACTGCCACGATGCTGTTTTGTATGATGAACAGCCTTTGACCTTTGGGCAATCCTGGAAGCAAAGAACCCGCTGGGCAAAAGGCGGTATGCAGGTATCCTTTAAGTACATCGGCGCACTGCTGCGTAATCTTTTCCGTTTCAAGTGGAACAGCTACACCTGCTTTGAACTGATGACTCTGTCTTTCTGGGGCTTCGGCTTTGCCACCTTCTCCTCTGCGCTGACCCTGGGTGTTGCCGCGCTGTCGTCTACTCCCCTTGGCTTTCTGTTTGTTATCGGCAGCACGATTGTGGGCGCATATACAGCACTTGCCTATGTCGGACTTTGGACGGTTATCCTGGAATGGAAGCGAATCCGGGCTACCACAAAGGAAAAAATCATCTCCGTCTTTACTTTCCCCTTCTTTATGATGACCTTTGCACCGATTTCCATTTGTGCAATGTTCAGCAAGGTAAAGTGGGACCCCATTGTACACACTGTTGCAATCTCCTCTACCGAGCTTGCAAGAAAGTAAGAAAAACAATTAAGAGCCTGTTGCGATTGCAACAGGCTCTTCTTTTAATCTTCAACGCTTCGGATTTGTGCGCCCAAAGCTGTCAGCTTTTCAATCAGCTGCTCATAGCCACGCTCAACATAGTGGGCATTTTTAACCCAGGTTGTTCCTTTCGCGGCCAAGCCGGCAATCACCAATGCCGCACCGGCTCGCAAGTCCTTGGCACTAACGGTTGCGCCATACAGGCTGTCAACGCCTGTTACAATGGCCGTTTTGCCGCTGATTTGAATATCCGCGCCCATACTCTCAAGCTCCGTACAATAACCAAAGAACCGGGTTTCATAGACACTTTCGGTCAAACGGCTGACTCCGGATGCCAGAGACATACATACGCAAATCTGAGCTTGCATATCCGTAGGGAAACCAGGATAGGGATGGGTCTTTACCGTGGTGTGATTCAGTCGGTTGCCACACCGGATACGGATAGCATCGTCATAATTGATGACTTCTGCACCCATTTCCTCCAGCTTGGTAACAATGCACTCCATGTGCTTGGGAATAATATTCTTCACCAGAACATCACCACCGGTAGCCACCGTTGCGGCCATATAAGTACCGGCCTCAATCTGGTCTGGGATGATGACATAAGTACCACCCTTCAGCGCCTCCACACCGTAGATTTTAACCGTATCCGTACCGGCACCGGAAATGTGGGCACCCATGGTATTCAGGAAGTTGGCAAGGTCAACAATGTGGGGTTCCTTTGCCGCATTCTCAATCACTGTCTGACCGGGCAGCAGCGTTGCCGCAATCATAATATTTACCGTTGCTCCAACAGATGCCATATCCAGGCTGATGCGGTTGCCCTTCAAGCCGTTGGGACCGGGACGCATTGTCACATAATCCTCTGTTTCTTCCACCTCTGCGCCAAGTCCGCGGAAGCCCTTGATGTGCTGGTCAATGGGGCGAACTGCGAAGTTACAGCCACCTGGCAGCGCAACATGAGCCTTATGGAAACGGCCCAAAAGTGCGCCCATCAAGTAATAACTGGCGCGCATTTTCTTTACCAGCTCTGCCTGAGGCTCCATGCAGGATATACAGGAACTGTCCAGCACCACAACGCCGGGCTCCGGTTGCTCCACGGATACACCCATTCCTTCCAGAATGGACAGCAGAATTCGGACGTCAGAAATATTCGGCACATTTTCAATCCGGCAAGTGCCTTCTACCAGCAAGGCCGCCGGCAAAATGGCTACCGCCGCATTTTTTGCGCCGCTAATGGTAACAGAACCGCGCAACGGGGTTCCGCCAATAATTTCATATCGAGCCAAGGATAATCCTCTCCTTGCGAAAATTTCATTTTAGTGGTCTTTGCATTATACCACATCAAAAGAGTTATGTAAAGCCCATTTTCAACGAAAACGCCGCAAACCCTTCGGATAATGGTTTTTCAGCTGTACTCCATCGCCTTTTCCCCAGCCGATGGCATATCCATCCACTGTAACAAGACACCAGCCCTTTTGCCTGGACGCAACGACATTGCCACTGAGGTAATCCCAGATTGCGGACTCCCGGGAATCCAGATTTTCCATACATTGACATCCCTGCAGCCACAGTGCCAAGGCGTGAGCCGGCTCAAAGCGGTCCTTTTTAAGCTCCCCCAGTTCCAGGCCGGGACGAAGAACCTTCAGTCCCTTCAGCGGCGGCATCTGAACCGGCGCCCAATACAAACTTGTGCCAAAGGTAATCGCTTTTCCTGTGGGCAATGTAATTCCCATTTTATTTGCAAATTCTGTCCAAAGCTTTGGAAGCTTCTCCTGCGCACTCTGCACATCAGCCGCTTCATCCTCTCCCTTACGACGCAATACCGCAACAAAATGCCCCTCCCCTAACAGTTTATGGGGCCACAGGCGAAATTGTCCCTCACCGGCAGGTGTAAACCAAGGCGCTTCTACCTTTTCCGGTTCAAAATCCGCGTGTCTCTTAAGAAACTCCGCCACCGCCTGCTCATTTTCAGATGGTGCAAAAGTGCAGGTGGAATAAACCAGCCGACCGCCGGGGCGCACCAATTCCGCACCGGAATCCAAAATCTCTGCCTGCCGTCTGGCACACATTTCCACCGTTTCCAAACTCCAATCGGCAACAGCCGCTTCTTCCTTACGGAACATTCCCTCTCCGGAGCAAGGCGCATCAATCAGCACGCGGTCAAAGTAGCCCGGCAAGGCTTGCGCCAGGCGTTGGGGATGCTCATTGGTCACCAATGCATTTCCTATCCCCATTCTTTCTATGTTGCGGCTGAGGATTTTGGCACGCTTAGGATTGATTTCGTTGCTCAGCAAAAAGCCATCTCCCATCAATCTTCCGGCAATTTGCGTGCTTTTTCCGCCGGGAGCGGCACACAAATCACAAATTCGCTCTCCCGGCTGCGGATCCAGCAGCGCCACCGCTGACATTGCACTGGCCTCCTGCAAATAGTAGACACCGGCCTCATGGTACGGGTGAAGACCGGGGCGTGCCTGGGCATCATAATAATAGCCCAACGGCTCCCAGGGCACGGGCGCACCCACAAAATCCAGCTTCGGCTTCTCTCCTTTCAGAGGATTAAAGCGCAATGCAACAGCTCTGGGGCGCTCAAGGCTCTCCAGATATGCCGGGTATTCCGTTCCCAACTGAAGCTTCATTCTGTCTAAAAAGTCCTGCGGCAGCATCAGCGTCTCCCCTTTCTCTTCCGAATTGACTGCACCATTCTCCAAAGCCCATAGCCGATAAGAATTCCAACTGTATTGAGCAGCAAATCATCCACATCGCACTTGCCGCGCAAGGAAAACAGCTGTAATATTTCAACAACGATTACCGCCGCAACGCCCAGCGGAACTGCCTTCCAAAATCTGCACAGCTTTGGCCACATAGCCGGCAAAAACGCGCCGAAAGGAATGAACGTAGCGATATTACCCGCCAGATTAATAACGGCAATCCGAACTTGAACGCAATACACTTCATAGCCGCCCCATTTATCGATATAATAGGTCGGCCGTGTCAGCACATCCCAATAGTTTTCTACTGTGCGAAACCATTTAAGATTATAGTTATTGCATACTTGCTCCCAATAGGGCAACCCCTCTATTGCAGAGCGGTTGCGTATAAACAGCATATACAGCATAAAACCGCAGTAAGCAAGAAACAGTGCTGCTAGCCACGGATTCCTTTTTTGCTCCTTTTTCACTCTCAAACACCTCTGCGCAAAAAGTGCCATCCTCTGTGAAACCCCAGGGGATGGCACAAAATCACTTCTTTTCTTTGATTTGCGCCTGCAGGTGCATACTCAGCACCGCAAGCGAAGTCGCCATATTTTCATACTGCACCAGGATGCCCTCCGGCACCTCCAAATGAGAAGTCGCAAAGGACCAAATGGCCTTGATGCCGCAGGCAATCAACTGATTGCAAACCTCTTGGGCATGTTGCGCCGGGACGGTGATAATGCCCATCAGAACCTTATTGGATTTACAAAAGTTCTCCAGCTCCTCCATCGGATAAATTGGCTTTCCTTCCTGTGTATGGGAAGCCGGTGCATTGTTGTCAAAGGCAGCCAGGATATTCAAGCCATAAGCCTCAAAGCCGCTATAGCCGCACAAGGCCTGACCCAGCTTGCCTGCACCGATCAAAACCGCATCTGTGGTATTATCATAACCCAAAAACTGCTCAATATCATCAATCAGGCTTTCTCGCTGATAACCGGTTTTCGGACGGCCGCCGTCGGAGACCATTGCCAAATCCTTCCGGACCTGAACTTCGCCCATTCCCAGGGCAGCTGCCAGCGCTGTGGCAGATATATTGGTAGTGGAAATGGTTTTCAAATATGCCAAATACCCGGGCAACCGCTTTAAAACGGTCTTTGAAATTTCATTTTTGGTCATTGTTTTTCCTCCGGCTATCGATACAGTTTAATATCGATATGTATTTGTATCGATTATAACAGAATTTTTTCCATTATGCAAGAATTTTTTATGCACAGGTAGTCTGCCGCAGAAATTCCTTTTTTAATCGCTGCATAATCCGCTTTTCCAGCCGGGATATATAGGATTGGGAAATCCCCATTTGCTGAGCAATTTCCCTCTGGGTCATTTCCTTATGGCCGTACAGTCCAAAGCGCAAAAGAACAATTTCCCGCTCCCGCTCCGGCAGCTCTGACAAGGCCTGGCGCAGGACACGCAAATCCACATCATCCTCCATAGGGCGGTAGATTTGATCCTCGTCCGTCCCGAGAATGTCGGAAAGAAGCAATTCATTCCCGTCATAGTCCATATTGATCGGCTCATCCAAAGATATTTCTGCCTTTTGGCAGGAGGTCTTGCGGATGTGCATCAGAATTTCGTTTTCAATGCACCGCGACGCATAGGTTGCAAGCTTGATGTTTTTATCCCGACGGTATGTATTGATGGCTTTTATCAATCCGATGGTTCCAATGGAAATCAAATCCTCCAAATTGATCCCGGTGTTTTCAAACCGCCGGGCAATGTAGACAACCAAGCGCAAATTGTGTTCGATCAGCCGCTGCTTTGCTGATTCCTGCCCCTGTTCCATTGCCTCCAATGCATCCTGCTCCTCCTGTCCCTTTAAGGGTGCAGGAAGGATGTCGCTTCCGCCGATGTAGTAAATCTCCCCCGGTGAAATCCAACCAATTTTCATAAAGAACGCCAAAATTTTACCCATTATACCACGCCTCCTGCCAATGCCTGATATCCATCCTTCTTTCCAATCTCCTCCGGCGCAAAAGCTACCATCGGACTGATGATCTGACCGTTCAGCTTCACTTCCTCAAAGCGCATCATTAAAAGCATTCCTCCCGGCTTTCCAACCGCCCGGTAGGGTATCAGCCTTGCTCCTTGAATTTGCTTTGCAGCAAGCGCCGCAACCGGGTCATTGATGATTTCCCGGGAAATACCCAGCTGTCTGCCCACATCCGTACCCACTACCAAAACAGAACCGCCCGAAATGGGATCTCTAAGGGTATTTCCGGTATCTACCAACGCCGTCAGCTTCAGTCTTTTCCCCTTCCACAGTAATTCGACAGGAAGGTATTTCATACCGATAATTGGAGCCCGCAGACCGGTTGCACACAAAAGTGCCACCCCTGCCGCAGACAAAAGCAAAGTAACAACATTTCCCTTTCCAAAGCCCATAGCTATACCGCCCAGCGCCATACTCAGCAGAACAAACACCGCACCTTTTCGCAACGCACTGCGATTCCACCCATAGGCAATGCCGGTCATTCCTGCAAGGCTCATAAGCCGCCACAGCAAACCGCCTAAAAAGTGACAGCCCGGCAAAATGCACACCCCGGCATAGACACCGCCCAGCACAGCACCCAGGGCTGTCCTCTTTGCAGAAGCCGGGTAGCCGCTCAATCGATTGGTTCCCATCAGGAGTAGCCAGTCTACCAAAAAATTAAGCAAAACCACCATTTCAAAATATACCGTCATTTCATCGCCTCCCTGGTGAAGATGCCTTCAGTATACGCCCTGCCCTTCAAAAAGTTAGTCGCTTCCTTGCCCGATTTTCGCGACAAATCCCCCCTCCGGGTCTATCGTTTTGGGACATACCTCCCTCTTAACAGAGAAAGCGGCAGCTGTTTTTATCAGCTGCCGCTTGTTTATGTCGAGGTGTTTTCACTTTTACTGATGGTACGTACATTTTTCTCAGCTTTCGACCGGGGAATCATAATTTCGTGACCGCAGCCCAGGCAACGCAGGCGAAAATCCGCACCGGAGCGCAAAACCTGCCAGCGCTTCTCCCCGCAGGGATGGGCTTTTTTCATCGTCAAAATGTCATTGATTTGTATATCCATTGCCCGTCACCGTCCCTTAATGTTGTCCCAGTATTGCTTCGCCGCCTGCTCCAGCTTATTGGAACCGTACTCATAATAGGTTTTTCCGACCAAGTCATCCGGCAGGTATTGCTGGCGAACCCAATGGTCGGGGTAGCTGTGGGGGTACTGATATCCCTGCTCACGCTCCATGGTATAGCTGTCCGCGTGGACATTTTGCAAATGCCGCGGGAAGCCGCGCCCCAGTCCGTTGCGCACATCTTCCAGTGCCTCATCCAGTGCGATATGGGCAGAATTGGATTTTGGAGAGGTCGCCATCAGCACTGCCGCATCTCCCAGGGGAATCCGCGCCTCCGGAACGCCCAACATCAGCGCCGCATCCACACAGGCTTTTACAATGGGAATGATTTGAGGATACGCAAGACCCACATCCTCACAGGCAATCACCATCAGTCGGCGGCAAGCTGCCTGCATTTGCCCGGCTTCCAGCAATCGGGCCAGATAATGGCAAGCGGCATCCGGATCGGAGCCACGAATGGACTTTTGCAGTGCAGAGAGCAGGTCATAGAAATTATCCCCGTCCCGATCTGCGCGAAGGGCACTCTTTTGAGATACCGCCTTGGCATCTTCCAGGCTCAAAGACAACACGCCATTTTCCGGTCGCCCGGCTGAGAACAGAACCTCAACGGCATTCATCGCCTTGCGCAAATCGCCGCCGCAGGAGCCTGCAATGTATTCCAGTGCCCCTTCCTCCGGCTCAGCCGTCAGGGCCGTCCGTTCTTCCAGAAAGGAAACGGCTCGCTTGACCGCTTTCAAGGCGGCAGCGGCATCAATTTGCTTGAATTCAAAAATGGTGGAGCGGCTCAAAATCGCATTAAATACATAGAAATACGGGTTTTCCGTGGTGGATGCAATCAATGTGATTTTTCCGCTTTCAATGTAATCCAGCAGGGTCTGCTGCTGCTTCTTATTGAAGGACTGAATCTCATCCAGATACAGCAGAATACCATTCGGCGCAAGGAAGGTATCCAGCTGGGCAACAATTTCTTTAATATCCGCCGTGGAAGCTGTGGTGGCGTTGAGCTGGAACAGCGTCCGGTTGGTTTGTTGAGCGATAATTTTTGCAACCGTGGTTTTTCCGGTACCGCTGGGCCCATAGAAAATCATATTGGGCACTTTCCCGCTGTCTACCAGACGGCGCAGAATCCCGTTTTCTCCCAGCAAATGCTCCTGACCGTAAACTTCGTCCAGGGTTTGGGGACGCAAAAGGTCTGCAAGTGGCTGATACATAGGCTGCTCCTTTCTCCTTTTCCGGGCTTAAATACTTTTCGGCAATTCGGTGCGCATTTCACCCAAATAGTCACAGCAACCGCGCACAAGACAGGTAAATACCCCGTCATACCGGTAAACCGACACCGAAGCATTCGGGACCCAGCCAAGCTCCTGTGCCGCCTCAATGCTTCCGGTAGACATATAGCTTTCAATCATACGGATAATCACTGCGTGGGCGACCAGGCAAATTGTCTGCTCCTGTTCCTTTGCCAGCAGTCCTTTGAAAAAGGTCGTCACCCGGTCATAAAACTGCACACAGGTTTCTCCGCCTTCCGGTGTCGCCCTGCCAATGTCTGTTTTCCAGATTTTATAATTTTCCGGGTATTTAACGGATATTTCCTCATAGGTTTTCCCCTGCCACAGCCCGGCATTGATTTCCTTTAATGCATCACATTTCTCAAGGGGGCAATTCTGCCGCTGGGCAATGGGCATCGCTGTCTCCACAGCCCTATCCAGGCTGCTGGCATAAACTTTATCCACAGAAAACCGATCGATATACTCTGCCATCAGCTGTGCCTGCTTTTTTCCAAGTTCTGTCAACGGAGCATTAAGCTGTCCGCAAAACACCTTTTCAATATTCGTGGCGCTTTCGCCGTGGCGCACAAGTATAATCGTTTTCATTTTCTAACTTCCTTTTTCTCAAAAATAGCGCAGAAACCGTATAAAATACTTGCTTTATCATAGCATATACGATATAATAAAGCAAGTTAAAAAGGAGGGTAATCTATGAAAGTTTCAACCGAAATTGCATCTATTGCCAGCCGCGTTGGCCGTCCGAAGGCTATTGAGTATGTAGCAAAGGCCGGCTTTGACGCCTATGACCTGTCCATGAGCAGTATGATTACTTACACCACGGACTGGAAGCTGATTCCGAATCAGGATGATATTCTGGCTGGACCTCAGTATTTAAGACATGTTCGCCATTTGAGAAAGGTTGCTGACGATAACGGCATTATCTGCAACCAGTCCCATGCTCCCTTCCCCGTCAGCGATCCCATTGCACACGGCTATTTAAAGCGTGCCATTGAATGCACAGCAGAAGCAGGCGGCAAGATTTGTGTTATCCATCCTGATAACAATCGCTCTGCCGAGGGGAACGCGGAAATGTACATTGAACTGCTTCCCTTTGCCAAGGAGCACGGTGTTAAGATTGCAACCGAAAATATGTGGAACTGGAACCGGGAAGAAGGTCACGCCGCTCCTGCTGCCTGCTCCGACCACGATAACTTCCTTGCACATATTCAGGCTGCGAATGACGATTATCTCGTTGCCTGCGTAGATGTCGGCCATGCTGAAATGTTTGGCCTGAACACCAGTGCCCCGCAGATGATTCGTACCCTGGGACGCCATGTTCAGGCACTGCACATTCACGATATCGACAAGCACGATGACAATCACCAGATTCCCTTCTCCCTGAATGTGAATTTTGAAGAGGTTGTCAAAGCCCTGAAGGACGTCAATTACAGCGGCTATTTTACATTGGAAGCTGTAAACTACATCCGTGAGAATCCGGACTGGGATACCTTTGATTGCGTTTGCAGTCTGCAAAAGGCTGTCCGCCGTTTGGCAGATATGTTTGAAGCACTGTAATGGAGGAGTAAAAATATGAAAATTTCTACCGAAACCGGTTCTGCCGCCCGCCGTATGGGTTTGGATATGGCAATCCCTTACATTGCCAAAGCAGGCTTTGATGCATTTGACATCACTCTTTCTGAAGTGATTGTTGAAGATCCGAGAACGGAGAGACTCTTTTTAAACAACAGACATCCCCTGGTCGGACCTCAGTATCTGAAATACGTTCGGCATCTGAAGCAAATTGCAGATGACAACGGCATCCCCTGCAATCAGTCCCACGCCCCCTATCCCGCAGATATGCCTGAGGCACACGACCGGTTGAAATGGGCCATTGAGTGTACGGCTGAGCTGGGCGGCAAGATTTGTGTCATTCACCCTTACTGCAGAGTGGAGATGGAGAAAAATACAGAGTTTTTCCTGGGGCTGCTTCCTTTTGCCAAGGAGCACGGCATCAAAATTGCCACAGAAAATATGTGGGACTGGGATTTGAAGGAAGATCACGCCAAACCCACCAACTGTTCCACCCACGACAGCTTCCTGGCACAGATGGAAGCCATTAATGACGATTCCTTTGTTGCCTGTGTGGACCTCGGTCACGCCGAAATGGACGGTCTTGGCACCAGCGCAGCACAGATGATTCGTGCCCTGGGACATCACGTACAGGCGCTGCATATTCACGACATTGACAAGCACAATGATAATCATCAGATCCCCTTCTCCCTGAACATCGACTACGCACCCATTGTCAAGGCTTTAAAGGATGTAAATTACTCCGGTGATTTCACCCTGGAAGCTTCCTACTACCTGACCAAGCATCCTGAAATTGATGTTTTTGACGGACTGTGTGATCTGGCAAAGGCTGCACGCCGTTTGGCAGATATGTTCGATGCACTGTAAACAAAGGAGAAGCATCCATGATTAAGCTATGTGTTTTTGACCTGGACGGCACTGTTCTGGACACTGTTGAGTCCATTGCCTATTATGGCAATTTCGCTCTTGAAAAGCACGGAATTGAACCCATCCCGGTGGAACAGTACAAATACCTTGCCGGCAACGGCATCATTAATCTCATCAAAAATATGCTGAACTTCCGCGGTTGTATGTCTGAGGAGACCTTTGAGAAGGTTTTCCGGGATTACGACAATGCCTACAACGCCAACACCTCCTACAAAACAAAAATGTTTGACGGAATGCAAGAAGCGTTGGACGGCATCAAGGCTCTGGGTGTAAAGATTTCCATTGTGTCCAACAAGCCTCATTTTGCCACCAACGGTGTAGTTTCTTCTCTGTTTGGTGAGGGCTATTTCGACTGTGTTTACGGTCAGCGGGAAGGAATTCCCATTAAGCCCGATCCCACCGCCGTTTTGCAGATTTTGTCGGATATGGGTGTTTCCCCCGAAGAATGCCTGTACATCGGCGACACCGGTACGGATATGAAAACTGGCAAGAATGCAAAGCTTTATACCATTGGTGTTCTCTGGGGCTTCCGTGGCAAGGAAGAACTGCTGGAAAACGGTGCAGATATGACCATTGAAAAGCCCATGGAGCTATTGGAGCACATTCGCAGCTGCAATCAATGATGAAAAAGCTGCATTCAAATCAATCAGAAAGGTTGTTGCCGATATGAATCAAATATACATCCCGGAGGGCTATCGGCCTGTGCTGGACGCTTATGACACCCAGCGTGCCATTGCCTATATCAAAGAAACTTTCCAGGAGGAGTTTTCAACTGCTTTGAATTTAAAGCGGGTCTCTGCTCCCCTGTTTGTCACCGAAGAATCCGGCTTAAATGATAATTTGAACGGCTATGAACGTGCTGTTTCCTTTGATGTCCCCGCCGTGGGTAAAGATGCTCAGGTGGTTCACTCCCTGGCAAAGTGGAAACGGCTGGCTCTGAAGCGGTATAATTTCAGCGTCGGCAACGGTCTGTATACCGATATGAATGCCATCCGTCGGGATGAGAGTCTGGATAATATCCACTCCATTTATGTGGACCAATGGGACTGGGAAAAGGTCATCACCCGGGAAAATCGGAATCTGGATTACCTGAAGCTGATTGTACGCGCCATCGTGCGCGCTATCTGCGATACCAATGACCGCCTTCACGTCCGTTTTCCTCAGCTTCGCGTGGAATTGGAGCGGGAGGTTTCTTTCATCACCACCCAGGAGTTGGAGGATATGTACCCGGATTTGACCGGCTCGCAGCGGGAAAAAGCCTATGTCAAGGAGCATCATACTGCCTGCATTATGCAAATCGGCGGTAAGCTGGCCTCCGGCAAGCCCCACGACGGTCGTGCGCCGGACTACGATGATTGGCAGCTCAACTGTGACATTTTCTTCTGGGACGAAGTTTTGGACCGGGCTTTGGAAATTTCCTCCATGGGCATCCGCGTTGATGCACAAGCCCTTGACTATCAGCTGAGGGCAGCGAACTGTGAGCATCGCCGGCAGCTTCCCTTCCATCAGATGCTTTTGAGCGATCAGCTGCCGCTGACCATTGGCGGCGGCATCGGTCAATCCCGCTTGAGTATGCTGATGATGGGCTGCGCCCATATTGGCGAAGTGCAATCCAGCATCTGGGATGCGGAGACTGTGAAGGCCTGTGAGAATGCCGGCATCCGGTTGTTGTAATTTAAACACAAGGTGTCATTGCGAACCAGTGACCGATGTCACTGGTGTGGCAATCCCCTCCGATTCAGGAGATTCCCACGCCAGTGTGCACACTGGCTCGGAATGACATTTTTGGGAGGATGGTAAAATGAAATCAAAACTCTCTGCTCGTTTCTGGTGCGCCCTGACCCTGTTCAGTCTGTTCGGTCAGGTCGCCTGGGTGGTAGAAAATATGTATTTGAATGTCTTTATCTATAAGATGTTCCGGGCCACCGCTGCAGATATTTCTCTGATGGTGACCGCCAGCGCCATTACCGCTACCTTAACCACCGTTCTGATTGGCGCTCTGTCTGACCGCATCGGCAAGCGGAAGCTGTTTATCTGCGGCGGTTATGTTCTGTGGGGCATTTCCCTGATTGCCTTTGCATTTTTACGGGTGGATTGGATTCCCAAGCTGTTCCCGATGACCGTCTCTGCCGCCAGTGTAGGTGTCTCTTTGACCATTATTCTGGACTGCGTAATGACCTTTTTCGGCTCTTCTGCCAATGATGCCGCCTTCAACGCCTGGCTGACAGACAGCACCGACGAAACCAATCGCGGTGCGGCAGAGGGTATCAACGCAATGATGCCTCTGGTTGCCATTTTGGTGGTATTTGGCGGTTTTATGGCATTTAGTCTGGACAGCGCAGAGAATTGGAGTATCATCTTTACCATCATCGGCGGCATCACTCTTTTGGTGGGTGCGCTGGGCTTTTTCCTCATTCAGGATGCACCCGTGCAACCGTCTCAAACCCGGTATTGGCAGAATGTTATTTATGGCTTCCGCCCTTCCACCGTCAAGGCCAATAAGGAGCTGTATATCAGCCTTCTGATTTTTGTGGTCTTTAATATCTCCATCCAAATCTTTATGCCCTACCTGATTATCTACTACGAGGAATCACTGGGGATGAAGGACTATGTGATGATTATGGCTCCGGCCATTATCCTGGCATCAGTTGCCACCGCCCTGTGGGGGCGCATTTATGACCGCAAGGGCTTCTCCTTCAGCGCAATTATCTCTCTGGTATCTCTGCTGTGCGGCTATGCCGTTCTGTTCCTGTTCCGTTCTACCGTACCGGTGTTCCTCGGCTCATTGCTGATGATGTGCGGTTATTTGTGCGGAATGGCTGTCTTTGGCGCGCGAATCCGGGATTTGACCCCTATAGGCAAAGCCGGTATGCTGCAAGGCGTCCGTATTTTTTCTCAGGTGCTTGTGCCCGGCGTAATTGGGCCGTATATTGGAAAACTGGTTCTTTCCAATGCGCAGACCATCACCAACGATGACGGCACAACCTCTTTTATTCCCAATGCCAACATTTTCCTGGCGGCTCTGATTCCTGCCGCAATCGTGCTGGCGGTTTGCCTGATCCTTGGCAAAAAGAAAGTCCAAAAATAATAACTGCAACCAAAAGTACCGCCTTTCGGCGGTACTTTTTATTGGTGGACTCGAGTCCTTCGTTTGCATTTTTGCGTTGCAAAAAACATTGTCGCGATGGGCCCCTACCCATCGCCCAACAGTCCACCGGACTGTTGGATTTTATCTTTCGAATCTCCTCTCGTGAATACCATACCAACAAAAAATACCGCCTTTCGGCGGTACTTTTTATTGGTGGACTCGAGGAGATTCGAACTCCCGACCCCCACAATGCGAATGTGGTGCGCTCCCAGCTGCGCTACGAGCCCGTTTATTACCTCCGAATTATACTCCCTGCGGTATTATTTGTCAAGCGCTCCACAGCAGTTTTGCCCAAATTATCCTTTGATTTTCCCCTATAATTAGGTGTATTTTTTCTCAAAAACAGTTGCTTTTCAATAAGTAACAATGCTATAATAATACTGGTTCATCTCGCGTAACAGAAAAAGAATAAAGTGAGGTATTTTTTGATGATTGCGTACGGAGAGCATATTCAGGTTTTTTGCGGCAATTCCAACCCGGAGTTTGCCCGCACCATTTGCAAGGAATTAGGCATCACCTTGGGTGACAGCGATGTCAAGACCTTCTCCGATGGAGAAGCTTCTGTCAGCTTGAACGAAACCGTTCGCGGTGCTGACGTCTTCTTGATTCAGTCCACCTGCAAGCCGGTTAACGACCATCTGATGGAGCTTCTGGTCATGATTGACGCTTGCCGTCGTGCCTCTGCTGGTCGTATTACTGCCGTCATTCCCTATTTCGGCTACGCCCGTCAGGATCGTAAGGCCAAGAGCCGCGACCCCATCTCCGCTAAGCTGGTTGCAAATATGATTGCCGCCGCTGGCGCAAATCGGGTACTGACAATGGATCTCCACGCCCCGCAGATTCAGGGCTTCTTTGATATTCCTTTGGATCATCTGCTGGGTAACCCCACTTTCTGTCATTACTTTACAAGCAAATTCCCGGAAGACCAATTCAATTACGATGATTTTGTCATTGTTTCTCCCGATGTCGGTTCTGTTGGACGTGCCCGTGCTTTTGCCTCCAAACTTCACATGGGTCTGGCCATCGTTGACAAGCGCCGTCCCAAGGCCAATGTCAGCGAGGTTATGAACATCATCGGCGATGTAAAGGACAAGGTTTGCATTTTGTACGATGATATGGTGGACACCGCCGGCTCCCTGTGCAACGCTGCACAGGCTTTGGTGGACATCGGTGGTGCAAAAGAGGTTTACGCCTGCGCTACTCACGGTGTGCTGTCCGGCCCTGCGTATGAACGGATTGAAAACAGCCCCATTAAGGAAATGGTCTTCCTCAACACCATCCCACGCGCAACCAACAGCAGCTGCAGCAAGCTGGTGTATTTGGATGTTGCCCCTGTTTTCGCCCGTGCCATTGACCATATTCACGGTGGTACTTCCATCGCTGATTTGTTTTAAGCCGTGTTTGGGAAGAAAAGTGAAAGCTGGCTGATTGTCGGTCTTGGCAATCCCGGCAAGGAATATGAAAAAACAAGGCACAACGCCGGCTATCGCGCTATCGATATTCTTGCTGCAAAGCTGGGCTGCAAAATTGATAAGGCCAAGTTTCAGGGGCTGTTCGGTCAGGTCAATTACGCCGGTGTAAAGCTGCTGCTGCTCAAGCCGCTGACCTATATGAATTTATCCGGTCGCTCTGTCCTGCAGCTATCTGCTTATTATCAGGTGCCGCCCCAGCGGATTATCATTTTGTTTGATGACATTTCTCTGGAGCCCGGTCGCCTGCGCGTCCGTCCGGATGGCTCTGCCGGCGGGCATAACGGCATCAAATCCATTATTGCAGAGCTGGGCAGTCAGGATTTCCCCCGGGTCAAAATTGGCGTCGGTGCCAAGGCACATTCGGAGCAGGATTTGGCTGACTGGGTACTGTCCAACTTCTCCTCTTTGGAGGAAAAGGCGCTGCAGACCTCTTTGGAAAATGCCGCAGCTGCCGCTCTTTGTATCATTGAGCACGGCGTGCCGGAGGCGGCAAACCGCTATAACGGCAGCAAGCCGTAAATACTGTCAAAACGCCACGGAAAGGGGGGTATTTTCCCCCTTTCCGCATTGTCACGTGGAGGAAAAGCCATGGAAAAGCTACTGTCTCTTCTTCAATCCATCCCGGAATACTGCGCCGCATACAAGGCAGTATCTCAGGGCGAAACAACTGCGATTACCGGCATCGGTCAAATCAACCGCAGTCATATTCTTGCGGCCTTGCATCGGGATTCCGCTGCTCCTATCGTGGTACTTTGTCAGGATGATATGGCCGCCAAGAGAATACAGGAGGAGCTGAAGGCTTTTCTTGGTGACACACCTCCTGTGCTCCCAAGCAGAGAGCTCACCTTATATGATACTGCCGTTGTCAGCCGTGCCTGGGAGCAAAAGCGGCTTCGCCAGCTCTATGAGCTGTTGCAGGGTCGCACACCCTTGCAAATTGTCACTTGGGAGTCCCTGACTCAGCGCACCATGCCTCCCGGGATTCTTTCCAAGTGCACATTCACTCTGGAGGTTGGCAACACGTATCAGTTGGAAACCCTTGTGGCACAGCTCACTGATTCCGGATATACCCGCACAAGTATGGTAGAAGGTCCGGGGCAATTTGCGGTACGGGGTGGAATTTTGGATGTCTTCTCCCCTGTTGCTGATTTTCCTGTCCGTGCGGAATTCTTTGGTGACGAGCTGGATACCATGGGTTACTTTGACCCGGAAACACAACGCAGAACGGAGAATATTTCCGCTATCACCATTCTGCCTGTCAGTGAAACACAGCCCAAGCTTCATCATCTTGGACTTGCCGGTCTTTGTAATGACTTGGAGCGTCTGTTGGCGCGGCAAAAGCGGCGGAAGAATGTCCACGAGGAGTTAATCAAAACCCTGGAACGGGATTTGGAAAAATATCAAAACGGCGTGCAGAATCCGGCTTCTGACCGGTATATGGCGCTGATATATCCGGAAATGGCGACTGCAATGGATTATATCCCTTCCAATGCCACCTTTGTGCTGTGTGACCAAAGTCTTCTCAAACGCACCGCACGCAACCGGATGGACGAGCTGGGAATGCAGCTTGACGGGATGCTGCAGGGCGGACTGCTGGCCGGTGAGCTATGCGATTACGCTCTGCAATGGGAAGACTTTTGCGCCAAGCTGACAGGCAAAACCTTGCTGTATCTTGACTCCTTTGGCGGCAGCTCCTATCCGGAGGAAAATCCTCCCAAGCATTTGCTGCCCATGACCGCCAAGCAGCTGCCTGGATATGGCGGCAGTCTGGATACTGCTGCAACGGATTTGTCCCATTATCAGAAAATGGGCTTTGCATCCGCTGTTCTGTGCGGCACACGCCGCCGTGCAGAGCTGCTGCAGGAGCAGCTGCAGGAGCGTGGTCTTTCCGCATTTTTGTGTATTCCCTTCACCACCGCTCCCCAACCTGGGCAGATTCTGCTGACGGAGGGCACCCTGCCCTTTGGTATGGAATACCCCAGTGCCAAGCTGGCCGTTCTGACAGAAGGGCAGCTTCTCGGAAAAGCTGCTGTTAAAAAGAAGCCCAAAAAATCCGCTACCAATCGTCAAAAGCTCAATTCCTTTACAGATTTAACCCCGGGCGATTTGGTTGTCCATGAAAACTACGGCATCGGCCGCTTTGTTGCAATGGAGCAAATCAAGGTAGACGGTGCTGTTAAGGATTATGTCAAAATTGCCTATCAGGGCTCGGATACCCTTTTTGTGCCGGCCACTCAGTTGGATTTGGTGAGCAAATACATCGGCTCCGGTGGTGAAGACGGCAACGTCCGCCTGAATAAAATCGGCTCTGATGCCTGGCAAAAAACCAAAACAAAGGCCCGAAAGGCCGCCAAGGATATGGCCGGCGAGCTGATTCAGCTTTATGCCGCCAGAAAGCGCCAGGAAGGTTACGCCTTTTCTGCCGATTCTCCCTGGCAGCAGGAATTTGAGGACAATTTCCCCTATCCAGAGACAGACGACCAGCTGCGGTGCATTGCAGATATCAAGGCGGATATGGAATCTCCAACCCCAATGGACCGTTTGCTGTGCGGCGATGTGGGGTTCGGCAAAACAGAGGTCGCAATGCGCTCTGTCATGAAGGCCATTATGGACGGAAAGCAGGTTGCGATTCTGGTTCCCACCACGGTGCTGGCGCAGCAGCATTATCAAACCGCCATTGCCCGCTTTCGCGGATTTCCTGTCAACATTGATGTGCTTAGCCGCTTCAGAACGGCAGCCCAGCAGAAAAAAACCATCCAAAACTTACGCAGCGGCGGTGTGGATTTGATTATCGGCACCCATAAGCTGCTGCAAAAAAGCATTGAATATAAGGATTTGGGCTTGCTGATTATTGACGAGGAGCAGCGCTTCGGTGTTAGCCACAAGGAACGGCTGAAGGAAATTTCCAAGGGTGTGGATGTACTCACCCTTTCTGCAACGCCGATTCCCAGAACCCTTAATATGGCTCTTTCCGGCATTCGGGATATGTCCACCATTGAAGAACCCCCCGCTGACCGTTATCCGGTTCAAACCTTCGTGATGGAGCACAACAACGCCATTATTGACGATGCCATCCGCCGGGAAGTGGAAAGAGGCGGGCAGGTTTACTATTTACACAATCGGGTTGAAACCATCGACCGATGCGCCAGTGCCCTGCAAAAACGGATTCCCGGTCTTTCCGTTGCAGTGGCTCATGGGCAAATGGGGGAAGATGCACTTGGCGATGTCATGCAGGCAATGGCCGACGGAGAAATTCAGGTTTTGGTATGCACCACAATCATCGAAACCGGTCTGGATATCCCCAATGCCAACACGCTCATAATTGAAAATGCGGACCGGTTCGGACTGTCGCAGCTGCATCAGCTGCGGGGACGCGTTGGCCGCTCCACTCGACACGCCTACGCTTACTTTACCTATCGACCGGACAAAAACATCACCGAAGTGGCGCAAAAGCGCCTTTCAGCCATTCGGGACTTTGCAGAATTCGGCTCCGGCTTCAAAATTGCAATGCGGGATTTGGAAATCCGTGGTGCAGGAAATCTCCTGGGAGCTGAGCAATCCGGTCACATGATGAGTGTCGGCTATGATATGTACTTAAAGCTGCTGGACGAAGCTGTTTTGGAAGAAAAAGGCGAAAAGCCAAAAGAGCCGGACTGCACCGCAGATTTGAATGTCACCGCAAATGTCAGCCAGGATTATGTATCCAGAGGCGAAGAACGGATGGATTTGTACCGCCGGATGGCAGCCATTCGCACCCAGGAAGATGCGGATGATTTGCTGGATGAAATCATAGACCGCTATGGCGATCCGCCCAAGGGCGTTTTGAATTTGATCGACATTGCTCTGCTTCGGGCGCAAGCACAAAAGGTGCATATTTCCGATATTCGTCAAAAAGCCGGTGAGGTTTGGATCACGATGACGGAACTGAACTTTGATGCAATCAGCCGTATTTGCAGCGACAAGGATTATGCCAAGCGCCTCCAGCTGATTGCCACCGCTAAACAGCCAACGCTGCGATTGAAGCTGAGCGCCGGCGTGGACAGTCTGCGGCAAACCAAGGTTTTCCTGGAAAAATACCGCAGCCTCTGTCAAAGCACCTGATTATCAATTATTTACAGTATTTTCATCCATTGGTAACGAAATGACATTGCAATTTGTGTAAAATGTGGTACAATGACCCTGTAGTTATACATATTGTGCGCGGCATTTGCCGCTGATAGATAGGAGAGATTTACCATTAGCGATCATCGTTTTGACAATTCTCGCAATACCAGCGAGGGCAATTCCATAAATGATGCAACCCAGCGTGTGCGGTTGGAGGATGGTGCGCAAACTCCGGTGCGAGCAAACCCGGCTCGGAGAAAGAAGCGCCGTTGGTATCTGAATCGGAAAGAAAAAATCACTTTGATCTCGTTGGGTTCTGTGGCTGCTATATTGGTTATCGTTGCCATCATTTTTCTGATCAATCCCCCCTCTTCCGCGCAGGATGATGGACTGATTCTTAAGGGTGTGTATGCCGCCGGCGTCAATCTGGGAGGAATGACACCGGAAGAAGCAACCGATGCTCTGGAAGAGGCAACTGCCGATACCTACACGAAATTGGATATGACGGTTACTGTATTGGATTCTCAGGTAACTTTGCCTCCTTCTAAAACCGGAGCAAGGCTGGATATCGCGGCTGTCGTAGAAGCTGCATACAATTATGGCCGCACCGGCAGCCGCTCTGAACGAGAGCAAGCAAAAAAGGATGCCCAGATCAATTCTGTCAATATTCCCATTACCCCTTATTTGAACCTGAATACCGCATATATCCGCAATGAAATCGACAAGCTGGGAAGCCAGTTCAGCAGCACCTTAACTCAGCCGACTGTTACCTTGACTGGCACAAAGCCCCCCATGGACGTTCCGAAGCCGGATACAAGTGTCACCCACCAGACATTGCACATTTATGTAGGCACTGCGGAATACGGTCTGGACCCTGATAAGCTGTATGAACAGGTTTTGGAGTACTACAATATCAACATCTTCCAGGTTATTGGTGCTTGCTCCGTTGTTGCGCCTGACTCCCTGGAGGAAGAATTGATGACCATCTATCTTGAAAACTGCAAAGAACCGGTAGATGCGCAAATTGACCCCGTCACTTATGAGGTCACGCCGGAGATTTATGGCTATGGCTTTAATCTCGACCAGCTGAAGGAGAAAATTGCCAATACTCCATACGGAACAACTCTGAACATTCCCCTTTGCTACATAACGCCTAATTTGACAGAGGATTTGATTTCCGGTAACCTGTTTAAGGATACAATGGGAGACTCCACTTCTGCACTGGGCATTGACGAGGCTTGGAACAACAACGTTCTTCAGGCCTGCAACAAGCTCAACGGTGTGATTATCAAGTCCGGAGATACCTTCTCCTTTAATCAGCTGCTGGGTGAGCTGACCGCTGAAGCCGGTTATCTGGAGGCATTGACCTACATCGGCAGAAACCAAGTGTTGACTATGGGCGGTGGTGTAACACACGTAGCAAGTGTGCTGTACACCTGCGTTTTGGAAGCGGAGCTGCAAGTTTTGGAGCATCATGCTCACACCTACGCCCCCACCTTTATCGAAATTGGCCGGGATGCCTATGTCCATAACGGAACGGCAGATTTCTCCTTCCGCAATTCCCGTTCTGAACCTATCCGCATCACCGCCACGGTGGAAAATAACATCATAAGAATCGCCATTACAGGTACGGATGACCGCACCTATCAGGTCCGTCTGGACGACATCTCCACACCTATTCAACCCGGAACACTTTACAACAATATGCTTCCGGACAACCCTGGCGGTCATACAGACGGTGAGCAGCTGGTTGCGCCTATGCTGGGCTATACTGTCGAGCTGTACCGCTACAATTACGACAAACAAACCGGATTGCTGCAAAATCACTTCCTTGCCGGTATTATCACCTATGAACCCAGGGATAAGGTTGTGGTTAACATTGTCTCTCCGACGGAATGAGTACATAAATGCAAAAAACTGTTGCAAGGAATACTTGCAACAGTTTTTATTTTATGCAATCGTTCGGATGTCCAAATGATAATCTACAATGCCAACCTCGGCCTTTTCAATTTCGATCTCGTATACCAAATCGATACAGCCGCCCTCTGGCGTAATATCGTAAAACAGGTGCTTCGTTGTCACGACAATCATAAGCGCACCAAATTCCATCTGATACAGGCTCTCATCCGCCTTGCCCATCTGGAACTCCATCGTGGAGCGCAGGGCGCCTGTTCTTTTCAGAGTCACTTTATCCGGCTCAACGCGGAAAGTGGTTGTAACGCCTCCCAGGCCTGTCAGATCGCTTTCCTGATAAGCAATGTTCCATCCGCCGTCCGCGAACTCCATTGTACCTTCCGTTACCAGCTCCATTGCATCCGGCTCCTGCCCCTGGTAGGACTGCTTGCCGGTAATGGACAGCATCACCTTCTGCTTCACTTATTTGCCTCCATCGCCAGATTGAGCAGCTGCTCCACCAGCTCCTCCGCCGGGATGCCGCTGGCAGCAAACAGCTTGGGATACATCGAGATGGAAGTAAAACCGGGAATGGAATTGATCTCGTTAAAGATAATCTCGTCCCCTTCATAGGTTACAAAGAAATCCACGCGGCTCAAGCCCTGGCAACCGATGGCGGTGTAAATCCGCACCGCTGCATCCCGCACCTGCTCCGCTGCTTCTTCAGAAATACGGGCAGGAATGTAGGCAACGGAAGTATCCGTTACATACTTAGCGTCGTAATCGTAGAATTCAGCGCCGGAATCGATTTCGCCGCAAATGGAAGCTACGGGGCTTGCATTGCCCATCACCGCAACTTCAATTTCACGGCCGTTGATGAATTCCTCCACCAAAATCTTGCTGTCATACGTGCCGGCCTTCAAGAGGGCATCTCTCAGCGCCTCACGGTTTGCAGCCTTAGACACACCCACAGAAGATCCTGTTCCTGCCGGCTTGACAAACACAGGATATTGGAACTTCTTTTCAACCTGATCCATTACCCAGTCCAGACGCAAATCAATATCTGAATTGTTTACCAACATCCAGTCTGCCTGACGGACACCGGCCTTATCTACCACCAATTTGGTCAGGGTCTTATCCATCGCTACCGCAGAAGCAGACACGTGAGGTCCGACATAAGGAATACCCGCCAGCTGCAAAAGGCCCTGCATTGCTCCGTCTTCCCCATTTTCACCGTGGAGAACCGGAAAAACCACATCAATCCATTCCCGTACCACACAGTCGCCCTCAAAGCTGAGCAGCCCCTGTCCGCGAACGGGAGAAATCGCCGCCCGACGATTATCAGGGAAATCCTTCCACTCCCCGGAGGGAAGCAACGAATAATCTGTACCGCCATAGAGAATCCAATCTCCGTTTTTGGTAATGCCCACAGGGAAAATGTTGTACTTTTCCGGGTTCAGGCTGTTCAGCACAAATTCCGCAGAACGCAAGGACACCTCATGCTCCGGGCTAATGCCGCCGAACAGAACGCAAACACTTATTTTCTTCACAATCATCGCCTCGTTTTCTTACCGAATCAGTTGTTTTGAGATTCCGTATGCATTTTATTTCAGCATCGCTTCGCCGGCACGATAAATATCGCCAGCGCCAACCGTCAGAATAATATCACCCGGCTGCGCCAATTCCTTGAGCTTTTGCGTCACTTCCGGCAAGGTTTCGCAGTAATAACCGCCGGGAAGCTTCGCCAGCAAATCCCGGGAAGAAATCCCCACCGTATTGCGTTCTCTGGCAGCATAGATTTCAGCCAGAACCACAACATCCGGACGCTTCAGCTGCTGAACAAAATCATCAAACAGCGCCTTGGTGCGGGTATAAGTATGGGGCTGAAAAGCCACAATCATACGCTGGTAGCCCATTGCCCGTACCGCATCAATGGTCGCTGACAACTCACCGGGATGGTGCGCATAATCGTCGTAAATATCTGCACCGCCAAACTTTCCCTTGAACTCCATACGGCGTCCGGCGCCACGGAAAGACGCCAGTCCCTCTTCCACTACCTCACTTGGAATTTTCATCGTCCAGGCAACGGCAGCCGCCGCAAGGGCATTGAGAGCATTATGGCGACCGTATACGCTCAGCTGCAGGTGGCAGTATGTCTGCCCATCGCAAACCACATCAAAGCTTCTCCAGTCTTCCGAGGGATTCACACCGCAGATACGGTTGTTTCCCCCAAAGCCAAAAGTGACCGCCTCCAGACCTTCAAGCGCCTGCATCGTATTGGCATCGTCGCCGTTGGCAAGCACACCGCCGCTGGATAATTGAGCGAAGGCACGGAAAGACTTCTGCACATCCGCCAAATCCTTAAAGTAATCCAAATGGTCTGCTTCAATATTAAGAATCACAGCCAAGCTGGGGAAGAAATTCAAAAACGAATCGCAGTATTCACAGCTTTCCAACAAAATCGTGTCTCCGGAGCCGACCCGGTGTCCTGCCTGAAGCAAGGGCAAATAACCGCCAATCATTACCGTCGGATCCATCTGAGCCGCCATCAAAATGTGCGCTACCATAGAGGTAGTCGTTGTTTTTCCGTGGGTACCGGAAATGCAAACAGCATTACGGTAGGCTCTCATAATGATACCCCAAGCCTGCGCCCGTTCAAACACAGGAATACCGGCTGCACGGGCTGCCGCAATTTCAGGATTGTCATTATGTACAGCAGCGGTGCGGATGACACATTTTGCACCCACAATATTCTCCGCCCGATGGCCAATTTCTACACGAATTCCCTTCGCAATCAGCTCGTCGGTAGAAACAGACGAATTCATATCCGAGCCGGAAACAATTAACCCCATCCCCTGCAGCACCAATCCCAGCGGGCGCATGGAAACGCCGCCAATGCCAATCAGGTGTACGCGATTACCGGGCTTTATGTATTCTTGAAGCTCTAAAGTATTATGCTCCATCACAGCTACAACTCCAATATATAAATTCTATATCTAGTGTATTATATATCATTCCCGGTGATTTTACAACTGTCAATGTGAAATTTGCCCCATTATTCGATAAAAAGAAGTCGCCGGTGAACCGGCGACTTTCGATTACATATCGTATATGCCCATAGTTAGATTTGAACTTCTTCGCTCACTGCCAACAAAAGGATACCGATGATCACGACAGCAATGAATGCGTAAGTCTTCCAAGAAAGCTTTTCTTTCAGGAAGATTCTGGAAAGCAGCAAGGAGATCACGCAAACAGAGGAAAGAATGGGGGCAGCAACAGCGTCTACTCCGCCGAGTGCGTATACATAGGTGAACTGACCGGCGGTTTCAAACACAGCGGCGAGAATCTTGTCCTTGTGCTGAGGAATGGGGCCAAACTTGACCTTCTTGGCCTTCATAAAAATAAACAGACCCAGTGCAAACAGAGCAAAAGTCAGCTCATAGCTGGTATTGGCTACATCCTCAATGGTGTCAGGGGTAACATCCACCAAGGGGGAATTCGCAACATCTTCAATCAGAAAGAAAGCATCATCCAGGAATGTGCCGAATGCATCCAACAATGCATATACAAAGGGCATACAGAAGGCAGCCACGGCCAAAGCCTTACCCAGCTTTTTCTTTCTTGTTGTTTCACCTTTATTTTCCAGAAAGCTAACGCCCAAAACGCCAACAGTAATGACCGCAATAGCCACCCAGGTCAACCAGGAAATCTCTTCCTGCAGGAAAATGACAAACAGAAGCGTACAAATAACACCGGCCGTGTTCTCAATGGGATCAGAAATCGATTCCTCCAGGAAGCGCATACCGAAGTAGGAAAATGCCATAGAGATAATGTAAAACAGTGAAACAGGAAGGTAACGGATGATATTGATGGGGTTGTAGTTGATATCCTGTGTCAGCAGTGTGAAGATAGCGTGAAGTCCCATCACGGCACCCACACAGACACAGATCTTTAAATGTGAATACTTTTCATTGGGAAGAGCGCCCTTTTTATAAAACAGCTCTGCAGCGCCCCACAAAATGGCAGTTGCGATGGAAAAGAACAACCAAGACATTATAATCCTTCTTTCTATTTATAGCTGAATCAAATCTGCATCAATCATTTTTTGCAGGCTCATCAAAATACCCAATTTTGCATGATACCAGGTCAAGCCACCCTGAAAATATACCGCATAAGGCGGACGAATCGGTCCGTCGGCAGAAAGTTCAATGGAAGAACCCTGGACAAAGGCACCGGCTGCCATGATCACCTGACTGTCATAGCCCGGCATATCCCCGGGTATGGGGCTGGCAAAGGAATCCACCGGTGCAGCTGCCTGAATGCCCTTACAAAAAGCAACCATTGCAGCCTCGCTGCCCAATTCCACCGCCTGAATAATGTCGTGCCGGTTTTCAGTGGCGTTGGGGAAACACGGGAAGCCCAGAGGCTCATAAAGATTTGCGGCAAAAATCGCACCCTTTTCTGCGCCTGCCACCACAGTCGGTGCCAGGAAAAAGCCTTGGTACAACGCCGGCATTAAGCCTAGGTTTGCGCCGACCTCCTGCCCCAGGCCCGGAGCAGACAGACGATAGCCACAGCGGTCAATGCACGCCTTTGTGCCGGCGATATAACCGCCGATGGGGGCTAAACCGCCGCCGGGATTCTTGATAAGCGAACCCACCGTCATATCTGCGCCCACATCAGAGGGCTCGATGGTTTCCACAAATTCCCCGTAGCAGTTGTCCACCATCACCAGAACATCCGGTTTGATCTTCTTACAAAAAGCAATCAACTCGCCAATCTGTGTCACAGAAAATGTGGGACGTGTGGCATAACCCTTGGATCGCTGTATGGTAATCAGCTTGGTTTTTTCGTTGATTGCGCTGCGAATGCCTTCATAATCAAAAGAGCCATCCTCCAGCAAATCTACCTGCCGATAGCTGACTCCGTATTCAGCCAGACTGCAGGGACTGGGGCGAATGCCAATTACCTCCTGCAGTGTGTCATAGGGCAAGCCAACCGGCGAAAGCAGCTCATCACCGGGCAAAAGGTTTGCCGACAGTGCAACCGTCAACGCGTGGGTGCCGCAGGTAATTTGCGGACGAACCAGAGCCGACTCCGTATGGAACACGTCTGCATAAACCCGTTCCAGATTATCACGGCCCATATCATCGTAGCCGTAGCCGGTGGTTGCGGCAAAACAGGCGGCAGAAACGTGATTTTTCTGCATAGCCGCCAGAACCTTCGCCTGATTGTACTCCGCAATTTTATCAATTTCTGAAAATCTTGACTCCAGCCGCTTCAGCGCCTCTTCTCCGTATTGGTAAACAGCGGGGCTCACGCCCATGACGCTGTAAAGCTCCAACAATTCCTCCATAACTCAATCCTCTTTGCTAATATTATTCAAAATTTTATCTGCCAAATCGTTCAGTGCCTCTGGCCGGGAAACAATCAATCCGGTCTCCGTTTCGCCAACAATCAAAAGGGTATCACCGGGCTGAATTCCAAACAATTCCCTTGCTTCCTTGGGGATGACAATTTGTCCGCGGTCGCCCACCTTGGCCGTACCAAATACCCGACGGGCATTGGACTTTCCTAAAATATGTTTTCCGCCTGCCACAAGTGCTCTCCTTTCACATTTTTCATACTTTTCACACAAAGGAATTATACAAAAAGTCGCCCCGGATGTCAAGCCCGGGGCGAAAATTCATATCAATCATTTCTGCGGCGGCCAAAAATCATAAGAAGTCGCAGTAATTGCGCCAAAGAAACCGCCATTGCCGCAACATAGGTCATTGCCGCAGCTGTCAAGGTTCTTCTTGCTCCCCGGCGCTCCTCCTGCGTCAGGATTTCCCCGGATGCGATGGCCTGCATCGCCCGGCGGCTGGCGTTAAATTCCACCGGAAGCGTCACCAACTGAAATACCAGCGACAGCGCAAAACAAGCGATACCGGCATAAACGAACCCGTAGGAAAATGTTTCGCCAAAGCTGAGAATCACACCCAAAAGAATAAGCGGCATTGCCAATTTGCTGCCGATGTTGGTAATGGGAATAATGGCCGCACGAATCTTGATGGGAGCATAATGCTGGGCATACTGTACCGCGTGCCCAGCCTCGTGGCAGGCGACGCCAATCGCCGCAACAGAGGTGGAATCGAATACATCCTCAGAAAGGCGGATAACATTGCTCTTGGGATCAAAATGGTCTGTCAGATTGCCGGAAACCCGTTCAATCCGAACGCCGGATACTCCATTTGCGGTTAAAACGCGATGAGCCGCCTGCGCGCCTGTAATCCTTCTGCAGGAAAGCACCTGCGAGTACCTCTTAAAGGTGGAATGGACGCGGGCGCTGGCAATCGCAGCAAAAATGACGCAGGGCAACACCAAAACCAAATATGTCAAATCAAAGCCATAATAAAATCCAAACATAAGCTGCTCCTTTCGCTATTGACTATATTATAACCAACTTGCAGAAAAATGCAAGCCTCCGCTGCATTCCCGTTATGAGAAAAGCCTCCACATTACTGTGGAGGCTTGTGTTCGCATTACCTATTTTCACGGCCAGTCACCCGGCAACTATCGTCGGCGCAAATGAGCTTAACTTCTGTGTTCGGTATGGGAACAGGTGGACCCTCATCGCAATCAACACGAACTC
>SVLS01000005.1 GCA_015067835.1 Oscillospiraceae bacterium | reverse complement strand
TTTGCGATTAGCCGCTACTTTTGAATCTTGAATAAATCTTGAATTACGACGAAACACTGTATACCAACTGACACATAATGTATTTTTATTCGTGATTTTGGTGCTATTTAGTCTACTTTATCCATATATATTCATTCTGTCCACCTCCCGAGGCCATGGCATTCAAGATGCTCGTGGTTGGGTTCTTCGTATTTGTAAAACTGCCTCTTTTCTGCACGCGTCGATTGTAAAAAAATAGTGATTTTCTTATATATCTATGCTATAATTGCGCTATAAAAGCAATACAGGAGGCTCACTATGTATATTTACAGCAATACTTCCGCTAATCTACTATATGTTGTCACGCCCTCACCGCTGGGTGACTTTACCATTCGTGACAAGGACGGTAACATCGTGGACTGTCCTGTGATGGGATGTACCACTTGTGATGACGGCTATCGCACCACACTGGATGCTTCCCATTTGGAGCTGTGGACACTGGAAAAGCCTACGCTCTACACCATAAGCGCCTGCAGCGAAACTGTGCGGTTCGGGCACAGCTCTCTGCGTGCTATGCAGAATAAGATGCTTCTTTTCAATGACGCACCTATCTATATGCGGGGCTATATCCGGGGAATCGTCGCTCACGATCATCCCAACATGACTGGCAAAAGCGACTATGAAGCCGCACTGAAAAATATCCGTCAGGCTAAGAAATACGGGTTCAATCTGGTTCGTTTCCACAGCACCATTCCTTCTGAGGACTTTGTTCGTGCTGCCGACGAGCTCGGAATGCTGATTCACATGGAAATCGGTTTTGCCTACGACTATGACAGTCAGGGCATCAAGCAGAATCTGTCCATGAACAACCAGGCCTGGGCCGATACCATTATAAAATACCGCAACAGCCCCTCTATGGCGATTTTCTGCATTGGAAACGAGATGCACAACTCCGGTCACTATCCTGAGGTTCTCGCCCTTTACAAGCAAGGTCGCGCTCTTGCTCCCAACAAGCTGATTTTGGACAACTCCGGTTGGGGTGAGTACGATCGAAGCACTGCGGATATTTACAGTCAGCACATTGCCTACTTCTTCCCTTTCAAGCACCACAAGAATATGTTCCAAATTGATGCTCCATGGCACATCAACGGCTCTACTTACGATGTGCCTATGCACGCCGAGGCAGATACCAAGTCCGGCAAAGTAGAAATTCGCCGGGAAGCAACACCTCTGCGCCCTACTCTGGCACACGAAGCGATGCACTACATCGATGTACCCGATTATCAGGCGCTAAACGACAAATTTGATGCATTTGCCCAACAAGTCGGTCCGGAATATCTGGAAGCTAACAGAATCAAAAAGCCCGCCTATATGACCGAGCTGCCCAAACTGATTGCCCGCAAGGGACTTGCCGGTCGTATGGAAGACTATCAGCTGGGTTCCCGCACTTTTAAGAATATGGCAATGAAAATCTATCTGGAGCAAATGCGCCTTTCCTCTCTGTGCGGCTATGAGATGCTCCAATTTTCTGACTGCCTGAAATACGAGAATAAAAACGGCATTGTAGATTGCTTTGACGACGATAAATACATCGATCCCCAGTGGTTTCGGCAGATGAACGATGATCTGGTTTTGCTGGCCGATTTGAGTGATGAAATTGCTTACGATAACAGCACCATCACTGCTGCACTTTATGCCTCTGACTTCCTGCCGAATCCGGAAATCCGCGGTGACTACAAGCTGTGGCTGGATGAGGAATTGGTGTACGAGGGCAAGGATTTCGTATTGGCCGGCGGTCTGCAAAAGCTGGCTGAGATTACGATTTCCGTCACGCCCAACGGCAAGGCGCAAATGCGTACTCTTCGTGCGGAATTTACAAGCAGTGATATTTCTGTTAAAAACAGCTGGAAGGTATGGTTCTATCCCCATGCCCGCCCAGAAGCAGCTCCGCAGCTGCGTCTGCAAAACAGTGCTTTAAAGGTATGGCTGGAGGCCGGTTCTGAAAAGTCTGATTTGATTGTTACAGATACATTGGATGAAAATATCTTTGCCGACCTGGATGCCGGCAAGACGGTTCTGATGTTCTACGAGTATAACGCACAGCGGAACGCCTGGCAAATGCCCGGTGCTTTGGAGCGGTTTAAGCCCTGTATTTGGGATCGTGGCAGTAATTTGGGCGGCATCATTTCCTCGGAGAAACTGCAAGCTGTATTGGCATCCAGCCGATATTTTGATATGAATTTGCAGCCCTTGCTGGAAGCCGGAACGAAGGTGAATCTGGATAGCTGTCCCTTTGCCGTTACGGAATTCTTCAGCGGCATTGACAAGCCCGTCCGCGACCGTATGAAGGGTCTGGTGCACGGCATTAAGCACTTCATTGACGAGGATACGCTTCGCAAATTCAGCCATCTCTTCTCCGTTAAGGCTGGCAACGGCACTTTGATTGTATGCACGCTGAATGTAACCAATCCGGATAATCCCGTGGTCTCCAATCTTCTGAAAGCATTGGTAGATACCCCTCAGCTGTTCACACCCGACTGTACCACCGAGGTAGCAGAACTGCGAAATTGGGTAGAAACCACCACCCGCAACTGTCTGCGTCCTGAAGATGTGATGAACCACTTCTGGGAATTGGATGACCGAATGGTGGAAGACACGCTCTTTTGGGAGGAAGTTAACCTCAATCTGGCAGAAACCCAGGTCTAAGGAGTGATTTGATGAAGCGACTTCTCATTACCGGCTTTGATCCCTTTGGTGGCGCAGAGATCAATCCTTCCTGGGAGGCTGTACGCAGGCTTCCGGAGCAGATCGGCGCAATACAGGCTATCTAATTCAAAATTTATCCCCCCATACAGACATCTCTGTATGGGGGGATTTCTTTAAATATGGGATTTATTGTGCTTACTTTTTAGCCTTTTTCTTCAGCAGAACAACCAGCACAGCAGCTGCTCCCAAGAGGATTACACCGCCAACAGCCAGCCAGATCATCCAGCCATTTGCTTCTGGCGCAGCAGGAATCAGCTTGGAAATCACCACATCGGAGCGCAGCAGTTCCATTTTACCTTCTGCATCTGCAAATAGCTTATCGCAGTTCTTGCAGGAGAAGTGGGCAATGCAGCCTTCCTCGGTTTCCGTAGGATCCTGTGCCTTAACTGCGACAATCCGGTGGCCCTTAGGCGCGCCTTCAAGGAAGGTCTCTTCGCCATTCTTGCCGCACAGGCAGGACATATAGTACTCGTTCGCATTGAAGCAATCTGCCCAGGTCTTAACATTGCCGAGACCTGTCAATCTTTGATCGAAAACGCAATGGTGCGTGCCGATAATTTCAAGATTCTGGGTGCCTTCCCAGACGCTGACCGTAAGCATACCGTCTGCATAGGCAGCTTCAACAGTCTGACCGTTAACGGTAACTGTGAAGGGTGCATCAGTGCCTACATAGATAGACAGCGTTCCGGCCTTTTCTGTGCTGACGTTAAGCAAGGTCTTGGGATTCTTGAAGCTGAAGTCTTCATCCAGCTCCAATTCCTCGTCATCATCTGTGTTCTTAACGGGGTATCTGGAAAGACGGAAGTCAACCGTTACATCCATCGCTGTATCGGCTGTGACCAAGGTGGTCTCACCGTACTTCAAGGATGTGCCGTTGAGCAAGGAATAGCCCTCTTTAATTTCGCCTTCATACAGACCCAAAATTGCCGCTTGTTTGCCATTGGTGGAAACGTTGCCGGCAGAAATTGCATCGGTACCCTTATTGGACAAAATCACGTCATTGAGAACTGTGCCGTAGCGAATCGTCGCACCGATCAGCTTATCTGTATCATAGGATTCCAGCACTTCCACAGAGCCGTTACCAAGGCTGGCGCCTTCCTTCTTCAGAAGAATTTCGCCCATGGAGATCAGCGTGCCCCATTCCTCACCCTGAGGATTGGTATCGCCGACCAAAACAACCTTGATCATATGCTTGCCCTCGGTAATCTCCCGCTTGCCAAAGGAAATCGGAATGAATCGACTCGTCAGGCTTCTGGGAGCAACGTTCTCTGCCACAAGCTCGCCATCCAGATAGATCTGCCAGGTTCCACCATATTCCTGGAAGTGTCCAATCTTCAGAGATACCAGGAAAGTGCCTCCCTCTTCCACATAGAATGGATAGCTCATCCAGTCACCCACCTGGTCCGCACGGAACATTGTAGCCTTGTAGCCATCAGGTCCCAGAGGACGGGCAATGCCCTGACCGTATGTATGAGAGCTGAACCAGCTAAAGCCGTCCGGATTCTCTTGAGATGTCTTGGTAGATCTTACGTTCTGCAAAGGCGTGCTGTCGATCGCGGTAACACCATCATACTCCGCTTCTGCATTGATCACAGTCATAAACTGTTTACTCTTTACAGTTGTTTTTGTATTCGCGCGGAACAGCGGACCGTAGGATTCGCCAGCCTTTGTGAAATACGTACTGAAGAAGGTAAGGGATTCACCGACAAAGTACTGGTGCAGCACCTTGCCATTTTTCAGCATTGCAAAGTGGTTGGCTTCTTTTTCTTGTGTATGATCCCATTCTTCATTATCCAGCTCGAATCTTTCCCATCCGGTAAAGACCATATTCCATCCGTAGGTGCGCTCCTGGCTGGAAGCCAGGTCATCAATCACCACATAGTAGCTGGCGCTGTCGTGATTGAACATAATCACATCCCGGTCGAAGCGGCTCAGGACGGACTCATCGTTGTATTTACCAAAAGCGTCCGGTGCACTGCCACGAACCTGACCGTACAGCTCGGTATTAAAGATCTCGGAAATGTCACCCACGTCCTTGACCGACTGCGGTTTATTGTCCACATAAATGGAGTTCACCGCGTATTTCATATCATAGTCCGTCTTGGGTGCGCCGGTTGTAATAGATCCGTAGCCGGGGTCACGGATGAGCCATTCCCCATCCAGCGCAAAATAGATACTGTTGTTTTCCCAGTGGGTGTGGTGGTAGGGATAGTCATCAGAGTAAAGCATCATCAGCTTATCCAATTCGCCCCAGCCGGTACGCAGCGCGCCAATACCCATCTGTTCCAGCACAGTCACGTTCATATAATCATCATCCGGCGGCCAGATATAAGCGTCGCTGATGTTCGTATAAACCAGTTTTTCAAAGGGCGTGTTGCCGCCGCCTGTCCGGTGCAGGCAGAAGCCGGCAGCTGTATCGCCCCGCTTCGCCAGCGTGGAGAGAACAATGGGGAAATAGGTAACGTGATAATCAGAGTCCCGGTATCCCGGCATTGTGCCGTTCTGCGGTTCCATAAAGCCCTTGATCCAGTTGGGCAGTGTAACGGCAGCAAAGGGATGATCCAGCATACCTGCCTTACCGGTAACCCGCTCGCAAATAGCCAGGGCATCAAACATCTGCTCCATTGTTTCATGGGCGTAGGAATAGCCCTCATTGTGGCCCTTTTCATACCAGTCAAAGATCCACTGGGTATACTGCATTGCGCGGTCAAGGTACTTAACAACCTGTTCTTTGTTGCTCTTGTTCATAATTGCACAAGCGCCATAGAACGCAGTAATCGCAACGTCAAAATCTCTGCCGCGTTTCATACGGGAGAGTGTATCGTTGTACACGTGCTCCAGATTCTCAATCAGTGCTTCTTCCATCAGCTTCTTTTGATTCTCCGTCAAAAGATGATAGCATATATCGTAAACAGTGGAAACAGCACGGATACAGTAACCGATACCCTGATTGGAAAACTCACCATACTGTGTCATAGAATCCTGCCACATAAGGTCGCCTTCCCAATATTCCCAGTTGCACATATCCACCGCATACTGGATTGCCCGATCGGCGTACTTTTGCTCGCCGCTGAGGGCGTATGCCAATGCCAGGGACTTCATTCTCTGAAGAATTTCCCCGGAAAGCGTAGAGAAATACGGATATGTACCGCTAAAGGCTGCATTGGGCGGTTCGTGGAATCGCTCATCAATCGAGATGTCCTCCAGCTTGGGATAAAGCTGTATAACAATTTTTCTTGCCTCACCGCTGACACCGCCGTAGTGCTTTATAAAGGATGTTTCTGCAAGATAGCCATCTGCTTCTGCAAGCAGCTCTGCATAGGCAGAAGAACCGGTGTAGCCCATGGAGTTCAGCGTATCATTGGTCGTCGTTCTCTTGATCCGGCGCAGCTCCTCTGCGTTAAAGTAAAGTCTGGGATGCTCCGTCTCCAGAATCGTCCACTCGTAATCCACATACTCCGGAATCTCCGGCAAAACCTGGCTGCTGTCCATCAGCTTGGTTTCCTTCAGGACAATTCTGTCAATATATATGACACCGTCGTAATAGGATCTGCTTGCCTTATACAGACATAGCTGGGCATATTTTGCGCCTTGCGGAACTGCCACCTCAAAATTCATCTGGCCCCATTCATCGAAGGATTCGTCAATCGTCCAAGGACGCCAATCCGTATTTTGCGGGCAATTATAGTCCTCATCATAGAACATAATGTAGATTTGCAGAGAGCTGGGTCCCATGATGTCCACACTCGCCAGCACGGCCTGCATCGCAGATACATCAATGTAGGGAGAGAAAATACCTCTGACCAGTCCGTCCTCAGCAACCTGGGTGAATTTCAAAGCGTGGGTGCCGTTAAGTGCCTCAGGCGCACCGGCAGGCTTGTCCTCAGAAGTCAAATCCACAATTTCAAAATATTTCATATCCGCTGTGTTCTTACTGGCTTCTGTGACAGTTGTCCAGCCCCAGGGCAAACCGTCAGGTGCAGAACCTTCTTCAAAGGAATCAATCAGCTGGGCAGCCTTCTCCGGCTCATCTGACTTCTCAAACTCCTTGATGATCAAATCGTCAAAATAGACGGAACCGTGGACTCTGTTGGTCTTATAGAAAAGAACCTGCAAATACCGTGCGCCCTCAGGCACAGTATATTTTCTGTAAAAGGTTTGCCACTTGTCCCGAGGTACGATCTCAAACCAGTCACGTACACCCTCGCCCAGGGACAGCTGCTGCATCGCTGCATCATAGAAGTACAAATAAACAGACACGGTAGAATCACCATAAGTATCTACGATCAGGGATACGGCTTCCATATCTGCAATGGAAATAACCGGTCCGTAAATACCGGTAGGAATCCGGGATGTTTCATCTGTAAACAGCTTCAGAGACTTGCTTCCGGTGCTGGCATAGGCATCGGATACTTCAAAGAAATTCTTGGTATCAGAAAATTGCGTCCAGCTTGCCGGATCCTGTCCAACCTCTGTATTTTCAAAGGAGGGATCTGCATCCTCCATCAGGTTTTTATAACGCTTGCCAATAATGACATCGTTATGATCCTCGATCACCACGGTTGCATCAGCATCTGCAAACCACTTGCCGCAGCCGCCGCAAGTCCAATATGCAACATTGCCGGTTTCGGTTTCCGTGGCGGCCTTATGGGGCACAGCGGTCAGCGAATGCTTAAATTTGCCGACCACAGTTGCGCCGTCAACGCCTACCTGAGTCAGGTAAGGAAGATAGTCACATTTGTCGCAGCGTTTGTAATATCTGGTCTCGCAAACATCGTCCTTATAAATGGCTGTGCTGACATTTCCTTCGTTATAGGTATGTGTGTCATCAGCACAAACATTTTTCACGACCACATTGTCGACACAGATCTCGCCAACGCTCTTGCAGGAGAAATACAGGAAAATACGGGCATACTTTGCACCCTCAGGCACAGCAACCGTTCTGCCTACATTGACCTGAGAGGAGCTAACGGTAGACCATTCCTTTGTGGCCATTTTTCCCAAATTGAAGGAGCCCACAATGGATACGCCACTGCTGGCGATGGCAGCAGGCTTGTCCGTATTGGTGAAGAAGCACAGGAAAACCTGCAGGCCCGGTGTGCCGCTTACAATCTTTGCATCTGCATTCACCATCAGACTCTGGCCAACATAGCTCTCCACACTGATGGGTTCGCTGTAAATGGCATTGATTCCGTTGGTGCCGGTCGCACCGCTGAGCAAGCCTTCATTGGTAACCGTGTATTTCAGAGCAGCATCACCGCTTGCTCTTTGCACGATTTCATAGGAGGACCAGTTGCGCTTATAGAACTCTGTCCAGCCCATGGGTTTTGTTGGATCACTGCTCAGGGGAACCTGGAAATTATAATTGTGTTCCGCCTCTGTCATCAAATTGCTTGTGGCCTCAGTCGGCGTAACCTCATTGGCCGCAAATACTGTACCCGGCTGGATCGGCAGAATGCCAAAAATCATAACCGCGAACAGAAGCATCGCAACATATCTCTTCAGTAACTTTTTCATATCGCACCACCTATCTATGTTGATGATATATTAATAATACAATGTTTTTCCGCTAAAGTCTATAAATATTTGCAGTTTTGGAACATTTTTCCAATACACCTTCTCGGCAATCCATTAGAAAATTGCGCCGTTATCAAGCAGGATCTTTCGCAGCTGCTGCACATCAATTGCGCTGGGCGCTGTACACGCCTTTACCGCCATTGCTGCAGCCACACCGGCCGCCTCGCCCATTGCCATACAGGTTGCGGTTGTACGGAGCGTACCACAGGCCAATCTGGTGGCGCTGACGCACCGACCGGCAACCAGCAACTGGCTGACATTCTTCGGCAGCAGGACGCGGTAGGGTATATGGCAGCGCCAATGCTGCATTGCCGCTTCCCGAACTTCATCCGGAACACCGTCTGTATCAACAGGATGGCCACCACAGGCAATGGAATCGTCAAAATTCTTACCGGAAAGCACATCTGTAATGCTCATCACATAGTCACCGATAATGCGGCGGGATTCCCGCACGCCAACAATCGGAACATGGCTGATGATTGCCTTATCAAAGCCGGGGAAGCTTTTGCGAATCGCATCAGTGGATGCCTGTGTTCCCCGCAGGATATGGTTCTGCGCCTGCGTTAAGGTTGCTGCATCCACGCCATTGCCCTCATAGAAATTATCCGAGCTTCCGCAGCACAGCAAAATTGCCTCACTTTTTGTCGGCGTAATATAGACCTGCACATCAACGATCGGTTCTTTTTCTGCGGTTTTGGGGTCTACATTCTTCATTCTCAGCCCCAGAACAACCATATCGCCCTTCTTGTAGCTATCTTTTGCATCCTCATAAGACATCATTGCAAGAATTTGGGGGAAATATGCCTCCGGATTCTCATCCAGGTAGGCAAACAATGTTTCATAATCCACATTGGCAACCCGATACATCACGCCCATCGGCTGCATATGTCCGGCTGTCAAATCGCCGCCCTCTGCAATATCTGTCGGGCCTGCACCTACGGCAACCTCTGCTCCGGACAGTGTGGCCACATCTGCATCACCGGTAGTATCAATGAAACACTTGGCAGGAAACTCCACAAAGCCATCCTTGTTGACTGCGATCACACTTTTCAGTACATCTCCATCCTTCTGTACACAGCAAACCCGTGTATCATACAGGACATCTACCTTCGCTTCCTCCAGCATATCCAAGATTGCGATTTGAGCCGCATAGCGGTTGGTAAAGATATAGCTGCCGCAATCTCCGTTTGTGCCGGTTGCTTCCCCTGCGTTGATCAGCTTCATACACAACTCGTGAGCAATGCCGCCTACCACCTGAACCTTTTTGGGGTCTGTTGCCAGAACATCAATAACTTTTTTCTTGTATTCGACCGCATCTTTAAAATGCTCTGTAAATTTGGTAATACCTGCATTTCCTTCCGTCAGCATACCGCCGATGAAGAAAGAACGCTCTAAAATCAAAACGGATACGCCCTGTCTGGCTGCTGCAAGTGCTGCCGCAACACCAGCTGTGCCGCCGCCGCATACCACAACATCGTATTCCTTTGCTCTTTTCGGTGTAATCGTAATGTTCATAATCGATACCTCCTAGATACTTGCCTTTTGGAAGACTTCTACGAAACGGTCAAGGCTTTCCTTTGCTGTCAGGCCTTCAATGGGGCGCATTTCAAAGGACACCGTTGCGCCGGGTTTGAAATATCCAATTTTTTCCAACTGCTTCAGGAAATATGTCCCGTGTTCGCTGCTGTACTCTCCTTCAGGATAGTCCCACGGGATGTGCTTATCTCCGTAAAACGGACTGTTGGGATTGCTGATCAGGCAATTACCCAGGTGAATATGTACCAGCTGCTCCTTTGCTTTCTCCAATGCGGAATCCAGCGTTTCGTGAACGATGGGAATATGGCACATATCCAGCAAAATTCCGATATTGACACCTTGTTCCTTAAGCGTTTCCACAAAGGAAACCGTTTCACTCAACGGGCCAAGCAGGAAGTATTTATCTATATCCCGATCCGTGGGTTCCAGCGCCAGCATCACATCCGACGGCAGCTGCTTGCTAATCTTAAGGACCAGCTCGCCCAGCCGCTGAAAAGCCCCGCTTCTGTCCTGGGGATAGTCCGGTCCGCTGGCAAAAACGATTTTCTTGGAATTCACCGCCAGAGCATATTCAATTTCCCGCATCAGCGTGTCATAGGCGCGTGTTTGCTCTGCTGCGTCCGGCGATACCGGAAAGAGCGGTGTTTCACCAAAACGGTCACCGATGTTATAATTGATTACCTTGCCGGAATCCAGGAGAATTCTCTTTTCCTCCTCCGCTCTCTGACCCCGCCACAGCCAGCAGTCCAAAGCCTGAATATTATCATAAGCGGCTGCCTCACACAACGTCTTCGTATGTGTGGGAGCATCCTCGATCGCCCGGGGAAACAAAAATTGGTGATTAACACCCAGAATCGCATTCTTCATTGTACTGCACCATTTCCTTTTCATACACAAGATACTGGGACCAGGTTTCCAAAAGGTTTTCGCCCCGCATCACAACGGTATTTTCATTCACAAAAATTTCAGGATGTAATTTCCGCATATTTCTCAAATATTTGCAATCAGAGAATACAATCTTGACTTCGTAGGGTCCGGAAATCTCCAACGGCCGAACATCCGCCAATACCGCTTCTTCAGCCTTCGCCGACAGCAGCTTTTTCGTCCGCACCGGTGGCAGGCACATTGCCACATCATCGCCCAAGGAATATTTAACCGGGCAGGTCACCACATTGGGGATCAGCGCTGCTGCTTCCTCGCAGCCCCGGTCGTCTCCAGAAATAAACTTCAGCGGAATCCCCTGCTCTGCAGCCAGCGCTGCTTCGATTCCGATTTCTCCCACCAGCCGGCCATTCAGATAAATGGCATCATACTCCCGCAGGTAGCTGTGCGCCAAAAGTGCGCCGGTATGCTGCATGGTGTGCAGTCCCAGCAGGAACAAACCGTCAAAATCTCCGCCAACACCGCGATATTTTGTAGGCAAAATCGGCTTGCCCATTACAACCGGGTAATCAATCATTGCGATATTCACATTTCTTCCATCGGTATGCATATCGTAAACCACCGCAGAGGCTCCTGCTTTTTGAATACCCTCCAAAACTGCAAGCAGGTCGTTCATCAGCATATCTCTGCCAAACTGGCTGTTTTCTGCCTGGGGGAAGGTTGTTACGCCCGTAACCCCTTCAATATCTGTCATAACAAGAAACCGCTTCATTATACACACGCATCCTTTCTCGCAAAGTAATAGCATCCGCTCTTTGCTTCTTTTGTTGTTTCTCCGTCCACGGTATATCCGGCAGGCGGAATGATGTCACCCCGGACACCCTCCGGGATGGTCAGCTTCAGCATAATTTTCTCGCTGCACCGCTCCCATCTGACCTCAATTCTGCCTTTTACTGTTTCGTGGTAGGCCTGCGCATAGCGAAGCCCAGTGGGAAATACCGGTGAAATGGCGACGGTATCCGCACCGGCAAAAGTAGGATTGATGCGAATTCCCGCGATATATGAAATCATCAGCGCTGAAATATCCCCCCAGAAATGATGGTTGAAAGAAGAGCATTTCGGCACAATATCCTCGCACAGCGTGGTATGTCCGGCCTGAACCATATACCCATAGGACGGCGGATCCGGCCGTGTAATCATTTTCACTGCAAGATCCTGGTAGCCGAAGTCACAAAGCACGCGAAAAATCACTCTTCCGCCCAACACACCTGTGCTCATATGCTCCTTATGAAGCGCAATTTGAGACAAAAGCTCTGCAAAAGCCGCTTCCTTCTCCGCCTGATTATCGCAAAGGCCATAGTAAATTGCCATCGCCTGTGCACTTTGGGATCCGTTATCAAAGATTGTGTGAGCCTTATCTGTCAGCAGATGTGCGCGGATAGAAGCTCTCATACGCGCTGCAAAGCCGTCGCAATACGCTGCATTCTCCGGCTGCTGAAGCCGGCGGAACAGATACGCCGCTTTATTCGCCATATCCATCGCATACACGCTGTCTGTATAACGCAAAGACGGCATATATTCCTTTTTCGGTGCACACCAGTCGCCTAGACCGATCGCCAGCAAGCCATCTTCATCCATTCTGGTTTCCAGATAGGTGAAGTAGCGCATCATAGAAGATGCTGCTTCTCTTGCGCATCTTAAGTCATCCCGCAGCACTGCACAAACATAGGGCAAATACACCAAGACGGAATCCCAGGCCGGTCCGTTATGGGCTGTATAGCCCCAGCCGCCTGTGGGAATAATCCGGGGAACTGCACCTCGCTCGTCCATTGCACGGCAAATACACATCTCCCACATCAGGTAGTTATCTTCAGGGTCAAAATTGAGCATTGTTTGCTCCGCGCTTAATGCGGCATCTGCTGTCCAGCCGTTTTTCTCCCGGTGGGGGCAGTCATTGGGAAAATGCAGGAAATTCGAAATCGTGGCCCGACGGGTCATCTCCTGCAACGCATTTAGTGTTTCGTCTGAGCAGGAGAAATCTCCCCGGCTTTCAAGCTTTGTGCTCATCACTACAAAGGTCAGCAGCTCCGGAGTTGCCTGCTCTTCTGTTATGCCCGTAACCTTGGCATAGCGGAAGCCGTAGTAAGTAAAGGTAGGAATATGGGTTTCGACGCCATCTCCGCGGCAGATGTATTCCGTCCGCTGAATGTACTTGGGATTCTCCGGAGAAGGAAATCCCATAATTGCGCCGTCAAAGTACAAATTTCGCTGGGTGAATATACCGTTTTCAATCCACTCACCGTGATCAATCACAATATGCTGACCGGGCGTGCCACAGATATTCAGCCTGGTCAGACCGGTATTGTTTTCACCGAAGTCATAAATATAGGCATCGCCTTCTCTGGTGATGGAAACCGGCTTAATCTCTCTTGTGGAAACAATGGGCTTACAGCAAGAATAAACCGCTTCCCCTTTATCAGCCGGCACGGTGATCGCCGGTGTCCAGCCCGTAAGATCGCAATCCGGTAAATTCCAGCCCGGAATTTCCAGTCTGGCATCATATTTTTCTCCTGCGCGCAAACCGTCACGGCAGATCGGAGACGGATGGCACGAAAGGTTTTCATCCGCTTCAAAACAGCTTTTCACGCCATCTGTTTCAAGCTCCATATAGAACGCCAGCTTCGGCGCAGAACAAAATGCTGCCTGATCAAAGCTCCAGATTTCCCCATCAAAACCGTTTTGGAAACCGTTTCCCAACAGGAAAGCAACCGTATTTACCCCGGTTTTCAAATAAGGCGCAATATCATAACGGTCATAAATCATAATTTGATCCGGATTGGAAACATAGGGAGAAAGATGTCCCGCAGTAAGGCGCAAGCCGTTGATATACAGCTCATAAAAGCCCAGACCGCAAACAGATAACACTGCGCGCTGAGGCAGCGTATCCAGGCAGAAATTCCGCCGAAGATACGGTGCAGGAACCGCCTTTTCCCAGGTTGTTTTTTCTAAAGACGCAGATACAAAGCTTTTCGATAACATATTTTTCCTCCCGGCATCCGTTATATGGAAAATTTGTTGCAAATTTGCATAATTGTGGTATAATAGATTGCAAAAATAAGAAAGGTGGCATCGTTATGGAAAACGAATTTTGCAAAGTAGTTACCTATGATGGTCTCACAGTCAAATACGCCCAAGGTCCTTCAAGCCGGCGCGGAAAAGAGATCCATACCTGCTATGAAATGGTCTATTTTATGACAGACGGCAACATACTTTACTCTGAGTATGGTCAGCGGAAAATTCCCGCACAAACCCTGCTCCTTATTCCCAAGCATACCTACCACCGCATCGATATTGAAGACGAAAGCAAATACCGTCGTATCGTGATGAATTTCGGCGATATGTTCGTACCTGAACTGTTTCAGGAGATTATGGATGACATTCACATTTTCGACAACATCCCGGAGAATGTGATGCGGATTCTGCGCAGAATGATCAGTGCCTTTGATCAAGAGCTGCCGGAATATAAATGCAACCTGCTGCAATACGCCTGCTTCATTCAGCTGCTGATCGAGTTGTCCCTGCAAAAAAATCCGCAGCAGGCCATTCCGGCTGAAACAAATGCAACGCTTGCTTCTATTATCGCCTACATCGACGACCATCTCACCGAAACGCTGAATGAATATATTATCGCAAAGGATTTGTTCCTCTCTCCGTCCACTGTGCGGACAATGATTTCCCGAAATCTGAACACTTCCCTGCACCGTTACATTATCAGAAAACGGCTCACGCTGGCGCAGCAATTGATTGAGACGGAAAAGCACCCTTCCCTCGTCTATCAAAAATGCGGCTTTGCAGATTATTCCACTTTCTACCGAGCATATAAGAATTACTTTGGCGTTTCCCCCTCTCAAAGAGGCAAACTTTAACGATACTTCGCCGTTTGTATTATATCACACATTTTTTGCAATTAAAATTGCATAATTACCAGTATATTATGCAAAACTAATATTATGAGATAAAAAACAAAACCTCTGGCCCGGCCAGAGGTTTTGTCAATTTTTATACCGTTCTTTTTCGTTATTTCATCAGGTCGTACACCGTTGCACAGAAAATTTTGATACTTTTCGGGATGTAACTTTCATCAAAGTCGTACTTTCGGTTGTGGGCGCCGGCCTTTTGTGGGCTTCTTACCCGGATGAAGGTCGCCTGTCCGCCGTTTTTCTGGACGCGGTTGGTCATATAGGACACATCCTCGCTGCCGCCCATATCCTCCAGCAGGTTCTCAGAAACCTTCAAGCCCAGCTTCTCTGCGGAAATTTTTGCAACTCTTTCCATCAGCTCCGGTGTGCAGAACATCGCCTCTGCCCCGCCCATTTCCCTGACTTCCACCGTGCATTCATACATAGCAGCCGTATGCTCCAGAATCTGCATTGCGTGGCGGCACATATAATCGTTGATTTCCGTGGAAACACCCCGTACTTCAAGCTCCATAAAGGCTTCGTCTGCAATCACATTTCTGCCGCTGCCGGCCACCAGCTTACCCACATTGATGCGGCTGGCACCTGCACCGTGACGGGGGATTCCATAAAGGCTCATAACCGCTGCCGCAGCTGCTTGAAGGGCATTTCTGCCCAGATGGGGCTCTCCGCCTGCGTGGGCTGCCCTTCCGGTGAAAACTACATCGTATTTTCCGGTAGCCAGCGCACCGGTTGACCCGGGTGTTACATCACTGCCCTCGTCATCCTCAGCCGTTGTGTGAGCACCCAGGAAAAAATCCACATCATCCAAATGACCCTTTTCCACAATGGACTTTGCACCCCGAACGCCCTCCTCGCTGGGCTGGAAAATCAGCTTTACTGTACCGTGTAGCTGTTCTTTTATCTGCATCAGCACCTGAGCAACACCCAAACCGGAAACAGCGTGTCCGTCATGGCCGCAAGCGTGCATTACGCCGCTGTTGACGGAGGCAAAGCCCTCTGCTGCCGGAAAATGGTCTTCATCCTGCGATTCGTAAACGCCCAGCGCATCAATGTCAAAGCGCAGTGCCACTGTAGGGCCTTCTCCGCAGCGCAGGATGCCAATAACGCCGGTCATACCCCCACGGGTTACTTTCACAAATTCTTCGTCTGCGCCCTGCTCCAGAGCCCTCTGATAGGCATTCTCCAGCACAGCTTCTGCCGGCACGCCCATTCGGGCAGACCGCAGGCATACCTGCTCCCCTACCAAAACCTCATAGCCAAGCTCCGTCAGCTGACGGGCAATAATGGAGGAGGTGCGCATTTCCTGCCAGCCGGGCTCTGCATACTTGTGAAAATCCCGTCTTTGCAGAATCAGCTTTGGTGTCACCGCGTCCGCTGCTTCTATAATCTTTTGATACATATCCATAAACAACCCTCCCGGGAAAAACACGCAGGAAACCTTTCTGCGTTGTCCTGCGTGTAATGTGAGATATTATTTGCGTTTGATGAGATTTTTTGCCCGCTTGAGCAATGCCAGCAGCTCTTTGCGATTGAAAAGCAAGCCCACTGCCACACCAATCACGCCATTGACCACCACCAAAATAACACCGTATACGGCAAAGGCAAAGTAGCTGTGAATTGGCAAAGGAAGGGACATTTCTGCCCAGCAGACCGCCACTCCAGCAACCGCAAGGGGCAGTACCAGCTTCAAAAGTGACAAAAGCTTCTTTTTGAAGAAGCGGATATGGACATAGCCCATTTCCAGAACGGCCAGCAACAGGTCCACCACAATCAATGCACCCAGCATACCGTACATTCCCCACAAAGAGCCGCCCACAGCCAGACCGGCCAGCAGCACTCCACAGGAAACAATCTGAATGTTCCGGCTGATGCGGAACTCACCGGCCATATTGATCAGGTGATTGCTGGGAATATGCATCAGCTCCAACACCGCAACGATAACCATCATAATGGCGATGCCTTTATCGTAATAATTCGCATCGTTGACATCTGCGGTATAGAGTCCCACAAAGGGCAGAATCAACGCACAGGTGGTTGTGAGCAACACAAAAATCGCCGTAAATATCAAAAACTCATACTGGGCAAATGCCGGCCACACATCTTCCCTTTTGCGCTGGGTCAGCATCTGTCCGAAGCTGAGGCGCGGTGCATCAATGACGCTGCGCAGTAAGCTTTTCAGAATGATGAATACATTATTGTACACAGCGTAGACGCTGGCCATAACCGTACCGCCAGAGCTGGATACCGACAGAAAAATCATAGGTGCAGAATCGTAAATGACGCTGGTAATGCGCTGCGCCATCACATCATTCGTTCCCTTGATCAGCTCCGGTCTGGGCGGCTCTTTCAAATCTATAAACCGATTTTTCTTTCTGGTATAGGCAATAATAATCAAATAGCTCAGCAGAGAAAAGGTCATCGTATTGACCCGCACCATCCACATTGGACCGCCATTGGTAATCATAATGATATTACACAAATGTCCCAAGCCGATGGTCACCGTGGTGGTAAAGCTGACAATATACTCCTTCTGCTGTGCCTGCAGCAGTACCCGATAAGTGCTGGCAGCAAACAGATTAAAAGCAGGCGGAATCATCGTCATCATAATCACTGTTGCGATGAACTCCCGTTCCATGCTGCTGTTGGCCAGCAGCGCATATCCTACAGATACCGCCGTTCCCACCAGGAAAAAGAGCAGGCCGATTTTATGGAATTTTTTGCGGGTTGCCGAAAGGATTCCATTGACAGTTTGGTAGTCATTTTTTCCATAAGGTGCAAAAACAGCCACATTGGAGGCGGTAATAAATCCGCCTTCTATGATCATCAGAACGTGCACGACCTGATTCGCTGTGGAATTCAGTCCGTTAAAATCCGAACCGTAGTAGCTCAAAATCAACCTTGTGACCACAAAACCCATCAACCCATTGACCAGCGTCAGGGAAATGGCCGAGATTGCATTCAGCAAGCTATTGATGCTTCTGTTATTCTTCTCTAACATTTATGAATCCTTTCCGGTCTTCAGCAACCGGAAAATCTTTTTAGGCTCCCGGTCTTGTACAGGCAGAAGTAAATCTCCATAGTAAGTGATGGCCACGAAAAATACCGGGCAGACCAGCGTATTAAATACCGAGGGCTGCACCATGCCGAAAGCGAAGTAGTAAAGGGAAACCAAAATAATGGATGCCCAGATTCGCCAATTCTTTATGCATTCCTTCCGGAAGAATCCGCACTGCCTCAAAATAGCCAGCAACAGCAGTGCAATCATTACCGTTCCCACAATGCCATAGCATACAAGGCTTTCAATGATGAAATTATGGGCCGTTTGCTCCATTGTTTTATAACCGAGGTCATAGGTATAGTAGAGGTTGCCTGTTCCGAAAATCGGATTTTTCCAAACCTCTGCAATGCCCTGCTTCATCAGCTCCGAACGCATTGCGTCGCTGCGGCCAATCTGATCCAACGCCTCCGAAGGATCCAACGTGGTATCCTCTCCCGGAATAATGGCGCCTGCATCGTCCATCGGAATAATCGCCGAAAGCGCATTAAATTCCCGCACCAGGGAATAGCGTACGATGCCCACATTCAATACTGCCATAGAAGCGACCAGCACCAGTGCGCAACCTACGCTGACCAGCGTTTTCAATGCAACCGGCTTGCTCATAATGTACATAAGGAACAGTCCGGTCAAAACGCCCAACCCCAACAATACCACTGCCCGGGAGCTGCAAACAAGCATCAACGCCACAGACAATGAAAGCAGAAGACAGCTGATTTTTTCTTTTCTGCTGTTTCCCTGCTTCATTGTATCAACCATAAAGGGCAACAGGATGACCAGCAAGCTGGTACTGTAAAGATTATTGATGGGCGGGTTTCCAACCAATCTGCCCTCAATAAAGGTAAAAATCAATTTGATTGCAATAAAATAACCTGCAATGATAAAAAAATTCTTTTGGAAATGATCACGATCTAATTTCAGTTTCCGTTCTGTCATCAAAGCATACAAGGCAAGCACGCCAAAAAGCACCACAGAATAGTAAAAGCTTTCCTTTATTTCTGCATCGGTGCAAAAGCGGTACACGGTCAGCGCCACATAATACACGCCGAACAAATAGTACAAAATATTGAACCCTGAAATATGGAAACATTTCAAATCCGAAACAATTTTCCAAAGAATCAGCAGCAAAAAGGGCAAGTACAGCAAAATTGCAAATATTTGCCGAGCTCCATCAGAAAATCGCAGCTGCTCATGTAAGGATGTGGAACCCAAAGCTACAAAAATCGACAGATAAATAAACAAAATGGATATACTATACTTTTTCAAGCACTGTACCATATCTTCACCTCCAATAATTGCAAATTGGAATGTTAATCCAATTTTTCTTGCCGCATACTGCCCATCATGCGGCGGTACATTTCTTCCAAATCGCAGTAAGGTCGCCACCCTAACTGCAAAAGCTTTTCGGTGTCTAAATTCATACGCAGCACCGGGGCATAACCCAGTTTTTCTGCATCCGTAAGCTCACAGCGCACCTGAATACTTCCCTTTGCAATCTTATCCGCCACCATACATGCCATTTCATAGATGGTGCAGTAAGTTTTTGCATTGGCTATATTGTAGGCCTCTGCGGATGTTCCCCTGAGCAAAACGGTCAGCAATGCCCGGGCTGCATCCGCAGTATAGACATAGCTGCGCTTGGTCTCTCCCTTGGTGTGCAGAACAATGTCCTTTTTTGCCATCGCGCACCGGGCAAATTCTGCGAAAACCCGGTTATCGTCAGCCTGCACCCCCGGACCGAAGGTTTGGGTCAACCGCGCAATGCTAGCCGGAACACCAAACTGGCTGGAATAGCTGACGCACAAGCTTTCGCACATACGCTTCGCCTCCGGATAGCAGTTGCGTACCTTCAGCGGGTCAAGTGTACCCACGAAGTCCTCGGTGATCCTCATATCTGTCTGGGGCGTTCCGTACACTTCCATACTGGAAAGGTACAGGAATCCGGCAGACTTCTTTTTTGCTGCCAGCTGCAACAGGGTTTCCGTGCCCATAATTGCGGTGCGAATGGTATCCACAGGCTGTTGGATAAAGCCCTTGCTGCTGGTCTGACTGGCGCAGTGAATGATATAATCCACATTACCGCTGTATTCCAGTGGCTGGTCTGCCGTCCAGGAAAGGAGGGTGAGATTGGGCGTCTCGTCCCAAAATGCCCGTGCTTTTTCCTGGTTGCGTACCAGTGCCAAGATATGCGGCGGCCGGGCAGTGCTCTGGGCATAAGCCAGCAGCAGATCCGTAAGGGTTCTGCCGATCAGGCCGGTGGCACCGGAGATCATTACGATCTTGCCGTCCAGATTATGCCAGGGAATGTTGTCGTCTGCAAGGGCAGTGACGATATCCTGTTGCGCTACGCTGCTAAGCTTATGCATAAGTGCACCTCTTTATAGACTAAAAAATTGAGAATTTTCCTGAGCCTCCAAAATGGCGCGGAAAATGTAAAAATCGCTGGGTGTGGTAATCTTGATATTGTCCCAACGGCAGGGCACTACATGCAGGCGATAGCCGTAGTGACGCATCATAGTCGCGGAGTCAATAAAATTATTCAGTCCTTCGCTTTGCGCCTTTTTATGGGCAGCATAGATATCCTTCAAAAGGAAACTCTGCGGTGCTTTCGCGATCACTGCGCAGTCCCGGGGGGACACATTGGTGATCATACCGTCAGCATCAATCTCTGCGGGGGTCTCGGTGGCAGTAGCGCAGGAAATAGCCGTGCCGTGCGCCAAAACCGAGTCAATGTTCGCTCTGATCAGCTCCGGGGAAATATTGGGGCGAACGCCATCATGAATCAGTACGATGGCTTCCTCTTCTCCGGCCACTTCCTTAGCCGCCTGCAGTCCGTTATAAATGGAAAGCTGGCCGGTGGCACCGCCGGGAACGACCTTGCGAACCTTTTCAATGCGGAAGCGATAAATAAGCTCTTCCAAGTAAGGAATCCAGCCCTCTACACAGGAAATAACGATGGCGTCAATATCCTTGCTCCGTTCAAAAACATCCAGCGTATGAATGATAATCGGCTTGTTATAAAGCTCCAGAAACTGCTTGGGGCGATCCTTGCTGTTCATTCTGGCGCCAACACCGCCTGCAAAAATCACTGCTATGTTCATAAAATCACTCCTACTGTGTCATTGCTGACACTGTTCATAAATCCTCTGACAAACCAGCTTGGTTGCTTCGCCGGTTTCGTTGCCGCCCAAATCCTGATAGTGTCGGTCACAGGCAGCCTGATATACCTTCTCGTCAAAGTTGAGAATATTCGCTTCCAGCTGATCATTATTTACCGCTTGCGGGAAGGGCCACTGCGACACCGGCGTATACACCTGTGTGGTGGCAACATAATGCTCTAAATCCACAGCAAACAGGAAGCTGGGCCGCCCGGTCATCATAAAGTCCCACATAGAAGAGGAAAAGTCATTGATCATTGCATCTGCTGCACACAGCAGCTCCTGCATATCGGGGTAATCCGACAAATCCATACAGTTACCGCCGGGAAGCTCCTCCCGATTGATTACCCGGGGATGGAAACGGAAGGCAAATTTCCACTTGCCGCCAAAGCGCTTCTCCATTGCCGCAATCACCCGATCCACATCCACGCCATAGGAAATGGCAATGGATTCCTTAAAGTAGTTATCATCCGGTTTGCGGTAGGTAGGCGCGAAAAGAATCAGCTTTTCATCCGTTTTCAGTCCAAGCTTTTCCCGAACCGCCTGACGCAGGGTCTCATCGGTACGCACCAAGTAGTCATTTCTGGGCATACCCACCTCCCAGAATACCTCTCTGGGAATCAGCATGGATCCCGAAACCACATCGGAAAAGCGGGTGCCGGTGGACACGAACAGGCTTGTCTGATTGGCAGACAGCTTCAAATCCTTACGAAAATAAGGGGTATCCACATACATATCGATGCCGCATTTCTTGTAAGCACCGCCGCCATGCCAGGTATTGATCACATACTGCTTCTTTTTCCGCAGGGGCAGATAGGAAAATCCGCCGCTGTTGGTCAGCAGCACCCGGGCTGTCATCGCTTTTACAAAGTACTGCAGAGAATTGCGCTTGACAAACTGGATATTTTTCGCCACTTCCGGATCGGCAGGTGCATCACCGCCAAAGACAAGCTCAAATTCCCCGGGATAATTCTTTTGAAGATAATCCGCCACAAATTTGGGATTATCGGAATAGTTGTACGCCAAATCGTTGATGAGAAAAACCCGGTTTTTCTTCACAGGAAGGATGCGCAGAGGAAACAGCATCGCCCGCATCGCAAGCTTTTTGCCGTATCGTTTCAAATCATCCACAACCTATCACCTCTTACATATCCATTTTCTGCTTTGTCAGTTCTTTCTCCACACCATTTTATTAACCACGCCGGTATAAGACTGAATCAGCTTAACTACCTTTGTGGACACATTTTCTTCTACATAATCAGGCACAGGGATGCCGTGATTGCCATCCAGATTCATCTGAACAGCGGTATCTACTGCCTGAAGCAGGCTCTTTTCGTCGATGCCTGCCAGAATAAAATCCGCCTTATCCAAGGCCTCCGGCCGCTCCGTGGAGGTGCGAATGCACACCGCCGGGAAGGGGTGTCCGATGGAGGTGAAGAAGCTGCTCTCCTCCGGCAGTGTGCCGGAATCGGAAACACAGCAAAATGCGTTCATCTGCAAGCAATTATAATCATGGAAGCCAAGAGGCTCATTTTGAATCACCCGCTTATCCAGCTGGAACCCGCTGGCCTCCAGACGCTTTTTGGAGCGGGGATGGCAGGAGTACAGAATGGGCATATCGTACTTTTCAGCCATTTTATTGATAGCCGTAAACAAGGACAGGAAATTCTTTTCCGTGTCGATATTTTCCTCCCGGTGAGCAGACAGCAAGATATACTTTCCCTTTTCCAGACCTAACCGCTGGTGGACATCGGAGCTTTTGATTTCCTCCAGGTTATTATGCAGCACCTCTGCCATAGGAGAACCGGTCACATAAACCCGCTCCTTAGGCAGACCGCACTCGTGCAGATACTTTCTGGCGTGCTCGGAGTATGCCAGATTCACGTCGGAGATGATGTCCACAATGCGCCGGTTGGTCTCCTCCGGCAGGCACTCATCTTTGCAGCGATTACCTGCTTCCATATGGAAAATCGGGATGTGCAGGCGCTTGGCCGCAATGGCGGACAGGCAGGAATTGGTATCGCCCAGAATCAGCAGCGCATCCGGCTTAATCTGATTCATCAGCTTGTAAGAGCAGTTGATGATATTGCCAACCGTTGCACCCAGGTCGTCGCCCACTGCGTCCATATAAACCTCCGGGTCTGCCAGCTTCAAATCCCTGAAAAAGACTCCGTTGAGGTTGTAGTCATAGTTTTGCCCAGTATGGGCCAGCAGGCAATCGAAATACTGGCGGCATTTGTTGATGACCGCCGCCAGACGAATAATTTCCGGGCGGGTTCCCACAATGATGAGAAGCTTTAATTTGCCGTTGTCTGCAAAATGAATATCCTGATAATCCAGTTTCATAGGGAGGACTCCTTCTTTCAGGCGCCTTTGCGACGCACAAGTAGATTGATAACAAAAACAATAAGCAAACCGGTCATTGCACCGGAAATATCCAGCACCACATCCGTCACCATACTGCCGCGGCCGACAAAAAACTGCACAAATTCATCCGCAACTGCCGTGCTGACAGTCAAAAGCATCGGAAGGGCGATATACCCTCTTCCCTTCAGCTTTCCCAGATGATAGGCAAATCCGCCCCAGCACAAGCCCAAAGCAAAAAACTCCGTAAAATGCCCTGCCTTACGCAAAAACAGGTGAAATCCGGCTTCAGAAAACCGGTTGCCGGGATCCAGCAGTGGCTTCAAGAAAGCGGCAATGGAGTGGCTCATCGCGCCGGATTGCGCTCCATTTTTCAAAGATTGCGAGATAATAAAAGCCGTCACAGCCAGCGCCAATCCCAAAAAAAGATAGCACCGGGTCTTTGTTTTGTTTTTACACTTTTTCATAAAATGTATCCGGTTTGTTGGGGTCAAAGGCTTCGTTTGCCCACATCAGCGTGACCAAATCCTCCGTTTGACTGAGGTTGATAATGTTATGGGTATAGCCGGGCAGCATCTGCACAGCTTCAATTTTCTCTCCGGAGACGTAAAAATCCAGCACCTCGTCAGAGCCAATTTTACGCATCTGAATCAGACCTGTACCGGAAACCACAATAAACATTTCCCACTTGCTGTGATGCCAATGCTGTCCTTTCACGATGCCGGGCTTGGAAATATTCACGCTGAACTGCCCGCTGTTTACTGTGCGGAGCAATTCCGTAAAGCTCCCTCTTTCGTCCACATTCATTTTCAGGGGAAAAGACACCTTTTCCTTAGGCAGGTACGACAGATAAGTGGAATATAGCTTTTTCGCAAAGCTGCCGTCGGGAATTTCCGGCATCTGCCGTGTCTCCGGCTGTGCCCGGAAGGCTTCCAGAAGGGACACAATTTCCCCCAGCGTCACACGATGGGTCACCGGTGCGGCGCAATAACGCCCTGTTTCCTGCAATACGGTATCAATTCCGCTGAATTCACAGTGATGTTCTTTTCCCTCCAGAGCCAACAGCATTTCTGCCACCAAATCGTCAATGTACAGCAATTCCAGACAAACCGCCGGGTCATTGACTGTAATGGGCAAATCGTTGGCAATATTATTGCAGAAGGTCGCCACAGCGCTGTTATAGTTGGGACGGCACCATTTGCCGAACAAATTGGGGAATCGGTAAACCAGCACCTTGGCGCCGGTTTCTTCCCCGTAGGCAAACATCAGCTCTTCCCCTGCCTTCTTGCTTCTGCCGTATTCGCTGTCATAGCGACCGATGCAGGTTGCCTGAATAGACGAAGAAATCATCACCGGGCAAGTATTATTGTGTTTTTTCAGCATTTCCAGCAAGGTAGAGGTGAATCCGAAATTCCCCTGCATAAATTCCTCTTGATTCTGAGGGCGGTTCACTCCCGCAAGATGAAATACAAACTCCGCCTTCTCGCAGGCCTCCTCCAAGAGAGCGGCAGGAGAATCGATGTCGTACAAATAGAGCTCTCCGACGCTGATGGACGGATGGGTCCTATCCTTTCCCTCCTGAATCGCCTTCAGCGCCTGCGTCAAATTCTTGCCTACAAATCCGGCTGCGCCGGTGATGAGAATGTTCATTCTTTACTTTGCCTCCCAGGACTTCAGTGCTTCCTGAACATAGTCTGTGGTCAAAATTTTCTGAACCGTACCCTCCACATCCAGACGGTTGGTGTTGTGGCTGGTATAGCTTTCATCCGCCATGGTCTGCACATCACCCTTGACCATAAACTTGTCATAGTTCAGATCCCGGTTGTCTGCTGCAACGCGGTAATAGTCACCCATATCCTCGCTGCGCAGGCGCTCTTCACGGGTCATCAGGGTCTCATACAGCTTCTCTCCGTGACGGGTGCCGATAATGTTGGTCCCGGTATCACCGAACAGCTTTTGTACTGCCTTGGCCAAATCACCGATGGTGGAAGCGTCTGCCTTTTGGATAAACAGGTCGCCGGGGTTGGCGTGCTGGAATGCAAACATAACCAAATCCACCGCCTCATCCAGATTCATCAGGAATCTTGTCATATTGGGGTCGGTGATGGTGATGGGATTGCCGGCTCTGATTTGGTCGATAAACAGCGGAATGACGCTGCCGCGACTGCACATTACATTGCCGTAACGGGTGCAGCAGATGGTGGTGTTGCCCCGGTCTGCCGCCACACGGGCGTTGGCGTAAATCACGTGCTCCATCATTGCCTTGGAAATACCCATTGCATTGATGGGATATGCCGCCTTATCCGTGGACAGGCAGACAACGCGGTCTACCTTGGCTTCAATCGCAGCGTGCAGCACATTGTCCGTTCCTTCCACATTGGTGCGGACTGCCTCCATGGGGAAAAACTCGCAGGAGGGAACTTGCTTCAATGCGGCAGCGTGGAAAATGTAATCCACTCCCCACATTGCATCCTGAACAGATCGGAAATTACGCACATCGCCAATATGGAATTTCACTTTATGTGCCAATTCCGGATGCTTTGCCTGCAATTCATGGCGCATATCATCCTGCTTTTTCTCATCACGGGAAAAAATGCGAATCTCCTTCAGGTCAGAATCCAGAAAATGCTTCAGAACCGTGGAACCGAAAGAACCGGTACCGCCGGTAATCATTAAAGTTTTGTTATCAAATGCAGACATTATCCATACTTCCTTTTCGTTTCATTTTTCATTTGTCGCTTTTAGTTGTGGGAAACATCAGCTCTTCCAGCTGCGACAGTAAGCATTCCTGATCAAAATGGGTTTGGGAATACTTTCTTGCCGCCTCCCCCATCTTTTGCCGCTGCTGCGGTGCAAGACTCAGCATCTTTCTGACCGCCTGTACCAAATCATCCTTCTGTGCCGCCACGGCAATGCCGCATCCGGCCTCCTGAATCAGCTGCGCGGTCTCTCCTCCTGCTGCCGCAAGAATCGGTGCGCCGCAGGCAAGGTAGGTTTGCAGCTTTGCAGGCACAATAATATTAAACAAAGGGTTATTCTGGAAAGACAGATAGGCGCAGTCAGCGTGCTGGACATAGGCATTGGCTTCGCTTTCTGACACACGGCCAATGAAAATCACCTTGTCCTCCAGCTTTTGAGCCTTCACTTTTTCACAAATGCGCTCTCTTGCGCGTCCGTCCCCCACCAAATACCAGCGGATATTTTCCTTTTCCAGTTCCTTTGCTGCATCTACCAGCAGATCCAATCCCTGTGCATCTCCGATGTTGCCGGTAAAGGTGATGTTGAAGGAATCCTCTGTATAGGCTGCAGGCTTCTCCTCTTTCGCCGGTTCCTGACAAAATTGCGGCCAGTACACCAGCTTTTCCTTTTCGACACCCTTATCCTCCAGATTCCGGACAACGCCCCGGGAGGTGCAGAGAATCTTATCGCTGTTGGTATAAATTTTATTGACAATGCGGTTAATCACCCAGGTCAGCGGTGGGAAGCGGATTCCCATCACTTCATGGACACTCTCCGGCCACAAATCCTGCAAATAGAAATAAATCGGTGCTCCGAATTTCTTTTTATAGGACACTGCCGGCAAGCCCACCGTCACCGGAGATGTTTCAAACACAAACACAGCATCAAAGGTTTCCTTGCACTGCTTTACCCATCTGTTGGCAGAGGAAACAAAGCTGGTGCAGTTGCGCAGCAGCCCAAGAGGATTCTTACCTCTGGGATAGGTTTTAACCCTGTGAATCTTAACGCCGTTCCATTCCTTCTCGTATGGAATGTCAAAGCCGTAGCCGTCATAAATCCTGCCGATGGGATACTGGGGATAGGCAGTCAAAACCGTGACATCATAGCCCCGCTTCACCAGCTCCCGGCTGATGGTATTGATGCGAAAATTCTCAGGATAAAAATATTGAGATACAATCAGAATTTTCATCCGGTAACTCCTTTTCCTCTTTCCGTCCGGGCATTTCTGCACTCCGGTCAATCATTTTCAGAATAAAGCTCCCAAAAATACCTATAATCTCTTGCATTATATCATAAATCGAGGGTCTTTTCAACCCTAAAAAAGTCCCCGGCAAAGCTGCCGGAGACTTTCCTCTGTTTTCTCTTTTGCATTTTTTGCGGTGCTGCTGCGTGGCTTATTTCACCACTTCCTGTACGATGGAAAAGCTTCCCAAACTGCCGGACTGGGAAATGCCGATGACAAAGCGGTTTGCCTGCAGCTTATCCGGCAGCGGAATATCTTTTACCATTTCGTAGCCCTTGCCGTTTTTCTCCCGGTCGTCATCCATAAAAAGCGTTGTGTGGAACTGATAATCTATATCGTACGGGTGCAGCGGAACGCTGTATTTTTCAAGCAGCATCTCATTAAGCACATCGTGCAGCGCATCCAGCTGCTTATTCCGCTTCATAGAAATCCAGACAATGGTTTCTTCCCAATCAATCTGCCGGACTTCAACGGAAAACGGCTCTGTTTTTTTGTAAATTGTGAGAATATCCGCCATTACCGCATCAACCTTTTCCTCGGGCACGAAAAAGGATATTTTGAGAGAAATGTGAAACGGCAGGGTCAGGTTTGAATGGACAAAGTCGATGATTTCCTCCGCACTGTGAACCTTTTCCCTTATTTCAGACAGTTGACTGTCCACATCAATGCCCACCCATATATACATTTCTCTCACCTCCGCTTGTTGCGGTCAACACCGCTTATTCCCGCACCGGAATCTTCGGCACGATGGGATCGGGCAGATCCTCCACCTTGGAGTCCCGAATCAAATGCTTGGGACACACCGTGGCACACAAACCGCAATTATCACACTTGGAATAGTCAATACGCGCCAGATTTTTCTCAATGGTAATGGCGTCCTTGGGACAGATTCTTTTGCACATTCCGCATCCCACGCAGCCGGTTGCACATCCCCGTGTCGTGACTGCACCTTTGGCTAAAGACGCACAGGCAATCACAACATTCCGGCTGGGCTCCACGGGAATAATCAAATCCCGGGGACAGGCCTGCGCGCAGCTCATACAGCCCACACACTTTTCTTCATCCACCACGGCAACGCCACCTACAATGTGAATCGTATCGTATTTACAGACATTGACGCAGGAGCCGTAGCCCAAGCAGCCAAATTTACAGGAAATCGGACCGTTTCCTCCCACCTTGCTGGCCGCAAGGCAGTCGTGAAGTCCTTCATATTCCGCCTTGTGTCTTACGCCGGCTGTTTGGTTTCCGTCTTTGTCGTAATCCGCCGCACCGGAGCACCGCACCAAGGCGACTTTTCTTGTTACTTCCTGCACCTGCACGCCCATAACATAGGCCATTGCAGCGGCAGTTTCATTACCGCCTGCATTACATTTTCCAATTTCCGCCTCGCCCTTCAGCACTGCTTCGGCATAGGCAGCACAGCCGGCATAGCCGCAGCCGCCGCAGTTTGCGCCGGGCAGACTTTCATATAAATGCTCCAGACGGGGGTCGGTTTCCACATGGAAAACCTTGGAGGCAACCGCTAAAATCAGACCGAAAATCAGTCCCAAGCCGCCCAAAAGGGCGATGGCAATGAAAATGTCCACAGCATTTCCTCCTTAAAAGATTTTCATTCCGGAAAAGCCCATAAATGCCAGCGCCAGCAGTCCTGCCGTCACCAAGGCAATGGGAAATCCCTTAAAGGCAGCCGGGCAGTCCGCTTTGGATACCCGCTCCCGCATTGAGGCGAACAGCACGATGGACAGCGTAAAGCCGATGCCACCGGCAGCGCCGTTAATCACACTTTGCAGAAAATCGAAGCCCTCCTGAGCATTGACCAGCGTGACGCCCAAAACTGCACAGTTTGTGGTAATCAGCGGCAGAAAAATGCCCAGAGCCTTATAAAGCGCAGGGACAAATTTCTTCAGGAACATTTCCACCACCTGCACAATGGCAGCAATCACCAGCACGAAAGCCACCGTCTGCATATACACCAGATTCAGCGCAAGCAGCAGCTGATAAACCAGCCAGCAGGCAGCAGATGCCAGTGCCATTACAAAGGTCACGGAAAGACCCATTCCCAGAGCTGTATCAATTCGTTTGGAAACGCCCATAAAAGGGCAAATACCGTAAAATCTCACCAGAATGAAATTTTCCGTCAGGATGGCACTGAGCAAAATACCAAGCAAGGCCTGTACATAAGCATTCATACCTTCGCGCCTCCCTTTCTCTTCTCAATGCGCTTAATCAGCCATTGAGAACCGGCAATGACAAAGCCCAGTGTCAAAAAGCCGCCAACAGGCATCAAAAGCTGCATTGCCGGGTACTGCGCCGGAATAATGCGGAAGCCCTCGCCGTTATTCAAAAGGCCGCCGCCAAAGGTACCTGCGCCCAGCAATTCCCGGATGATACACATCGCCACCAAAGCAACCGTATAGCCCATACCCTGGCACAATCCGTCCGCCGCTGAGGCCAGAACGCCATTCTTTGCGGCAAACGCCTCTGCCCGACCCAGAATCATACAGTTAACCACAATCAGCGGAATAAAAACGCCCAGACTGTCAGACAATGCCGGCAAAAACGCCTGCAGGCACAAATCAACCACCGTTACGAAAGACGCAATAATAACAATGTACGCTGCAATCCGAATCTGGGACGGAATCACCTTGCGAAGAGCGGAAATCATAACATTGGAGCAAATCAAAATCAATGTAACTGACAAGCCCATTCCCAAGCCGTTAAACAGGTTGGTGGTAATCGCCAGCGTTGAGCACATTCCCAACAGCTGCACTGTCACCGGGTTTTTGGTGAGCAGACCTTCCTTTAATTGCTTTTTAAAATTCATCTGCTCCCCTCCTTAGCTCAAGCCGGCCACACAGGTCAGTGCCGCATTCACGCCATCACAGATTCCCCGGGAGGTAATGGTCGCCCCGGTGATAGCATCAATCTGACCGCCATCCTTGAAAACCGCAACCGAACCAACTGCACCAACAAACTGCTGGCGGAACTGACTGCCGGCAGAGGTGTCTGCTGCCGCGACTGCGCCCAAACCCGCTGTTTCTGTATGGGAAATCACAGAAATTCCAAGGACTTTTCCTGTCTTATCAATACCAACCATCATTGTGATGGCCCCGTCAAAGCCGTTGGGCTGAACCTGCACCGCATAGCCGGTGTCGGAAGCATATACCTTGTCTACCAGTCCTGTTGCGTCAGAAAACGGGATTTCCGCTCCGCCGCCGGGCAGAACCGTCTCCACCGCCTCCAGAATTTTCGCTTGCGTATGTTGTTCAATTCTCGGTTTTGTGACATAGTTGGTGATGGCAAGTGCCGCCGCCATTACCGATGTAATCAGCAGAAGCGTCAGGCTGATGCGCAAAATAAAACGAGGCATTGTTTCCTGCTTCATCTGCCGGACACCTCCTTCTTGGGGGCGCCAAACTTCTTTGGGCTACCCAGTCTGTCCAGAAGGACTGCACAGCAATTCATAATCAAAATGGCATAGGAAACGCCTTCGCTGTATCCGCCGAAATAGCGAATTAAAATGGTCAATACGCCGCAGCCGATGCCGTAAATAATCTGTCCCAGATGGGTCACCGGCGATGTAACATAATCCGTTGCCATAAAGATGGCACCCAGCATCAGGCCACCGCCAAATACCTGCGCTGCCATCCACGCAAAGCGGTCATTGCCGCCCTGCGGAAACAAAAATGCCAGCAAGGCAACTGTTCCGATATATGCCAGCGGAATTCTGACTGTAATAACTCTGCGAATCAATAAGTACGCCAGACCAATCAGCAACAGCAGCGCCGAGGTCTCACCGATACAGCCACCGATATTGCCGAAAAACAGGTCAGAAATGCGAATTCCCTCCATACTGCCCTGGTGCATAATGCCCATAGGCGTTGCAGCGGTCACCGTATCCACAGTAACGGAATCAAAAATGCCAAAAGCATTTTCATAACCTACTGCAACCCAAGTGCTCATTGCTACCGGCCAGCTGAACAAAAAGGCTCTTCCCGCCAGAGCCGGATTGACCAAATTCCGCCCAATACCGCCAAAAAGCATTTTTACAATGATAATGGCAAAGAAATCGCCTATAATCAGCATCCAATATGGAATGGTAACCGGGCAGACAAAGCTGAGCAATACGCCGGTCACCACAGCGGACATATCGTAAACCTTGCAGTCTTTTTTCATAAGCTTGCAGTATGCCCACTCAAAAAATACACAGGCTGCGGCAGAGACCAGCGTCATCACCAGCGCCCGGAAGCCGAAAAAGTAGACGCTTCCCAACAGCGCCGGTGCCAGCGCAATCAAAACATCTCGCATAATCGTCTGGGTCGTAACCGGACCGTGAACATGGGGAGAGCTGGAAATCGTCAGCTCATAAAAGTATTTCATATGTGCCATACGCCAACCCCCTTACTTTTTCTTTTCGCTGCGCAGATGGTGCTTTCCGCTGCGGAACGCCAGCACCAGCGGCACACAGGCCGGGCAGCTGTAAGCACAGCAACCACACTCAATACAGTCCATCAGATTGGAATCCCGCATTTCCTGAGTATTGCCGGAGAAGGCAGCCTGATACATCGTAAGCGGCATCAGCTGCATCGGGCAAACCTCTATACACTTGCCGCAGCGGATACATTGGGCGTGGCTAACGGTATAGCGGTTTTTCCGCCCTAAAAAGGTCACCGCGTTGGTTCCCTTCACCACAGGCACGCTTAAATCGTACTGGGTCACACCCATCATCGGGCCGCCGGAAAGAACCTTGTAGGGATTTTCCCGTACACCCACCGCTTCCATCAGGTCATTGAAGCTTGTGCCAATGGGCACTAACAAATTTTTCGGCGCCATAACAATATCACCGCTGACGGTCACAACCCGATGTGTCAGAGGTTTTCCCTCATACACCGCATCATGGATTGCCTTACAGGTCGCAATATTCACCACGGCACAGCGCACATCCACCGGCAAACCGCCGGAAGGAACCTGCCGTCCGGTAATGGCGTAAATCAGTTGCTTTTCTGCTCCGTGCGGGTACTTGGTAGGCAGCAATTCCAAAGAAATGCCACCCTTGGGATTTAAGGTGCGCTTGAGAATTTTCGCCGCCTCCGGCTTGTTGTCCTCCATAGCGATTACCGCTGTCTGCAAGCCTAAAATCCGCATAAGAATCTGGATACCGGATATGATTTCCCCAGAGCATTCCCGGCACAGCCGGTCATCTGCTACAATGTACGGTTCGCACTCGGATGCGTTGATGATGAGGGTATTGACCTTATTGGCGCCGGAAGCCAGCTTCACATGGGTCGGGAAGGTTGCGCCGCCCATTCCCACAATGCCGGCTTCCCGGATAATGTCCATCAGTTCCTGAATGGACATTGCCGCAACTGTTTCTCTGCTGCGGGGCTGCACGCTTGTATCCCACTGTTTCAAATGGTCGTTTTCAATTACTACGCTCATCATGGTCATACCGTTGGTATGTGCCTTCATTTCCACGCCTTTAACAGTACCGGACACCGATGAATGTACCGGAACACAAAGACCCTCATTATCACCCAGCTTCTGGCCGACCAGTACCCTGTCTCCCTTTTTCACCAACGGATTACAGGGCGTTCCGATATGCTGGCTCAAGGGAATCACCAAAACATCCGGTTCCGGAAATTCCTGAATCGGTGCTTCCTGGGCATAGTGCTTATTCTCCTTGGGATGGATGCCTCCAAAGAAAGAAAACCCCATCGCTCTGCCTCCTCTTTTTTGTTTCATGAATTGTTTTCTCAATTATAGCGGAAAAATTCGGAAATGTCCACCTTTTTACGCAAAAAAGCCGGTAAATTGCATAAAAAAGTACATCCTTATCGATATGTTTTGTGCGATTTGACAATAGCAAACTTTTTTGCAAGCCTTGCCTTTTATATCTATATGTGGTAAAATTGCCCTATCTTAAAGAAAAAGAAAGGGTGAATTCCAATGATTTCTTTGGAAAGTGACTATATTACCGGTGCGCATCCTAAGGTTCTGCAGCGGCTCATCGAGACAAACGAAGAAGTGCAAACCGGCTACGGTCTGGACGCCTACTGCCTGTCCGCCGCCGAGAAAATCAAATCTGCCTGCCAATGTCCTGAGGCGCAGGTTTATTTTTTGACCGGCGGTACACAAGCCAACGCCACTGTCATTACTTCTATGCTGGAGGAATTTCAAGGTGTCATTTCTGCCACCACCGGCCATATCCATGCCCATGAAGCAGGTGCTGTAGAATTCAGCGGTCATAAGATTATCCCGATGCCCCACAAACAGGGCAAGCTGAATGCGGAGGATATCCGCAGGTATATGAAGACATTTTATGCTGACGAAGCCATTGAGCATCTGGTATATCCCGGTATGGTTTATATTTCCCATCCCACGGAATACGGCTCGCTGTATTCTCTGGCAGAATTGACGGCTTTGTCTCAGGTTTGCAAGGAATATGGAATGTCCTTGTTTATGGACGGTGCCCGTCTGGCTTACGGACTGATGAGCCGCCGGACAGATGTCACCCTTGCCGATATTGCCCGGCTTTGCGATGTCTTTTACATTGGCGGTACAAAGGCCGGTGCCCTGTGCGGCGAGGCTGTGGTCTTTACCCACCAAAACGCCCCCTCCCATTTTATGAATCGGATGAAAAAGCGGGGCGCGCTGATGGCAAAGGGACGCCTGCTGGGTGCGCAGTTTGAGGCACTTTTTACAGACGGCCTGTATTTCGAAATTGGCCGCCACGCCATTGATATGGCGGAGAAGCTGGAGGCGATTTTCGCCAAAAAAGGCTACTCCTTCTATATGGACTCCCCTACCAATCAGAAATTTGTGATTCTCACCAAAGAAACGCTGGAACGCCTGCGCAAGGCAGTAGCAGTAACGGTTTGGGAATGGCTGGACGCAGACCGCGTTGTTGTGCGGCTTGCAACCACCTGGTCCACCAAGGAAGCGGATTTGGAGCTTTTGGAAGCATTGCTGTAAGAAAAAACACATCCACCGTCGGTGGATGTGTTTTTTATTATTCATTAACAGAGTTTTTGTAGTCTGTGGGACTCATTCCGGTGAAGCGTTTAAAAGTGCGGGTGAAGTGATGGATGCTGGCATAGCCCAGAATCATGGAAATCTGCGTAATGTTGTGGTTGTCCTCACGAAGGAGCTTCTTTGCCTCCTTCATTTTCTGTGCAATCCAGTATTCCACCGGGCTGGTGCCCGCCGCTTCCTTAAAAATGCGGCACAAATAGGTGCGGCTGATGGAGAATTCCTTGCACAGCACCGCCAAAGAAGGCATTTGATGAACCGCTGAGTGAATGTACTGGATCATAGAATCCGCCAGGGAGTTTTCCGCAATTTGTCTGGTTGCCGGTGTTTGCCGCAGTGCCTTAACAGAAGCTTCGTCACTTCGTATCAAGGAAAAGAGAAACTCCACCAGATAGCACTGCATCAGCTGTACTGCTCCCGGCTTGGCACAGGAGAAATCCAAAGGTGATTTGTTTTCGTAATCGCCGCACAGCTTGCCCAAGGCATTGGTTGCCTCCTGCAAAAACAAAGTCAGGATTTTATGGGGTGCTTTCTCCAAAGAGAAAATCTTTTTATGGAAAAAGGACATCATCGGACTGTCACAGGCAAAGGCAACAACCACAACATTGGCCGCATTTTGCTGGTCAGCAATGTGGCAATGCGCCTCCATCGGCTCATGGAAAATTACCTGCCCCTTTTTCAGCGTACAGCCCACTCCGTCCACAATGGCGTTGATGGAGCCGTAGTCCACATAAACCAGCTCCCAAAAATCGTGCTTTTCCGGGGGGTGGTAAAAGTGCTTATCAAATTCGAAATAATAAAGTGAGTGAAAACCCGAAATGGAGATTTCCTGTTGAATCGGAACAAATTCGAAAGCCATTTTTTCTCTCCTGTGTACGATATGTTAAATAAGCGGAAAGATATTACAAAGATTTCACCCTGATTATAGCATATAATAGTCATATAAACAAGAGGTTTCCTCTTTTATACAAAACAGAAAGGATGAAACGACAAATGAACATTCTCGCAATTGGATGTCACCCTGACGATGTGGAAATCGCCTGTGCCGGTACACTCGCCAAGTGTGTAAAGCGGGGCGACCGGGTGATCGTCTGCCACGCCTCCACCGGCAATCTGGGACACGTGATTATTCCCCCGGATGAGCTGACGGTTATCCGCGCCAATGAGGCCAAATCCGCCGGCAAGCTGGCGGGTATTGAAGTCATCTGTGCCGGCTTTGACGATTTGGAAATCTATGTGGACAATAAGGAAGCCCGGGACAAGATGGTGGACGTCATCAAGTACGCCAATCCCGATGTCATCATCACCCACAATCCGGATGACTATATGCCGGACCACACCGCGGTTTCCCGTGTCGTCTTTGATGCCAGCTTTACCGCAACCCTGCCCAACTACCATCTGGACAACCCCAAATACAGCGACGAAAACACACCCCCTGCCAAGCTGGTGCCCATCTACTATATGGACACCCTGGCCGGTGTTAACTTCGTTCCCACCGATTTTGTGGACATCTCTGATGTCATCGACCTGAAGCTGGAGATGCTGGAATGCCACGCAAGCCAGCTGGTATGGATGCGGGAACACGACGGCATTGACTTTGCCGATATGGTCAAGACCTGCTCCCGCTATCGCGGATACCAATGCGGCGCGGATTACGCCGAGGGTTTCCGTCAGGCACAATACTATCTGAAGGGCACCACCAAGCGGTTGCTGCCTTAAATAAAACTGGAGGTACATATTATGAATTTTATGACGACTGTTGCCGGCTCCATGCTGGAAGGCTTCTATCCCGCCGGTTGGGATATGGCTCGCATTGATGCTTGCTGTGAAAAGGGTGTTGCCCGGGAAGATTTCTGGAACAAGGATTTTCAGCCCGTGGAATGCACCGTACTGAGCGATCTGGATACACTGATGGGTCACGAAATCGCAATGCAGATTAAACTGGCCAGAGAGCGGGGCGAAAAGCTGGCAATCATCCTGCCTGTTGGCCCTATGGGTATGTACCGCTGGGCTTCCTACTTCCTGAACGAATGGAACATTGACTGCGGTCATGTTTACACCTTCAATATGGACGAATGGGCAGATGCTGACGGCAATACCCTGTCCAACACCGACAAGGCCTCTTTTGAGTATTCCATGAAGGAAGCCTTCTTCAACAAGATTAACCGCACGGTTCCTGAGTCTCAGCGGAACTTCGCAACCAAGGAAAATCTGCCCACCTACCCCGGCAAGATTGCCGCATTGAAGGCAGAGGGTGCCAAGCTGGTTCTGGTTTACGGTATCGGCAGAATGTGCCACATCGCTTTCTGGGAGCCTCATTTCGGCGCAGAATTTGAAACCGATGAGCAGTGGAAGCAGCAGTGCTATCGCATCGGCGCCAAGCTCCACCCGCTGACCATTGAGCAGAACGCCATCACCAGCTTCAAGAGCCGCACCACCTTGGTTCCCTGCCGTGCAAACACCATCGGCCCCGGCCTGTTCCTGCAGGCAGATTACGCCATTGGCGGCTGTGACGGTGCATTTAACCGCGGTATGGGCTGGCAGGGTATGAGCTTCCTGACCACACTGCACTACGGTCCTTCCCGTCACATCACTTCTACTCACATTCCCACGCTGCCCGGTCGCCTGTTCTATTTGAAGGAATTGGCAGGTCCTCTGACCGCCGAATGCAACTAATCCCCAATTAAGGAGGGTTTCTTATGCGTAAGATTAAATGGGGCGTCATTGGCGCCGGCGGTATCGCTGACCGCCGCACCTTGCCCGGTATGATGCTTTCTGAAAACTGCGAATTGGTAGCAGTAATGGAAGTTTTTGAAGATGCAGCCAAAAAGCTGGCTGAAAAGTACAACGCTAAGTACTATTATACGACCGCAGAAGAGCTCCTGGCCAACGAGGAAGTGGAGGCCGTTTACATTGCCTCCCCTGTCAAGTTCCACAAGGAGCAGGTAATCGCCGCCGCAAAGGCAGGCAAGCACGTTTTATGCGAAAAGCCCATTGCCGTTCAACTGGCAGATTCCAATGCCGCTCTTGCCGCCTGCAAGGAAAACGGCGTTCTGGCAGCTGCCGGCTTTATGATGCGTTATCACTCTCTTCATCAGAAAATGAAGGAGATTATCGCCAGTGGCAAGCTGGGTCAAATCGTTTCCTGCCGCGCACAGCTGAACTGCTGGTTCCCTGATATTGAAGGCAACTGGCGGCAGCAGCGGGTGCATACCGGCGGTGGTGCTTTGATGGATATGGGCATCCACTGCATTGATTTGCTGGAATACATTCTGGATTCCAAGGCGACCCGCGTTGTAGGTATGTGCGAAACCAAGACCTTCCAATACGACATTGAAGACTCTGCCAATGTGCTGCTACAGCTGGAAAACGGCGCCGTTTGCTATGTGGACAACAATTACAATGTCCCGGACGATGCCGTTGCCTGCCGTCTGGAAATTATGGGCACCAAGGGCAGTCTGATTGCCGAAAACACCATCAGTCAGGTGGAAGGCGGCAGTCTTTGCTGCCGTTTCATTGACCAGGGTGCATACAACGCCCAGCAGGATCGCGTTGAAACAGAGGTCGTGGAGTACCTGCCCCAGGAGGGTAATATGTACGCCAAGGAGCTGGATTCCTTCTCCCGCTCCATTCTGGACAACACACCGGTTGTCGTTCCGATGGAGGATGCCATCCATGTGCAAAAGGTCATCGAGATGGCGTATCAGTCCTCCGATGAAAGCAAAATTCTGAAGGTGGAGGCCTAAAGATGGCTGTACGAAAATTGAGAGAGCCCAAAATCATCGGCGGCGCAGAAATCAACGCCATCGTTGACAAAGAGGAGCTTTACGGAAACGGCGGTATGTTTGCCCATGTGCGTCTGGCAAAGGACGAGGTTGTGGACTGGCATATCCACGAGCAGGAAGTAGACTATTACTACATTCTCAAGGGCACCGGTATTTATACCGATGCCGATGGCAAGGTTTACACCGTCAAGGCCGGAGATGTATGCACCATCGTTCCCGGAGACGGTCACGCCATCCGCAATGAATGTGACGAAGTGCTGGAATTCATTGCCCTGGTTCTCTATTGTAAATAAAAAGGACGGAAAAATATGAAAGCTGTAATGTATGGCGGCGGTAACATCGGCCGTGGCTTTATCGGTGCGCTTTTCAGCCAATCCGGTTATGAAGTCACCTTCATCGATGTGGCTGAGCCGGTTGTAGCCGCCTTGCAAGAAAAAAGAACCTATCCTCTGCGCTATGTGTCCACGGAAGGCTTCCGGGATGTTTGGATTGAAAATGTCACCGCCGTCAATGGCAATGACACAGAAGCGGCTTCTGATGCCATCGCTGACTGTGACATTATGGCCACAGCCGTGGGTGCGCGGATTTTGAAGTTCATCGTTCCAAACATTGTTGCCGGTCTGCGGAAAAGATGGGCAAAAACCAATCAGCCTCTGAACATTATCATTTGCGAAAACCTGATGGATGCCAATCTGGTGCTGGAGGGTATGCTGAAAGCAGAGCTGACCGAGGAAGAGAAAGCCCGTTTTGACCGGGAAGTCGGTCTGGTGGAAGCCTCCATCGGTCGGATGGTTCCGGTACAAACGGAAGAAATGAAGGATGGCGAGCCCCAGCGGGTATGCGTGGAGGAATACGGCTTCCTGCCTGTGGACAAGGCCGCCTTCAAGGGTGAAATCCCCCACATCGACAAAATGATTCCCTTCGCACCCTTTGATTTCTACATCAAGCGGAAGCTGTATCTGCACAATATGGGGCACGCAACCTGCGCCTATTTGGGCGATTTGTTGGAGCTGCCTTATATCTATCAGGCGATTGCCGTGCCGGAAATTCGTGTTCTGGTACAAAATGCAATGCAGGAAAGTGCTATGGCCCTTTCCCAGAAATACGGCACTTCCCTTCATGACCTGCTGCTGCATATGACGGATTTGCTGGGGCGTTTCACCAACGCTGCTTTGGGTGATACCTGTCAGCGCGTGGGCGGTGATCCTGCCAGAAAGCTGGGTGCCGATGACCGTTTGATTGGTTCTGCCTCTCTGGCGTTGGAAATGGGCATCACGCCTGCCTACATCACCGTAGGTGCTGCTGCCGCTCTGCACCGCTATCTGGCGGAGAATGGTCAGGCACAGAGCCTGGACAACGCCCTGCAGGTTTTGCAGGAGGTGTCCAAGCTGGAGGCAGACGCTACCCTTACCAAGCTGATTCTCGCCCGTTACGGGGAGCTGCTGCAGGGCGCAACCGTTGCACAGCTTTGTGCAACCGCCGACGCTGTCAAAAAAGCTTCTTTGCACAACATCGTGTAATTTATCAAAGCAAAAAGGACGATGATCTTTCCGTCATCGTCCTTTTATTTTGCCCTTTCTGATAAAGGAAGCAGAAAGATTGAGATTTTTGAGAATTTATGATATAATACAGCGAAATGAAAAGCAAAGGGGTTTTAAGATGCAAGCGATTGTTTATACATCCAAGACAGGCCATACCGCTGAATACGCGAAAATACTGGGCGACAAAACCGGTTTGCCCGTTTTTTCCTTGAAGGATGCCGTCAAAGAAATCCGCAAGGGCACGCCCATTATATATCTGGGCTGGCTTTTTGCAAACAATATCAAAGGGTATAAAAAGGCAAACAAGAAATATAAGATTTGCGCTGTTTGTGCAATCGGTCTTTGCGATACCGGTACTGCGATTGCCGATGTCCGCAAGGTTAATGCCGTTCCCGAAGCAACGCCTTTGTTTACGATGCAAGGTGGAATGGATAAAACCAAGCTGTCCGGCATCCATAAGTTCATGATAAATATGCTCACAAAAGGACTGTCCTCACAAAAAGAGCATACAGAAGATACGGAGCGGATGCTTTATCTGCTGACCCACGACGAAAATTATGTCTGCGAAGAAAATGCGGCCACGTTTTTGCAGTGGTATCGCAATGCAAGCAAGGACAGATGCGAGGAATAAGGCAAATGCAAAGTATAATCAGAAAAATGGAGCAGCGGGACAAAAGCCAGGTGTTGGAAATGATGCGCGTGTTCTACGCTTCTGCTGCCGTGTTGAGTAACGGCTCGCCGGAAATATTTGAAGCGGATATCGCGCATTGCATTGGCGATTGTCCGTATCTTGAAGGGTATATCTTTGAAAATGGGAATACCATACAGGGATATGGGATGGTTGCAAAAAGCTTTTCAACAGAGTTTGGAAAGCCCTGCATCTGGATTGAAGATATTTACATCAAAGAAGAATTTCGTGGCTGTGGAATCGGCTCGCGCTTTTTGAATTTCATCGAAGAAAAGTACCCAAATTCCGTGTATCGGCTGGAGGTTGAGGCTGAAAACGAGCGGGCCGTAAAGGTCTACCAAAAATGCGGCTATAAAGTCCTCCCCTATATGGAAATGAAAAAATAGTTGGGAAAAATCTTTCTTCCCGGTTGGTTTAAACTCCACAAAAAGACACCCTATGGCTTTTCAGCCATAGGGTGTTTGTTATTAGTCCAGGGGCTTCATCGTCGGGAAATCTATTGAAGCTTTGTCGTATTGCATCAGAGAAAATGCAAAAACTGTTGTCATCTTAATTGTAATAGAGTTAACCTAACTCTCCCTCATTACCACCGAGTTCTTCCAGTTGCTTATTAATCCGTTCGGCCAGCCGATCACTAACAATTGCGATGGATTCAATATGCACCTTTCCTTCACCTACAAACAACGTCGTAGAATCACTACCTCTTTTTATACCTTTGATTTCACTGAAACGGTATATGGTTTTATTACCAAGGAACGTGCTATACTCAAATGAGTCATTTGGCAACATATAAATGGTTTGGTTTTTCCAACACAAAAGCGCCGCTACGCCAAGCAACACAAGCACTGTCGCTAACACGATCAAAATAACCGAAATTTGTAGTACTACAAGTACGATTCCCATAATCATGCCAAACATAAGGCAAAGTAATCCTACAGTAAACATCCAAGCTGGCAAAAACATATCTGCTCTTGGCTTGTCATCAACAAGGGTTGTTCCGGCATAAATCTTGCCAGTTCTTATGCGAACAACATAAGGTTTTAGCTTCATGGCATCACATTTCCTTTTTCTTTTATTTTAGCACAACACTGTGCTACTTTCAAGTGACAGACCACAAAAAACACCCTATAACTTTTTGCGGTCATAGGGTGTTAAGTTTATTAGTCTAACGGCTTCATCGTGGGGAACAGGATAACCTCGCGGATGGAATCCGCGCCGGTAAGCAGCATGACGCACCGGTCAATGCCGATACCCATACCGCCTGTGGGCGGCATACCATACTCCATCGCATTGAGGAAGTCCTCGTCCAGCATCTCTGTCTCGTCGTCGCCTCGCTCTCTCTGCTCTACCTGCTTCATGAAGCGACCGCGCTGATCAATGGGGTCATTCAGCTCCGAATAGGCATTGCCCATCTCGCTGTGGCAAATAAACGCCTCAAAACGCTCAGTAAGTCTGGGATCTTCCGGACTGCGCTTGGTCAGCGGAGAAACCTCCACCGGGTACATCGTGATAAAGGTGGGCTGAATCAAATGCTCCTCCACCTTCTGGTCGAAACAAGCATACAGGGCGTTGCCCCAGGTCTTTTCTGCTGCATCTGCCAGTTCAACACCCTTTGCCTTTGCAGCAGCAACAGCCTCGGCATCGTCTGTAATGGCACCAAAGTCGATGCCCACATACTCCTTGACTGCCTCCACCATCGTCATACGCCGCCAGCCGGGAGCCAGATTGACCTTTTCTCCCATCCATTCCACTTCATAAGTGCCCAGGATTTCCTTTGCCGCGCCGGAAATGATGCCCTCGCAAATATCCATCATATCGTGGAAATCTGCATAAGCCTGGTACAGCTCCACCGAGGTAAATTCCGGATTGTGCTTGGGGTCCATTCCCTCATTGCGGAAAATACGACCGATTTCGTACACCCGATCCATACCGCCGATAATCAGCCGCTTCAGGGGCAGCTCCGTAGCGATACGCATATACATATCAATGTCCAGGGTGTTGTGATGGGTGATAAACGGGCGGGCAGAGGCGCCGCCGGCGATGGTATTGAGCACCGGGGTCTCTACCTCAATATAATTGCGCTCGTCCAGGTAGTTGCGCATAAACTTGATGAACTTGGAGCGAATGACAAAGTTCTGCTTCACTTCGGGATTTACCATCAAATCCACATAGCGCTGACGGAAACGGATTTCCTTATCGGTCAGACCGTGGAACTTCTCCGGCAACGGCAGCAGAGACTTGGAAAGCAGAGTGACGGACTTCGCGCGCACAGAAATTTCTTCTGTCTTGGTCTTAAACACTTCGCCTTCTACGCCGATAATGTCACCGATGTCGTACTTGCGGAAGTAGGAAAACTCCTCCTCCCCCAGCTCGTCAATCTTGACGAACAGCTGGATACGGCCGGTGGCATCCTGCAGGTCACAGAACGAAACCTTGCCCATTCCCCGCTTGCTCATCAAACGGCCGGCCAAGCGAACCAGCTTGCCCTCCATCGCTTCAAATTTTTCCTTGATGGCGGCAGAATCACTGTCGAAATCAAACTTGGTCTGCACAAAGGGGTCGCGACCCTCTGCCTGCAAAGCCGCCAGCTTTTCCCGGCGAATTTGCGCCTGCTCAGACACAGGCAATTCAGCCTGCGGTACAAACTTTGCCATTTCTTAGCCCTCGCGAGAGACGTCAATCACCTTCATATCGTAAGAGCCGGAAGGAGCATTGACTGTAAAGGTATCGCCAGCAGACTTGCCGACCACTGCACGGCCGAAAGGAGAATCATCGGATAGCTTGAATTCCATCGGATTGGCCTCCTGAGAGCCTGTGATGGAGTAGGTAGTCCGCTTTTTTGTCTTGAGATCTTCCACCACGATGGTGCAGCCCAAGCCTACACGGCCGTTAAGCTCGTTTTCATCTTCGATAATAACAGCGTGGGACAGAACATCCTCAATCTCAGCAATACGGCCATAAAGCTTTGCCTGTTCATTCTTCGCAGCATCGTACTCGGAGTTTTCGGACAAGTCGCCATAGGAGCGTGCTTCTGCAATCATTGCGGCGATTTCACGCTCCCGGGTGGTCTTCAAATAATTCAATTCCTTTTCCAAATCCTGCAGCCGCAGGCTGGTAATTTTATATTCCTTTGCCATATTCAAAATCCTTTCTTAGCAATAAATTCCCATAGCTCCCTACATTATAGAGGATTTTGCCCATACAGTCAAGGGATTTTTCCGTTTTAAGGCAAAAAAGCGCCGGAGATACCTGATGTATTTCCGGCGGTTTCTATTATGTAATTCTTATTCCAGAGGCATTGACTCCGGTGAAGCCGGCAAAACCTCAATCTTGAAGCCCATCTTGGTAAAGGAAGCCTTGCACCAAACATAGGGGTTCTCCGGTGTAACCGTCAGCATCGGGTCGTTACAGGCACGGGTTGTGGTATGGGTAACATGGACGAGGTGCGTGCCATAGGGCACACGAATCCGCAGACTCTCCCGATTGCTGATATGGCCGTAGGGCTCTCCGTCGATATAAATGCCCATTCCGACTGCCATACCCATATAGTTGCCCATACGGTACATCTGGATAACGCCACCCTTTTCCAAGGGTGCACCGCATTCTTCGCAGGTATCCCGCTCCATATACGCATCAAATACATGACCGTGAGGACAGCGGTAACGCAGGGTCACTCGCTCGAACTTCTTATCCCATTGAACTGCATTGTTGGTCGTTACCTGCTGCAGGGATTGCTGCTGAGGCTGAGGCTGGGGTGCCGGTTGAGGCTGGGGTTCGGGCTGGGATTGCTGTACCGGTGCCAGCTTATTACCGCATTGGGCGCAAAACTTTGCGTTTTCCTCTACTTTGAAACCGCATTGTGAACAATAAAGCATTGTAAATCCTCCTTTTTCTCTCTTCAAATAGATTATAGCTTTTCAGCTTCAAAAAGTCAACGGAAACTGTCTCAGACTGTTTAGTAAAGCTTGAATATTTCCACAAACTTTCTAGCGGTGCGGTACAGCGGACCTTCCAGCTCCTTAGACGCTTTTTTCAGCTCCTGCCGCACGGAAATGTGCTGCGGGCAGTGATTTTCGCATTTGCCGCAGCCAATACACTGATAGGCCGCTGCTGATTTCCCCCGGGCAGCTGTGCACATAAAGTGCTGCTTCAACCCGCTGAATTTTCCCTCCGAATACCGCAGATTATAGGCGGCAAAGGTGCCGGGAATATCCACGCCCTTGGGACAGGGCATACAATAGCCGCAGCCGGTGCAGCCCACCTTCATCTTCTCGTTGATGGCCGCCAGCACCCGGGAAAGCATTTCCTGCTCCTTCTGCCCCATTTCACCGGCCTGGGTGGTGGAAGCTGTTTGGATATTGTCCAGCAGCATTTCCATAGAATTCATTCCGGAAAGGACGCAGGTCACCTCCGGCTGATCCCACAGCCAGCGAAATGCCCATTGCGCCGGCGTATGCTGAACGGGATAAGCCTTAAATTCCTCCAACGCCTTGGGTGGCAGCTTGGCTGCCAGCTTTCCGCCGCGCAGAGGCTCCATAATCACCACCGGAAGTCCCTTCTCAGCAGCATAATGCAACCCCTTTCGACCGGCCTGGGAATGCTCATCCATATAATTATACTGAATCTGACAAAAATCCCAATCGTAAGCGTCCACCAGCTGGCAGAATTTTTCCGTATTTCCGTGGTAGGAAAAGCCGATTTGACGAATGGCGCCGGACTTTTTCTTTTCCTCCAGAAAGTCCAGAATGCCCATCTGCTTCAGCCGGTCCCAGGTTTGCACATCCGTCAGCATATGCATCAGATAGTAGTCGATATAATCTGTCTTTAGGCGCTTCAAATGCTCCTTGAAAACCCGCTCCATTCCATCTTTGGATTTGATAAGATAGTGGGGCAGCTTCGTGGCAATATACACCTTTTGACGCACTTGATTTTTGCTTAGGATTTCGCCCAAGGCAGCCTCGCTGCCGGGATATATGTACGCTGTATCGAAATAATTGACACCGTTTTCAATGGCGCAGAGAATTTCCCGTTCGGTCTCCTCCATATCAATTCTTCCGTTCTTCCGTGGAAAGCGCATACAGCCAAAGCCCAGCACCGACAAATCATTGCCGTATTTATCCTTGCGATAATTCATAAATCAACCTCTTTTCCCCTTGATACTTCTATTATAGCGCATTCCCTTCAGAAAATCCATCTTGTATTGCCTGTCTATCAATGATATAATGAAAAAAATCTTCAAAGGAGAGAAGCGATGGCAATCATTGATTTTCAGCCCGGTGCAGATAAGGCTGAGCTGCTGAAGCAAAGAGATCTCCTTCGGGCGCAGCTGGAGCAGTTAAATGCTGCTGAACCGGATGAGGACAGCGAGCTTTACGACGATTGGGCCGATGAGCATGAAGATCTTGAGGATGCTCTGGATGAGCTTGAAGATGCTCTGGATGAGCTTGAAGATGCTCTGGATGAGTTGGAGGACAACTGAGTGGCTTTTTATGAACTAACGCCGGCACAGCAGGAGGATTTCCCCCGCTGTATGCAGATTTTGCAATCCGGCCGGGATTTTCAGCGTCAGCAGGGCTTTGTGCAATGGCCGGATAACTTCCCCGATGCCGATGTTGTTGCCCGGGATATTTCCTCCGGCTTTGGCTTTGTGCTGAAGGCAGACGGTATCATTGCCGCTTATTGTTATCTGGGACTTGAGGGCGACCCCTCTTATCCGGAAATTAAAGGTGCCTGGCGGTATGATGAACCCTATGTGGTACTGCATCGGGTCGCCATCAGCCCGGAATTTCGCGGGAAGGGACTGACCGGCAAGCTGTTTTCTCTGGTAGAAGAATTCGCAAAAAAGCGAAACCGCTTTGTCCTGCGGATTGATACAGCCGAACCAAACGCACGGATGCAGCATGTGGTGGAAAAAGCCGGCTTTGCCTATTGCGGCACGGTGATTCAGGGCGGCGGTCTGCGCCTGGCCTACGACAAGAAGATATAAACCGCCAAATTCCGAAGAATTTGGCGGTTTTCTTTTATAATAACTGAACCAGCGCCTGCATATAAGCATCGCAGGTAGCGCCGGAGGCATCACCTGTCACGGTAACATCACAACGGTTCATCGCTTGCTCCAGACGCTGTGCTGCATCCTGCCGGCAGATATGCCGCAGAAGCATCACTGTGGCGCGCAAAATGCTTGCTGGGTTTACATAATCCTGTAAGCCTTCTGCCAGCATCCGGGGTGCTGAGCCGTGAATTGCCTCAAACATTGCATACCGGTCTCCCAGATTTGCACTGCCGGCACTGCCGACACCGCCTTGCAGCTGTGCTGCTTCATCGGTGATGATGTCGCCGTAGAGGTTGGGCAAAACCACCACCTGGAAGCCGCTGCGGATAGCCGGATTGACCAAATTCGCGGTCATAATATCAATGTACCAGTCATCCACGGAAATGTCCGGATAATCCTGCGCCACCTGATGGCAGATTTCCGTAAACTTTCCGTCCGTCTTTTTCATAATATTGGCCTTGGTAACAACGCTGACCCGGGACTTGCCGTTATTCTTCGCATAGTCGAACGCTGCCTTGGCGATGCGGCGGGTGCCAAAGTCCGTTGTCACCTTGAAATCCACCGCCATACCGGGCAAATCAATTCCCCGGCTGCCCAGAACATACTCCCCTTCCGTGTTTTCACGGTAGAAAACCCAATCAATTCCCTCCTCAGGAATGGAGACCGGACGTACATTGGCGTACAAGTCCAGCTCCCGGCGCAATGTCACATTGGCGCTTTCCATTGTGCCGCCCATGGGTGTCGTGGTAGGACCCTTCAGCAGCACATCGCAGGTCTTGATTTCTGCCAGAACATCCTCCGGCACCGGCTTGCCGAGGGCAATGCGGTTTTCAATGGTCAGACCTTCAATTTTCTTCAGAACAATGCTTCCGGATTTGATTTCCTTCTCCAGCAGCATATTAAGGACCTGAACCGCGCGGGACATAATCAGCGGACCGATGCCGTCGCCATCAATAATGCCAACGGTCACCACTTCTTTTTTAGAAAAATCAGTTTTTTCGCAGTTGGCTGCCGCAATCCGCGCCTGCTGTTCCTCCAGCAGAATCCGAAAGGCCTCACAGGCCTGTGCAACTGTACTCATAATCCGCCCTCCCCAATGTAATTCAGTAGTCCGCCGGCCAGCAAAATGCTCTGCTGACGGTCTGTAAGCTGGCAGCAAAGTTTGATTTCCTTCTCCCCTGCCTTGGCTGTCAGGCTGCCGTTTTTCATTCCCTCGTGAATTTGGGCGAGGGAAATCCGGCCACCCTGAGCAAGCAGATCATAATCTGCCGGGTCTTGCAGTGTCAGAGGCAGAATACCAGCATTGATGAGATTTGCCACGTGGATACGGGCAAAGCTTTTTGCAATGACACACCGTACACCCAGGTACATCGGCACCAGCGCCGCATGCTCCCGGGATGAGCCTTGACCGTAGTTTTCACCGCCCAAGACGATTCCGTTGGGGGTTTCCTTTGCCCGCTGTGCAAACTCCGGGTCACAAACCTCAAAACAGAATTTTGACAAATAAGGAATGTTGGAGCGATAGGGCAAAATCTTTGCGCCGGCAGGCATAATATGGTCTGTGGTGATATTGTCGCCCACCTTCAGAACCACCGTTCCGTCAAAGCCGTCCTCCAGTGCTTTTCCAACCGGGAACTCCTTGATATTGGGACCGCGCAGCACTTCGGCTGACTTTGCCGCTTCTTCATCCAAGGGCATCAAAACACCGGAATCGTCAATGCTGAAGCAATCCGGCATTGTAATTTCCGGTAATACATCCAGCGTCATGGGATCTGTAATGTATCCGCTCAATGCAGATGCTGCCGCCGTTTCAGGGGAAACCAGATAAACCTGACCGTCCCGTGTACCGGAACGCCCCAGGAAATTGCGGTTAAAGGTACGCAGGCTGACACCGCCGGAGTTGGGCGAGAAGCCCATTCCGATGCACGGGCCGCAGGCACATTCCAGTAATCGGGCACCGCTGGCCAAAATATCCTCCAACGCACCGCACTTTGCCAGCATAGACAGCACCTGACGGGAGCCCGGAGAGATGGAAAGACTGACAGATGGGGCAATCCTCTTACCTTTCAAAATAGCGGCAACCTTCAGCAAATCCGCAAGGGAGGAATTGGTACAGGAGCCAATACACACCTGATTGACCGGAACTGCCGCCAAATCCGACACATTTTTTACATTGTCCGGGCTGTGGGGGCAGGCGATCCGGGGTGTCAGCTCAGAAAGATTGATTTCGATGATGCGGTCATACGCCGCATCCTCATCCGGGAATACAGGAGTATAGTCTTCTTCTCTTCCCTGAGCTTTCAAAAAGGCTTTTGTGACCTCATCTGCCGGGAAAACCGAAGTGGTTGCGCCCAGCTCTGCGCCCATATTGGTAATGGTCGCCCGTTCCGGAACAGAAAGGGTTGCCACGCCTTCACCGCCCCATTCGATAATGGCACCAACACCGCCCTTGACGCTGAGGATTCTCAGAATCTCAAGGCTGATATCCTTGGCGGTGACACCGGGACGCAAAGCACCGGTCAGGTTGACGCGGAACATTTTCGGCATTGTGATGTAATACGCACCGCCGCCCATTGCCGCTGCCACATCCATACCGCCTGCGCCAAAGGCAAGCATACCCAAGCCGCCGGCTGTGGGTGTGTGGCTGTCAGAACCGATGAGGGTCTTTCCAGGCTTTCCAAACCGTTCCAGATGCACCTGATGACAGATTCCGTTGCCGGGTCTCGAAAAGCGCACACCATATTTGGCAGCAACCGTCTGCAAATACTGATGGTCATCCGCATTTTCAAAGCCGCATTGCAGCGTATTATGGTCTACGTAGGCAATACTCAGCTCTGTTTTTACCCGGGGAATGTTCATTCCCTCCAAGGCCAGATACGCCATTGTGCCAGTCGCATCCTGGGTCAGGGTCTGGTCAATTCGCAATGCAACCTCACTGCCGGCGGTCATTTCTCCGGACAGCAAATGTGCTGCAATAATCTTCTGCGCAATCGTTTTACCCATTATCCTGGCACCTCTCTATCATATTTTGTCTGGCTGCTGCAATGTGCTTGTTCATCCGCTTTTTTGCCAGATCCGGGTCTTTTTGGAACATCGCCTCATAGATTTTCCGATGTTCTTCCACCACCTTGCTCAGCCGGTCTCCACTGGAAATGGAAATGCGGCGATAACGCTGAGATTTGCGATGCATACTGATAAGAATGTCCTGAATGATAGGCCGCCCGGCGAGCATATAAATGGTCTCGTGGAACTGGTCATCCATTTCCCGCAGCTTTTCTGCGTTCTGCCTGGTATAGTAAAATTCCTGCAGCTCCGTAATATGGCGCAGCTTATCCAGATCTTCCGCCGTGGCATTCTTGGTTGCATAATAGGTCGCTGAGCCCTCCAGCTGCTGACGGACCTCCATAATGTCTATCACATCCTGCGCAGTAATTCCCAAAACCACAGCGCCTCTGCCGCACTCCCGAATCAGGTGTTCCTGTTCCAGTCGCCGCAGTGCTTCCCGAATGGGTGTGCGGCTGACACCCAGCTGCTCCACCAATTTCATTTCTGTGAGAATTTCGCCCCGGGGATAAACACCGGTGATAATATTTTCTTCCAGTTTTTCAAAAACCTGAGATGCCAGGGAGATTGATTTGAATTCCATCTTCTTTCCCTCCTGATTATATTGAGAATCTGCCCGGAGCAAGCTGTTCAATCTTCTCTTCCATTTCCTTGCTGGACATCATTGTTTGCCGCTCCTGCTCATACTGCTCGTCAATCCAAGCCTTCAGCGCGATCACCAGCGGATCTTTCTTGGAAATTTCCTGTTCTCCGCTTAAATGATAGTTGCAGTTAATCCAGTAAGCAATGCCGGCCAGACCGGAGGTCTTGCTGATTTCCACCGTAGCCTTACGGTTGAGCAGCTTTTCCGTATCAAAAATAGTATAAATTTCTGCATCCTTCAGCAATCCGTCTGCGTGGATGCCCGCCCGGGTGGAGTTGAAATTACGCCCCACAAAGGGAGTCATCACCGGAATATCGTAGCCGATGTCCTTTTGGAAGTACTCTGCAATCTCCGTAATCACCGTCGGATCCATACCGTCCATTGCACCGCGCAAGGAAGCATATTCGAAGACCATTGCCTCCAGCGGAATATTGCCGGTACGCTCGCCAATGCCCAGCAAGGAGCAGTTGACTGCGCTGGCGCCATAGAGCCAGGCTGTGGAGGCATTGGTAACTGCCTTATAAAAATCATTGTGGCCGTGCCATTCCAAGCATTCGCTGGGAACATCGGAGTAGTGCTGAAGTCCGTAAATAATACCGGCCACACTTCTGGGCATTGCCGCTTCTGTATAGGGAACGCCGTATCCCATCGTATCGCAGGCACGGATTTTCACCGGGATTCCAGCTTCCTTGGAAAGATTCTGCAGCTCGTTGACAAAGGGTACTACGAAGCCGTAAAAATCTGCACGGGTAATATCCTCCAGATGGCACCGGGGTACAACGCCTGCTTCAAATGCGTCCTTAATCGTGCCCAGATAATGATCCAGCACTTGGCTGCGGGTCATTTTCATCTTCTTGAAAATGTGGTAATCGCTGCAGCTGACCAAAATACCGGTTTCCTTAATGCCCAGATCCCGTACCAGGCGGAAATCCTCCTTGCTGGCACGAATCCAGCTGGTGATTTCCGGGAAGCGCAATCCCAGCTCCATACATTTTTCAACTGCCTGACGGTCTTTTTTGCTGTAAATAAAGAATTCCGTCTGGCGGATGATGCCGTAAGGACCGCCCAGCTTGGAAAGCAGCTTATAAATATTGACAATCTGCTCCACCGTATAAGGTTCAACAGATTGCTGCCCATCCCGCAGGGAGGTATCTGTAATCCAAATCTCCTCCGGCATATTCATTGGAACACGGCGGTGGTTGAAGGATACCTTCGGCGCACTGCCGTAAGCATAGATGTCCCGGTGCAAATTCGGCTCTTCCACATCCTGCAAGGAATACTTATAGGATTTTTGCTCCAACAGATTGGTTTTATTGGAAATTTCAAGCATAACGGTTCCCCTTTCTCAGGTCTTGTATAATTGTATACAATAATACTATAATATCCTCATTTTGTCAACCCCCTGAATACAAATGTTTTTATTATTTGGAAATCCCATTGACAAATAATCCCGTTGGTGCTAGAATGTCAATGTTTGTAGCCCTGCACCGGTGCTTGGCTCAGCATAAATTGAAGGAGGCGTCTTTTATGAATGCTTATATCGAAAGTGTTATTAAAAATGTAGAGAAAAAACACAGCGCACAACCGGAATTTGTGCAGACCGTTCGGGAGGTTTTATCTTCCCTTTCTCCTGTGATGGATGCCCATCCGGAGTATGAAGCCGCCGACCTGCTCAACCGTATGGTAGAGCCGGATCGCACCTTCTCCTTCCGCGTCGTCTGGATTGACGATCAGGGCAAGCCCCACACCAACACCGGTTACCGCTGCCAGTTTAACGGTGCAATCGGTCCTTATAAGGGCGGCCTGCGCTTCCACCCCACTGTGAATGAAAGCGTTATGAAATTCCTGGGCTTTGAACAGACCTTCAAGAACGCCCTCACCGGTCTGCCTCTGGGCGGCGGCAAGGGCGGCGCTGACTTTGATCCCTCCGGCAAGTCCGATCGGGAAATTATGAATTTCTGCCAGAGCTATATGTCTGCTCTGTATCGGTTCATCGGACCTGACTGCGACGTTCCTGCCGGCGACATCGGCGTGGGTATGCGTGAAATCGGTTATCTGTATGGCCAGTACCGCCGTCTGAAGGGCGTTTGGGAAAACGGCGTTCTGACCGGCAAGGGTCTTACCTACGGCGGTTCTATTCTCCGTCCTGAGGCTACCGGCTACGGTGCTATTTACTACTTACAGGAAGTCCTCGCTCACGAGGGTGAAGATATTCAGGGCAAGACCATTGCCGTCTCCGGCTTCGGCAACGTGGCTTGGGGTATTTGTAAGAAGGCAATGCAGCTGGGCGCCAAGGTGGTTACCCTCTCCGGCCCTGACGGTTACATCTACGATCCCGATGGCGTGGCCACAGAGGAAAAGGTAAACTATATGCTGGAAATGCGCTCCTCCGGCCGCAACCGCGTACAGGACTATGCTGACAAGTTCGGCTGCCAGTTCTTCCCCGGTGAAAAGCCCTGGGGCTGCAAGGTGGATGTGATTATGCCCGCCGCAACACAGAACGATGTTCTGATGGCTTCTGCTGAAAAGATCGTGGCAAACGGCATCAAGTATTACATCGAGGTTGCCAATATGCCCACCAGCAACGAGGCTCTGGAATACATGATGGCACAGCCCAATATGATCGTTGCTCCTTCCAAGGCTGTTAACGCCGGCGGCGTTGGCGTTTCTGCTATGGAAATGAGCCAGAACTCTGAGCGTCTTGCCTGGACTGCTGAGGAAGTTGACGAGCGGCTGCACGCAATGATGAAGGAAATCCACCGTGCTTCTGTGGAATGCGCAGAGGAATACGGTCTGGGCTATAACCTGGTGGCCGGTGCCAACATTGCAGGCTTCAAGAAGGTTGCCACTGCCATGATGGAGCAGGGCATCATCTAAAATATGACAAGAAAGCATCGCACCTGCGATGCTTTCTTTTTCCCCTTTGGAGAGAATCTCTCAAAAAACGGACATACTACTTTTATTCAAATTTTATTTTCTGTAATTTAACATTTAGCAAATCCGGAAGCTATTTACAAGCTCCCGGTTTGAGTATATAATTATATTTTACCATCTTTTGGTAACTATTTTGCAAAAAGGAAAGGGATGTACCATGAAACACTATCTTGAATCAGCAGAAGCTGTATTTCAAGATGTCCAGTCCAGTCCGGCCGGTCTGACCTCTCAAGAGGCTGCTGCCCGATTGGAGCGCAACGGAAAAAACAAATTGGCAGAAGCGAAGAAGGATTCTATGCTCACCCGGTTCTTCAACCAAATGAAGGACCCCATGATTATCATTCTTCTTGTGGCCGCTGTCATTTCTGCTGTAACAGAAATGGTAGAGGCACGGCAGTTTGTTGTTCCGACCGATTCCATTATCATTCTTGCCGTGGTGCTGATCAATGCCGTTCTGGGCGTGATACAGGAAAGCAAGGCTGAAAAAGCAGTAGAAGCATTGCAGAAAATGTCTGCTGCCACCACCAAAACCTTACGGGACGGGAAAATCGTACTTGTCAAAAGCGAGGATTTGGTGGTCGGTGATGTGATTATTCTGGATGCAGGTGATGCCATCCCCGCTGATTGCCGCATTTTTGAATGCGCCAGTATGAAAATTGAAGAGGCCGCACTTACCGGTGAATCTGTCCCGGTTAATAAATTGGTGCAGGCTCTCACCCTGGGACAGAATCAGGGAATGGAGATTTCTTTGGGCGACCGCAAGAACATGGCTTATATGGGCTCTACCTTGGTTTACGGTCGTGGCAAGGCTGTGGTTGTTGCCACCGGAATGGATACGGAAATGGGCAAAATCGCTGATGCGATTTCCCAGGCCGAGGACGGTAAAACACCGCTGGAAATCAAGCTGGAGGAGCTGTCCCGGATCCTGACCAAGCTGGTTATCGGCGTCTGTGCTGTTATTTTTGCCTATAACATTGTAACGCAGTATTTTCTGGGCGGTGAGGGTGCGCAATTTTTGAATGTCGCACTGCACTCCTTCATCACCGCCATTGCCCTGGCTGTTGCCGCCATCCCGGAAGGTCTGGTGGCAGTTATGACCATCGTGCTGTCCATCGGCGTCACCAATATGTCCAAGAAAAATGCCATCATCCGCCGGATGACGGCTGTGGAAACCCTGGGCTGTACCCAGATTATCTGCTCTGACAAAACGGGCACCTTGACACAGAATGTGATGACTGTTGTGGATCACTACGCCCCGGACGAAAAAATGCTGGCAACCGCAATGGCACTTTGCACCAACGCAGAAGTGGACGAAAACGGCAAGGGCAGCGGTGAGCCTGACGAGGTTGCACTCATCAATTACGCCGCCACCTTAGGACTGAAAAAAGCCGATTTGGCCGCCGCTTATCCCAGAGTGGGAGAGGTTCCCTTTGACTCCGGTCGGAAAATGATGTCCACCGTCCATCAGGACGGCAAACAATGGCGTCAATTCACCAAGGGTGCCCCGGACGAAATCCTGAAAAAGTGCACCCACGCCTATGTTGATGGCGCTGTTGTTGCCTTGAATGATGAATTGCGGAATACCATTATGGCAGAGAATACCCGTATGGGCAATAAGGCTCTGCGTGTTTTCGCTGTTGCCTACAAGCTGTACGAGGAAGCTCCTGCGGAATATGAAGCCGCCGCTCTTGAAAACAACCTGATTTTTATCGGCTTAACGGGAATGATTGACCCTATTCGTCCTGAAGTAAAGGATGCCATTGTGGAGTGCCGCACCGCCGGCATCCGTCCCATTATGATTACCGGCGACCACATCAATACCGCCAAGGCGATTGCCCGGGAGCTGGGCATCCTGACGGATGATTCCCAGGCGATGATGGGCAGCGACATTGATAAGCTGTCCGATGAAGAATTCTCCGCAATGATAGAGACTATTTCCGTCTATGCCAGAGTGCAGCCGGAGCACAAGACCCGCATCGTCAACTGTTGGCGTGCCAAGGGCTATGTCACTGCAATGACCGGTGACGGTGTTAACGACGCACCTTCCATCAAGTCCGCAGACATTGGTGTCGGTATGGGCATTACCGGTACAGATGTTACCAAAAATGTAGCGGATATGGTGCTGGCAGACGATAATTTTGCCACCATTGTTTCTGCGGTGGGCGAAGGCAGACGGATTTATGACAACATTCGAAAGGCTGTTCAGTTCCTGCTGGGCTCCAATTTATCCGAGGTTTTGGCTATTTTCTATGCAACCATAATGAGCTTCACCATTTTGGAAGCGCCCCACCTGCTGTTTATCAATCTGGTAACGGACTCCATCCCCGCCCTGGCGTTGGGCTTGGAGAAGCCGGAGCGAAATATTATGAACCGCAAGCCCCGCGGAAAAAATGATGGCATCTTTGCCGGCGGGCTTGGCTTCGATGTGGTTTACCAGGGCTTCCTTGTCACTCTGCTGACGGTCATTGCCTTTTATATCGGCGAGTATCTGGAAACCGGTAAGCTGCTGCTGGGCAATATTGAAAACAGCGCAGAAGGTATGACCATGGCCTTCTTCACAATGGCGATGTGCGAAATTTTCCATTCCTTCAATATGCGCTCTCAGCGGCAATCCTCTGTGGGCCTGGTATTTAAGGGCCACCAGAACTGGGCACTGTACGCTGCAATGCTGGGTTCCTTCGTGCTGACTACCGCCGTTGTGGAAATTGATGTTCTATCTAATCTGTTTGGCTTTACCCACCTGGAGCCCAAGGCCTATCTGATTTCCTTGGGTCTGGCATTCCTCATCATTCCTCTGGTTGAAATCGTCAAACTGTTCCAGCGGAAGCTTGGTAAGAACAAACTGTAAATCTGTCGTTTTTCCAGCTATTTCTTTGAATTTTCCCGTTGAAGGCTAGAATCTTCCAAAAAATTACAGCTGCGTGTTGTAGTTTTTCCTTTTCCTGCATATCCTAAAAGGACAAAGGGAGGGAAGATCATGAAAATTCCCAAAGGTGGCCTGATTGGGCATATCTGGTCCTATCTGGACCAAGTCCGGCAAATGCAAATTGGGCTTTATGCCGCCCACGCAGGTTATTTTATCGTTTTATCCGTATTCCCCACGCTGGTGCTTTTGCTGGGGCTGCTTCGCTATACCGGGATGGATGCCGGAGATCTGCTTTCGCTGCTCTCCGGTGTCGTCCCTGATGCCTTACTGCCGGCAGCAGAACGGCTGATTATCAGCGCATACGCCTATACCTCGCGGACGGTGGTTTCCATCTCTGCCATTGGTGTGCTGTGGTCAGCCAGCCGGGGGATTTACGGTTTGCTTATGGGGCTGAACGCCATTTACGGCGTGCAGGAAAACAGAGGGTACTTTTATACCCGCGCCATCAGCGTACTGTATACGTTTTTATTTTTACTGGTGCTGATACTGACGCTGGTGCTTAATGTGTTTGGCAGCTCCATCCTGGAAATGCTCCCTCCCCTGGAAGGCGCATTTTGGGTGTTTTGGCTGGAAATCATCGACCTGCGCTTTGTGCTTCTGTTGCTGCTGCAAACGGCCCTTTTTACCGCTATGTTTATGGCACTGCCCAACCGCAAGAACAAGTTTTCTGACAGCTTCCCCGGCGCTGTTTTCACCTCTGCCGGGTGGTTCTTATTCTCGAAGCTGTTTTCCACCTATGTGGAGTACTTTTCCAGCTATTCCAGCATCTACGGCTCCGTGTATATGGTGGCGCTGAGTATGCTTTGGCTGTATTTCTGCCTGTGGATTTTGTTCTGCGGCGGCGCATTGAACCGCTTTTTGATGAAAAAATAATTATTTCGTTTAACCTCTGTTCATATCTGTTTTTTATGATACAATACAGAGGGGGAATTAACATGTTTGGATTTGTGACCGCCAGTTTTAAAGAGCTTACAAAAGAACAGCAGCATCGTTACCAGACCGTTTACTGCGGCATTTGCCGGCAGATTCGCATTCGTACCTCCCAGACGGCACGCTTGGGACTAAGCTATGATATGGCTTTTCTTGCGCTGCTTTTAATGAGCCTGTACGAACCGGAAGAAACAGACGGGAAGCGAGCCTGTTCCATGCACCCGCTCCGCCCACGCCCCTGGGTGGACAATACATTTATCCAATATGCCGCCGATATGAATGTTGCTCTGGCCTATTATAAGGCGCAGGACGATTGGAATGACGACCAGTCTTTGTCGGCAAAAATCAAAACCGGAATATTCGGTTCCAATTACGAACAGATTGCCCAACATTATCCACGGCAATGCCGGGCTATTTCTGACTGCATTGCTCAAATCCGCACTCTGGAGGAGGAAAACTGCTCCAACCCTGACCTGCTTGCCAATTCCTTTGGGACTCTGATGGGCGAATTGCTGGTATATGACGAGGATATGTGGGCTCCCACATTACGCCGGATGGGAATGGGTCTGGGTCGATTCATTTATCTTGCTGATGCCGCAGTGGATTACCGTCGGGACCTGCGCAAGAAAAAGTACAATCCTTATGTGGCAATGGGCTGCAGCGAGGATTGGAGCCGCTGGGAAGATTATCTGGTGCTGGCAATGAGCCGATGCACAGAAGAATTTGAGAAGCTGCCCCTGGTGCAGGACAAAGCGCTGCTGGATAACATCTTATACAGCGGTGTTTGGGGGAATTTCAAGAGAAAGAAAGAAGAAGGGAGGGATGGCCGTGAGTAAGGACCCTTATCAGGTCTTGGGCGTCAGCCCCAATGCAACGGATGAAGAAATCAAAAAAGCATACCGAAAGCTGGCGAAGAAGTACCATCCTGACCTCAATCCGGGGGACAAGGCTGCCGCCCAGAAAATGCAGGAAATCAATGCCGCCTATGAGCAAATCAAAAATCCTGAAAAGGCAGGACAAGCCCAGGGCAACGCCGGTGGCTACGGTTACGGCTATGACCCCTTTGGTGGTTTTTACGGCCAGCGCAGCTACACGGAGCAGGAAACCGGTGACCGGTATCAGAGTGCCGCCTATCAATATGTACGGATGGGCAGATATCAGGAGGCCATCAACATTTTAAGCAATTCTCAGGAGCGCAATGGCCGCTGGTACTACATCAGCGCTCTGGCCCACAATGGTTTGGGCAATCAGGTAACTGCTTTGGAACATATTCGTAAAGCTGTTTCTATGGAGCCGGACAATTATGAGTATCTGCATGTTCTGCAGGCCATTGAAAATGGCGGCAGTACCTACCGGGAGCACGCCGGAAACTACCGCGGCTTCCGGGTCGGTGGAAGCCTTTGCACCAATCTGATTCTTTGTTGGCTTTGCAATTTCTTCTGTCGCGGTCGCCTGTTCTGTTGACAAGAAGTCTGCAATATGCTATAATCACCACGACAATTTGATAACTGTTTCGTGGCAGGTGTGGCGAAGAACCCCATCTGCTGAACAAGATAATCGGGTGTAAATCCCGAACGGTACCGCCGCTGTATGTGGTTAGGCATTCTCTTTTGGCGAAAGCCAGTCACTGGAGTCATCCGGGAAGGCAGAGAATTGCTGCAGATGTTCCCAGCATCAGAACCCACAAGTCAGAAGACCTACGAAACGGGTTTCCCCTTCCTTGCGTGACTACAAGGGAGTGCGTTTGTCGCAGAAAAACGGCTGCGGTGTCATTTGGCACCGCAGCTTCATTGTTTTAGGAGGAAAAAATATGAACAAAAAAATCTGGATTGTATTAAGTGCCGTTGCCCTCGTGTTAGTGGTGGCTGTGATGGCGGGAATTTTCTTCTTCAACCGTCCCCAGCCTCAAGAAGGCGCAAAAACCATCACCATTACGGTGGTACACAAGGATGACAGTAAAAAAGAATTTACCTATCAAACCGATGAGACCTACCTCGGTCCCCTGCTGGTGGCAAAGGGTCTGATTCCCGAAGGAAATATCGTAAACGGCATGTTTGATACCGTTGACGGTGAAACCGCTGTCTGGGCTGAGGATGAAGGCTGGTGGGGCATTTATAAAGGCGATGAAATGACCACCGTCGGCATCAACGAACAGGTAATCGCAGACGGCGATTCCTTTACTTTGGAATATATCAATGGCTTCGCATCGTAAATTTTTAACCATCAAGGAAATTGTGCTGTTCGGAGTACTGGGAGCTCTGACCTTCGCACTTCAGGTCGTGATGGGGCCGTTGCCGAATATTGAGCCGGTCAGCCTGCTGGTGATGCTGTTTGCTGTTGTCTTTGGCTGGAAGTGCCTGTATCCCATCTATATTTTTGTGGGAATGGAGATCCTATTCTACGGCTTCGGCCTATGGAATATCAACTATTTGTATATTTGGCTGATTTTGGCGCTGGTTTCGATAGCACTGCGGTCTATGACCCACTTTATTGGCTGGGCCATTCTGTCTGCCTTTTTCGGCTTGCTCTTTGGCGCATTCTGTGCGCCGGTGGATGTGTTCATCGGAGGGTTCAGCTATGCCGTTACCAAGTGGATTTCAGGCATTTCCTTTGACCTTATGCATTGCGGCGGCAATTTTGTCATTGCCCTGTTACTTTTCGTTCCATTGCGGAAGCTATTGACTGGTCTTTATCAAAAAATATAAAAAGAGGCGGTTGCTGATGCAACCGCCTTACTCTTTTATTTTGCACATTCGTTTACGATTTTCGCCATTTCTTCCCATTTGCTTTCCATATCCGCCACCAGCTTGAACTGCGTCCGGCAGCGATCCAGATTCTGACCTTCGTAATGGGTTCTGAAATAGGTATCACCGTTGAGGTAGTCCGCAAGGAAACGGATGCCACATTCAAGGGTCATAATTTTGGCACCCATAGGCAACATCTGTACCTCCAAATCGGTCAGGTTGCCGCCGCAGCCCTCCAGGAAGCCCTGGGTGTAGGTGCGGAACAATTCCATATCACACCAGACCTTGTCCAGATCCTTCTCATCCTCCGCTGCCGTGGATGCACCAAAGCGAATGGAATCACCAAAATCGTACAAAGAAGAACCGGGCATAATGGTGTCCAGGTCAATGACACACAAAGGCGTTCTGCTGTCGTAATCAAACAGAATGTTGTTCAGCTTGGTGTCGTTATGGGTAACGCGCAGAGGCAGCTCCCCGCTTTCCAGCTTGTCTACGATGACACCGCCTTCCTTCTCCAGAGAAAGGGCGAAGGCAATTTCCTTTTCGCACAGAGCCGCACGTCCTTCATAATTCTTTTCCAGAGCGGCGTGAAGCTGAGCAAAGCGGGCGCGGGTATTGTGGAAATCCACAATGGGTTCTTTCAGCGTCTGCGCCGGGAATTGTGCCAGCCGACCCTGGAACTTTCCGAATGCCAAACCGGAATAATAAAAATCCTTAGCAGTTTCTGCCTTCTGCAGGCAAACTGTAGAATGAACAAAATCATACATTCTCCAGTATTCGCCCTGGGCATCCTTATAGTAGGCCTTCCCTTCCAGAGTGGGTACCAGATGCATAGAGCTTCTGGGGTCATCGCTGTTCTTCGCCAGAAATTCCGTGATGGCCGCAATATTCCCCATCAGTTCCTCCGGACGGGTGAAAATATTCTTGTTTATTTTCTGCAGAATATAGGTCAAACCGGAATCACAGGTAACCAGATAGGTTTCATTGATGTGGCCGCAGCCAAAACGGCTGCATTGGGCACTTTCGCCCCGAACCTTAAATTGCTTGATTACTTCGTTCATAAGCGCACCTCGTCTTCCCCGGCAGAAGGCATCCTGCCTTTTATCGGGTGTTTTTAGATGTTATACCAGCGAATCTCGTTGGCATCCAGCTCCAGTGGGAAGCTTCCCTTGTCCGTATAGACAATGGTAGACTGAGGCTCATAGGTGTTGTTCACCACGCAATACTTACCGTTCTTCACGAACGCGTGTACTTCTACATGATAGTTGGAAGAGAACCACTTGTTCAGTTCCCCTTCCCCATGGGCAGCCCAAAGGATGGCCCGATGCAGCACACGGCTGTTCTTGAAGGAGTAAGGCAAGCCGGAAATATAGACGCTGCGCCCATTGCCAAAGGCGTTGACTGCCATCTGCACTTCCCTGTCCTTTTGCACCAGAATCTGGGTATCCTCTGCGGCGAAAATGTTTTTCTTTCCTTCGCCGAAGTCAACGCCCTCCGGTGCATCTGCCAGAATAAAGTGGTCAGGGTGCTCGTTCCAGTTGTATTTGTCGTAGTTGAGGGTAAAGCCTGTCTCCTTTTCCACGCCCAGTACAGATGCCAGCTGGAAATAATGACCCTGATACTGGTGACCGGAGGGCTCCCCCACACCGATAAAGCCACCGCCCCGATGGACAAAGCCACGGATTGCGCTGGAAATGACGGGATCCTCCCATTCCGCTCCACCGGTATGGGCGGTGTCGCCGTCACCCACATTGATAATAACATCAATGGCATCCAAAATGCAAGGGTTTGTGCGAATATCATCGAAAGAGATAAATTTCACATCAAAAGGTGCACCGGAAAGTGCTTCAATGATGCCTGCATAGGAATAATTCTGCTTTTGATACAGAGCGTGGTGCACCATGTGGCAGCCCCAGGCACGCATCTTGCCCCAGCTGTTGAGCACCGCAACCCGCTTAGCACAGTACGGTGTGGTGCCGCGGACATTTTCATACAGCTCCCGGAACTCGTTACAGACGGATTCCACATAATCAATAAATTCCGGGAATTGAAGTGCCAGCTTCAAATATCCACCGTAGCCGATACGGTCAACCGGCTTGCGCAAAATAGCGCGGCGGGCGGTTACCCAGTTTTCCTTGGCTTCCCGCACCGGATCACCACCTTCGTGGAAGGTATCCGGGAAGAAATAGGGCAAAAACCGACCTTCGGTGTACTTGACACCGGGTATATCGGAAATCAGGCGCAAAGTTGAGCCATTGCCCACAGAACCGACTACCGCATCCAGTCCAATGGAAGAGAATTCCTCCATAAACGGCTCCGTGCCGATCCAGTGGTCACCCAAAAACATCATCGCTTCCAGACCCAGCTCATGGGTAATATCCACCATTTCCTTGGCCAGCTTTGCTACTTCCCGGCGCTGGAAGGCCTGGAAATCCTTAAATTCTTTGGAAGGCACACGGTACTGGTTGTTGAAGTAGCCCTGGTCAATGATGTACTCCGGGCGGAACGGGTAGCCCACCTCTTTTTCAAACTGCTCCAAAATATAGGGGCTGACAGACGCCGAATACCCATACCAGTCCACATATTTTTCCCGCTTCAGCTCGTCAAACACCAGGGTGAACTGGTGGAAGAATGTGGTATAACGAATGACATTGACATAAGGATGGTCTGCAATAAATTTGCGCAGACGCTCCATTGTGAACTTATGGGTCTTGGGCTGTCGAACATCAAAGGTAATCTGGTGTTCGAAATCTTTCCAGTCGTTGGTGACCGCATTGTACATGTGCACCGGATCCCAAATCAGATATGCCAAAAAGCTGACAGTATACTCGTGATATGCCTCGCAATTTTCAATTACCACACACCCGGTTTCGGCGTTGTAGCTCCAGGTATCCGGGCAAATTGGCTTTCCGGTGGTGCGGTCCACCACCTCCCACCAACGTTTGATATCGTCGCGGGTGTTGACTTCCATAAGCTCTTTGGAAATGCCCTTCATCAGGGGAATTTCCAGAGTGCTTCCGGTTGCAGTATAGAATCCGGACATTATGTAGCACTGCTGCACCTCTTCAGGATTGGCCTTTGCCCATGCATTGTCCTTACGGGTGGTGTAATAGGTGGAATATACTTTTGCGTCCACCTCCCGCAGCGCCTGGGGAAAATCGGTGCCATCGCAGTCGCGGATTGCATCCGCGCCCCAGCGCTTCATAATTTCCAATGTTTCCGGAACCACATCCACATCTGTGGGAATGGTTACGCGGCCAAAACTCTTATTATTCTGCATAGAATCTCTCCGGTCTTTATTTTTTGGATTTTGGCGTGGTATACGCCTTGTTGTACAGCAGCAAGGCAGTCAGCATCAGAATGATTCCAACCAACATCAGGCCCAAGCCCAACAGCTGACCGGTCATACTCCAGCCGATAAACACCAGCGCCAGGCCGACAACAAAGAAGATAATCATCAAAAAAATTCGCAGCGTTACATGCTCTTTCCAAAAGTTCATAGATGTCACCTTATCCTTTCAAGCCGCCAACGGTCATACCCTTGGTCAGGTTCTTTTGTACGCAGATGTAGAGAATCAAAACCGGCAGCATAACCAGCACCAGGCCGGCATACATCGGTCCATAATTTGCAGCTGACTGCTGTGCCTGCATTAGATTCAGAAGGCCTGCCGGCAGCGTCCACAGCTCTTTGTCCGTTATCAAGGTTTTGACAATGATATACTCATTCCAGAAGGACAGGAAGTTGAACAGAATCACCGTAATAATGGAAGGCTTTGCCATAGGAAAAATAACCTTCAGCATCGTCTTGGTATATCCGGCGCCATCGATATACGCCGCTTCCTCAAAATCGTGTGGCAGCGTCTGGAAATAGCTGGTCAGCAAATAGATGGTAAAGGGCAATGCGGTTGCTGCATAAATCAGCGCCACAACAAAGTGGTTATTCAGCAAAAATCCGCCTACACCAATGGAGTTGAGCCACTTATCGCTGTCGTTCAGCATCAGATAAATCGGCACAACAATGTAGTTAACATTAATAAACAGGCCTGCCATAAAGCAGGTATTCAAAAATTTCTTGCCTACGAACTTGAATCTTGCCAGGCAATAAGAAGCAGGCAACGCAACCACCAGCAAAATTCCCAGTGCCAGACCGGTCACCAGTACAGAGTGACCCATATAGTCGCCCATCTTGGAGGTTGTCCAGGCTTCCACAAAGTTTTGCCAATGGATATGGGTGGGAATTGCCCACGGACTGCCGTAATGCTCTGCGGTTTCTTTTACAGATGCCATAAACACCCAGGCAACCGGGATGATAATCAGCAATGCAAGAATGCCCAGCACCACATAGATGAATGCTTTGTACAGGCGCTCGGAATGACTGATTTCTTTTTTGATTTTCATTTCGGCACCTCCTTAGTATTCCAGAACTTCACGCTCAGTGAACTTATTGACCAATGCAGAAAGTGCAAAGCTCACCAGGAAAATAACAACGCCGACGGCCATTGAATAGCCGTAAAGACCTTGGTTTTTCATATCAAACATATAAATCAGCGTCACCTTGGAGGCATCCGCCACACCGCCGCTGCTGCCCACCATTGCATTAACAAACAGGAACGCCATATTGATGGTGGAGATAATGAAGAAAGTCAGTGTCGTGCGGATGTTTGTCCAAATCAGCGGTAAGGTGATTTGGAAGAACTGGGTAATACGGCCTGCGCCGTCCAAGCCGGAGCTTTCGTACAAAGACTGGGGCACTGCGGACATAGAAGCCATATACATAACCATATAATAGCCAACCGCCTGCCACACCATAGCGATAACGATACTGATGATGATGTGACTTTCGCCTTTCCACAGGACGCTTTCTGCGCCGAACAAATTCAAAAAGCTGTTCAGCAGGCCATGGTCCGCGTCATAAATCGCAGAAAAGATACCGGAGATAACAACCACCGACAAAATATTCGGTATGTAGAAAATCACCCGGAAGAAATTCTGCCCCCTGAGCTTCTCTCGGGTCAGAATGCCCGCCAGAACCAAGGCCGAGGACATGGTAATCAGCGTAATCACCACAATCAGCAGCAGGGTGTTCTGCATTGACCGAATAAAAGCAGGGCTATTCAGCAGCGTTTGAAAATTATCAAACCAGATGAACTTTTCGTCGGTGAACATTCCTTTTTCAAACATTGAGAGCCGAAAAACATTAAAGGTAGGAATCACCATAAAAAGCACAAAAAGGATCACTGCCGGCGCGACGCATAACCATAAAAATGCGGTTCTTTTGCTGTTTTTTCTCATAGAAACCAACTCCTTTGCTGTATGTGTAAAGTGCTTTCCGCCATCCAGGCGTGCCTGCACGAGGGAAAGCACTTTCCCAAAAAATCGGGTGGCAGCGACAGTGTCACTGCCACCCAAAATCATTACGCTTTTATCTCTTTGGATGGAAAATTAAGCCTTCAGATTTGCACGCATCAGGTCAGATGCGGTCTTGATGTTGGCAATATACTGCTCAATGGTCAAAGAACCGGCAACCAGCTTGTCGATGGGCTCAAAGAAGACCTTAGAGACCTCTACATCGGGAATTGCATTGAAAGCAGCAAAGTTACCCATAGCGGCCTTTGCACCGTTGTCATAGATGGAGTAGAACAGCTTGTTGTCGCCTTCCAGCTTATCAGCAATGCCCAGAACAGGCTGCATAGCACCGGCAGCAGCAAAGATTTCAACTGCCTTGTCGGAGTACAGGAATGCTACGAACTGCTCGGCTTCAGCCTTGTGTGCAGAGCCGGCAGGAATCCAAGCCTGCTCGAACCAGGTGTAGGAGTAGCCGGAGCCGTCTGCGCTCACTGCAGGCAGAGCAGTCATACCCCAAGCAAACTCGTTGGTCAGGGTCTTCTGTGCCTCAGCCATTTCACCGACAATCCAAGTGCCGTTGGGCATAAACAGAGCTTCGTCCTTCATAACCATCAGCTGGTTCTTGGTGAAGTCCTGGTTGTTAGCCTGTGCAGGAGTCTTTTCGTGGGTGTACTTTGCCAGCTTGTCGAGAATCTCGAACATCTTCTGAGCCTCGGGAGTATCCCATACGCCCTCAGCATAATGGGTAGCCTTCTCGAAGAACTCAGTGCCGCCAACGGAGTACATCAGAGCGTACATAAATGCATCGTAATAGCCAGCGGTGGGGTAAGTGAACAGAGCGATGCCTTCAGCCTTGGCCTTCTCGCCCAGCTCCCACATCTCGTCCCAGGTAGCGGGAACCTTCCAGCCCTTAGCCTCAAACAGCTTTGCGTTGTAGAACAGGCCGCAGGGGGAGTAGAACATCGGAGCCATATAGGTCTTGCCGTCCGCATAAGGGTTGGTCAGGGAAGTGTCAGTAAAGCCGCCGGCAATCTTGTCGGAAACCTTCTTGTCTTCACCGGGAACCTTCATGTTCAGGACATTGGTCAGCTCGTGCAGGCCGTTTGCCTTGATCAGCTGCTCAGTCAGAGCAGCGGGACGGCCGGTAGCCAGGTGGACCACATCAGGATACTTACCTGCCTGAATCTGGGGTCCAATCACTTCTTCCAGTTTCTTGTCGGTGGTCAGTTCCACCTTGATGCCGGTCTCAGCTGTAAAAGCATCGCAGACCTTCTTCCACATTTCAGAGCCGTAAGCGGTCTCAATCGCGGCAACCTTAATGGTAACTTCGCCGCTGCCGTTGCCGGTGTTGTTGTTGGCAGTGTTGCAGCCTGCGAACAGACCCAGAACCATTACAGCAACAAGAGCAATGGACAATATTTTTTTCATTGTTTTATCCTCCTATAAATTGTTTCAGTAATCCTTGACGGGTGGAGCCCGATTCAAGTACCCATAGTATACAGCATCCTCAAAAATCAGCAATCAAAATCTTGCGCTCAATTTTATATATCTTGCTGTAATTTTAGCTTTTTGTATAATGTCATAAATTTAGCATATTGTTTTTGTATATTTTTGACCACTTTTGGTGCATCATTTAACTTTGCATTTCCCGTTTTTTCTCTAAAATGTTAAAAATTTAAAACTTTGTTATTGATTTTCCTAACTTTTTAACATATAATATCAAACACAAAACTTATTTTAGTTTTTTATAATGAAAAAGCAAAAAACATAAAGGATTTTGTAGAATTATGAGTCTTAGTCGCTTCGATCTTGTATCTGAAATCAGCCAAAATACCCGCAGTGTAGCTCAACTTTTGTATATCAGCACCGCTAAATACGGTGGTGACTGGCTCAGTGTGCCCCACACCCATACCTGTGCCGAAATCTTCTATGTTGTTGGCGGTCAGGGCAATTTTATAGCAGAGGCAGAAACCTTCCAGATAACAAAGGGTGATCTGGTTGTCGTCAACCCTCTTGTCGAGCACACGGAGACCAGCTTTCAATCACAGCCTCTGGAATACATCGTGCTGGGTGTAGACGGTTTGGAGCTTTCTGTGGCAGATGACGCAGACCGGCCGTTCTATATCAACCATTTTCATAACAACACCCAGATTCAAAACTACCTGCAGGATATGCTGCAGGAAATCGGTGCGAAAGCACCGGGCTATGAGGATATCTGTCAGGACCTGCTGAATATTCTCATCATTCGCCTGATGCGCAGCTCTGACTACACCGTCAAGCTGATTCCTACTGCCAATCACGCTGCGAAAGGCAGTGTCACCGTTCGGCGATATATCGACAATCATTTCAAAGAGCCTATTACATTGGATTTGCTGGCTGGGCTGGTTCACATCAACAAATATCACATGGCGCACAACTTCACCCGGGATTATGGGATCTCCCCGATCAACTATCTGCTGAACCTGCGTCTGCAGGAAAGCTGTGCTCTGCTCCGCTCCACCAATTACACCATTACCCAAATTGCACAAATTGTAGGCTTTTCCTCTTCCTGCTATTTTTCCCAGATTTTCCGAAAAACAATGGGCATCAGTCCATCAGAATACCGCGCAGGCGTTTCTCCCCTGGAAAAAACAGGAAAATAACCGCTGCAACACCAGAAACTCTCTTGACAAATAAGGCTTTTTGAACTATTATTATTGTTAAGATTTTATTTGATTATTAGACTGGTTAGGTTTGGGCTATGGCTCTGCCGCCCATCTGCACAAAGGATGACGGTCTCATTCCGTATGCCCAAGAAAGAAGATTCGCCTGCCGCAGAATCAACAAATTCGTCTTTGAGAAATACTGCTGTCAGATGGACTTGTTGAAAGGAGATGTTTGCGATGATAAAGCGCAATTTATGGAGAGCTTTTGTTTCCTCCATTTTAATTTTACACCCCATTTTGGTCGGTTTGCTGGTGTGGGACAGCGTCCCCAACTCTTTGATTGCCAACTTAGGCATCGCCGGAATCGACCAGGTTGACAGCAAGACATTTGTCGTGTTTGGCTTCCCTGCTATTGTTTTGATGGTTCACTGGCTGTTCTTGGGTCTTTCCTCTATGGATTCCGGCCGCAAGAAGCCCAGCAAAACAAAACAGCGCATTATGTTCTGGGCAATGCCTACCTTAAGTCTTGCCATCCAGAGCTATACTTTAAACGCTGCTTTCGGAAGAAATTCTTTTAAGGAGCTGCTGCTTCCCTTCTTCCTTGGCATTTTCTTTCTGGTCATGGGTCACATCATCCCGCTTCTTGAAAAAGATTCCAAAATTGGCATTCGCCTGAGCTGGACTCTGAGAAGCAGAAGAAACTGGTTTAAAACCCACCGTTTCACCGGTAAGCTTTGGGTTGCCGGCGGTTTTATTATGCTGATTGCCACCCTGATGCCCACCACCTGGATGTTTGCCGTTATGATTCTGAACCTCCTGGTGATGGTAGTTGCTCCGATTTTCTTCTCCTATCATGTATATAAAGCACACAAAGCAAAGGGTATTACATATCGGCGCCTGCACGACACCAAGAATCCCAACATCTATCTGGGAATCGTGTTAATTGTGCTTGCTGTCGTTCTGGCCGGCGTCACGATTTTGATGATAGGTGGAGATGTCAATTATACTTTCAACGACAGTCACCTGTCCGTTGCACCATCCTATTCTGATGGTTTTGCCGTATCCTATTCTCAAATTGATGAGGTTCTGTTCTACTCCACCTTCGACAAAGGCACTTGCCAAAGCGGCTTCGCCTCTGCACGACTGGCTGTTGGAACTTACAAGAACGGTGAATTTGGAAGCTACACCTTGTACGGCTACGCCGGAAATACCGGTGCCGTGGTGCTCCGCGTCAATGATCAGTTCGTAGCGCTGACCGGCAAGGATTTGCCTGCTACGATGGATCTTTACGATACGCTGACAGCTTATGTAAAAACTCCGTAAAATAAAAACAGGTCTGTTCCGCAGAACAGACCTGTTTCTTTTATTTTTTTACATAATCACAAAATGTGTGAACAGTGCGACGCCAATGCCGATCAATACACCGACAAAAACCTGAAACGGCGTATGACCCACCCATTCCTTCAGGTTGACGTCCTTTCCGGTACTCAGGGATTCCAGCAGCTCGTTGAGCACCACTGCTTGCTTTCCCGTCTCTCTGCGAACACCTGCCGCATCATGGCAAACCACAATCGCAAAGACCATACCCAGCGCAAATTGCACGCTGCGGAAGCCAAAGCTCAAACCGCACATCATTGCCAGCGAAGCGACGGTAGCAGAGTGACCACTGGGCATTCCTCCATCACCGTACATCCGCTTAAAGTCCAGCTTCCTATAAATGATAAAGTGCAAAATCGTCTTGATGACCTGCGCAATAAACCATGCGCCGATGCTTGTCATCAAAAATGGATTTGTAACAACATCTACCAGCCAGCCCATAATGAACCTTTCCTTCTTTAGATTTCAGCAGAATTATATCAAATTTTTCGCATAATATCAAGTGTATTTTATCATTTTCTAGTATATACTGTCGGCTCGTAATCATTCCGGGAAGAATTTCGTCGATTTTTCATTTTTTCTCTTTACAAAACGAAATTCATCTGCTATAATCTTGAATGTTCTGGCCCGGTGGTGCAGTCGGTTAGCACGCCAGCCTGTCACGCTGGAGGTCGACGGTTCGAGTCCGTTCCGGGTCGCCAAAAAAGAAACCATCCCATCCGGGGTGGTTTTCTTTTTTATGAAAAAGGGACGGACTCGAAAGGGCCGTCCAAGCAAACAGTCCGGTGGACTGTTTGCCGGCCCGTGGCTTTTCCGCAGAAAAGCGAGTCCGCTCCGGGTCGCCAAAAAGAAACCATCCCGTCTGGGGTGGCTCTTTTTTATGAAAAAAAGGACTGCCTTGAACTGCCCCAGTTTGTGCGGACAGCACAAAAAAGGGATTCCCTTGCAGGATAATTAAATTTCAAGCGGAGTGGCGTAGCGTCAGCGGCGCCACTCCCGTTCTGTTTTGGATTCGTTCATGGTTG
>SVLS01000030.1 GCA_015067835.1 Oscillospiraceae bacterium | reverse complement strand
ATGCCCACCGCAAATGAAATTGAGCGAATGCTTTCTCTGGTGGGTCTTGACATGGAGGACTTTTACCGATTCTACGGCAGTGAAAGAATCGAAAATGCCATTCTGTACGCCAAAGACCTGAAAGACCAATATACCGTTCTTTGGGTGAACTATGATTTTTACGGAGGGGATTCAAATGTATAAAGACATTAAAGTCATTGCTATGGACTTGGACGGCACTCTGACACAACATAAAACGCCCCTATCCCCCGAACATAGAGCCATCCTCACAGCGCTATCGAAAAAATACAAACTGTTGATGGTGGGTGCCGGTCAGGTTTTAAGGATTTTTAACCAACTCGAGAAATTCCCCATTGATATTATTGGAAATTACGGTATGCAGTACGGAAAATATAACAGCGAGAAAGGCGAAATAGATATTGTTAAAGATATTGTTGCAGATTGCGATAAAGAACTAATTGCTCAAAAAATCGAAATGCTTAGAGATAAGTATGGATTTTTAGAGTATGCAGGTGAATCAGTTGAATATCATCCGTCGGGTTGCGTAACATTTCCCGTTCTGGGGACAAAAGCAAAACAAGAGGATAAATTATCCTTTGACCCTGACAGAGTAAGACGCAGAAAGATTTATGACGACGTAGTAAATACATTCAGTGATTACTGTGTTTTTGTGGGCGGTTCTTCGTCATTTGATATGGCACCCAAACCTTATAACAAATACTATGCACTTGATTTATATTGCAAAGAAAACAGTCTTTCTCACGACGAGGTTGTTTATATCGGCGACGATTATGGCTTGGGTGGCAATGACGAATCAGTTTATAAATCAGATTTTAATTACATTACTATTGACAATTATTTAGACTTTCCAAAGGTTATTGAAGCATTATTGTAACAACAAAAGCGAGGTGAAATTCACCTCGCTTGTGCTATATATCGGTCAAAACATGCTGTTTTTCGTCAAAAATTTATACTCTAAAATCGCTTGAAAACCAAGTATTTATAAGGCTTTATCGCACTTTTGTGTTATTATAACACGAGCCTCAACACGGCGTACAATTCCTGTTGCGGTGCCCGACATCTTCGTCGGCTTTCAAAAGCCTTCCTCATCTGTCGACCGCGGCCACTCGCTCAGGTCGCTCCTCCCGCCACCGGCGGCACTCCCATCGCTCGCCAGTTGCTTTCATATATCTATCTCCTTTTACGATTATCTCGTAGGGGCGGGGTCTCCCCGCCCGTGGGACGGGAAACCCGTCCCCTACATTTTATAGGGACTCTGCAAAATCAGCCTTTGGTGACCTGAGAAACCAAATTGTAATCGTTTGTCAGAATCGTATCAATTCCCATCGCAAGATATTCCTTTGCTTCCTGGGGCTCATCCGACCAAAACAGATTACATTTTATCCCGTTTGCATGGGCTCTGTCAATCATCTCCTGATTAAAGTATCCTTTAACCAGCTGGATTTTCCTGCAATCATATTTGAGCGCCCTGTCAACCATTTCCCAAGGTGCCTCGCCTGCACCGACGCAACGGCAAATATCCGGTGCCATTTCCGATGCAAGCCGCAAAACATTGTCGTTTCCGCTCATAAAATACACGTATTTTCTGCAGTCATACTTGTCAATCAGCGCGATGATCCTGCGCAAGGCATCCGAATCATATTCACATTGATTGTCGATGGTCTTAAGGTGGATATTCATAATCGTATGGCAGGCAAATTTTTTAAGTATCTCTTCAAATTTAAGGACTTTCATCCCCTTGAATTTCTCATTGTATTTTACACCGAAATCAAACGCCAAAAGTTCCTCATAGGTATAATCGTAAATTTTGCCCGTTCCGGTGCTTACTCTGTCAAGGGTACTGTCGTGGCAGGAAACAATCTCGCTGTCCTTCGTCACCCATAAATCAAATTCAATTTCCTCTGCACCCATCGCCACTGCTGCTCCGAATGCCGGCATACTGTTTTCCGGCGCGATGGTATTAAAACCTCTGTGGGCGCAAATTCTGGGGTATGGCATCCAGTTGTCGGGTCTGACAATGGCGCTGCCTGCCGGACGATACTTCCACGGACGGCGGCCCTTTTCAATATATTCATAGTGTGCCGCGTCCGGATTTCCAAAACCTGCGGGCTTATAGTATTTATTTTTAATATCAACATCAACGGTTTCAATTCCAGTGCGGCTATACATATTGCACAGAACCTCACCTGTAGGTGCCACGACCATACTTGCACCGCCAATATCGGAATTCACATCCATAGACACAGACGAGCGAATAACATGGCGTTGGTGTTATATGCTAAAAACTGTGACATTATCTCAAGTGCTTTATGGGTGTCACTTCTTTGATGTGAGCAGGCTATAACGACATCAAGATTTTTTCTTGCCATATTCGCATACATCTCATAAAAATAAGCATCATAGCAAACAAGAAAACCAAAGCGGATGCCTTCGATTTCTATGACGGTTGGCTCGGAGAATTCAAACGAATAGTCACTGTCAAGCTTCATCACCGAAACCTCACCGGGAGTCAGGTGCTGCTTATGATACATTCCCACGATCTCGCCATTTCGGTCAAAGGCATAGGTCGTGTTCCGCCAACCATTTTCGGCCTTGCTTCTTGCATTTACAAAAAGCAAAGCGTTGCATCTTTTGGCAGTTGTACTTGCCATATTCAATAGTCTTTGGTTGTATTTTTGCGTGCTTGCCTCCGCGTCCTCTCTGGTCTTTGCCAAGCAAGGAATATCGCAAGATTCCGGGAAAACGATGATATCCATAGAATCATCGCATTGATTGAACAATTCCAGTTGCTTTTCAAACAATTCATCAGAGCGATTGTAATCCACCGAATACTCCGGTTGTGCGATACATACCTTCATAAAATTTCCTCCTTATTTCTGTATAGCTGTATTATATCACAAATTTATACAAAATGCGCGGTAAATTTCACCTTGCCTTATATTTTCACCTTTTCCCGTAGGGGCGGGGTCTCCCTGCCCGCGGGATGGGAAACCCGTCCCCTACATTTCGTCGGGGACGGTTGCTTTTTTATTCGCTGCGGTTCTTGTTTTTTCCTCCGCAACGAAGTATAATTCAATCAGAGCAATCCAATTTGACACGAGGATGATGAAAATGACAAACACAATCAGAATGATGACCGCGCAGGATAAAGCCGCTGTGATGGATATGATGCGCACCTTTTACGCTTCGCCGGCGGTTTTGACCAACGGCTCGGAGGAAATTTTCTCCAACGACTTTGACCATTGTGTGGACGACAACCCCTATTTGGAGGGCTATATCTTTGAAAACGCATCGGACATTCAGGGCTATGCCATGGTCGCCAAAAGCTTTTCCACCGAATTTGGAAAAAGATGCATCTGGATTGAAGACCTGTATCTGAAGGACGCATATCGGGGTCAGGGCATTGGAAAGGCCTTTTTTGATTTCATCACAAGCAAGTATCCGGACTGCATCTTCCGTCTGGAGGCGGAAGAGGAAAACGAACGGGCCATCCATCTGTACAAAAAATGTGGTTTCTCCGTTCTTCCTTATGTTGAAATGAAAAAATAACTGTGTCTTTAAAAAGGGGGGCTTTGCATTTCCCGCTGTATATGGTATAATATGTAAAAAATTCACTTGGAGGGTTATTTATGCTGGAAATTTTATCTTTGGTTGGCATTGTGGTGGGCTTGGTTCTTTTGATGTTTCTTGCTTACAAGGGCCATTCTATCATCTGGGTCGCCCCGGTTTGTGCCGCAATCGTAGCCGTATTTGGCGGACTGAACATTCTGCAAGCTTATCTGGAAGAATATATTGGCGGAACAGCCGCCTATATTGTCTCCTGGTTCCCCGCCTTTTTCCTGGGCGCAGTATACGGAAAGATTATGGATTTGACCGGTTCTGCCCGCTCCCTGGCAAATAAGCTGATTAACCTCATCGGTTCCAAATACGCCATCCTGGCCGTGGTTCTGCCCTGCTTGCTGATGACCTATGGCGGCATTTCCCTGTTCGTTGTTGTGTTCGTTATCTATCCGATGGGCTACGCCATTTACCGGGAAGCAGACCTCCCCCGTACCTTGCTGCCCGGTGCTATCGCCTTCGGTGCCTTCGGCATCACAATGACCTGTATCCCCGGCACACCGCAAATTCAAAACATTATTCCCACTGCCTATTATGGCACCACCGCCACCGCCGCACCGATTATGGGCTTGATTGCGGCTGTTTTGATTGGCGTTCCCGGGTATCTTTATCTGGAATGGCGGGCACGGCAGGCGAAAAAAGCCCTTCAGCATTTTGTAGAGGATCCCAAATATAAGGAATCTGCTGCTGCATCCCTGGAACAGCCCAAATGGCATTGGCTGAGCGGCCTTGTCCCGCTGTTGGTGGTTGTTTTGATGCTGAATGTTTTGCCGAATCTGCTGCGGACTTACAACATCGCCGATTTGACCTCCAGTCAGGCCATTGTCGTATCTTTGCTGGGCGGTATTGCGGTATCCTGTCTGATGAATATTCACCAGTTTAAATTTCTTCTCCCGGCTATTAACGAGGGTGCCAACGGTTCTCTCCCGGCCATTATGAACACCGCCTGTGCGGTTGGCTTTGGCTCTGTTGTCAAAATCGTTCCGGGCTTTGCGTTGCTGAAAAACGCCCTGTTAAATATGCCCGGCTCCATTCTGTTCTCTGAAGCTGTCGCCGTCAATGTCCTTGCCGGCGCTACCGGCTCTGCTTCCGGCGGTATGTCCATTGCATTGGAAGCGTTGGCACCTCAGTATCTGGAAAAAGCCAACGAAATGGGGCTTAGCCCGGAATATCTTCATCGTGTCGCATCCATTTCCTCCGGCGGCTTGGACACTCTCCCGCACAACGGAGCAGTTTTGACCCTGCTGGCCGTTTCCAACTGCACCCACAAGGAATCCTATCTGGACATTTTTGTTACATCCGGCCTGATTCCCGTTATTGTCTCTCTGGGGCTGTCCTTTATCTGGGGTCTGTTTATCTGACAATTCAAAACAGCGAGGTAACAACATTATGCCAAATTCTGCAACACTTCGGCTGGACGTTTTCAAAAAAGCTCCGGAGAATTCCCCTCAATAACGCAAACACCCGCAGAGTTTTCTCACTCTAAATCCCATTTTCATATTAGGAGGATACTTTATGAAACGGTTTTTATCATTTTTTCTGGCTATGTTAATGTTTGGCTGTCTGCTCTGCGCCTGCGGCGAGCCGGAAGATGCCGGAACGCAACAGGGTACTCCCTCTTCCAAGGAGCTATACTCTCAAATCCGCTATTACGCCTCCGTTGAGCGCAACGGAGAAAAAACAGAAGAAGAGATTTTCTTTGACTTTGACTGGTTGGAAAACGGCGTGGTGATGGATGGAAAGCTGACCTCCGGTGAGAAGGTTTCCACCCGTCGGGAAGAGGCAACCTTTGATGCAGAAAAACGCCCTGTCTCTATTACCGCCACCACTGTGGACGATGAGGAAACAGAGCATGAAACCATCGACATTTCCTACGACGGTCTGAAGGTCACCCTCTCCCGCCTGCGCAATGACGGAGAAAAAGACATCAATGTGATGGAATATAACGAGCAGGGTTTGCTGCTTCGCGAAGAAAGCAACTATCGCATTAACACCTACGAATACGACTCCTATGGCAACTGCGTTATGGAAAAGACCTTCCGTGAAGGGGCATTGGAATCCGAAGAGAAAACCACTTATACATACGACGAAAATGGCAAAATAAAATTTTCCTCTGCCCTGCGAACCTACGACGGAGAGGAAACAGAAACCCAAAGTCACTACTATTACTATCCCAACGGTAATGTGATGTTTGTTCTGTCCGTTACCGGACACGCAGATGTGAATCACAACTTCAGGCACTACAACAAGAAGGATATCCTCACCTGGAGCTATGGTATGCAAGCCTCCGCCGGCGGTGTCTACAAAGTCACAAAGGATGCCAACGGTTACATCTCTTCTGTTGAGGTCACCCGAGGCTCCGAGGTAAGTACCGCTCATTTCGAATACGATGCCGCAGGCAACCTTGTAAAGGAAACCACCTTCTACGGTACTGAGCGCACTTGGGAATATGATGCAGAAAACCGCCCGGTCAAGTATCGCAACGGTAACACCGTTACCACTTATGAATACGATTCTCAGGGTCGCCTGATTGCAGAAAATGAAGTCCGCACCGGAGATAATGCCTACACGCAGAATCAATCCTACGCCTATAACGAAGCCGGAATGGTCAGCCGCAGAGAGATGACCTATACCGCCACTGAGGAGGAAGGCACTGTTGTCCGCCATCGTGTAATGGAGGTCACCCATATTGAAAATTCCAACTGCACCGTCAATGAGCAGTGGGCAGAGTTTCTTTTCCAGCGTTTAAATATATTCTAAAAGCAGGAACTGCTTTGGATAGCGGTTGACAAGTTTTGACAGAAATGTTATACTTCGAGTATCTGAAATTTTAAGGAGGTTATCACCATGAATCATTTTAGCACTGTCGCATTTTTCTCTATTTTTGCAGTTTTGACTGCAATCGCAGGCACTGTTCTGGCCTACATCTTCATCATTCCCGAAAAGAAGCGCGCCGGTCTGAACAAGATCTTCGGTCTGCTGCACGATATCTTCAACTTCAAGTTCCTGATTATCGAGAAGGTTCTGCAGGCTCTGTACGTTTTCTCCACCCTGGCTGTCTTCCTGTACGGCGTATTTATGCTCTTCGGCTTTGATTTCTGGACGAATTACCGCGGCGAGACTGAGGTCGTTTGGCACGGCGGCTACGGCCTTCTGATTGCCATTGTTGGTCCTATCGTCATCCGTCTGGCATACGAAGGCACGCTGATGCTGATCCTGCTGGTTAAGAATGTTATCCAGATCAACGGCAAGCTGAAGAACGCCAACGAGGACGCAAAGGAAGATCTGTTTGCTGTTCCCGAGTTCCCCAAGAAGGCTGAAGCTCCTGCTGCTGAAGCTCCCAAGGCTCCTGAGGCTCCTGCTGCTCCTGCTGCTCCCGTTCGGTTCTGCACCAACTGCGGTTCTATGCTGAACGCTGACGGCAGCTGCCCCAACTGCAAGTAATTCCAAAACAAAAAGCGGAGGCTAAGCCTCCGCTTTTTTCGTTCTTTTTACTTTCTGTGATGCTCGAGGAAATCCGCCAACTCCTCCATCGCGTGACGCAAAACCTCCGGTTTTGGCAGCATCACGATACGGAAACGCAGCCCCTCATGCCAGTCAAAGCCCCGTCCGGGAATGACCAAAATATGCTTCTCATGCAAAAACTGCATTGCAAAATCATGGTCACTTTCAAAATCAAACTGGCTCATATCCAAGGCCGGGAAGAGATAAAATGCCGCCCGGTTTGGAACAAGGGAAACACCGGGTACCTTCTCCAGCACCTCAATAACCGCTTTTCTCTGCTCATAGAGCCGACCGCCGGGCACCAGCATCGCACGGGTGCTTTCCGGGTCTGCCATTGCTGCAGGAATTGCAAGCTGTGTCACCGCATTGCCGCAAAGCCGCATTGCCGCCAGCTGCATCACCGCTGCCTTCACCTCGTCCAGCTCTTCTCCACCGGAGAATACCATCCAGCCGCAGCGAAAGCCGCAAATAATGTGAGATTTCGACAGGCCGTTAAAGGTAACGCAGGGCACATCCGGTGCCAGCGCAGCCATAGAATCATAGGGCAGGTCATCCAACACCAGACGGTCATAAATCTCGTCCGACAGCAGCACCAGATGGTGCTTGCGCGCCAGCTCTGCGATTTGCAGCAAAATCTCCCGGCTGTATACCGCGCCGGTGGGGTTGTTGGGATTGATGACAATGATCGCCTTTGTCTTTTCCGTGATTTTGGATTCCATATCCTTCAAATCCGGATTCCATTCGTTATTGGGGTCACAGCGGTAGAACACAGGCGTCGCACCGCTGGTATATGCATTGTTGCTCCACAGAGAATAGCAGGGCGTGGGCATCAGGATTTCTTCTCCGCTTCCCATCAATGCGGTCATCAGCATGGATGCCATCTCACTGACACCGTTGCCGATAAAAATATCATCAATGGTAATGCCCTGGAAGCCTCTTTCCAAGTGGTAATTCAAAATGGTTTCCCGTGCCGCCTTCATACCCTTGACATCGCAGTAAGGCACCGCCTCATCCAGATGCTCGCTGACGGCTTTTCGCACACTGTCCGGCAGAGTAAATCCAAAGCTGGCAGGGTTGCCGGTATTCAGCTTCAAAACCGGGATTCCCTGCGCCTGCATCCGCAGCGCCTCTTCATACAACGGTCCTCGAATATCCGAGTGGATTTTGCGCACTCTGTCTGACTTCTGAATCATAACTCCACAGTCCTTTCTTTTTTTGCTCATTATAGCATGAGCTCTCTTGCATTGCAACCTGTTTTTCCTTGATATTGCGCAATTTTTGTATAAAAAGCCCCCTTCCCTTGTTGGGAAGGGGGCTTCTGTCATTTACTGAGTTCCTTCAGTTTCTTTATGGCTTGTCGAAAGGTATCGAAGCCAAACATTGCCGCATAGGCAACAAAAATGCCCAGCACCATCGCCGCCGCTATATTGTACCATAGAATCGGCATTTCCCGGACAGCCGCCCACGCCAAAAATGCCGCTACTGTCACCGTCACTGACAGCGCCGTTACCAGAAACGGCACAGGCACTTTGGGAAACAGCTTTTTCACCACCTGCGTAATGATGTTCACACCAAATACCAGAATCGCCGCAATAAACAGCAGCTCCGATACATACTCTTTAAGCATTGTATGTTCCATTTTCCCTCCTTTAAAGTCCAAGCCGGGATAACACGAAGGTTATCACCGCCGCGCAAATTGCCCAGATAATTTTATCCACCAAGCCGTTCATCCGCTTCGCCGGTCTTCCTTCGATGGCCGTCACCTTGCTGTCCAGCTTTTCCACCGTTTCTGCCACCTGCTCCTGCTTGCTGACCATCACCTCCATGGAGGTAGCCAGACGGTTGATGGCTTCCGTAGATTCTTCCAGCTTTTCCAGACGGTGGGTGTTGGATTTTGACCGTTGCTCCACTTGGGTCAACCTTCGTTCGTGTTCCAAGTCCATATCCTACACCCCCAATAGCTTCGCCCAAGTCTTCGGACCGCAAATGCCGTCCGCCACCAGACCGGTTGCTGCCTGATAAGCCTTCAGCGCCCGCTCCGTTGCGCCACCGAAGGAGCCGTCTGCGCCATAGCTTTCCATGGTGAAGCCATAGCCAAGCAAAAGCAGCTGCATTGCCTTGACGGAATCCTTCTTTGCCCCTCTTTTCAACACCGGCAGAGAAAGGGTAGTTGTCTTTTCCTTTGCCGGCGCAGCTTCCTCATAGGACAGCAGATGGCAATACCCCCACCTTGTCCACCCTCTTTCGGACAGCTTCGTTTTCACGACGCCATAGGAATGCCCTCTCGCCTCGATGACCTCGCCGCCGCCAATGTAGACGCCCACGTGGCCGGGCTTGAACACCAGCACGCCCGGAACTTCCGGGATGGAAAAAATATCGCCCGACTTGGTACAGGCATCACGCATCTGGTTTGCAGAAATGTCCTGAGCGGCGTTATACTTAGGTGTATTATCCTCCGGGCTGTCACACCACAGATACCCCTTAATAAGCCCGCCGCAGTCGTGCACCTTTTCCAGCTCCCCGGCATATTCCCATTTGTAATGGCTGGGGTATTGGCCTTTCTTTTCATTGTAAAGAGGCTTGCTTGCGGCTTGTCCAAAAGTGCCATACCAATAGGGCTTTCCCAGCTGTGCCTTGGCATATTCAACCAGCCCCTTCCCTGTCTTTGGCATCGCTTTTCTCCTTAATAGTAGCCGCAAATGTGGTTGATTACCGCTTCTTCCTCGCTTGCACCGATGATAGCGAATGTCACACCGTCTGCAGAAGCACTCACCGTTAAGCAGTCGCCTTCGCTGCCGCCGTGAAGATGAAAGGCCGCAAATCCGTTCTCAACACTTTCGCTGTCAACGACATAATTGTATCGACCAAATGTGCCGCTTATCAGCACGTGGTAAAATTTTGCCTTTACACTACAGGCAAATTCCTGGGTAGAGACAGTGCCGCTGTCAAATTGCTGCAGCTGCCCCTTCGGTCCGACGATTGCCGGAATCTCCACCCAGTTTCCCTGCTCATCCCTGATGCGCAAAACAGCCATTTTTGTCCCCCCTTAATCCCAGTAATAAGCAGTCCATCGATATTTTGTTCCACCCATAAAGCATATACTCGCAGACGGATCGTCGCTCAATTCGATGTCCAGACCATTGGTGTTATCGAAATTATTCCAGCTCGGATTCAAAGCACCGCTTTTGAGCTTAATTTTTATGCCTGCCCCTTGATTTGTGTAATTTCCAATGCTGAAATTTTCCTTCATCGAAGTGGCTGCATGAACATAGATGATCGCCGGGAAATAATTGCTCGTCACTTGCGGATCTTCATCTGTAATGATTTCAACCAATTTTGCACCATTTGGAATATCCAAATGAAAACTTCCAACTATGTTTTCCGTTGGTGTGAAAGAACCTGTGATAACCCGGACACGGACACTTTGCAGAATAACGTCCAGCTTTTTATCCATATCGTTCATTGTGAGTTTCTCCTCCGTGATAATCTGACAAGCACCATAAGCAGATGCAGGGGATGTGACAGCTTCCAAATTTGCCCAATAGACATTGGCATATTGGGCGGCGGGCAGGAAGGATGCGGAATCATAAATCAAGAACCTGTCGGTTTCTTTGTCATAACCGAACACGCTCACAGCGTGACTGTGGCGAGATAATTTAATCGGTTTTCCTGCGTGAAGGGCTTCAATCATCGCTTTTTTCATATTGGACACGCCGTTTTCAAAATCCGATGCATAAACGGTTGTACCCTCGAACTGGCACGCCTGCAAGAAGCCCCAGAAAATCGCACCATCTTGCTCATTGCCTACATCATCGCCATAATACAAAGCGTGGGGCAAATCAAAAACGTTGATTTTCGATCCCACATCATAGGAAACTGCGGTGTTTTTTGCAATCAAAGCCCTGCCGACTTCACTTGCGTTCAACCAATCGTGCAGCTCCTGCGTAACCTCAATTTCCTTCGTAAAGATGAACCGCTCCACAAATTCTTTGAAGCTGGGGTATTGCGCATCCGGGTGCAGGCTGTTGTAGATGTGATAATAGGAAAATAATCCGCAACCGCCCATACGGACAGAACCTTTTTGCAACACAGGATCTTTTCCCGTTTCCGGGTCATAAGGCAAATCGACCCAAATAATATCCCAATCCCTGTAGGAAGGCTCGCACTGCGAATCAAATACAGGAAGCGGAAGGGTTACGCTTTCACCCTTGGTACTGCGCACTGCCTCCAGATTTTCGCCCCAGTCCTTTTGCGTGAAGCAATCCGCTCCAGAATCCCACTCTGCATTGAACAAAAGCGTGTGCGTTCCTGTAATCTTTGCTGATGTTGCAATATGGGAAAAGGCATTATCCCCCAGCGAAACCTGCGCAGGGTTTAAGTCCACCTCCGCAAGGCTGTGACAATCATAAAACGCTAATTCTTCCACCGTTGTTACGCTGGACAAGCCCTTCACTTCCTGCAAGGAATAGCATTTGTAAAAGCTTTTTGCGCCGATGGTTTCCACATCCTCCGAAAGGGTAACGCCTTTCAGCTTGGAACAGCTCCAGAAAACGCTGTGGAGGGTTTTATCCTCTAAGCCGGAAAAATCATACTCCCCGTCAACAGAGGTAATGGCGAAGGCATACGCACCCAGATGGGTAATTGCCTTGCTGTTTCCGAAGGTCAGCTTTTGCAGGCGGTATGCGCCCAGCATAAAGTTATCGCCGATGGATGTAATGCCGCTTTCGATGTGCAGCCGTGTTATCTTCCCAACATAATCCTTATGGGGTCTGTTGTCCGCCTTGATGTCCATATAGGAATTGACAGTTAAATCACCATTCTCAATCGCTCCTGTACCGGAAACAACCGCATCATAGCCGTCATTTGTAGCAAACAGGTAGAGCTTGACCGTCGAATTCTCTCCGGAAATGTCAATAAACTGTTTTCCGTCGTCGAACTTTACAGCATTGCTATACTTCCATCCGTAATAGGTGGTGCTTTCCGTCCCTTCGGGGTCAATCCATACCCGCACCTGAGGGTTTTCAGGCTCCTGTGTGCCCAGATAAACGCCGGAATCGCCGGTGTCGCCCTTTTTGTGGGCATTCAGCCAGGTTGCCAAATTGATATACTCCGCTGCAGGAGCTTCCGTGTTCACCTGCGCATGCACATAGATCTCCATTGCAAATGTGGAAAGCTGAACATCTTCCCGTACAAAGGTGATTTGCAGCTGGGTGCAGCCCGGCACTGCAAACAACTGGGGAATCAGCGAAACGGTAACCGCCCCGTCCTGCAAAGCATAAGCCGGAGATCCATCGGGTAAAGTGTCGTATGTTCCGCCGGTGCCGTCGCCGCAGACATATCGCATCATCACGGAAGTGTCTGCCGGCACGGACCAAGCCTCCTCCCCGGCAAGCAGATGGACAATCAGCTCCCGTCCGCTGTCCCCTTGCAATGCGTCCATCACAATGGGACTTCCCCAGTAATTCAGATTCATGGTCACTTCTTTTGTAAGAATCATCAGTATTATCCTCCTTCTTAGAATCAAGTGCACTTTCACCCAAAGGGACAAAAAAGCCGTTGGTTGCACGCCAATGTGCAACCAACGGAAAATAAACGATAAAAACAACCGCTTTGCAGCGGTTGTTTTTCCTTTTTCTATTGTCTTTCCTGTGAATCGCTCAGGCTGGAAAGCTCAATCGTTTTCGCACCGCTCTTTATCATCTCAAAGGGGGCGTCATTCAGCTTCATCTGATGCGTATTGCCTTGCCGCAATACACGCCAATGGGCGTATTGCGGCTGCTGCGACCTCACTCGGGTTTCACAGCCCCGAGGAAAGTCTAACCCACTAGACAAAGCTGTGCTTTGTTCATGTGGCAGGGCGTTCCCTTGCAACCCCAATATTATTTTTGTTTTCAAAAGTAATATAGAATATGAGAATAACAGACCATTGATTTTCGGGGTGATGGGTGGTAAAATAAACGCACCGATAAACTGGAATTTGACGAGGAGACCATAATATGAGTATCACCCAGACTTTTTACGATAATCTGGCATCCCAATATGATAAACTGTTTCTTGATTGGCAAGCCACCACACAGGAACAGGCAGCCATTCTGGACAAACTTTTTGTGAGTAATGGCTTTGACAAATCTGCACATATTCTGGATTGTGCCTGTGGAATCGGAACGCAGGCAATTGGACTTGCTGCCATCGGCTACAATGTAACAGGTTCGGA
>SVLS01000029.1 GCA_015067835.1 Oscillospiraceae bacterium | reverse complement strand
TAATAGATCGGAATTATGTAAGATTTTCTTAAAATATGCCGACAAGGAAACACTTCTTGAGGTAAGCACCACTTTTACGAACTGGTACGACCAAATGGAGGATAATAGTAATTAAATGCCAGCGGAGCACCGATGGCGGTGAACTTCAACGGCACGAATTACTATTACCTTGTAAATCTGCAAGGCGATGTGATGGGCATCGTGGACAGCACCGGTAACATCGTGGTTAGTTATACCTACGATGCCTGGGGCAAGCCCCTCTCCACCACCGGTATGATGGCTTCTACTCTGGGTTCTCTCAACCCCCTGCGCTACCGTGGCTATGTCTATGACCAAGAAACCGGCCTCTACTACCTCCAAAGCCGCTACTATAACCCCGAGATTGGTAGATTTATCAATGCGGATGATTATATTTCAACCGGACAAGGTCTATTAAGTAAAAATGCATTTACATATTGCTATAATAACCCCGTTATATATTCCGATTACGCAGGAGAGTTTCCATGGTTAATTGTTGGCATTGTAGTTTCGTGTATAGTAACTATCGGAGTAGACCATTGGCTTGCTGCAAATCAGCCAGAAGGGGGATACGCAATTGTGAATAAACCATATGGGGACGGTGTGAGAATGAAAGCAGTATATGCGGAAGGTAACGGGTTTGAGGTTGATGCTAACGGAATGACTGTGTGTGATATTGAAGTTGGCCTTTTGAGTGCTTCATGGGAATCAGATTATTTAGATGTAGAAGCTATAGATTGTCTCACTGCCTCAGCAACTGCAGAAGTAGATTGGTCTGGGACACCAAGTGTTGATGTTTCTGCTAGTGCTTCTGTTTATAGTCCACACGCTGACATTGTTTTTCCTCTTGGTGCCTATAACGTTACGCTTTCCTTTGAGGCGTTAGTTTGTGCGGCTGCTGTAGGAATTGAACTTGATTCAGATACAGGGAAGTTCAAGATTACACCCCCTACATTAGGAACAGGGTGGTCATTTGGTGTAGACATTGACCTAATAGGATAAATGAGGGATGAGATATGACAAAATTCCAACGCATTCAAAAAATATCAAGTATAATACCATTTTATTCTTCAATTTTTGTTTTTATCGTCACAATGATCGAATTAAAACGAAAGCATACTTCTGCAAAATATTGGTTTCTATTCTGTCTGACATTTTTCTTATCAGGAATCTTGGTATATATTTTAAATGCTGTTGTAATGACTGGACAGCACCCAGTCCTAAATGTAATTGCTTCTGGCTTACTGCTTGCTGCTGCCAATATCATTTGTGTAGATATTCAAGCGAAATGCCCACAAAAAGGAGATTGCGAGAAGCCAAGAAACAATAAAAAAATTATTATCATTTGTTGTATCATCGCAGGCATATTTGTTGTAACTGTGTCTATTGCCGTACTGATTCTTTTGACTTCACCATCTATCGATATCGAAGATTCCAATGGTAGTGACACCAATCTGGCAGTGATTACGATGGATGAGATTCTTACGACAAAGGATCATTTCTCTGCGTTTTGTTCTTATTTCTCCAATAGCGGTCAAAAAACGAAGGTTGCAAAGGCTCTTGAAGACTATGATTATGATAAAGTAGCTTTTGGCTGTGAGAAAATTAGCGGGATCAAGATTCTACAAGCAACCAAAACAGAGTGTAATCAGTTAACACTTAATATTGAGTCAACACTGGAATCAGGCAATATGGAGATTATTATCATAGTCAACAACGAGTATTATGACAGCGTAGCGGTCAATCAAACGCACACAATCGTACTAGACAATATTGCTGAAAAACAAGTTGTTTTGAAATTTGCGGCAGAAAGTGCCAAGATGCATATTTCAGTTACAAGAGAACTCAGTTAAATGGCTCGGAATCGGATTCCTATCTTGATGTGAGTAGTATATTAACGGTTCGGGGGGCAATTATCTGCCCCCTAACCTCCAAAAAGCATTCATAGATTCTGCCAGCAACCTACAGCTATGACCTGCTTGACCGGCTGATGCAGTATGCAGAAAGCGGCACGTCTCACACCACGAATTAATCTACGTACGCTTCTGTTTGGGTGAGGAGGATTGCAAATGAGAAGCAAATTCAACGGTTACTTTGATTTAGAGTATCATACAGAACTCTCTGCTTTGGAATGCACTACCTCCATTTTGGCTGCCCCACATACGTTTAAATCAACGGTATATAACAAGTCCGCACTGTATGCAGGGGAGGACGCCAAGGTGCGAAACTATGATTGTTACCCAGTATCTGAGCTGGAACTCCATCTTACTTTTCGAGGGGGACAATATACAAAGCAACCGATACGGTCGCGATTTGTGTTGGAGTTTTTGGAAGAGGATGCAATCACAAAAGTTCTGCTGAAATTCCAAGGAGATTTTTGGGGACTTCCTCTTATGACACCTACTGCTGAAATTGACAGCTTTATGTATGAAAAAATACAGGGAGTTCGTAAGAATTCTTAATCCATACATAGTGATATGGAAAGCACCGATATGCATCTTGCCCCAATGGATATAAAGCAAACCGAATGCCTCATATGTTGCGCACTGATCATTATATTCATAATACTACTAATCGACACAGCTAAGAGGCAACGAATTGTTTTAGAAAATAATCGTTATCCTATAACGGAAGGGTGACCATTGTTTATGAGAAAGATGCTAATAAATATGCCGGCAATATTCTTGCGAAGAGTGAATATGCCTACGATGCCTGGGGCAACAAAACAAATATTGTAGATCGGTAAAAGCCTGCTGCATAGCGGCAGGCTTTTTATGCCCAAAATAGGCGCACCGTCCAGGAAGCAACCAAAAATCCCACAAAATCAGCAAACAGCGCTGCAGGCAGGGTATATCGCGTTTTTTTAATGCCCGCTGCGCCGAAATAGACGCTGATGGTATAAAAGGTCGTTTCGGTAGAACCCAGCATCACAGCCACCGTTCGTCCAATCAGAGAATCCGGCCCGTATTGTCCCATCAGCTCCGCTCCCACCGCCAACGCCGCACTGCCGCTGAGCGGGCGAATCAGAACCAGTAATGCCGTCTCTGGTGGAATTCCGAAAAAGGAAAAGACCGGTGATAAATATCTGCTCAGCAGCTCCACCGCGCCAGATGCGCGAAGCATACTGACCGCTGTCAGCAGCAGTATCAGCGCAGGAACAATGCTCGCGAGCAACTTCAGCCCATCCTTTGCTCCGCTCAGCATCAGGTCATAGGCATTTTCTCTCTTGCGTAAAACTGCAACTGCTGAAATCAGCAGTAAAATCGGTACAACATAATCAATCACGGTGACACAACGCCCCCAGTCCCCAGGCCGCCATCAAGCCGAGAGACGCAGAACAAATGCTGGTCACCCAGACAGCCGGCAATATATCAAAGGGTGCTGCCGCACCCAAGCTTGCCCGCACCGCCGCCACATTGGCAGGAATCAGCTGGATAGAGGCTGTATTCAGCACAATTAACCGGCAAAGCTCATCTGTTGCTATCCCCGGTCGCTCCGGGTCCGCCAGTCGCTTGGCGGCCTGAATGCCCATAGGTGTGGCCGCATTTCCCAAACCCAGAATGTTGGCGCAGATATTTGCAGATAAATAATGCCGAACCTGCTCATTTCTGCGGGCAGACGGAAAAACGCGATACAGAATTGGCGAGAGCATTTTGGAAAGTGCTTTCGTCATTCCCGCTTTTTCCATCAATTTTCCCACTCCGCTCCACAGGCAGATAGCGCCTGCTATGGATATTGCCAATGTCACGCCGGCCTGAGAGCCTTGGGTAACCGCAACCCCCACCGCTCCTCCGTTGCCGAGAAAAATGGCACAAAGAATGGATATTCCAAGAATTCCCACCCATATCCAGCTCATCATCCTTCCTCACCTCAAAAAATTCTATGAACAAGTCCGATATGTATGCACCTCCCGTAATTATTTATGATTTTTCTCTTGTAGAGCTTTTGTAAATGTGGTATAATATTTTGAATCAATCTATGGTAGAAGGTGCCCTATGAACGACAAAATCATCATCAAAGGCGCAAAAGAAAACAACTTAAAAAACATCAACCTCACCATCCCCCGGGATAAGCTGATTGTTTTTACCGGGCTGTCCGGTTCAGGCAAATCCTCTCTGGCCTTCGACACCATTTACGCAGAAGGTCAGCGGCGGTATGTGGAAAGCTTAAGCAGCTATGCCCGCCAGTTTTTGGGGCAGATGGATAAGCCGGATGTGGATAGTATTGAGGGGCTGTCCCCTGCTATCTCCATTGACCAGAAAACAACCTCTAAGAATCCTCGTTCTACAGTGGGCACAGTGACAGAAATTTACGACTACCTGCGTCTGCTTTGGGCACGGGTGGGCGTACCTCATTGTCCGAAATGCGGTAAGGAAATTTCACGGCAAACCATTGACCAAATCGTGGACCGGGTGGAAGCTCTTGGTCTTGGCACGCGGTTTATGGTTCTCAGCCCGGTCATCCGCGGCAAAAAAGGTGAACATCAAAAAGTATTTGACGATGCCCGCAAGGGTGGCTTTTCCCGTGTCCGGGTGGACGGCATTTTCTATGACTTGACGGAAGAAATCCCCTGTGAAAAGAACATCAAGCATCATATTGAGCTGGTGGTGGACCGCCTTGTGCTGAAGGAGGGTCTGCGTCGTCGTCTGACAGATTCCATCGAGACCGCCTGCGCGCATTCCGGAGGGCTTGTTCTCATTGTCTTGCCAGACACCAAGGAAGAGCTGAGCTTTTCTCAGAATTATGCCTGCGAGGATTGCGGCATCAGTATGACGGAGCTGGAGCCGAGAATGTTCTCCTTCAACAATCCTGCCGGCGCGTGTCCTCACTGCACCGGTTTGGGCTTTCAGTTGGTCGCAGATCCGGATCTGGTGATTCCCGACAAGAGTAAGACACTCCTGGACGGCGCAATTCAAGTATCCGGCTGGCAAAACGCCCGGACGGACAGCATTTTCCGTATGTATTTTGAGGCACTGGCCCAGAAATATCGCTTTTCTCTGAATGTTCCGGTATCTCAGCTTCCGCAGGAAGCGCTGGATGTGGTGCTTTACGGCACCGGAGAGGAAAAGCTTCGGATGACCTATAACCGGGGAAACGGTATGGGTGTGCTGGAGCAGCCCTTTGAGGGCATTATGAATAACATTTCCCGCCGCTTTCGGGAAACCCAGTCCGACGCCGCCAGAAAAGAGCTGGAGGAATGTATGTCCTCCGCCCCCTGCCCCCACTGTCATGGCGAACGGCTTTCTGACATTGCCCGGGCAGTTACCGTGGGTGGTATGGGCATTATGAAATTCTGCGAGCTGAGCATCGAAAAAGAGCTGGCGTTTATGGAAAATCTTCACCTGGATGGGAGCTCTGCCATCATTGCGGAGCAAATTCTCCGGGAAATCATCAGCCGTCTGCGCTTTCTGCAGGATTTGGGACTGGGCTATTTGACTCTCTCCCGGGCATCCGGCACGCTTTCCGGCGGTGAAAGTCAGCGGATTCGTCTGGCAACACAGATTGGCTCTTCCCTGATGGGCGTGCTGTATATTCTGGATGAACCCTCCATCGGTCTGCATCAACGGGATAACGATAAACTGCTGGCCAATTTGAAGCATCTGCGTGACATTGGCAACACCTTGATTGTGGTGGAGCACGATGAAGATACGATGCGTGCAGCAGATTATATTGTGGATGTGGGTCCGGGCGCCGGCAGTCATGGCGGTGAAATTGTCGCCTGCGGCAGTCTGGAGGACATTATTGCGCAGCCTCGTTCCATCACCGGGCAGTATCTCTCCGGTGTGAAGAAAATTCCTGTTCCCAGCAAGCGCAGAGCCGGCAACGGCCACAAGCTTGCCGTCCGGGGTGCAACGGAAAATAATCTGAAAAACATTGATGTGGAAATTCCGCTGGGTACGCTGACCTGTATCACCGGCGTTTCCGGTTCCGGAAAATCCAGCCTGGTTAATGAGGTACTGAACAAGCATTTGCTGGGCAAGCTGAATCACGCCCGCACCCGTCCCGGTGCCTGCAAGTGCATTGAGGGCGTGGAGTTCCTCGATAAAGTGGTGGATATCGACCAGTCCCCCATCGGCCGTACTCCCCGCTCCAATCCGGCAACCTATACCGGTTTGTTTAACGACATCCGGGATTTGTACGCCTCCACAAATGATGCGAAAATCCGCGGCTATGGTCCTGGGCGCTTCTCCTTTAATGTGAAGGGCGGACGCTGTGAAGCCTGCTGTGGTGACGGTCTTGTGAAAATCGAAATGCACTTCCTGACGGATGTCTATGTTCCCTGCGAGGTCTGCAAGGGTGCGCGGTATAACCGGGAAACGCTGGAGGTGCTTTACAAGGGTAAAAATATCTCCGAGATTCTGGATATGACTGCTGAAGATGCTGTCGAATTCTTTGACAATCTGCCAAAAATCCGCAAGAAAGCCCAAACCCTGGTGGATGTGGGCTTGGGATATGTCAAGCTGGGACAGTCCAGTACCACCCTTTCCGGTGGTGAAGCCCAGCGTGTGAAGCTGGCAACGGAATTGGCGCGTACCTCTACCGGCAAAACCATCTATATTCTGGATGAGCCCACCACCGGTCTGCACGCAGCAGATGTGCATAAGCTGCTGGAGGTTCTGCAGGCCTTGGTAGATAACGGCAACACAGCATTGATTATTGAGCATAATCTGGATGTCATCAAGTGTGCCGACTATCTTATTGACCTGGGTCCGGAGGGCGGTGACGGAGGCGGTACTCTTGTCGCCTGCGGTACGCCTGAGGAGGTTGCCCTGGTTTCCGACAGCTACACCGGTCAATACCTGAAATCCTACCTGAAATAACAAACCTGACCTGCTAAGGCAGGTCAGGCAAAGTTAATTGATATTGCTTGCTTGATAAAGCTCTGCCGGCAACACATCCGACAGTTCAATCAAGGAATGACTCCGTTCTCCTGCATAGTCCACAGGCATTGCTGTCGTTTTCACAAAATCGCCGTTTTCCTGGCGCAATTGCAGGGTCATTGTAATTCTCGTACCGCAACCCTCAGGATGGTCAATCAAAACCGTACCGCCGTGGGCAGCCGCCGCCGCGTGAATCATAAGCATTCCAAGACCGATGCCGAACCGGCTGTCCTCCAGTCCGGGAACACGGCGGAAGCGGTTGTGGATATTGCCGCGGTGTTCCTGCTGAATGCCGGAGCCGCTATCGCGAATCGTCAAATACAGCATTTGACCGGAGCAGGTCAGCTGCGCATAAATGTCACTTCCCTTTTCAGAGAATTTCACTGCATTGGAAATGATATTATGAACACCCCGTTCCAGCTTTTCCCGGTCAATCAGGCAGAGAATGGATCGGTTCAGATTCGTAAAGTGCAGCTTGATGCTTCCGTGCTCCAGAAGCTGAGCGGATTCGCTGAAGATCTCGCCGAGAATGTTTGTAATATCCTGAACTGTGAATTTCCCCGCTGCCGGGCGACTGTACTGATAGGCATCAGACATATTGCTGATCATACGAAGCATCTGGAACAGTCCCCGGTTGATACGGGAAATCTGCTCCTGAACAACCGGATTATCCCCCTGGTCAGCCACCGGAAACAGCTGATCCGCTACTGCCATAACATTTGAAAGAGGCAAACGCAGCTCCTGCGCCGCCAGCGCCATTGCCTGAAGCTCGGCCTGTTCGGTATCTTGCTCAACAGTGAACAAATCGAAGCCGTCCATACGATGTACAGTGGCACTGCAGGGCCTATCCGCAACAGTAAGTGTAAGATACAGGCAACCATCCCGGAAATCTTTATATTCCTGATCGCCTGTTACAAGTATGTCTGAAATTTGCATACCGGGTGCCAGCATCGCTTTCTGCGCCGCTTCGTTCAACTGAACAATAACGCCGTCTTGAACAGTGAACGCAGGCTGAACCAAAAGATTCAAGATCCCGGTATTGGATTCCTTTCGTTCCATGATGTTCCTCCTTCTGGAATATCATTTGCATTTTTTCTGAAAACTTGCATTTTCTCAATGGAAAAATTCCATCCTTTCTTATTCTAGCGAAAAATGTCGAAAATAGCAAGAAAAATCCGTTTTTGAGGTGAAAATATATGCCGACCGTAGAAACAATCCACAGCGGGCACCGCGAAAGATTAAAAAAGCGCTTTCTCGACGAGGGCTTGGAGCATTTCAGCGAGCATCAGGTTTTGGAGCTTTTACTGTTCTACTGCATCCCCAGAAAGGATACCAATCCCATCGCTCATGCATTGCTGGCACATTTCGGTTCTTTGGCTCAGATTATGGAGGCTTCTCCGGAGGAATTGCAGAAAATTGAAGGAATGGGAGAAGGTTCTGCAACCTTCCTGTCTCTTTTGAATGCTTTTTGCAGATACTATATGGTCAGCCGTTCCTCCAACGGCACAGTGCTGAATACCATTGAACAGTGCGGTGCATTTCTGATGCCCTATTTCTACGGCAGAAAAAATGAAACAGTTTACCTTCTGTGCCTGGATGCCAAATGCAAGGTGCTCAGCTGTAAGGAGGTAGGTGAAGGTAGCGTCAATTCCGCCGCTGTTCCCATTCGCCGAATCGTGGAAATGGCTTTGGGCGCAAATGCAACCTCTGCAGTTCTTGCCCACAACCACCCCAGTGGTATGGCGCTGCCCTCCGGGGAAGATCAGCTGACCACTAAAAAGCTCGCAAACGCATTGTATGCCGTGGATATTGAGCTGGTGGATCATCTGGTAATTGCAGATGAAGATTATGTATCTATGCGCCAATCCGGGTATTATCATCCCGATAACTGCCGCCTGGTTTTCTGAGGCAATATCTTATAAATTTGCATTGAAAGGAGTGTGCTTATGCAGGACAAGTTTGTTTTACGGTCGGAATACAAGCCTTCCGGTGATCAGCCGGAAGCCATCACCAATTTGGTCAACGGCGTTAACTGGGGTCTGCGTGAGCAGACACTTCTGGGCGTAACAGGATCCGGCAAAACCTTTACAATGGCTTCTGTGATTGAACAGCTGAACCGCCCCACTCTGGTGCTTGCCCACAATAAAACTCTGGCTGCCCAGCTTTGCTCGGAATTCCGGGAATTTTTCCCCGATAACGCGGTAGAATATTTCATTTCCTACTATGACTATTATCAGCCGGAAGCCTATATCGCCCATACGGACACCTACATTGAGAAGGACGCCTCCGTCAACGAAGAAATTGACCGCCTGCGTCACTCCGCAACTGCCGCCCTTTTTGAACGCCGGGATGTAATTGTTGTTTCTTCCGTCAGCTGTCTTTATGGTCTGGGCGACCCCATAGACTACAAAAGTATGGTTATCTCTCTGCGCGTAGGAAACGAATATCCTTTGGATGCCGTTTTGCGAAAGCTGACGGAAATCCGCTACGAGCGAAATGACATTGATTTTTCCCGTAATAAATTTCGCCTGCGGGGCGATACTCTGGAAATTTATCCTGCCTACTGGTCCGGACGCGCCATTCGGGTGGAGTTTTTTGGTGACGAAGTAGACAGAATCAGCGAAATCAACGCTTTGACCGGTATGGTGGAGCGGTATGTTGACCATGTTGCCATCTATCCGGCCAGCCATTATGTCGCTTCCAAAGAAAAGCTTCAGCGCGCTGTACAGGAAATCCAGAGAGAATGCGATGAGCAGGTTGCCTGGTTCCGTGCCCGGGACAAGCTGATCGAAGCACAGCGTATTGCTCAGCGCACGAATTATGATATAGAAATGCTGACGGAAATCGGTTTCTGTAACGGAATCGAAAACTATTCCCGGGTCATTCAGGGGCGCGCTCCCGGCACACCGCCCACCACACTGCTGGATTATTTCCCGAAAGATTTTCTGATGTTTATTGACGAAAGCCATGTAACGCTTCCTCAAACCAGAGCGATGTATGCCGGCGACCGCAGCCGGAAGGATGCGCTGGTCAATTATGGCTTCCGCCTCCCCTCTGCCTATGACAACCGTCCCCTTAATTTTGAGGAATTCGACAGCAAAATCAATCAGGTTATCTATGTTTCTGCCACGCCGGCAGAATATGAGCGTACCCGCTCCGGCCAAATCGTGGAGCAGGTTATCCGTCCCACCGGCCTTTTGGATCCCATTGTAGAGGTTCGCCCTATTGAAGGGCAAATTGATGACCTCATTGGCGAAATCAACGCCCGAACTGCCCGGCAGGAACGCGTGCTGGTTACCACATTGACCAAAAAAATGGCAGAGGATTTGACTGCCTACCTTCAAAAGGCAGGTATCCGGGTTCGGTATATGCACTCGGACATAGGCGCAATGGAGCGTATGGAGATTATACGGGATTTGCGTATCGCCAAATTCGACGTGTTGATTGGCATCAACCTGCTGCGTGAGGGTCTGGATCTGCCGGAGGTCAGTCTGGTGGCTATTTTGGACGCGGATAAGGAGGGCTTCCTGCGCTCCGAAACCAGCCTGATTCAAACCATTGGCCGTGCGGCACGAAATGCAGACGGCCGGGTCATTATGTACGCTGACACCATCACGCCTTCTATGCAAAATGCGATGAGCGAAACTGCCCGGCGCCGCGAAATTCAAAGCGCCTATAATCAGGCAAACGGCATTGTTCCCAAAACGATTATCAAATCTGTTCGGGATTTGATTGAAATCTCCTCTCCCACCGCAGAGCGGAAGGGCCGCACCGGTATCAAGATGACAAAGGCGGAAAAGGAACGGGAAATTGCCCGTTTGGAAAAACAGATGAAAGAAGCCGCCAAGATGATGGAATACGAATATGCCGCTGTGCTGCGTGACCAGATCATCGAACTGCGTGGAAACAATTAGTATCCGTCAAAACCTGCACCCTGTTCGGTGCAGGTTTTCTATTTTCCCGCTCTTGACAAGCTGCGGTCATTTTTGTATAATTAGTTATACAAATCATACTTTTAATACTTGGAGGTTTTTATTATGCAGAAGCCAAAAGGAAAATATGCCTGGACTGTAACCGTAGGTGAAAAGGGTCAAATCGTCATCCCCAAACAAGCGCGGGAACTATTTGACATTAAGCCCGGCAACACCCTGGTAATGCTGGGAGACGAAAAAAGAGGGCTTGCAATTCCACCAAAATCAATGTTTGAAATGTTTGCCCACGCCGTGTATGAAACAAGTGAGGATGAAGGATGAACGCCATTGAAATCACAGCTTTAACAAAGAAATACAAGGATTTGTATGCTGTCAACGAGCTGAACCTCGCCATTGAAAGTGGTGAATTATTCTCCCTTTTGGGTGTGAATGGTGCCGGAAAAACCACCACCGTTAAAATGCTTGCGTGCCTGCTCTCCCCCACCGATGGAGATGCCCTTCTGTTAGGAAACAGTATCCGAACGGACGCCAATGCCGTCAAAGCTTTAATTGGCATTTCTCCTCAGGAAACCGCGGTGGCCACCGGACTGACCGTGAGGGAAAATCTGGAGCTGATGTGCGGTGCCCACGGCTTTAGCCGTGAAAAAACGGAAAATAAAATCCGCCAATTGACGGAGGAGTTCAATCTTTCACAGATTCTGAGCAAAAAAGCCGGCAAGCTTTCCGGCGGTTGGCAAAGACGGCTCAGCATCGCGATGGCGCTGATTGGTGAGCCGAAAATCCTGTTTCTGGACGAGCCGACGCTGGGATTGGATGTCATTGCCCGCAGCGAGCTTTGGGACACCATTCGGGCATTGAAAGGGAAAATTACAATCATTCTCACAACCCACTATATGGAAGAGGCGGAGAGCCTTTCAGACCGTATCGGAATTATGAAAAATGGCCGTATGATTGCATTGGGCACAGCGCAAGAGCTGAAAGAAAAGGCTGGTAAAGAAAAATTCGAGGATGCTTTCATTTGTCTTGTAAAGGAGGCGGCCGTATGAGAATGCTTACCTTTGCAAAGCGGACGCTGAAAGAAATTCTCCGGGACCCCTTAACCCTTATCTTTGGTCTAGGCTTTCCCGGCGCCTTGATATTGCTGCTTTCGGCAATTCAGGCCAATATTCCTGTCAGCCTGTTTGAAATCGACAGGCTTGCACCCGGTATGACGGTTTTCGGTCTGTCCTTTATGACGCTGTTCTCTGCATCCTTAATCGCCAGGGACAGAGAAAGTGCCTTTCTTACCCGTTTATACGCCACACCTATGAAGTCTGCCGACTTTATTCTCGGCTATACTCTGCCCTTGATTCCCATCGCAGTGGCGCAAAGCCTATTTTGCTTCGGAATCGGATTGCTTTTGGGAATGAAGCCCACCGTAAATATCCTCTATGCCCTGCTTTTCACCATCCCAAGCTCCTTATTTTTTATCGGTCTCGGCCTACTGTTCGGCAGTGTTTTGAACCAAAAGCAGGCAGGGGGCATTTGCGGTGCTGTGCTGACGAATCTTACTGCTTATTTATCCGGAATCTGGTTTGATTTGAAGCTTGTGGGCGGTGCATTTGAGGCCATTGCCAATGCCCTTCCCTTTTACCATGCAGTACAGCTGGAGCAAGCGGTAATTGCAGGAAATTTTGCATCCATATTCCCACATATTTTGTGGGTGGTCGGTTATGGAATCCTGGCGCTAGTTCTGGCGGTAGTTGTGTTCCTGCGGCAAATGAAGCAAGGATAATTCCTCCCTATTGAGATGCGCCTCAAAATATGATATACTGCATTTAACCCAAGCAAGAGGAGGAATACGAAAATGAATTTTACCGAAATTGCTGAAAACAGACAATCCTGCCGCAGCTATGATCCTCTTAAGGAAGTGGAGCAGGAAAAGCTGGACTGCATTCTTGCATCGGCAAGGCTCTCTCCTTCCGCCTGCAACGGTCAGCCCTATCAAATTACTGTTTGCCGTGGCGCGGCCGCACAAAAGGTGGCGAAGGCCACGCAAGGGATGGGAATGAACAAGTTTGCATCGGATGCACCTGTGATGTTGGTGCTGTCCGAAAAGCCCTATGTAAAATCGGCGGCGTTGGGCGCAAAGCTGAAGCACAATGACTATCGCTCCATTGACATCGGCATTCTGGCCGCTTACATTACCGCAGAAGCCACAGCGCAAGGCCTCGGCACCTGTATTCTCGGCTGGCTGGATGATGGGGCTATCCGCGAGCTCTGCGGTCTTGACGGCGCTGTGCGGCTGGTAATCACCTTGGGATACCCCAAGGCTGAGGACAAATTGCGTGAGAAAAAGCGTAAGGATATGGATGCGCTGGTTCAGGTTGTAGAGTAAAGTGAACAAAAAACAAAAGAGGAGGCGAAAGCCTCCTCTTTTTATTGGTCTTTGGTGTTTTATAGGATTTAAGTAAAAAGTGAGTAACGCTAATAGTTTCTGTAGCCGATAAGCAGCAACTCTTGTTTTACTTATGTTGCTACCTTTCCTGCCACAGCATAAAGTCCAATTTTTTTACTTCTGTAATTTCTGTTAAAGGGAACAGCTTATTAAATTCTGCAATCTTCGCCTTTGCCTCATCAGATTGCATATATCTATCATAGCATTTGCAATATTGCATATACTTCTCAATTCCCTTTTCCAGCCGATTCTTCGTATTAGTGTAGGGTGCTGATATTCCAAAATGTCCTTTTGTTACGACACTATCCCATATAGGAAAGGTTGGATCTACCAGCGCCACCATTTTGCTGACAAAGGACATTTCCAATCTGTTGTGTTTCCGATATAAATATGCGAGTGCTTCTGCAAAGGAAACTCCAGTCTCTTTGTGCTGCTGCAAATAGTTATAGTAGTCATTGTAATACGCCTGTGTGCGGCGTCCCATACGAAAGAAACCATTAAATTCTCTTTGGAAATCTCGGTTTGTTGAAACATCTGTTATAAAAAGCTGCTGCCGCAAATGCTGGTACTTTTCAATTCCAGAATAGATTTTATCAATTTTAGTCTTTGCCATAGTTCACCTCTTAGTTACATATGCTTGCCAGTTAACAGAAAAAAACCTGCCCACAACAAAACTTCAAGTATGGACCTGAAAAAGGACCACAAATACCGCAGCAACCACCATGTTATACGGTAACCAATAATGAACGCTCCCAAAATCAGAGCAAATATGAGCGTAATCATAGCTTGCTACTAAATTGCTGGGTCAATACTAGCTCACCGCGCTCGTTGTGTACTATACCAGCCCACTCTAAAATGGCCGCGAGGACAAATACCGGATCGAACACTGAATCGCCAGTTCTGTTTCCACGGTCAATGGCCACAGCGCCAACAACTGTTGTTTTGTCGCAGTTTTTTTCGCCGAGCTTATAATTTCTCCCATTACCTTTTCTCGCACGTCCTCCTTGTGAAACGAGCAAATCTACAATTACATCAAACACACGATATTCATAAGCTGGCTTGATAGGAAGCTTATCACTGGTAAAGGAAGTGCCATCTGCATTCATCCATAGTTCACAAGGCAACCCTGTTGCTGTGTAGACTGTGACACGCCCACCGTTGTCTTTCAGCTTCGCTTTGATTATTTCTGATGCACGATTGCTGTATCTGTTCACTATAATATTGCTCATATCCAAAGCCTCCTGCTCTTTATTGATGCTTTCGTCCTGAATAAGCTCCAAGGCAAATAATAGTTCCTCCAGTCTTTTTTTTGCTGTAGGATAAGAGATGCCAATTTCCTCTTGTAGGTTTTTTAAGTTACCGCGATAGCGCAAGAAGGAAAGCAGGAAATTCTTTTGCTCCTCGTTTAATCGGTCAAAAATACTTAGCTCAAATGTGTTCCGGATTTCTACCCCACAATCTGGGCATTGTAATGAAGTAATATTCAGTGTGCTGTTACAGCAGGGACATTTTGAGATCAACATACTCATAGTAATCGCCTCCTCTATAAAATTAACATAGATTTTCTATTTTGTCAATATAGATTTTATAATAATTAAATTCTTATTTAGGATATACGCAAAAACAACTGATTGCAGCATTCTGCTTTGCTCCCAGGATGCCGCGCAATGCATCTGTCCCTTGATGAATAAAAAAGAGGAGGCGAATGAACTGCCCCAGTTTGTGCGGACAGCACAAAAAAGGGATTCCCTTGCAGGATAATTAAATTTCAAGCGGAGTGGCGTAGCGTCAGCGGCGCCACTCCCGTTCTGTTTTGGATTCGTTCATGGTT
>SVLS01000004.1 GCA_015067835.1 Oscillospiraceae bacterium | reverse complement strand
ATGTAGTATTATATGCAAGCTGATTGCAAAACTTGGAGAAGTCGCGTAGCTGGCCGAGCGCGCACGATTGGAAATCGTGTATACCCCAAAAGGGTATCGAGGGTTCAAATCCCTCCTTCTCCGCCATAAAAAGAGCACCCCAATGGGGTGCTCTTTTTATGGCGAATGGGATTTGAAAGGCCGTTAAGGAAACATGCCGGTGGCATGTTTTTAGGCCGTGGGAAAATCCATTGATTTCTGATTGCGGGTCGTAGACTTGTAAGCAGAAATCAATATAAAGGTATGAAGGAATGTAAACAATCCTTTCTTCTCTGGTAGAGAACCCCAATGGGGTGCTCTTTTTATGGCGAATGGGATTTGAAAGGCCGTTAAGGAAACATGCCGGTGGCATGTTTTTAGGCCGTGGGAAAATCCATTGATTTCTGATTGCAGGTCGTAGACTTGTAAGTAGAAATCAATATAAAGGTATGAAGAAATGTAAACAATCCTTTCTTCTCTGGCAGAGCACCCCAATGGGGTGCTTTTTTTATTTACTTCCGATTGGCCTTCCGGTAATTCAGCGGGGAAATACCCACAACCTGCTTAAAAACCCGTCCGAAGTGGCTGTCACTCTTGAAGCCTAACTGGGAGCTGATCATGGAGATTCTTTGATTTGTTTGAACCAGAAGCCGCTGTGCTTCCTTGACACGGATATTGTTGTAATACTCTACAAAAGTAAAGCCGGTGTATTTTTTGAAAACCCGGGAGAAATGGTACTGGCTGATGTAGAATTTCTCTGCGATGGCGCTCAGCGTTAAATCCTCTCGATAATGATTATTAATGTAGGCGCTGATTTCAGAAACGGTTTTGTGAGTATTGTTCATATAGTGGGTACACTGGGCGGTGTTGCTCTCCTGATGGCGGCTGATGAGTACAAGCAGCTGCATCAATGCTGCACGAAGAAACAGCTTGGAGCCACTGCTCCCATTTTCTACCTCACGGTGCATGGCATACATCAGCTGCTGAACAAGGGGATGCTCCTGGGCGTTCGGCTGAATGATCAGAGGTCCATTTTTAAGACTGTTAAAGAGGGATAGCGCTTCAATCTCCGGTAAATTCTCTTCAAAGAATTCTTTTTTAAAGTTCATAAGGAAGCGTTCATATTCACCGTTGGACTGATTGGAAGTGCTGTGAATATCATAGGCATTGATGAGAATAAAGTCGCCCCGCTTGACATAGTAGGTCTGGTCTTTGATGAAGTAGTAAAAGCTTCCGTCTGTGATGTAACACAGCTCGTAGCCATTATGATAATGATAGCCGGAAAGGGGATGCTGCCCGAAAATACGAAGCTTGTTGAATTGAAACGGCTCTTTCAGATTGATGCCCAGACTGCTGCCGCTGCAGTTGCTGTTTATGTGTATCATATTTTACCGCCTTTTCTTGGTGTTTGAAAACAGTATAACACGAAAAAAAGAAAAAAAGCAATTAGCAAAGAGCAAAATATGTAGAAAACCAGAATAATAAGCAGGATATGCACTGGATGTTGCTACAATATGTGTTATGATGTATTTGACACAGTTTGCGCCAAAAGTTTTGAATGATGGAGGTTTACGATTATGGTGATTGATGCGTTGAAAGAGAAGCTGGAAAAGCGGGAAAAGATTTTTTCCACCATGCTTTGCCATTTGGGATTTACCAAGCTCCCGGGATTGTATAAATCCTGCGGTCTGGATATGTTGGTGATGGATTTGGAGCACGGTTCTTTTAATCCGGAAACCATCGGCGATTTTTTGCAGATGTGCAATCAGGTGGGGCTGCCGGTTATTACCCGCGTACAGGACTGTGAGTACCATTGCATTTCCAAGCCCATTGATATGGGTGCAGATGGCGTGCTGATTCCCCGTACCGAATCTATGGAGCAGGTGGAGACAGCCATTTCTTCCATGCGCTTCTATCCTTATGGCAAAAAGGGCGTTGGCGGCCGAGGCCTGCTGCGTCCGGGCGAGGATGTGGATGCTTTTAACAAAAACCGCCTGCTGTTTTTACAAATTGAGTCTAAATTGGGCACCGATTTGCTGGATGAGATGCTGACAAAGTACGGCGATCAGATTGCCGGTATCATTATCGGGCCCAATGATATGGCTGTTTCTATGGGCTGTGGACTGAATATCAATGCCGAGCCTGTGGTGGAGAATATCCGTAAAACCATTGCAATTTGCGACAAGCATCAAAAGTCCATCGGTATTTTTATGGACGATGACAAGGTCGCAGAGCGCTGGTATATGGAAGGAATGAACATCTTCTGGGTTGGTGTGGAAGAGACCCATCTGGCAATGGAGCTGAAGCGGAACAGAAGCCGTATCGATTCCTTCCGCAAGGACGAAGTTGCAAAGCCCTTTGAAGGCTATTTGACCACAAAACCGTGGGAAGCATATATGGAGCCCTTCCGGATTTTCGGCAATCTGTATTTTGTGGGCAACCGTTATGTTTCCTCTCACGTCATTGACACCGGGGATGGTCTGATTTTGCTGGACTCCAATTATCCCCAATGTACTTACCTGGTAACGGAGGGTATGCGCAAGCTGGGACTTGACCCGATGGATATTAAGTATATTCTTCATTCTCACGGTCACTATGACCACATTGGCGGTACTAAGGCGCTGGTGGAGCTGACCGGCGCAAAAACAATTATCGGCAAGGCAGATGCGCCTTATGTAGACGGCACAGTAGAGCTGACATGGGCGCAGGAGCTGGGCTTTGAATACATCGAGCAATTCAAGCCTGACATTCTTCTGGAGGACGGAGATGTCTTTACCTGCGGCAAAACCTCCATTCGTGCAGTTTCTACGCCCGGGCATACGGAAGGCACGATGTCTTATTTCTTCAATGTGGATGATGGCGTGAATACTTATACGGCGGCAATGTTCGGCGGCGCAGGGGTCAATTCTATGACCAACGGCTTCCTGCAGGCAAGAGGTTTGCCGCTGAGTCTGCGGGATACATTCCGTCAGTCTCTCGACAAGGTTCGTAACGAAAAGGTTGACATTTTGATTGGCAATCATCCTGGTGATGTGGATACCGCAGGAAAATGGGCGAGAATGAAAAACGGTGAACCAAATCCGTTCATCGATACCACAGCTCTGGATAGGCGCCTGGCGTATATCACCAAGCAGTTTGAGGATATGATTGCCTCCGGTGTATAAGAAAGCGGAGGAATCATTCTATGAAAATTGTAGCACTTAGCGGTGTTGAGGCGGACTTTCAGTATGAGTTGGACAGATTTTCAAAACGTCCTGATGCAGATTTTTCCTTACATATCGGAAAAAGCAAAGAGGAAATGATGCATCTTGCAGCCGAAGCAGATATATTGCTGATTAATGCGGTGGTAGTGGACAGAGAAATGATTGACTGCCTGAAGCACTGCAAGCTCATTATCCGCTACGGTATCGGCTTTGACACCATTGATTACACCTATGCTGCCCAGAAGAATATCATTGTTTGCAATGCGCCCAATTATGGTGCGGTGGATGTGGCAGAGCACGCCGTTTCCTTGCTGCTTTCCTGCGCAAAGCGGCTGACGCTGATGAACGACTGCGTACGGGAAGGAAAGTGGAATGTGTCCGCAATGGGCACCTCCTGGCGCCTGGCAGGAAAAACCATTGGAATTGTAGGCTTCGGAAGAATTGCAAGGAATGTGTGCACTCGAACAAATGCTTTCGGACTGAAGGCTCTGGTATATGACCCCTATGTCAGTCAGGAGGTTGCACAGGACTATGGTGCAAAGGCGGTTAGTCTGGATGAGCTGTTGGAGCAGTCCGATTTTGTTACTCTGCATCTACCGCTGATGGAAAGCACTTACCATCTGATGAGCCGGGAGCAATTCCGCAAGATGAAAAAAACGGCTATTTTCATCAACACCAGCCGCGGCGGATTGGTTTGCGAGGCGGACCTGGTGGACGCGCTGGAGCAAAAAGAAATCTGGGGTGCAGGTCTGGATGTTTTTGAAAAAGAGCAGGGGATGCTGGACAGTAGATTGCTGGCGATGCCCAATGTAACACTGACGCCCCATATTGCCTGGAACACCTGTGAAGCATTCCGGGCACTGCACGAGGAAGTGACGGAAAATGTTGTGCGTTTTCTGGACGGAAACCGCCCGGAGAGCATTGTAAACGGGCTGTAATCTGAAAAAGCCGCCGATTTTCGGCGGCTTTGTGCTGAAAAGAAGAAATGTCCAATAAAAATGGATAAAAACCGATAAAAAGAAGAAAAATTATGAAAATAATGCTTGCATTTTCTTATTTAGCGTGCTATAATACCACAGTCTGAAATCAAGGTGAGTCCTCTGCGGGCTGATATGCGCCGTAAGAACGCCTAATATTTAAGGAGGACAAGATTATGGATTTGGTTAAGGCTCTGTCTAGCCAGTACATGAAGGAAGAGCTGCCTGAAGTTCAGGTTGGCGACTCTGTTCGTGTGCACGTTCGCATCAAGGAAGGCTCCCGTGAGCGTATTCAGGTGTTTGAAGGCACTGTGATTGCACGCAAGCACGGTGGCATTGGTGAGACCATCACCGTTCGCCGCATCAGTTACGGCGTCGGCTGTGAAAAGGTCTTCCCCCTGCATTCTCCCAATGTTGCAATGATCGAAACTGTCCGTCGCGGTAAGGTTCGTCGTGCAAAGCTGTACTATTTGCGTGACCGCATGGGTAAGGCAGCAAAGATTAAGGAGAAAGTCTAACAGAAACGAAAAAAAAGAGGGCTTGCCCTCTTTTTTTTTGTACACTTTTGGTTTATAATGGTATTCAGATATAATGAGGCAAGGAATGACTTGTTGAAACAGGAGTGATGGAAGTGGATAATAAAGAGAAGAATCAGCATACTTCTGCAGATAAATCTCTGGATGATATTCTGGATTACAATATTGATGATATTTTAAATGAATGGGCGCAAATGGAAGCGCAGGAAGAAGTTCCGGAGCAGCCGGTTCAAACGGTGGAGACTGTGGCGGAAAAGCCGAAGCGGAAGAAGGAGAAAGAAGCGAAAAAGAATTGGCAGAGCACGGCTCTTGTGTATCTGCACGATTTGGTGTATCTGTTGGCTGGCCTGATTCTCGTATTTTTATTGTTATTCCGGGTTGTGGTTGTGTCCGGTACATCTATGAATGATACCTTGCTGGATGGAGACTATTTACTCCTTCTCAGCGGAACCTTTTACAACGATCCCAAATTTGGCGATGTGATTGTAGTCAGCAAGGAAAGCTTTGACAACGGCGCGCCCATTGTCAAGCGGGTAATCGCCACGGAAGGGCAATGGATTGGCATTGACTTTAACGAGGGCATTGTCTATGTTGGCAATACCGCGGATACATTAAAACCGCTGAATGAACCGTATACCTTGACACTAACCACGGTGGACGAAGGCTTCACCCACACACCGGATAATCCGATGGAAATTCCGGCAGGGTGTATGTTTGTGATGGGCGATAACCGCAACGGTTCGAAAGACAGCCGCCATCCGGAAATTGGTCTTGTGGATAAGCGTGAGGTGCTGGGCAAGGTCTTTTTCCTGTTCTTCCCGGGCACAAACAAAAATCAGGAGGCGCAGGATTTTAACAGAATCGGAGTGATTAACTGATGCCGTCAGAATCTATGAATATTCAATGGTATCCCGGTCACATGACAAAAACCCGGCGGCAGATCGAAGCGGATCTGAAGCAGGTGGATGCTGTGTGCGAAATTGTGGATGCCCGTATACCCTTTGCCAGCCGAAATCCGGATATCGATGCAATTTGTGGGGAAAAACCCAGAATTGTTATTCTGAACCGGATGGATTTGGCTGACCCTGAGGCTACAAAACGATGGACTGCCTATTTTAAGAGCAAAGGAATGGCGGCTGTGCCCACAGATTGCAAAAGCCGGCAGGGAATCGGTAATTTTCAGCCGGCAGTCCGCGCTCTGCTGAAGGAAAAAATTGAGCGGAATGCAGCACGGGGAATGAATCGCCCGGTGCGTGTAATGGTGGTAGGTATTCCCAATGTGGGGAAATCGACCCTGATTAACCAGATTTCCGGGCGCAAGGGCGCAAAAGCTGAAAACCGCCCCGGCGTGACCCGGGGAAAGCAATGGGTAACGGTGGACAGCGGATTACTGTTGCTGGATACCCCCGGTATTTTGTGGCCGAAGTTTGAAGACCCGGAAGTGGGGATGATGCTGGCCTACACCGGCGCCGTAAAGGATGGAATTCTGGATGTGGAGGAGTTGGCCTGCCACCTGATTGAGGTGCTGCATCACCGGTATCCCCAGGCCTTGAAAGACCGCTACGGTCTGGAAGCGGAGCAGGGAACACCCGGCTATGAGCTTTTGCAGATATGCGGTCGTAAGCGTGGTTATTTGGTGTCCGGCGGTGAGATTAACACAGAGCGGATGGCGATTGTGCTTCTGGATGAATACCGCAACGGAAAGTTGGGGCGTTTTACGCTGGAAGAACCCGGGGAGGAGAAAAATGGCTGAAAAGAATATGTGGGAAATTGAACAGGCTCTCTGGGAAAAAGGTACTGGCGTGATTTGCGGTGTGGATGAGGCAGGAAGAGGTCCTTTGGCAGGACCCGTGTATGCTGCGGCAGTCATTTTGCCGGACAATCTGGAGATTCCCGGACTGGATGACAGCAAAAAGCTGACGGACAAGCGCCGTCGGGAGCTGATGCCCATTATCAAGGAGAAGGCGATTGCCTATGGCATTGGCGTGGCAACAGAAAAGGAAATTGATGAAATCAATATATTGCAGGCGACCTTTCTTGCGATGCAGCGCGCATTGGATCAGCTGGCAGGGAAGGCGGATTTTGCCCTCATTGACGGCAATCGCGAAAAGGATTTTGGCTTGCCGGTTATGACGGTTGTAAAAGGGGATAGCCGCAGTGCAAATATTGCAGCCGCTTCCATTTTGGCAAAGGTCAGCCGGGACGACTATATGGAGCAGATGGCTCAAAAGTATCCTGAATACGGCTTTGAAATTCACAAGGGCTATGGCACAAAGGCGCATTATGAGGCTCTGCGTACATACGGTCATTGCCCTTTGCACCGCCTGACTTTCCTTAAGAAGTTCTATGGCAACGAGTAAGATAAACGGCGCATGGGGCGAGGCACTTGCAGCAGAGTATCTGCGCAAAAAACGCTATAAGCTGGTAGCAGCAGGCTACCGCTGCCGATTTGGTGAGATTGACTTAATTGTACAGGATAAAAAGCACCTGGTATTTGTAGAGGTAAAACTGCGCAAAACAGGGAATTTTGCCTCGGCAAGAGACTATGTAAATGCTGCAAAGCAGGATAGAATCCGGGCGACGGCTTCTTACTATCTTTCCCAAAATCCCACGCGGCTGCAGCCTCGGTTTGATGTCATCGAGATTTATGCCCCACAGGGTAACTTAACACAAGCACCTGATATTATCCATTTGGAGGATGCGTTTCAATGAATTTTCCGGTTTTTGACCTACATTGCGATACTGCTCTGGCGTTGCTGGGAGAGGATCTCTGTCGGGCTGGCTCGTTGCTGAAAAACGATGGACATATTGATCTGGAACGCAGTAAAAAACTGCCGGGCTATGCTCAGTGCTTTGCCTGCTTTACAACGCCCTTGGAGCAGCTGCCGGAGGATACAACCATTGAGCAGCTTTTTGAGCGGGAAATGGTGACGGTTCTACGGGAAGTGGAGCGCAACCCTGAGCTGATTTCCCTTGCTTACTCCGCAAAAGAGGTCAAGGACAATCTGGAAGAAGGGAAAATGTCCGCCATTTTAACCATTGAAGGACCTGCAGGCTTTGGCTTTGATCCGGCTTTGTTGGAGGACTTGTATAAAATCGGCTTTCGGATTACGACCCTGGGCTGGAATGAGAAAAATGTCCTCTGCGGCTCTCATATCACCGGCGGCGGTTTGACGGATTTGGGTCGGGAGTACGTTTTGGAAGCCCAGCGGCTGGGGATGGTGATTGATGTCAGTCACTTGAGCGATGAGGGGTTCTGGGATATTATGGAGATTACCAATGCACCGGTGATTGCCAGTCATTCCAATTCCCGGTCGGTTTGGAATGTCAGCCGCAACCTGACGGATGAAATGTTTCAGGCAATATGCCAAACCGGCGGTGTAGCGGGACTGAATATGTATGCTGATTTTCTCGGTGAAAAGCCGACGCTGGATACGGCCTGTGATCATATTATCCATTGGATGGAGCTGGATGGGCAAAAGCATATTGCTCTTGGCGGTGATTTGGATGGCTGCGATGTCCTGCCAGCAAACTTTGCAGGTGTGCAGGATTATCCCAAGCTGGCTGAAAAGCTATTGGAAAGAGGCCTGAGTCACCGGGAGGTCTATGATATTTTCTGGAACAATGGGTTAGGAGTGATTGAGAAATGTTGTTTATAACCACCCGAAATAAATTTGATACCTACACAGTTCACCGTGCCAATCAGTCGGACAGAGGTCCGGACGGTGGCTTGTATTTGCCGTTCCACCTACCGGTTCTGGAGAAAGAAGCCATCCACGCTCTGGCGGAGCAGACCTTTGGTCAACGCCTTGCCAATATCCTCAATTCCTTCTTTGGTACGCAGCTGACTGGCTGGGATGTGGAGCTTGCAGCAGGGAAGAACCCCATCAATCTGGTTTCCATCGGACGCCGGATTTTAATGGCGGAAACCTGGCATAATCACAATTTGGATTTTGCACAGCTGGAAGGACGGTTGGCAGCACGCCTCTACGGCTATACGGAAGCAACCGGAAAGGCTACCTCCTGGGTGGGAATTTCTATTCGGATTGCGACGCTTTTCGGTATCTATGGAGATTTGTTGGCGAAAGGGATTCTTGCACCGGATATGACCTTTGATGTTGCGGTTGCTGCCGGAGATTTCGCTTCTCCGATGGCGGTTTGGTACGCTCGCCAGATGGGTTTGCCGGTAGGGAGTATTATTTGCGGAGATGAGGATTCTGCCGCCTGGGACTTGATTCACCGTGGACAGGTGCGTACAGACGGCGGCTTGCCTGAAAATTTGGAACGGCTTGTCAGCGGCGCTCTGGGCGTGGAAGAGAATGTGCGATTCTGTCAGGTCTGCCAGGATAAAAAGCTTTATACCCTTCAGGGGGAAGCGCTTGAAGCTTTGCAGAAGGGGATGTACGCTGCAGTTACCAGCCGGGAACGGCTGATGGCGCTGATTCCCAGCGTTTACCGTACATCCGGATATGTTATGGGTCCCAAGACAGCAATGGCCTACGGTGCTTTGCAGGATTATCAGGCAAGAACCGGCGCCAAGCACCTGGCACTTGTCTTGTCGGACAGCAGTCCTCTGCGTGACAGCAAGCTGGTGACGGAAGCGATGGGCATTACGCAACGGGAACTGGAAAAGAGACTGGGAGAGTGAAAAGATGGCACTTTACGCCATTGGTGATTTACATTTATGTCTGGGCGCACCCAAGCCAATGGATGTATTTGGCGGCGCCTGGACAGGCTATATGGAAAAGTTAAAGGAAGGCTTATCCATTGTTCAGCCGGAGGATACCCTGGTTTTGATGGGGGATTTGAGCTGGTCGTTGGGGCTTTCTGAGGCAAAGGCGGATTTCCAGTGGATGAATGAGATTCCCGGGCGGAAGATTATTCTTAAGGGAAATCACGATTACTGGTGGAGCACCGTTGCCAAATTCGAGGGATTCTGCAAGGAAAACGGCTTTCAAAATTTCCATATTTTGCACAACAACCATTTTGAATACGAAGGTGTTGCAATCTGCGGTACAAGAGGTTGGTTTTTTGAAGAGGAGCGAAGCGGCGAGCATGACGAAAAGGTGTTCAAGCGGGAGCTTCTGCGATTGGAGACATCTCTGCAATCTGCCGGTAGCCTGCCCAAGCTGGTATTTTTGCATTATCCGCCCCGATACAAGGGCTATGAATGCACGGAAATTCTGGAGCTGCTGAAGCGATATGAGGTGCGAAGCTGCTTCTATGGGCATTTGCACGGCGCCAGCCACGGTCTTGCACAAGAGGGAATTTGGGACGGAATCGGCTACAAATTGCTCTCTGCTGACAAAATTAACTTTACACCTTATTGTGTCATACCCTGAAGAACCGGCAAAAGCCGGTTCTTTTGTATTAAAATGCGAAAAATTACAAAATTTTTTCAAGAAAAGGGTGGACTTTTTCATCGTTCTTTGTTAGAATAGTACGGCTGAAATTATAAATAGAATGGTGGCACTATGCCGCCCATAATTGGAGGACACAAAAATGACTGTTAAGAACATCGAGAAAAACGGTAATCAGGCGACTGTTGTCGTTGAGATTGACAAGGAACTGATGGAATCCGGCGTCCAGAAGGCATACCTGAAGGCACGCAAGAACATTCAGATTCCCGGCTTCCGTAAGGGCAAGGCACCCCGTATGCTGATTGAAAAGATGTACGGCGCCCACGTTTTCTATGAAGACGGCCTGGAAGAAATCTTCCCTGAGATTTACCAGTTTGCTATTGCAGATCAGGACTTTAAGGCCATCGGCCGTCCCAGCCTGACCAATATGGACATTTCCGAGGAAGGCATCGTCACTCTGACTCTGACTACCGATGTATATCCCGAGGTTACTCTGGGCCAGTACAAGGGTCTGGAGGTTGAGAAGGCTGAGGCTACCGTTACCGACGAGCAGGTACAGGCTGAGCTGGATCGTATGGCTCAGAATGTGGCCTCCACGGAGACTGTTGAACGCGCTGCTGAGATGGGCGATACTGCCAACATCGACTTTGAGGGCTTTGATAACGGCGTTCCCTTCGACGGCGGCAAGGGCGAAAGCTTTGATCTGAAGCTGGGCTCTGGTTCCTTCGTTCCCGGATTTGAGGAGCAGGTTGTGGGTATGAGCGCCGGCGAGGAGAAGGACATTGACATTACCTTCCCTGAGGACTATCACAAGGAACTGGCCGGTAAGGCTGTTGTGTTCCACGTCAAGTGCAACAAGGTCACTCAGACCATCGTTCCTCAGCAGGATGATGAGTTCGCAAAGGATGTTTCTGAGTTCGATACCTTGGAGGCTCTGAAGGCTGACATCCGCGCAAAGGCACAGGAGAAGGCTGAGAAGCAGATTAGCAGCGCTTTTGAGCAGGCTGCTGTTGAGAAGGCTACTGAAAACACCACGGTTGATATGCCCAACGCACTGATTGAAGCAGAGCTGGACAACCAGATGGAGCACTTCGGCTATCAGCTGCAGATGAGCGGCTACTCCATGGAGCAGTACGCCAAGATGATGGGCGGCGATTTGAACACCATGCGCAGTGCTTTCCGTCCTGCCGCGGAGAAGCAGGCAAAGGCCAATGTCACCCTGGAGAAGATTATTGAAGAAGAAGGCATTACCGTTTCCGATGAGGAAGTGGAGGCTGAGTATGCAGCTGTTGCTGAGCAGTATTCTCTGGAGGTTGAAAAGGTTAAGACCATGGTTCCTGCCGAGGAGATTCAGACCAGTCTGAAGACCCGTAAGGCAGTGAAGGTCATTACCGACAATGCAGTTGCTGTTGCACCTGCTGCAAAGGAAGAAGCTGCTGATAAGGAATAAGTAGCCTTTTTCGTGGTTAGAATGTTTCAGACTATGAAAGGAGACTGTGACAATGAGTTTAGTACCTTATGTTGTAGAGCAGACCAGCCGTGGCGAACGCAGCTACGATATTTTCTCCCGTCTGCTGAACGACCGCATTATTTTCCTGTCTGAGGAAGTGAATGATACTACCGCTTCTTTGGTGGTGGCACAGCTTCTGTATTTGGAAGCTCAGGACCCGGATAAGGATATTCAGTTTTATATCAACAGCCCCGGTGGCAGTGTGACCGCAGGTATGGCTATTTATGACACGATGCAGTACATCAAGTGCGATGTGGCTACCATCTGTGTCGGTATGGCCGCTTCTATGGGTGCATTCTTGCTGTCTGCAGGCACCAAGGGCAAGAGAATGGCACTCCCCAATTCTGAGATTATGATTCATCAGCCCAGCGCCGGTACGCAGGGTCAGATTACGGATATGGCCATTCATATGAAGCGTTTGCAGACCATCAAGGATCGTATGAACAAGATTTTGGCAGAGAATACAGGAAAGCCTCTGGAAGAAGTGACTGCTGCCTGCGAGCGTGATAATTTTATGACTGCGGAGGAAGCATTGGCCTTTGGGCTGGTGGACCGCGTTCTCGACCATCATTGATTTCCATAGAAAGGCGGTACTGGATTCATGGCTAGAAATGAAGACCAGTCCATCCGTTGCAGCTTTTGCGGTAAGCGGGAAAGCTTGGTTGATCGGCTGATTGCCGGTCCGGGCGTATATATTTGCAGTGAGTGTGTGCACGCTTGCAGTGAATTGTTGCAGGATGACCTACAAGTAGATACCCGCGGGAAGCTGCGCACACCTGAGAAGCTGCCGACACCCATGGAGATGAAAACCTTTATGGACAGCTACATCGTCGGTCAGGACGATGCAAAAATGGCGTTGTCTGTTGCGGTGTATAACCATTATAAGCGCATTTACCGCAATACTGATTCTGAAATTGAACTCCAAAAGAGCAATATTTTGCTGATTGGTCCTACCGGAAGCGGCAAGACCCTTTTTGCTCAGACGCTGGCCAAGATTTTGGACGTTCCTTTTGCCATTGCAGATGCCACCACCTTGACGGAGGCCGGCTATGTAGGCGATGATGTAGAGAATATCCTGGTGAGATTGCTGCAGGCTGCCGATTTTGATGTGGACCTGGCAGAGCGGGGCATTATTTACATCGACGAAATGGATAAAATCGCCCGTAAGAGCGAAAATACCTCCATCACCCGGGACGTTTCCGGTGAAGGTGTCCAGCAGGCTCTTTTGAAAATTCTGGAGGGCACTGTTGCCAATGTACCGCCTCAGGGCGGACGGAAGCATCCCCAGCAGGAGATGATTCAGCTGGATACCACCAACATTCTGTTTATTTGCGGTGGTGCTTTTGACGGTTTGGATAAAATCATCGAAGCACGCACAGACAAGTCCGCCATTGGATTTGATTCTCCGGTGCAGAGCAAAAAGAAACGGGATGTAGGCAAGCTGCTTGCTCAGGTGGAGCCTCACGATTTGCTGAAATTCGGCATTATTCCCGAGCTAGTGGGTCGTATGCCGGTTATTACCAGCCTGCAAAGCCTGACGCAGGCGGATTTGGTGCGCATTTTGCAGGAGCCTAAAAACGCACTGACGCGTCAGTACGCAGCGCTGTTGGCAATGGATAATGTAGAACTGGAAATCCAGCCGGAAGCTCTGCAAGAAGTGGCAAAAAAAGCTCTGGACCGCCAGATTGGTGCCAGAGGCTTACGAGCAATTATGGAATCTGTCATGATGAAAATGATGTATCAGATTCCCTCGGATTTGTCTATTAAAAAGGTTGTGATCACACCTCAGTGCGTTCTGGGCGGTGAACCGACCATTATTCGGGATAAGGCGAATCCGCGGCTACCTATGGGTTCTGAATAATTTTGCGGAAGGGGGTAGCAATGCCCCCTTCTTACGCTATCCCAAAAGAAAGGAGTAATCCTATGAATGAGAATACAACAATCGGCACAATGCCGATTTTAGCACTCCGTGGACTTGTTGTGTTTCCGGAGCAGACAATACATTTTGAAGTTGGCAGAATAAAATCCGTGCTGGCGCTGGAAGCGGCAATGAAAAAAGACCAGATGCTGCTTCTGATGCCCCAAAAGGACATCGAAAAGGATGACCCGGGTCTTCGTGATTTGTATCAGATGGGTACTGTCGCCAAGGTCAAGCAGATTTTGCGCGGTCAGGGCGAGACCATCCGTGTGCTTGTGAAGGGACTGTATCGGGCAAGAATTCAGGAATTGACTCAAAATGAGCCCCATCTTTTCGGTGTTGTCGCATCAGTACCTCAGACTGAGGTAACAGATAATCTGAGTTCCCGTGCCCTACGCCGGGAAGCAAACAACCTTTATGGCAAGTATCTGGAATTGGCAGACCATCAGGCGCAGCCTGTTTTGCTGAAAATGCTGTCGTCCGGTGACTGCGGCTTCCTGGCTGACAGCATCGGTCAGAACTCCGGGATGGATTTTGAGGATAAAATGCAGCTACTGATGCAGCTGCATCCTGTACGCCGTTTGGAAAAGGCAGTACGCCTGCTCCAAAAGGAAATTGAGATGGTTCGTCTGGAATCTTCCATTCACGAGAAGACAAGGTACAACATTGACCAGCAGCAGCGGGACTATTATCTGCGGGAGCAGATGCGTGCCATCCGGGATGAGCTGGGCGAGGAAGAGGACAATGAATTTGCACAGCTGGAGAAGAAAATCCTGCTTCTGAAGCTGCCGGAGGATGTGGAAGAAAAGCTTTTGAAGGATCTGAGTCGCTTGAAAAAGCAGCCCTTTGGTTCTTCGGAGGCTTCTGTCCTGCGCAACTATTTGGATGTTGTTCTGGAACTGCCCTGGAATAATAAGACGAAAGAGCGAATTGATGTTTCCGCCGCCCGCAAGGTACTTGAAAAGGATCATTTCGGTCTGGAAAAGGTAAAGGAACGGATTTTGGAAACCATTGCCGTGCGGCAGATGGCACCGGAAAACCCGGCACAGATTATTTGTCTGGTTGGCCCTCCCGGTGTGGGCAAAACCTCCATCGCTTACTCTATTGCCCGTTCCTTAAACCGGAAAATGGCCCGTCTTTCTCTGGGCGGCATTCACGATGAAGCGGATATTCGCGGTCATCGGAAAACCTATGTTGGTGCAATGCCCGGTCGGATTATGACGGCCATTACACAAGCCGGAAGCAGCAACCCCTTGCTCTTGCTGGATGAGGTTGACAAAATGGGTTCGGATTACCGCGGTGACCCCAGTGCTGCTTTGTTGGAGGTGCTGGACAGCGAGCAAAACAAGACCTATCGGGATAATTATTTGGAGATTCCTTTTGATTTGTCCGATGTGATGTTCATTGCTACGGCCAATACTATGGATACCATTCCCAGACCCTTGCTGGACCGCATGGAGATCATTGAGCTGGGCTCCTATACCGATGAAGAAAAGCTGATGATCGGAAAGAAACACCTGCTTCCCAAGCAGATGCAAAAGCACGGACTGAAAAAAGCACAGCTTCGGATAACGGACGATGCAATCCGGGATATGATTTCCTGCTATACCCGGGAATCCGGTGTTCGGAATCTGGAACGCCAGCTGGCGAAGCTTTGCCGGAAGGTGGATATGGAGCTTCTGCAGGGAGACTGTGGAAAGCGGATCACGGTCAATGGCAGCAATTTGGAGCAATACCTGGGTACCAGGAAATATCTTCCGGATCGCCTTCCTTTGACGGATCAAATCGGTCTTGTGACCGGATTGGCCTGGACATCTGTGGGCGGCGAGGTTTTGGAAGTGGAAGTCAATATTATGGACGGAAGCGGAAAGCTTGAGCTGACCGGAAATCTGGGCGATGTGATGAAAGAATCTGCCCATGCTGCGCTGAGCTATATCAGAGCCAATGCAGCGGCACTGGGTGTTCCGGAGGATTTTTACAAGACCAAGGACATCCATGTGCATTTCCCGGAAGGGGCAGTTCCTAAGGACGGACCTTCTGCCGGTGTAACAGTATGTACAGCCATGGTATCCGCGCTGACGGGCGTAACTGTCCGCTCCGATGTGGCAATGACTGGTGAGATTTCCATTCGCGGTCGCGTACTTCCCATTGGCGGTCTGAAGGAAAAGACAATGGCAGCCCTGCGCCACGGTATACGAACCGTTATTATCCCCAAGGATAATGAACGGGATCTGGAGGAGATCGATCCCACGGTGCGTCAGGCGCTGAACTTTGTCTCTGCGCAAACAGTTGATGCGGTGCTGGATACAGCGCTCAATCGCGGTGTTGGGGAGCTTACGCCCACACTTTTGAAGGCAATTCCTGAGGAAGTAAAGGAAAAGTGCCGTAAGCCGGGCATTCGCCAGTGAGGTAATTATGAATTTTCAGAAAGTAGAATTTCTAATTTCAGCGGCATCTGCCCGGGATTTCCCCAAGAACCGACTGCCGGAAATTGCCTTTGCCGGGAAATCCAATGTTGGCAAATCCTCGGTTATCAACCGGCTTTTGCAACGGAAAAATTTCGCCCGGGTGGGGGATAAGCCCGGAAAAACCATCCATGTCAATTACTTCACGTTGGATAGCAAGTGCTACCTCGTGGACTTGCCCGGCTATGGCTTTGCCAAGGTTGCCCAATCGGAAAAAGAACGGTGGGGCAGACTGATGGAGGACTATTTTGCCGCCGGACGCATTGACTTGGGTGTTCTAATTGTGGATTATCGCCATCCGCCCACCAACAACGACATTACCATGGCACGCTGGTTTATAGACAGCGGTTGTGCATTTGTGGTTGTGGCCAATAAAATGGATAAGCTGAAGAAAAGTGAGCTGGAGCCAAACCTGAAAACAATCCGGGAGGACCTGGAGCTTCCCAAAAATTGTCCTGTGATTCCTTTTTCTGCTGAAAAGGGAAATGGTAGGGAGGAACTGGTCAAGCATATTCTTGCAGCTGTGAAGGAATAAAAATACCCGCATCCGTCAGGATGCGGGATTTTGTTATTTTGCTTGCGCCTGTTTCAGCGCTCTTGCCAGTTGGTCCGGGCAGGAGGTGTTTTTTGGACCGCAGGTTGTGCCCTCCAAACGGGAAATGACATCCTGTACATCCATACCCTCCACCAATGAGCAGATGCCCTTTAGATTGCCGTTGCAGCCGCCGATAAACTGAACATTTGTCAGCTTCCCGTCTTCAATATCGAAGAGAATTTCACGGGAGCAAGTGCCGCTGGTTTGATAAGAATATTGCATTATATATGTTCCTCTCTGTGTTTGATGTCGATTGAGGCAAGTATGCCGTCCGTTCAATTCTATTATACTGCACGTGTCAATCCTTATAAATAGTTGAAAAATATAAGGATTTTGGCGAAAAAGGAAAAAACTTGACAAAATTGAACCTGTCGTATATAATAACATTTGTGCTGTGTGCACAGATTAAAATATGACGAATGCGGAAGGTTAATTCCAATGAATATTGATGAGAAGCTTGCTAAGGTCTGCAAAGGCTTTTGCATCCCGGGCACCTATATCAGTTATGAGCTGATTCAGGTTGGTAATGTAAATAAGACCTACCGGGTGAAGGTTCTTCTGCCGGAGGGCAGGGAAAAGTCCTTTTTGGTTCAGAATTTGAACACCTATGTATTCAAGCATCCTGTTCAGGTTATGGATAACATCGATAAGGTGACGGAGCATATCCGTGCAAAGCACCCCAATGATATTGCCATCCATTTCCATCATACAGCTGACCGGAAAACCTATATTGAAGATGGCGATGATTTCTGGCGGATGTGCAATTTCATTCCATCTACAACCTTTAATGTGGTAAATGATTTGAATGTGGTGCGCAATGCCGGTCGCGCGTTTGGCGCATTCCAGATGGATTTGTCTGATTTTGACAGCAAGCTGCTGTTTGAAACCATTCCTAATTTCCACAATACCGCCAAGCGTTTTGATGCTTTGGAGCAGACGGTAAACGCTGACCCGATGAAGATGGTTTCTTCTGTGCAGGAAGAGCTTCAATATCTTTTCTCTGTCCGTGAAATGGCATGTCGGCTGACCAAGCTTCAGGAGGAAGGCAAGCTCCCTCTGCGCGTTACCCATAACGATACCAAGATCAACAATGTTCTGTTTAATACCGATACCGGCGATGCAATTGCGGTGATTGATTTGGATACGGTTATGCCCGGTCTGGTTGGTCACGATTTTGGTGATGCGATTCGCTTTGCCGCGAACTACACGGAAGAGGATTGCCCGGAAATACAGAAGGTGGGCGTGAATATGGATGTTTTCCAGGCCTTTACAGAGGGCTTCCTGGAAAAAACTGCCAAAACGCTGACGCCTATGGAAATTGACACGCTTGCGCTGAGTGCATTTGTTTTAACAGTGGAGCTGGCGGTGCGGTTCCTGGACGACTATATTCAGGGCAGCCCATATTTCAAGACAAACTATCCGGAGCACAATTTGGTGCGCACCAGATGCCAGATAGCTTTGGCGAAGGATATGGAAAAGAATATGGAAAAGATGGAGCAAATTGTAAAAAATTGCGCATCTGCAATGAAATAAGCACCTTTTGAACCTGCCGCTGGCTGCGGCAGGTTCTTTTTGTTTGATTTTCAAGAATGGGGTTATCCTATTAAAAAAACTCAGGAGGGATTTTTATGAAGGATAACAAGCAAAATGAAAAACAGGAGCAAATTATTGAGTTGGGCTCTGACATTACCAAATCAAAGGACGGGCGAATTTACACGCTGACCATTATCGGACAGGTGGAAGGGCATCAGGTTTTGCCGGAAAATTGTAAAACCACAAAATATGAGCATGTACTGCCGCTGCTGGCAGGTATTGAGGAAAGTGACGATATTGATGGATTGCTGCTTCTGCTCAATACAGTCGGCGGTGATATTGAGGCAGGGCTTGCCATCGCTGAGATGATTGCAGGAATGAAGAAACCGACGGTTTCCCTGGTGCTGGGCGGCGGACATTCCATCGGCATTCCTTTGGCGGTATGCACCAAAAAATCCTTTATTACACCCACTGCAAGCATGACAGTGCATCCGGTGCGTATGACCGGTCTGGTAGTGGGTGCGCCCCAGACCTTCCGATATTTCCAGCGAATTCAGGAGCAGATTGCTGAATTTGTTACCGCTAATTCCAAGATCTCCAAGGAAGATTTTGAAGGCTATATGATGGCGACAGGGGAAATGGCAACGGATGTGGGAACGATTCTCTATGGCAAGGAAGCGGTTGCATCTGGGCTGATTGACAAGCTGGGAGGACTGAATGATGCGCTGTCTGCACTGCATCGAATGATTGCAAAATATAATAAGGAACATTCCAAGGCTGAAAATGGGCAGAAACAGTGACTTTTTTTAAATCTGGGGTGGAAATTTCGTTTGATTTGTGATAAAATGAACGAAAAGCTTATGAAAAGGGGGAGCAGGTATGGACTGGAATGGTCTGTTTGGCATGGTATATGGCGTGCTTGGCGGCTTGTTTTCTTTTCTGCCTGTTTCACCCGAGGTCCATCAAGAGGTATTCTTGCGCCTGGCAGGCTTGTCCGCGCCAGGTTATGGAATGTCCCTTGCCGTTCATCTGGGCGGGTTGCTTGCGGTGATTTTTTCTTATTACAAGCAAATCCTTCGATTTGCAACGGAGCGAAAAATTGCGGCGCTGCCGGTTCGTCGCCGGAAACGCCAGCCGGATGCGGTTTGCCTGATGGAGCTGAAGCTGCTTCGGCTTTCAGCCATTGCGTTGGCACTGTTTGGTGTGCTTGCGCCTTGGCTTGGCAGATATTTTAACCGTTTGTGGCTGCTGGCAATTATCGCGGTGCTTAATGCGGTTTTGGTTTATGTGCCGCATTATATGCCCCGTGCCAACAAGGATGCCCGTTCCGTTACACCGTTGGACGCACTTCTGGTGGGTTTTTCCGGCATTGTGTGTATGGTTCCCGGGTTCTCAGCGGTAGGTGCTCTCACGGCGGTTAGCTCTATGCGGGGGCAGGATCGGGAGTTTGGGCTGCGCTATACATACCTGCTGATGATTCCGCTGCTGGTTTGCATGTGCATAGGAGATTTGATTATGTTGATTGCCACAAGCGGTGGCAATTTGGCAGCGATGCTGTTACCGGGAATCCTTGCTTGCCTGGGCGCTTTTGGCGCAGGAATCATGGGAATCCGCATGATGCGTTTTTTGTCAGTTAAGATTGGATATGAAAGCTTCGCCTATTACAGCCTTGGCTTGGCGATGTTTACATTTGTTATTTATCTCATTTGATGATTGGATAGGAGGTACTTTATGGCGGAAAAGAGACAATCACAGGCTGAAAAAGCTGCGGCTGCCAGGAAGTCCAAGACTTCGGAGAAGAAAGAACCGAAGCGGTACATAGGGAAGAAAGATCAAAAACCGAAAAAGCCAAAGATGGCAGAAGCAAAGACGAAGATTCCCGTTCGCTTCATCACGGCAGCGATTTGCCTGGGTGTTTTTTTGTTTTTGTTATTTGCCTATCTTTATCCGGATGCTGCCGCTCTGGGCGTTGTGAAGAACACGGTGACGGCGATTATCGGTCACGCCGGTTTTTATGCGGCTATTCCTGCGACGCTGTATTTGTTTGTGCTTCAGGCCTTTATGCACAAGAAGCCGATTATTCAGCGCAGCATTTGTGTTATCGTTTTTATTTTCCTTTGCGGCTGTATTTCTCAGATTGCAATGATGCTTAACGGCGCTTATGTCCTTCCGGCAAGCTCTAATGTGCTGTTTGCACTGATTGTTGGCGGCGTGGAGGGCAGCACTGGCGGATTGCTTTGCGGCGGTCTTGCGATGCTGTTTCAATGGCTGTTCCGGGAAGTGCTCAGTCTGATTCTTCTGATTATTGGCGCAATCTTTGCTTTGCTTGGTTCTTTTGATATTACCATTCCCAGCATTATCCGTGCCTTCCAGAACCGCCCCCGTCCGGAGGTGGAGGAGGAAAAGCCGGAAGCGGAAGAACCGGCAGCTGTGGTGGTCAATTACATTGCCAAGAAGCGGATTGAGCATTTGGAAACCAAGCGCAAGGAGCAGGAGGAAAGACAGCTGGAAATCGACATCCCTGTGGATGACGAGCCTGTTGCTCCTCCGAAGGTGAAGCGTACTCTCAGCCCGAAGGCCAATGAGTTTATGAACCAGGTTGACCTGGATGTGGAAGCCCCCGTGGCGGCATCAAAGGAAGGCATGGTGGGCAATGCAGATGTGGAGCTGATTCTGGAGGATAAACCGGTTCAGTCCGTCACGGATAATACCTTTGCAATGGAGGAAGCACCGGCGGAAATGACGCCTTTCTCCAAGAGTGATGAGGATAACATTGCTGCTGAGGTTGCACAGACAGTTGCGGAGGTTAGTGCAGAAACAAAAAAAGTGTCTGCAAAGGAAGCACGGGAATCTGCGGTGCAGATTGCCGAGGAAATTGAGCTTTCTCAGCAGGTTGTGAAGCAGGAGTACAAGTTCCCGCCCATTGATTTGCTGAAACCCAGCCAGCGGGGGAATATGGATGCAACCGCTGAAATGCGGGAAAATACCCGCCGTCTGAATGAAACGCTGGAAAGCTTTAAAATTGATGCGCGCATTATCAATGTCACCCGCGGTCCAAGTGCCACACGCTATGAAGTGGAGCTGGATAAGGGCGTGCGGTTAAATAAGCTGACAGGCTGTGCAGACGATATTGCCTTGAGTCTGGGCGCATCCGGCGTGCGAATTGCCGCCGTCCCGGGCAAAATCTCCATTGTGGGTATTGAAGTTCCCAACCGGGCGGTAACAAATGTCTCCCTGCGGGAAGTGATCGATTCTCCTGAATTTGAAAAGGCAAAGTCCAAATCCTCCTTCTCTGTGGGTAAGGATATTGGCGGCACCTGTATCGTTGGAAACATCGCGAAGCTTCCTCACATGCTGATTGCAGGTACTACCGGCTCCGGTAAATCTGTCTGTATGAATTCCATTATCATCAGCTTGCTGTATAAGGCAAGTCCTGAGGATGTCAAGCTGATTATGGTTGACCCGAAGATGGTGGAACTGGGTATTTATAACGGCATACCCCATCTACTGATTCCTGTGGTTACAGACCCAAAGAAGGCAGCAGGTTCTTTGCAATGGGCGGTATCTGAAATGATGCGCCGCTACAAGGCAATGTCTGATGCCGGTGTCCGTGACCTGGAATCCTACAATGGAATCATTGAGGCTGAGGGTGAAGGACAGAAGCTTGCACAGGTTGTGGTTATCATTGATGAGCTGGCAGACCTGATGCTGGTTGCGGCCAAGGAAGTGGAAGAATCCATTTGCCGGATTGCACAGATGGGTCGTGCGGCCGGTATCCATCTGGTTATCGCTACCCAGCGTCCCTCTGCGGATGTCATTACCGGTCTGATGAAGGCGAATATTCCGTCCCGTATTGCATTTGCGGTGGCATCTGCAATGGAATCAAGAATTATTCTGGATACGCAGGGTGCAGAAAAGCTGGTGGGCAAGGGCGATATGCTGTATGCACCCATCGGTGCTGGCAAGCCGATTCGTGTTCAGGGCTGCTTTGTCAGCGACGCTGAGGTGGAGGCTGTTGCCAATTTCGTAAAATCCAATTTCAACACCGACTATGACCAGGAGGTTATGGAGGAGATTGAACGCAAGGCAGCACAAACGGGAAGTGGCAGTAAAGCAACTGCTGCAGATCCAGAGCCAAATCAGGATGAATTGGATGGAGACGAGATGCTCCCGGCTGCAGTGGATGTCATTTTGGAAACCGGCCAGGCTTCTGTTTCCATGCTGCAGCGCCGGTTGAAGCTGGGTTATTCCAGAGCAGCACGGATTGTTGACGAGATGGAGGAAAAGGGCATTGTAGGTCCCTTCCAGGGCAGTAAGCCCCGTGCAATTTTGATCACCAAGGAGCAATGGCAGGCTATGCGCAACGGCGCAAAGCTCCAAATGGGCTTTGACGACCTGGAAGATTCCGGTGTGCCGGAAGAAATCGACTGATTCTAATACGGAAATCCGTATAGAATAAATATTACATCCCATCCGGGAATGCCGGAGGGACAGTAGGAGGAAATTTAATATGCGAAATCTGAAAATCAAACAAATGGCAACGGTGGCGCTTTTGATGGCGTTGGTAGTCGTGATGCAGTTTGTCAGCGGAATGATTCCGCCGGTAGGTGGTTTTTCCATCTCTCTGGTGTTGATTCCGGTGGTACTGGGAAGTGCCTTGTACGGACCTGCTGTAGGTTCGCTGCTGGGTGGAACCTTTGGCGTCATTGTGTTTATTAACTGCGTAACCGGCGCAGATCCCGGTGGTGCTATGGTATTCCAGGCAAACCCCGTTCTGTGCTTTGTGGTAGTTATGGCAAAGGGTATTTTGGCGGGACTTGCTTCCGGCTGGACCTATCGGCTGCTGAGAAGGAAAAATGCATATATCGCGATGCTGGTTGCTGCGATTGTATGCCCGCTGATTAACACAGGCATATTCGTGCTGTGCATGTTCGCATTCTTTAAGAATGTACTGTCCGTTTGGGCAGGCGGCACAAATCTGCTTACCTATGTGTTGACCGGACTGGTTGTTGCAAACTTCCTTCCGGAATTGGGTATCAATATGGTATTCAGCCCCGCTGGACAGCGCATTGTTCATGTGGTTCATAAAAATAAAGACTGAGGAGAATTTCTATGCAAGAGACCGATCTGCAATATCATATCCACTGTAAAGAGGGGGATGTGGGCCGGTACTGCTTCCTGCCCGGCGACCCGGGACGTTGTGAGGCTATTGCTGCCTATTTTGACAACCCCGTACATATCGGAATGAACAGGGAATATAACATCTATACCGGTACATTGCTGGGAGAAAAGGTATCCGTCTGCTCAACCGGTATTGGCGGTCCTTCGGCATCCATTGCAATGGAGGAATTGGCGGCAATCGGCACGGACACATTCATCCGTGTCGGCACTTGTGGCGGCATTGATCTGGACGTATGTCCCGGTGATGTGGTGGTTGCAACAGGGGCGATTCGCTATGAGCATACCTCTTTGGAATACGCACCCATTGAATTCCCGGCAGTTGCAGATTTTGAGGTCACGGCGGCGCTGAAGTCCGCCAGTGAGGATTTGGGCTATCGCACCCATACAGGCGTGGTGCAATGCAAGGACGCCTTCTACGGGCAGCACAGCCCTGAGAAGTCCCCCGTATACTATGATCTCCTGCAAAAATGGGAGAGCTGGAAGCGTCTTGGCGTGAAGGCCAGCGAAATGGAGTCTGCGGCGTTGTTTGTTGTTGCGGCTGCGCTGAAGGTCCGCTGCGGCAGTTGTTTCCATGCTGTCTGGAATCAGGAGCGGGAGAAATTGGGTATGTTTATGCCTATGACGGAAGATACCTCTGGCGCAATTAAGGTTGGTATTGAGGCAATGAAGCGTATTATTGCTGCAGATAAGAAAAAATAAGAAAAGGCACCCAATGGGTGCCTTTTTTAAGAAAGAAGCTTTCTCAGGAGTGCTTGATTTTCCTGGGAAAGAGGAGTCAGCGGCAGCCTGCCGATGCCACAGTCATATCCGGCTTCTGCCATTGCTGCTTTGATGGGAATAGGATTCACTTCCTTGAACAAAAAATCCGTCCAGGGAAGCAGCTTGCGCTGTAACGCTGCGGCTGTTTCAAAATCGCCCTCCAGCGCGGAATAGGCCATCATACACATTTGCTGTGGCAGCAGGTTGGATAACACAGAGATGACGCCCTTTGCACCGAGTGACAGCGCTGGAACGGTCATGGAATCATTGCCGCACCATAGGAAGAAGTCATCCGGGCATTGGGTGCGTATCCGCAAGAATTTCTCAATATCAGAGGATGCTTCCTTGACACCGATGATATTGGGAATCTCTGCCAGCTTTGCATATACTGAAACCGGAATATCCACGCCGGTACGTCCGGGTACATTATAAAGAATGACAGGAAGAGAAACGGCCTCGGCAAGGGCACGGTAGTGGGCAACAAGCCCATCCGGTGTGGCTTTGTTGTAATAGGGACTGACCACCAGAAGACCATCTGCACCGGTCTGTTCGGCAATGAGGCTCAGCTCAATAGCGTGTTGCGTGTTATTTGAGCCGGTTCCGGCGATGATTTTCAAGTCATTGCCGGCAAATTCCTTTCCTTTTGCAAACAGTGCAGCTTTCTCTGCTGTGGATAATGTAGCGGATTCGCCCGTTGTTCCTGCCAGTACGACGGCTTCCACGCCGGCTTCTGCCTGACGGCGCAGCAGGACATTTAACATCGGATCGTTTATGCTTTCGCCAAGAAATGGCGTTACCAAGGCGGTACAGACTCCTGTAAAGAGCGGTTTTCTCATTGACATCCCTCCAAGTCAGTCTATGCACTTGAATCGGATTTGCGTATTGCAAAAATGGAGAAAATAGGCTATACTAAACTTTCGATAATAGAAATGAGGGGAAAAAATGAAAACCCAGGATTTTTGGTATGAATTGCCGGAAGAGCTGATTGCCCAGACCCCGCTGGAAAAGCGGGACGCATCCCGCTTGCTGACAATGAATCGGCAAACCGGTGCATTGGAGCATAAGCATTTTTTTGATATTGTTGACTATTTGCAAAGTGGTGACTGCCTGGTAATGAATGATTCCCGGGTATTACCTGCGCGTCTTTTGGGCAATCGCCCTACAGGTGGTGCGGTAGAGGTTTTGCTTTTACGGGATTTAGGTCAGAAGCAATGGGAATGTCTCTGTAAGCCCGGTCGTAAAATGCAGGTGGGGCAAGAGGTCATTTTTGGTGACGGTGCGCTGCGTGGCACCGTTATTGCAGTGCAGGAAGATGGCAACCGTATTGTGCAGTTTCATTATGAAGACATCTTTCTTGAGGTGCTGGAACGGCTTGGGAAAATGCCGTTGCCTCCCTATATCAAAGCAGAACTGCAGGATAAGGAGCGTTATCAGACCGTCTATTCCCGGGAACTTGGCTCCGCTGCTGCGCCCACAGCAGGATTACATTTTACGGAAGAATTGTTGGAGAAAATCCGCAATAAGGGTGTAAAGACTGCTTTTGTGACCCTCCATGTTGGATTGGGGACCTTCCGTCCGGTAAAGGTGGAGGATATTCAACAGCACAATATGCACAGTGAATTGTGTATGATGTCTGAGCAAACAGCAAAAGTTCTCAACGAAACGAAGGCACAGAGCGGTCGCATTATTTGTGTTGGTACGACTTCTTGCCGAACACTGGAGAGTCTTGTGAACGAGGACGGAAGCTTTGAAGCCAAAACGCAGTGGACGAATATCTTTATCTATCCCGGATACCAATTCAAGGCAATGGATGCACTGATTACCAATTTCCATTTGCCGGAAAGTACGCTTGTAATGCTGGTATCAGCCTTTGCAGGACGGGAAAAGGTGCTTAACGCATACAATGAAGCCGTGAAAGAGCGCTATCGCTTCTTCAGCTTTGGCGATGCAATGTTCATAGGATAGAGAACCACATTTATCTGCGATCATCCCATACAGGAGAGGTAACTATGTTTGAACTGAAGAAAACAGAAGGGAAGGCCAGACGGGGCGAATTTACCTGCGCCCACGGAGTGGTACAGACCCCTGTCTTTATGAATGTGGGCACTCAGGGTGCTATTAAAGGCGCATTAAGCGCTGAGGATTTGAAGAATATTGGTTGCCAGGTGGAGCTTTCCAACACCTATCATCTGCATCTGCGTCCGACGGACAAGGTGGTGCGTGAAATGGGTGGTTTGCACAAGTTTATGACCTGGGACGGACCGATTCTGACGGATTCCGGTGGATTTCAGGTGTTCTCCCTCGCTTCCTTGCGAAAAATCAAGGAGGAGGGTGTGTATTTTTCCTCCCATATTGACGGTCACAAAATTTTTATGGGACCGGAGGAAAGTATGCAGATTCAGTCGAATCTGGGCAGCGATATTTGTATGGCCTTTGATGAATGCATTGAAAATCCTGCACCAAGAGACTATGTACAAAAGAGTGTGGACCGCACTTACCGCTGGCTGGTTCGGTGCAAGGCGGAAAATGCAAGATTGAATGCGCTGCCGGATACAGTAAATCCACAGCAGATGCTGTGGGGAATCAACCAGGGCGGTACTTATCATGATATTCGCATAGACCACATGAAGCGAATTGCTGATCTGGATTTGCCGGGTTATGCCATCGGCGGCCTTGCTGTTGGTGAAACGGCGGAAGAAATGTACGACATTATCGAAGCGGTTGAGCCCTATATGCCGGTGGAGAAAACGCGCTATCTGATGGGCGTGGGAACACCCAGCAACATTATTGAGGCGGTGGCAAGAGGCGTGGACTTCTTTGACTGTGTTATGCCTGCCCGGAATGCACGCCACGCCCGCTTGTTTACCTGGGAGGGTGCTATCAACCTGAAAAATGCAAAATACATTCTGGATGATGGTCCCATTGACAGCCAATGTGACTGTCCTGTCTGTCGCCGTTATTCCCGGGCATACATCCGCCACCTGTTCGCGGCGGAGGAGATGCTTGCAATGCGGCTGGCGGTTATGCATAATTTGTATTTCTACAATAAATTGATGGAAAAAATCAGAAATGCCCTTGATGAGGGGACTTTTGAAGCCTTCCGTCGTGAATATTCTGTTAAATTAAGCCAGAGGATTTAAATTTCCCTTGCAATTTATGGGAATAATGTTATAATAGCTTCGTTACTAAATTGATAAAGGAGTTTATCCCATGTTACAGTTCTTAGAAGCAGGCGCCAATGGCGCAGGTGGCGCAGGTGGCGGTGCAGGTTTGCTGGGTATGCTGCCGATGCTGCTGATTATGGTTGCCGTATTCTACTTTATGCTGATTCGTCCTGAGAAAAAGCGTAAGAAAGAAGCGGAAGAGTTGCGTACCAATATTAAGGTCGGCGATAAGATTACCACCATCGGTGGCATCGTCGGTACTGTGGTAAGCGTAAAGGACGACAAGTTTGTCATTGAGACCAGCGCAGATCAGGTGCGTATTGAGTTTGCAAAGTGGGCTTTGTCCACCAATGAAACTGCTACTGCCGCTGCTCAGGAAGCCAAGAAAAAGGCTGAGGAAGAGAAGGCGAAGGCTATCGCTGCCAAGAAGGCTGAAAAGGCTGAAAAGAAGAACAAGAAGAAAGAAAAGAAATAATAAAAATGCCCTCCAAACGGAGGGCATTTTATTTTTGAAAACGTGTTGCATAGCCACAGCGGCGGCACAATTCCTCTGGCGCATTTCCGGTAGAAAAGCCATCAAAAATATTTTTTGCTCGCGGACTTTCCAGAATTTCTTCCAAATTTTGCAAGAAGAGATTGCCCAGCGAAATGTCGCCATCGTGATCCAGGCAGCAGGGGACAACCGTACCGTCACATAATACGCCGATGTGATCGCGAAGCCCATAACAGAACACCTTCTGTCCCTGTATTGGGGCGGACAAATCCGGCCAATCAAACTTATCTCCATATTCCAGATACACACGCTGTCCGATCCGGATTCCCCGTCCTTCATCCACCCATTGCCCAGGGAAATAGGTGTGCATGATATTGAGAATTTCCTGATTCTTTTGGTCAGCGCCGCCCTGATTCCAAAGGCGATAGGAAACCAGGATTTTGCCCTCTGCTTCTTGCCCAAAGGAAAAGCATCCGTGTAGATATTCTTCAAAGGGCATAGAAAGCTGGTTGGATTCAAAGCTGTGCAGAGAAACGTTGACCTTGTGCAAGCCTCTGGCATTGCAAAGCTGGGAGCCGTATTTCAGTAATCCTGTGCCGTTGGTGGTCAGAATAACGCGAAAGCCGGCATCCGCTGCCAATTCCAAGAAGGTAAACAGCTGCGGATGACACAGAGGCTCACCCATTAAATGAAAATACAGATAGTCCGTCCAGGGACGAAGCTTTGGCAGGAGGGTGGAAAATGCTTCTTCCGTCATTGCTTGCTTTTTCCTCTTTGTGCCGGGGCAGAAGGAACAGTTCAAGTTGCAAATATTGGAAATTTCAAGATATATTTTACGAAACCGCTTCATCGAACCCCTCCCATCCTTTCTATCATAGGCGGTGGAGGGAGAAATGTCAAGGGACGCCTTGACGGGTATGATATAATAAAAAGAAAAACAAGGAGGGGGCAGTATGTCCCACGCCATTGCCGCAATTTCAACAGGGCTGTGTGTTTCAGCGATCGGCATCATTCGGATGACCGGCGACAACTGCATTGAAATTGCCAACCGGGTTTTTACCCTTCAAAGTAAAAAAAGTCTTTGGGAGGCGGCGGAACGTCAATTATTGCTGGGCAGCCTTCACGATAAAGCCGGCAGAGAAATTGACCGCTGCTGTGCCATTTACTGCCGAGGGCCTCAATCCTATACCGGCGAGGATACGGTAGAGTTTCATTGCCACGGCTCGCCGGCCGTACTTGCCGCCGGCTTGGAAAGTCTGTATTGCGCCGGTGCGTTACCGGCTCAAAGAGGAGAGTTTACCAAGCGTGCATTTTTAAACGGCAAGCTGGATTTGACTCAGGCAGAGGCGGTCATTGACTTGATTGAGGCGGATTCTGCTGATGCGGCCGCCAATGCAGCGGGTCAGGTTGGGGGAGTATTGCAGAAGAAGCTGCATCCGATTTACGAGGATTTAACCAACCTGTGCAGTCATTTTCACGCGGTTCTCGATTACCCGGACGAGGATATTGAGGATTTTGGACTATCCAACTATGAAGCGCCGCTTCGCACCGATGCCAAGGCGCTTTATGAGATTTTGAATACCTATGGTCAGGGGCGCATTTTGCGTAACGGCGTTGCATCAGCCATTGTGGGCAGACCCAATGTGGGAAAAAGCAGCTTGTTAAATGCCCTTGCCGGTTACGACCGGGTGATCGTTACGGAGGTGGCGGGAACTACCCGGGATACGGTAGAGGAGGTTGTTCAGGTGGGGCATACCCGCCTGCGGCTGATTGATACAGCCGGTATCCGCCAAACGGAGGACCGTATTGAAGCCATTGGCGTGGAGCGATCCAAGGAAGCAGTTCAAAATGCGGATTTGGTAATCTTCGTTTGTGACGGCAGTCAGCCTTTGACAGAGGATGACCGGGAAATTATAGCATTGTGCGCCGAGCAGGAGAACTCCATTGCTTTGATTAATAAGTCTGATTTAGGAAGCTGCGTGGAGCCTTCCGATCTGCCTTTTATGCAGGTGATTGAAGTAAGTGCAGCCACCGGTCAGGGACTGGATTTGTTTGCGGATGCTGTGGATGTGATGTTTGCAGGGCAAGCACCCTGTGACGGTTCAATTCTAACCAATGCCCGGCAATATGATGCCTGCCGCCGCGCTTATGAGGCGATGCTTGAGGCGCTTAAGGGCTTGAAGCTGGGACTGACTCCGGATGCGGTGCTGACGGACGTGGAAGCAGCAATGGAGGCTATGGGTGAGGTGACCGGCGCAACAGTGCGTGAGGACATCACTGCCCGGATTTTTGAAAGATTTTGTGTAGGAAAATAAGCGATGATATATTTGGATAATTCAGCCACTACAAAGCCCTGTGAGGCGGCAGTAGCGGCCATAACAGAGGCGTTGACCCAGCAATGGGCGAATCCCAGCGCATTGTATCAATTCGGTTTTGACGCTGCCAGAAAGCTCCGGACTGCCAGAAGTCAGGTTGCAGCCGCTATGGGTGCCGAGCCTGACCGGGTTTTCTTTACCTCCGGTGGAACGGAAGCAGATAACTGGTCGATTTTGGGTGCTGTCAAGCGGCTTCGCAAGCGCGGCAACCATATTGTAACAACTGCTATTGAACATCATGCGGTACTCAATACCATGAAGGAGCTGGCAGCTGCTGGCTTTGAGATTACCTACCTGCAGCCTAACAGTCTGGGTCAGATTTCTCTTGAGGATTTCAAGGCAGCTCTTCGGCCGGATACCATTTTGGTATCGGTGATGATGGTAAACAATGAGGTTGGCTCCGTGATGCCCATTCGTGAGATGGCAAAGCTTACCCACAAGCTTTCGCCCAATGCGCTCTTTCATACCGATGCTGTGCAGGGTTTTTTGAAAATCCCTTTTACTGCCAAGACTTTGGGAGCGGATTTGATTTCGGTTTCTGCTCATAAAGTTCACGGACCGAAGGGCTGCGGTGCGCTGTATATCAGCCCAAGGCTGCACAGCTTTCCGTCCCTTTTGCTGGGCGGCGGTCAGGAAGCCGGAATGCGCAGCGGAACGGAGGGTACACCGGCAATTTTTGGCTTTGGTGCTGCCTGTGAAGCAGTTTGCAAAACCCTTCAGGAGGATACAGCACGGGAAAAATCCATTCTGCAGGAGTTGGTTGACCGGCTCTCCAGACTGGACGGCGTGACGATCAACGGTGCGCACGAAGCACCTCATATTCTGTCGTTATCCATTCCGGGTGTTCCCACCCAAAATTCCATCAATATTTTACAGGATGCCGGCATCTTTGTTTCGGCAGGCTCAGCCTGTGCAAAGGGACATCGGAGTCATACGCTTACGGCTATGAATTTACCGCCTGAGGTGATGGACAGCTCCTTTAGAATTTCCCTGAGCCGGGAAACAACTAAGGAAGAGGCAGATGCTCTCGTTGCAGGTATCCAAACCATTCTAGATTGGAAAAACAGATAAAAAATGACCGTATTATCCGGTCATTTTTTTATCCAATACAGAACCAGCGCAATGGCAATCTGAAGAATTGCCACCACCGGCAGTCCAAGAGAAAAGTTCAAATTTTTCGTTTTATGGCGAAAGGCATACATTCCGAGGATTGTACCGATGCTGCCGCCAAAAGCAGCGGTCAGAATGATGACACGCTCAGGAATGCGCCATTGGTTTTTTGTGGCTTTTCTTTTGTCCGCCATCATAAAAAGAAAGCCGACTGCATTGATTATCAGTAGATAGGTATATAACAAATTCATAAAGGTATCCTTTCAGGAGGGATTGAAATGAAAAAACTATTGATTATTCTATGTGCAATGCTTATGCTCGCCGGATGCAGCACCACCACCTTTGAAAGCATAGACGATAACCAGGATGTTCCTGTGATGGGAAAGCCGGCAACCCTACTAATTGATTTGCCGGAGGACGCAGCAGTCCCGGCAATGGAGGGAACATTCGGAAAACTGTACTTCTGCGACGACTATGATGTGACGGTGGAAGTGCTGCCTGCCGGAAATTTGGACGAGACGATTCAGGTGTTGACTGGCTTTGGTCGCAATGAGCTTAAAATAATCGAAACAAAGCGTTGCGGCGTATCCTGCTATGAAAGCGCATGGTCAGCCGCCGGCGAGGCTGGCGATCAGGTCGGTCGGGTGCTGATTTTGGATGATAGCTGCTACCATTATTGCGTCACCGTTCAGGCACCGGCAGAGGAAGCAAGCCAATGTCTTGCACAATGGGCGGAGCTGTTGGATTCCGTCGCATTGGCAGAGGGATAACCATTCTCCCACGGATTTCCGTGGGAGTTTTCTTATTGTGTTGCCATCATAGCACAACTTTGGGCAAATTCAAACAGGAATTGCATTTTTTCCTGAATTGTGGTATCCTATCACAAAAGGAGAGAAAGTCTATGCGTTATATAGGATGCCATTTATCGGCCTCGGAGGGAAACCTTGCAATGGTGCGCACCGCGCAGAAAATCGGCGCCAATACCTTTGCCTTTTTTACAAGAAATCCACGTGGCTCTTACGCAAAAAAAGAAGACCCGGCAGACTGTGCTGCGGCTATGGAAGAATGGAAGCGGCTGGGCTTTGGTCCGCTGGTTGCCCACGGCGCATATACGATGAATTTGTGTACAGCAGACCCGGATGCAAGAGCTTTTGCGGCCAGTGTTCTTCGGGACGATTTGCGTCGGATGGCAGCTTTGCCCGGGAATTTCTACAACTTTCACCCCGGCTCCCATGTGGGTCAAGGGATTGAAACCGGAATAAGCCAGATTGCGGATGCCTTGTCTCTTGCGTTAAAGCCCGCTTATCCTGTTACTGTTCTACTGGAGACAATGGCAGGCAAAGGAAGTGAAATCGGCGGAAAGTTTGAGCAATTACGCGACATTATCGATGCGGTCGGCAGTGATGATCTGGGGGTGTGCCTGGACACCTGCCATGTCTGGGATGCCGGTTACGACATTGTTCACAGCTTGGATGAGGTTCTGCTGGAATTTGACCGGGTTGTAGGGCTAAAGCGCCTGCGCGCCCTGCATTTGAATGATTCAAAGAATTCTCTCAGCAGTCATAAAGACCGCCACGAATGTATCGGACATGGAAGTCTGGGACTGACTACATTTGAAAGCATTATCAATCATCCTGCCCTTGCAGGGCTTCCCATGATATTGGAAACACCCAATGATTTGTTGGGTTATGAAAAGGAAATCGCGCTTTTGCGGCAAATGGAACAATAAAAACACAAAGGAGGCGGCGCAATGGATTTTCTGTCAATTTTCTATGAAGCAGATGAAACCTTCATTCAGGTTTTTCAAGCCGTTCTGCGCTACCTTGCCCCTGCCTTGATGGGCTTTTTACTGTTTCGCACCATTCGCCCCTTGCTGACTTTTCACCGGGAACCTGAAATCTGGGCTTGGCTTTGTCTGGAGGATGGCAGGAAGCTGCCCATCACTCATTGGGAAAATGTTATTGGCAGTCACAAGAGAAGCGATGTGATTGTCAATGCTTCCAACATTGAAAAAAGCCATGCTGTTATAACACGATATGATGACGGAAGCTGGTCCATTGCGGAGACAGCATCAAACGGTCCAATATTTGTTAACAATAAGAGGGTTGCTTTTGCACCGTTGACGGAGACGGACAAAATATCCATCGGCGGCATTAAGATGAAGCTGCAGCCTATGAACAAGCGGCAGGAAGGTCGTCTGGCACAGCTGCGTACACCGGCCAGACCGCTGGACAGCCTGGCGAATCTTTTGCTGCTGTCCATGCTGCAGTGCTTCTGCGCCATCAGCTATCTGATGCGCTGCGGCGGCAATTATGCGACACAGATTGTAATTGGCTTTTCCGGCATTATGATTGCCCAATGGTTGCTGATGATTTTCTACCTCTGCATTAAAAAGCCGTCCTTTGAGGTGGAGATACTTGCGTTTTTAATGTGCACCATCGGCATGGCGGCAATCGCGGCAGTCAAGCCCGGAGAAATGGTCAAGCAGCTGATTGCAATGTATCTAGGGCTTGCACTGTTTCTTGGAATGGGCTGGGCTTTGCGTGATTTGGAGCGGGCCAAGAAGCTGCGTTATTACGCCGGTGCCATCGGCATCGGATTGTTGCTGATCACTTTGGTATTTGGTAAAACCTACCACGGTGCAAGGAACTGGCTGCTTATTGGTGGGATGTCCATTCAGCCTTCGGAAATCAGCAAGGTTTGCTTTGTGTTTATGGGTGCGTCCGCTATGGACCATATTCTCAACAAGCGCAATCTGATTTTCTTTATTGTGTACACTGCCTTGATCTGCCTGTGCCTGGCGATTATGAATGATTTCGGCACGGCACTTATATTCTTTGTGGCATTTTTGTTTATTGCGTATCTTCGTTCCGGCAGCATTGGAACCATTGCACTGTCCTTGACATCCGTTGGCTTTGCCGGCGTTTTGGCATTGCGAATGGCGCCTCACGCGTTGCAGCGGTTCTCCAGCTGGCGTCATATTTGGGACGACCCCTTTGGAAAAGGCTACCAGCAGACCCGTTCGCTGATGTGCATTGCCTCCGGAGGGCTGTTTGGACTTGGTGCAGGCAACGGTTTCATGGGGCGTATTTTTGCTGCAGATTCTGACGTGGTTTTTGCTACGGTTTCGGAGGAATGGGGTCTTTTGATTGCAATTATGATGGTCGTATGCATCATTGCCCTTGGATTCTTTTCCTTGCGAATGGCCGGCATTGGGCGCAGCAGCTTCTATACCATCGGTTCGTGCACGGCAGCGGGAATTCTGCTGGTGCAGACAATTTTGAATGTGCTTGGCACATTGGACGTTTTGCCTCTGACCGGTGTGACGTTTCCCTTTGTGTCCAACGGTGGCTCCAGTATGATGGCGGCCTGGGGCTTGCTTGCCTTTATCAAAGCGGCAGATACCCGACAAAATGCCAGCTTTGCCGTTCGGCAAACCAAGGAAGCGAGGGATGAGAATGAATAGAGTGATGTCCCGCGCGAGAATTATTTTGGCGTTGATTGTGGTATTGGCTCTGGGTGTAACCATTTTCTTGGGTGATTATGTCCTTAATTCCCATAAATGGGTTCATTCTCCCGGATCTCCCCACATTTACAATGCGGAGAATATCGGCTGCGGTATGATTTGTGACCGGAAGGGAAATCTTCTGCTGGATTTAACAGGGGAGCGCACCTATGCGTCTTCTGCGACCTTACGAAAATCCACACTGCATTGGTTGGGAGACCGACAGGGCAACATCAGCGCACCGGCATTGTCCAAATATGCAAAGGAAATTGCCGGATATAATCCGCTTACCGGGGTGTATGCATACGGAGGTGTAGGCGGACAGGTGCAGCTGACTCTTTCAGCCCAGCTGCAGATGACTGCGTTGGAAGCAATGGGAGATTATAAGGGCACTTTGACGGTCTATAATTATAAAACCGGTGAGATCCTTTGCAGCGTTACAACGCCTAGCTTTGACCCGGATAATGTACCTGACATCGAAAACAATGATGCCTATCAGGGAGTGTATCTGAACCGTTTTACTCAGGCGACCTATACACCCGGCTCCATCTATAAAATTGTGACCCTGATTGCGGCGCTGGAGTCCTTGCCTGATATCGAAAGCTTTGCGTTTGAGTGCACCGGCATAGTGGAATACGGAATTGATAAGGTTACCTGCGAACGGGTTCACGGACAGCAAGACCTTCAGGACGCCTTCAAAAACTCCTGTAATTGTGCCTTTGCAAAAATTTCAGAATTGGTTGGCGGGGCACGGCTGGAGCAATATGCCAAACAGCTGGGCATATTGGACAGCATCAGCTTTGACGGGATTCGCACTGCAGCCGGTAATATTGAGGCTGCCGGGCAGGAGAGCGTACAGGTTGCCTGGAGTGCCATTGGTCAGCATAAAGACCTTGTAAATCCAGCCAGCTTTTTGACTCTTGTCGGTGCGATTGCCAATGGTGGGGTGGGGCAGAAGCCATATCTGGTTCAACAGATTCGCACCGGTATTTCGACTACCTATCAGGCAAAACCCGCCTCTACAGACCGGCTGATGTCCACACAAACAGCACAGAAAATGAGCCGGATGCTGCGCAACAATGTGGAAAACTATTATGGCGATGAGAATTTTGCCGGATTGTCTGTTTGCGCCAAATCCGGAACGGCGCAGGTGGGTGAGGGGAAAAAACCCAATGCAATGTTTACCGGCTTCGTTACCGATGAGCAGTATCCGTTCGCCTTTTTTGTGGCGGTTGAAGATGGCGGCTACGGTCGCGCAACCTGTGTTCCGATATTGGAAAAGGTGCTGCTGGCTTGTCAGCAAATACAGTAAAATAATTGGTATAAAAGATTGCCCCTTGCATAGTTTTGTGCAGGGGGCGATTTATATGTGTCGAAAAAACCAATTATGCGGCTGTGCCCTGATGGCATTTGGATTTGGCCTGCTGGTGGGCTGCTGTCTGGAGTCCACATTCTTTTGCTGCTGCGTCGGCTTGGGAATAATGGCTCTGGGTTTATGGTGCAGCAGTAAAAAATAGTAGGAATAAACTTGTCCCTTGCGCATATAGTTTGGTAGGAATGTGGGAGGAGTGAATGCTATGGATGTCAAATTTATCAAAAAATTCCTGCAATGCCTGCGTCCGTTTTACGGGCAGGTGCACACACAAGAGCAAACGCAGGAGGTACGCTTACCGGATTCCTATCCGGATATCGGTAGAGTACTGGGCTGTTGGGGACAAATATTTATCCGGGGAAAAGAATGGCGAAGCAGCTCAATGAGCGCAAATGGCGGTGTTCTTGCCTGGGTTTTATATGCTCCAGAGGACGGCTCGGGAATGCAGGTCGTAGATGTATGGATTCCCTTTCAATGCCGATGGGATTTCCAGGAACCTGCAGATGATGGAACGATTTTGCTTAATCCGATGCTGACCGGCCTGGACGCCAGAGGGATTTCTGCCCGGAAAATTATGGTCCGTGCGGAAATGGACACCTTTGCCCAGGCGATGAGGAAGGAGCAGTTTGATTTGGTCAGTCCGGGAGAAATGCCGGAGGATGTACAGCTTTTGACAAGCAGTTATCCGATGCAGCTGCCGGTGGAAGCAGGGGAGAAGCAGGTTCAAATAGAAGAAAACCTGATGATTCCCGGGAATATTCCCCAGATGTACAAACTGGTTGGATACAGTCTCACCCCTTCCATAATGGAGCAAAAGGTATTAGGCAATCGTCTGGTATTCCGTGGTGAGGGATCCCTGGATGTCCTCTATCTGACGGAAAATGGGGAGCTGCACAAGTGGCAAACGGAAGTGCCGTATTCTCAGTATACGGAGCTGGATAATGACTATGAAGGAACAGCATCTGCCTGGGTTTTCCCTATATTGACAGCAATGGAGATGAGCATTACAGAGAACAATCAGCTTCATATTCAAGCCGGTATTGCAGCGCAGTACACAATCTTCGACCAGAAAATGGTGGATGTGGTGGAGGATGCATACAGCCCGTTCCGGGAGATTACGCAAAAAACAGAGCAGCTTCCGCTGCCTGCACTTCTGGATATGGCAACAGTGGATGTATTCCCGGAGGGAATACTGCAGGGGGATGTTTCGCGTGTGATATGTGCTACCGCCTTTGCGCAGCAACCGACCCTGCGGCCAAATCAGGATAATATGGAAATTATACTGGAGGAGCAATATCAATGCCTCTACCAGGATGAAGAGGGTAACCTTCAAACGGAATCGGTATGCGGTCAGGCAGCAGCGCTGCTGCCGACGGAGCAAGAGAATATCGTCTATCTCTGGCCCGGTAAAATTGGGATGCCGGAATTGAATTCCACGGGAAAGGAAACGGTTGCGAGCAGATATGCACCGGTTCTTGCACAGGTATATTCCGGGAAGCCCCTGTCTCAGATTACAGAGCTTGAAATCGGTGAGTACCGCGAGCCACATTCTGACCGCCCGGCGTTGATTCTGCGCCGTGCAGGCGAGGACAGCTTATGGGAGCTTGCAAAGAAATGCGGTTCCACAGTACAGGCTATTTCTGATGCCAATCAGCTGGATGGAGAAGCGCAAATCGGGCAGATGCTGCTGATACCGATTTGCTAAATAAAAACCGCTGTACTGCGGGAGAAACAGTACAGCGGTTGGCGGGCTGTCGCATTAGGGGGAAGAACTCGCCTGATGGTATTCTAGCAAGGAAAATTTAGAAAAAGCAATCGAATTGTGTCGAATGCTACAGTTTCATTTTGAAAACGGCACCTCTTTGGGGTGTCGTTTTTATAATATGTGGGGATATATTTCAGATAGGGTGTAGATTTTTGAAGAAGCTTGTGGTATACTTTCTGTGTATAGAATAAGCCCATTGGGCAGATATAGGAAGTGTATATAAATGACGAAAATTGATATTTACTCCGGTTTTCTCGGAGCAGGTAAAACAACCCTGATTAAGAAAATGATTCAGGAGGGCTACAAGGGTCAAAAGCTGGTGCTGATTGAAAATGAGTTTGGTGAAATCGGCATTGACGGCGGCTTTTTGCAGGATGCAGGCATTAACATCACGGAAATGAACTCCGGTTGCATTTGCTGTTCTCTGGTTGGAGATTTCGGCAAGGCACTGCAGGAAGTAATTGAGCGGTTTAATCCTGACCGCGTCATTATTGAACCCAGTGGTGTCGGCAAGCTGTCTGATGTCATTGCAGCTGTACAGAAGGTGACCGGTCACGATGTGGAGCTGGGCTATACCGTTGCGGTGGCGGACGCATCCAAGGTTAAGGTCTATATGAAGAACTTTGGTGAGTTTTATAACAATCAGATTGAAACGGCCACAACCATTATCCTTTCCCGTACTGCTGATATGAAGCAGGAGAAGCTGGATACAGCCGTCGCATTGCTCCGAGAGCACAATGCCGATGCAGCAATGGTGGTAACACCCTGGGAGGCTTTGACCGGAGAGCAGCTGATTGTTGCGATGGAAGGCAACAGCGTCAAGGCAGAGGAGCTTGCTCATGAGGAGGAGCACCACTGCTGCGGCCACCATCACCATGATGAAGAACACGAGGAGCATCATTGCTGCGGTCATCACCATCATCACGATGAAGAGCACGAGGAGCATCATTGCTGCGGTCATCATCACCATGATGAGGAGCACGAGGAGCACCACTGCTGCGGTCATCATCACCATGAGCACCATCACGATGAGCATTGTGACTGTGGCTGTCACGATCACGACCATCATGACCATCACCACCACGCGGATGAGGTCTTTACTTCCTGGGGCGTGGAGACAGCAAAGAAATTTACCCAGGAGCAAATTCACGAAGCGTTGCACATTCTGGATTCCGGCAAATACGGCACAGTCCTTCGCGCCAAGGGCATCATTGCGGCAACGGACGGTACATGGATTCACTTCGATATGGTGCCGGAGGAAATTAATATCCGCAGCGGCGCTGCAGACATCATTGGTAAGCTTTGCGTTATTGGTGCACAGCTGGATGAGGCCGGTGTTGCCAAATTGTTTGGGGTGTAAGAAATGCAGCAGATTCCTGTTTATGTGTTCACTGGCTTTCTGGACGCCGGTAAAACGAAGTTTATTCAAGAGACATTGGAAGATCCGCGCTTCAATGCCGGCGAGCGTACATTGCTTCTGGTCTTTGAGGAAGGGGAAGAAGAGTTTGATTTTTCTGCCTACCCCCACGACAGCGTATTTTTGTATACATTGAATCAGGAGACCGTTACCACAAAGGAGCTGCAGGCTCTGGCTAAGAAGCACAAGGCACAGCGTGTGGTGGCGGAGCTGAATGGTATGCAGATGGTGGGAGATCTTTACACCCGCTTTCCGGAGGATTGGGTGGTTGCTCAGGAAGTGATGTTTGCAGATTCCACAACCTTTATGACCTACAATGCCAATATGCGCAATCTGGTGATGGACAAGCTGGTAGGCGCACAGATGGTGGTATTTAACCGGCTTGAGGTGGGGCAGGATACGATGCCTTATCATAAGATTGCCCGTGCTGCCAATCGAAGAATTGACATTCTCTACGATTTTACAGACGGTTCTACTGCCTTTGATGATGTGCAGGATCCGCTGCCCTTTGACATCAACGCACCGGTGATCGAAATCAAGGACGAGGACTATGCTTTGTGGTATCGGGATGTGACGGAAGAGCCGGAAAAGTACCGGGATAAGACCGTCTCCTTCAAGGCACAGGTGGCGATGCTTCGCCGGGATAAAAACGGAATGTTTGCACCCGGGCGGTTCGTGATGACCTGCTGTATCGATGATATTCAGTTCTGCGGCATTCCTTGCCGATATGAACAGGCACAAACGCTGGAATCCCGCTCTTGGGTGAGCGTTACTGCAAAAATTTCCGTGGAAAAGCATACCCTGTATCAAGGTGAGCTTGGCCCGATTTTGACGGCCATTTCTGTTGAGCCTGCCGCACCTGCGGCGGAGGAAGTGGCAACATTTTAACAAAAAAGACCGCCGGGAAACCGGCGGTCTTGCTTTTATTGACCGGGCTTGAAGCTGTCCTTCAAGCTGACAGAGCGGTTGAATACCAAATGGTCAGAAGAGGAGTCCTTGCTGTCCGGGCAGAAATAGCCCAAACGCATAAACTGATAGGATTCGCCAGCTTTTGCATTGTTAAGGCTTGCTTCTACCTTACAGCCGGTGAGAACCTCCAGAGAATTGGGATTCAGACAAGAAAGGAAATCCTTGTTCGCTGCATCGGGGTCGGCATCGTCAAACAGATTGCTGTACTGACGCACCTCAGCATCACAGCAGTTGTTGGCATCAACCCAGTGGATGGTTGCGCCTTTGATTTTACGGCCATCGGCAGGGTCGCCGCCCTTGGAATCCGGGTCATAGGTAGCCAGAACCTCGGTGACATTGCCGTTTTCATCGGTAACACAGCCAGTGCACTTGATGACATAGGCGCCTTTCAGCCGACATTCCGGTCCCTCCGGATACAGCCGCTTATACTTGGGAATGGGCTCAGCAAGGAAATCATCAGCTTCAATCCACAAATCCCGGGAGAAGGTGACCTCGCGGATACCGTCTTCGGGGTTGTTGGGATTGTTTTCGATGGTGAATGTTTCAGACTGACCCTCGGGATAATTGGTGATGGTCAGTTTGACGGGCTTTACAACTGCCATAACCCGCTTTGCAGTTTCGTTTAGATCCTCACGCAGACAATACTCAAGGAATGCATATTCGATGGTGTTGGGGGATTTTGCCACGCCGACACGGTCGCAGAAGTTACGAATTGCCTTGGGTGTATAGCCACGGCGGCGCAGACCGCAGAGGGTGGGCATCCGGGGGTCGTCCCAGCCGGAAACATAGCCGTTTTCCACCAATGCTCTCAGCTTGCGCTTGGAAAGGACGGTGTGGTCAATGCCAAGTCTGGCAAATTCAATCTGCCGGGGCTTGTGAGGAACGGAAACGTTATCCACAACCCAGTTATAGAGAGGACGATGGTTCTCAAACTCCAGAGAACACAGAGAATGGGTGATGCCCTCCAGTGCGTCCTGAATGGGGTGGGCAAAGTCATACATCGGGTAGATACACCACTTGCCGCCCTGACGGTGATGATGCATGTGACGAATCCGGTAAATCACTGGGTCGCGCATGTTGAAGTTGCCGGAAGCAAGGTCAATTTTTGCACGCAGGGTGTACTTGTTGTCCTCAAATTCACCGGCACGCATCCGTGCGAACAAGTCAAGACTTTCCTCAATGGGACGATCCCGGTAGGGAGAGACAGCGGGCGTGTTCAAATCGCCCCGCATTTCCTTTGCCTGCTCGGGAGTCAGCTCGCAGACGTATGCAAGACCCTTCTGAATCAGCTCAACGGCGTATTCATAGTCCTTTTCAAAATAGTCAGAGCCGTAATAGAAGCGGTCGCCCCAATCAAAGCCCAGCCAGTGAATATCCTCTTTGATGGCTTCCACAAATTCCACATCTTCCTTGGTGGGATTGGTGTCGTCCATCCGAAGATTGCAAAGACCGCCAAACTTTTCTGCAGTTCCAAAGTCAATAATCAGCGCCTTGCAGTGACCGATATGCAAATAACCGTTTGGCTCCGGTGGGAAACGGGTATGCACGGTCTGACCGGCGTATTGTCCGCCGGGGGCAATGTCCTCTTCAATAAAAGCGTGGATGAAATTTTTGCTCTCAGTCATTTCAGCCATAGTAAAACCTCTTTTCGGATAAATAGCTTGCAACATTATAACCTATTTCTTTGTGTTTTGCAACCAAAATTGCATTTTTGTCCCAGATTTTCCTTTTGCGGTGCGGTATTTTCGTTTTTGGGTGCAAAAAATGTAAATAAAGGGAAAACAATTTAAAGAAAGTTGAAAAATATAGTTGTCAATTTGCTTGAAATATATTAAAATAGGAAATAGATGAAAGAAGGGGGTCGATTCCTTTGAAGGAAGTTCAGTTTAAGCGCATTTTGCTCAAAATCAGCGGTGAGGCTTTGGCCGGCGAAGCCCACCGTGGACTGGATTTTACGGTTATCAATTCGGTATGTGAAGTCATTCGGGAATGTACACAGCTGGGTGTCCAGGTGGGCATTGTCATTGGCGGCGGAAATTTCTGGCGTGGTGTCAATGACGGCGCGGATAAGATGCAGCGCTCTCATGCAGATGCAATGGGAATGCTGGCAACAGTTATGAACTCCATCGCGGTGGCGGATGCTTTGGTCAAACACGGTGTTGATGCCCGTGTGCTTAGCGCTGTTGAGATGAACAAATTCTGCGAATACTTCACCCGGGATACAGCTGACCGTTATCTCAATGAAGGCAAGGTTGTCCTGTTTGCCGCAGGCACCGGCAATCCCTATTTCACAACCGACACCGGCGCGGTGCTTCGTGGTGTGGAAATTGAGGCGGATGCCATTTTACTTGCAAAGAATGTGGACGGTATTTATTCTGCTGACCCCAATCGGGATCCGACAGCAGTTAAATTTGATTCCCTTACTTACGACGAAGTGCTGGCTCGGCACTTGAAAGCAACGGATACCACTGCAATGACGCTGGCAATGGACAATCACATGACGCTGGTATGCTTTGCACTGAAAGACCCGAAGAATATTATCCGCGTTGTATGCGGTGAAAATATTGGAACGATTGTAAAGGAGAGTTAATTATGAGCGTTGATTTTAAAGAATACGGAAGAAAAATGGACAAGACCCTGGAGCATCTGGACGAGGAGTTTGGCGCTGTTCGTGCCGGTCGTGCCAATCCGAAGGTTCTTGACCGTATCACCGTTGAATATTATGGTTCTGAGACCCCCCTCAACGGCGTCGCCAATATTTCTTCCCCCGATGCCCGTACTTTGGTGATTCAGCCTTGGGATGCATCCTTGCTGAAGGAGGTTCAAAAGGCGATTCTGTCTTCTGATCTTGGAATCAATCCCCAGAATGACGGTCGCGTGATTCGTCTGACCTTCCCTCAGCTGACCGAGGAGCGTCGTAAGGAACTGACCAAGCAGGTCAAGAAATATGCGGAAGATGCAAAGGTTGCAATGCGCAATATTCGCCGCGACGGTATGGACTATGTAAAAAAGCTGAAGAAGAATTCCGAAATTACAGAGGACGACCAGAAGAAGGCGGAAAAGGACCTGCAGGACCTGCTTGATAAGTATATTAAAAAGGTCGATGATTCCCTTGCCGCTAAGGAAAAGGAATTGATGGCCATCTAAGGTTGATTATTTGATTGGGGGCGGTTCTGTCGCCCCCAATATCCTGCTGGGAAAGGAGGGCTTTCTGTGGCTACCGAAGATAAAGGGAAACTGGCTCCGCCGAAGCACATTGCCATCATTATGGACGGAAACGGCCGTTGGGCGAAAAAAAGAGGCTTACCCCGAACTGCCGGGCACAGCGCAGGCGCGGAGGCATTTCGACGCACGGCAAACTACTGCCGCACGCTGGGTGTTTCTTATTTGACAGTGTACGCATTTTCTACGGAAAATTGGAAGCGCTCCGAGGAAGAGGTTTCCGGCATTATGAAGCTGCTTGCAAAGTATTTGCAGGAAGCTTTGCGGGATATGGAGAAGAACCACGTGCGTTTTCGCTTTTTCGGCGATTTGAGCCGTTTGAATCCAAAGCTTCGCCAGCTGTGTCTGGATGCTCAAGAGCGTTCAAACGACTACCACGAGGTTCAGGTGAATTTTTGCTTAAATTACGGTGGTCGGGATGAGATCATCCGTGCCATCAAAAAATATGCGCAAGATGTAAAAGAGGGGAATGTGGAAATTGACAGCCTGACAGAGGCTCAATTTTCCAACTATTTGGATTCTGCGGATGTGCCCGATCCGGAACTGGTGATTCGTCCGTCCGGCGAAATGCGTACCAGCAATTTCCTGCCTTGGCAAACGGTGTATTCCGAATTTGTGTTTATGGATGTGCTTTGGCCTGATTTCTCACCGGAGGATTTGGACGCGGCAATCGCAGAGTATCACCGCCGTAATCGACGGTTTGGAGGTGCGTGAAGATGAAAATGAGGCTGATCGTCGCAGCTGTATTGGTTCCGCTTATCTTGGTTATGATTTTGGTAGCGCCAACCATTTTGACTGCAATCGTATTGGGAGTGCTTTGTGCCATTGCGGCCTTTGAATTGATGGCAGGCACGGGACTTTCCAAGAACCTTCGGCTGGTTTGCTACACAGGAGCAATGGCTTTCTTTATCCCGATGTGGTGCCACTTTGGTATGCCGCATATCTGGATGGTACTGGCATTGAGCATTTTTACAATGCTGCTGTTTTCTGAACTGCTGATTTCAAAGGGAAGGTTCCGTCTGGAACGGCTGTCTGTCTGCTTTATCGCCGGACTTTTGATTCCGTATATGCTTTCTGCGTTGGTTCGCCTGATGAATCATGACATTGGAAGGCTATTAATTATGATTCCTCTGGTTGTGGCATTTCTTGCTGATTCCGGTGCCTACTTTATTGGTAAATTCTTCGGACGCCATAAGCTGTCTCCCACCATTAGCCCCAATAAGACTATTGAGGGGGCTGTGGGCGGAATTTTTACGGCAATTCTGGCAATGCTGATTTTCTGTCTTGTCCTTGACTTGTCTGTGGATGTGACCGTAAATTATGCCCTTGCCATTACTTACGGTATTATTGGTTCCTTGGCCAGCATCTTTGGTGATTTGTGCTTCTCCGCCATTAAACGGCAGACGGGAATCAAGGACTATGGCAATTTGCTTCCCGGTCATGGTGGAATTCTGGACCGGTGCGATTCTTTGTTTATTGTTGCACCCATTATTGAAATTTTAATGGCTTTCTTGCCTGTTGTGGAGTAAAAAATGGTCAAATGTGTGAGTATTCTCGGCTCTACCGGCTCTATCGGTCGGCAGACTCTGGATGTCATTCGGCATAAGAATATCCGGGTTGCTGCGTTGACAGCCGGCTCCAATGTGGAGCGTATGGAGAAGCAATGCCGGGAATTTGTGCCGGCTGTTGCAGTAATGGCCACCCGAGAAGCAGCGGATGCATTAAAGCAGAAGCTGCAGGATCTGCCGATCCGAGTTTTGTACGGAGAGGCTGGTTTGCTAGAAGCGGCAACGATGGAACAGGCTGATTGTGTAATCACTGCTGTGGTTGGGATGCTGGGGCTGAAGCCCACACTTGCAGCTATTCGTGCAGGAAAGCGAATCGGACTTGCCAACAAGGAAACGCTGGTATGTGCCGGTGAGCTTGTAATGGCTGAGGCAGAAAAGTATGGCGCGCAGATTATTCCTGTTGATTCGGAGCATTCCGCGATTTTCCAATGCTTGATGGGTGTCGGAAATCGTCGGGAAGTGAAGAAGCTGATACTGACCTGCTCTGGCGGTCCATTCTATGGGATGGAGCGAGAAGCACTTAAAAAAGTGACAAGGGCAGATGCCTTGCGCCACCCTAATTGGAAAATGGGTGAGAAAATCACCATTGACTGCGCTACCCTGATGAACAAAGGCCTGGAAGTCATTGAGGCAATGCACCTGTATCACCTGAGCGTCGATAAGGTGGAGGTGGTGATTCACCGACAAAGCATTGTCCACAGTATGGTGGAATGTGTTGACGGAGCGGTGATGGCGCAGATGGGTGTCCCTGATATGCGGCTGCCCATTCAACTGGCCTTGACTTATCCGCAGAGGGAAGAGTGTCCTGTGGATGCTTTGGACTTGACGACCTGCGGGGCGTTGACCTTTGCAAAACCGGATTTGGAGGCGTTTCCCAGCCTGAAGCTGGCAATGGAATGTGCATCCAGGGGTGGTAACGCATGCGCTGTGATGAACGGCGCCAATGAGGTTGCAGTTGCCCTGTTTTTGGATAATAGAATCGGCTTTTACGATATGTATGACCTAGTAAGCGGTGCTGTTGCGGCGGTGCCCTTTGTGAAAAATCCCAGCCTGGATGAAATCCTGGAGGCGGATCGCCTTGCCCGGGAATTTGTTCAGGAAAAAATGTGTAATTGAGGCTGTATATGAACATTATTTTCGCGATACTAATCTTTAGCTTTCTTATCTTTATTCACGAGTTTGGACATTTTATCACAGCAAAAATGTCCGGCGTGAAGGTAAATGAATTTGCAATTTTCATGGGTCCTGCTATCTGGAAAAAGCAAAAAGGGGAGACCCTGTATTCCATCCGCTGTATTCCCATTGGTGGTTATTGCGCCATGGAAGGGGAAAATGAGGACACAGACAGTCCCCGCTCCTTCCAGAAAGCACCGTGGTGGAAGCGGCTGATTATTTTGGTCGCCGGCTCTGTGATGAATCTGATTGTTGGCTTCCTGATTGTGGTGCTGGTCAATTCTTTTATTATGGCACCTATGCCTCAGGTTGACAGTTTGCGTACCGGCAGTTCTCTTGCCCAGGAAGGCGGTCTGCAGCCCAATGATCTGATTTTGCAAATTGATGAATATACCATTGATGATACTTCTGATTTTGATGTGGTTCTTGCTGGCAATGAGGGTGCTCAAGAGTTCGATGTGCTGGTACTGCGGGATGGCAAAGAGCTGCTGCTTGAAGATGTGACCTTTGAGCTCCGGGAATTTCCGGAGGATGATGAAGGCAAGGCAGGTCAATTCTATGGGGTGACTTGGAAAACAAGAAGGTTATCCTTTGGCGAGGTGATTACACATTCCTGGAATGACTGCATCAACTTCGCAACGATGATATGGCAGAGTCTTGGAATGTTGCTTACAGGGCAGGCCAGCATCAGTGATATGAGCGGTCCTGTTGGCATTGTTGGAATGATGAACGATATGGCAAATGCTTCTGAAACCTGGTGGAGCGCCGTGCTGAATATGCTCTATTTTGGCGGTTTTATTGCCATTAACCTTGGCATTATGAATATGTTGCCCATTCCTGCACTGGATGGTGGACGGGTGCTTGCGTTGCTTATCACGACGCCGATTGCGAAGATTACGAAAAAGCCTGTCAATCCCAAGGTTGAGAGCTATATCCACGCAGGAGGTATGATTCTGCTGCTGGTATTTATGGCATTTATCATATTCAAGGATATTTTCGTTATTTTTAAGGGGTAGAAACGATGACGAGACAGATTCAAGTTGGCAATGTGACCATTGGCGGTGGTGCGCCGGTAGTCATCCAGTCTATGCTGAACACCAAGACAACGGATGTTGACGCTTCTCTGGCGCAGCTTCGTGGGTTGAAGGCAGCTGGCTGCGAAATTGCCAGGTTGTCTGTTCAGAATATGGAGGCTGCCCGTGGCTTTGCTTTAATTTGCAAGGAAAGCCCGCTTCCTTTGGTTGCGGACATTCACTTCGACTATAAGCTTGCCATTGCGGCAGCGGAAGCCGGTGCTTCCAAAATCCGCATCAACCCCGGCAACATCGGTGGTCGCGATCGGGTAAAAGCGGTGGTAGATGTCTGCACAGAAAGGCATATCCCCATTCGCATTGGCGTCAATGGAGGAAGCCTTGACAAGCGTTTGCTGGAAAAATACGGTCACCCCACGGCACAAGCACTGGTGGAAAGCGCTTTTGAGCATTTGCACCTTCTTGAGGATTTCGGTTTCTATGACACCTGCGTGTCCATCAAATCCTCCACGGTTTCCACAATGGTGGAGGCTTGCAGAGAATTTCGCAGCAAGTGTGATTATCCGCTTCACATCGGCGTCACGGAAACCGGACCGGTTAAAATGGGGATGATCAAATCGGCTATGGGCATTGGAGCCCTGCTTTTGGATGGAATCGGCGATACCATCCGGGTCAGCCTGACAGACGACCCGGTTCAGGAAGTATATGCGGCTAAGGACATTCTGAAGGCTGCCGGGGTGCGTGCTTCCGGAGTGAATATCATTTCCTGTCCCACCTGCGGCCGAACAAGCATTGACTTAATCGGTCTGGTCAATCAGGTTGACGAGGCGCTGAAGAATTGCAATAAACCCATTACGGTTGCGGTGATGGGCTGCGTTGTTAACGGTCCGGGAGAGGCCAGAGAAGCGGACATTGGCATCGCCGGTGGCGATGGCTGGGGTATGATTTTCGAAAAGGGAGAGCAGGTTGCAAAGCTTCCCTATGAAGAATTACTCCCGGCATTACTGGAGAGAATAGAGAAAATGTAGGAGTAGTATGAACGAGAAAACCTATTTGCTGAATATGTTTTCGGACTATGAGCCGCCTGAGTCGCTGTACAATGCGATTTCTCAGGCGGCCATTGTTGCAGCTGATTTGAACGTAGCTGCCCGTAAAATTGATATTATGATTTCCTGTGAGCATTACATCAGCCGCCGTCAGCTCAATGAGGTTGCACAGGGAATTTGCGAAATATATGATTTGAAGGCTTTGGAGATTAACGCTGTTTATCCGCCGGAGCAGCTTCCTTTTATGGACACGGAAGATTTGCGGGATATGTTCCTGAACGAGGATTCCACAACCCGTGGCTCGCTGGCAGGTGCAACATGGAGCTGGGAAGGGGCAAATCTGACCATTTCTCTGGTTGCAAACGGAAAAAAAGCGTTGCAAAAGTGCATTCCCAGCGTTCAGACGAAGCTGTCTGAACAGTTCGGCACGCCGGTTACGGTGACGATTGAAGCCGGAAACGCATTGGAAGGCAAGGCACTTTTTGATGCTATGGAAAAAATGCGTGGGGATATGATTGCGGAACTTCCCACTGTATCTGCACAGCAAAAGCAGGAGACTCAGGCAAAAGCAAATGCAAGCACGATTTATGGCAAGCCCTTCAAGGGGAATGTAACACCGATGCGTCAGCTGAATCTCGATATGGCAAATGTTGTTGTCGAGGGAAAGGTATTTGCAGTTGACCATAAGGAACTGAAGAAGCGTAATGCCTGGGTTATCAATTTTGATATGACGGACTATACCGGTTCGGTACGGATCAACCGGTTTATGGAAGCCAATGAAGCAAAGTCCATTCTTGAGAATGTAAAAGAAGGCTCGGTGCTTCGTGTTCAGGGCAAACTGATGATCAATCAGTTCGATAATGAGATGATTCTCAAACCCTATGCCATTATGCCTGGTTCGTTGCCGAAGCGCGTGGACAAAGCGACTGGAGATAAGCGGGTAGAGCTTCATTTACATACTACAATGAGCAGTATGGATGCATTGACCCAAACGGATGCTGCAGTTAAGCAAGCGGCGGCGTGGGGTCATAAGGCGATTGCCATTACGGATCACGGCTGTTGTCAGTCCTTTACGGATGCGCTGCATACTGTAGAAACGAGAAAAGGACCGTTAACGGTTGCGGGAACAGACGAGCCGTTTAAGGTTCTCTATGGCTGCGAGGGCTACTTTGTCAATGATGTGGATGACCGAATCGTCGTTCACGGCACGAAGGATATGCCCTTTGACGGTGAATATGTGGCCTTTGATTTGGAAACAACGGGTTTGTCCTCCCGGACAGATACCATCATTGAAATCGGCGCTGTGATAATGGCAAACGGTCAGGAGATGGAACGCTTTCAGACTTTTGTTGCCCCCGGTCGGAAGCTTGATCCTAAAATCGTGGAGCTGACCGGCATTACAGACAGTATGCTGGTAGGAGCACCGACGATTGAGGAGGTTCTTCCCAAATTCCTGGAATTTGTGGGAGATCGCGTTCTGGTTGCCCACAATTCCGATTTCGACACGGGTTTTATACGGGCGGCCTGTGAAAAACTTGGCTTACCATACACCTTTACTGCGGCTGACACCCTGATTTTGTCTCAGAATCTTTTGCCCCAGCTGAATAAGTTCAAGCTGGATATTGTGGCCAATGCGCTGAGCCTGCCTGATTTTCAGCATCATCGGGCAGGGGATGATGCGCTTACCTGCGGTATGATTATGGATCGACTTCTGCGGAAGCTGGAGGAAGAACATCAAATCTATACCCTGCAGGAAATCAATCCGCTGATGATGTCTTTACGGGCGAAGGGGAGAATTGACAACCGCCACGCAAGACATATCATTCTCTTTGCAAAGAATCAGCAAGGCTTGAGAAATCTGTATCATTTGATTTCCAATGCAAATCTGGAACATTTTAAGCGGGGTGTTCCCAGAATTCCCAAATCCGAGCTGATGGAATTGCGGGAGGGGCTGATTGTTGGCTCTGCCTGTGAGGCCGGCGAACTTTTCCAAGCGGTTTACGCCCGGAAAAGCGATGAGGAAATTAAGCGAATTGCCTCTTTTTACGATTTCTTGGAGATTCAGCCCCTTGCCAACAACCGTTTTATGATTGCAAAGGGTCTTGCAAAGGATGATGAGGAGCTTCGCAATTACAACCGTACCATCGTTAGAATCGGTGAGGAATTGAATATTCCCGTTGTAGCTACAGGCGATGTACACTTCCTGAATCCGGAAGATGAAATATTCCGTCACATTTTGTTGGCCACAAAGGGCTTTGACGACTGCGACCGGGATAATCCGCTGTATTTCCGTACTACCGACGATATGTTGGAGGAATTCTCCTATTTGGGAGCAGAAAAGGCTTATGAGGTTGTGGTGACCAATACCAACCTGATTGCGGATATGGTGGAATACCTGCGCCCGGTGCCCCATAATCTGTTTGCACCGAAGATTGAGAATTCCGTAGAGGATCTGAAGAATTTGGTCTATACCAAATTCCACCGTCTGTACGGTGAGAACCCGCCGGAGCTGATGGTCAAGCGTGTGGAAACGGAGCTTCACGACATTATTTCCTGTCACTATGATGTGATTTATATGTCGGCGCAGAAGCTGGTTCAGAACTCTCTGGAGCATGGCTATTTGGTTGGCTCCCGTGGCTCGGTTGGTTCTTCCATCGTTGCTTATATGTCCGGTATCACGGAGGTTAATTCCTTCCCACCCCATTACCGCTGTCCAAACCCGGCGTGCAAGCACACCATTTTGGATGTGCCGAAGGAATTTAACTGCGGTGCGGACTTGCCGGACAGGGAATGCCCACTTTGCGGTACAAAAATGGAGAAGGACGGATTTAATATTCCCTTTGAGACATTCCTGGGCTTTGGAGGCGACAAGGTTCCCGATATTGACTTGAACTTCTCCGGTGAATATCAGGCCAATGCTCACGCCTATTGTGTGGAAATGTTTGGTCGTTCCCATGTGTTCCGCGCAGGCACCATCGGTACGGTTGCGGAGAAGACTGCCTTCGGATATGTGAAAAAGTATTTGTCTGAGCGGAATATGGCTGTTTCCAAGGCGGAGGAGAACCGTCTTGCCAGCGGTTGCGTGGGTGTTCGGCGCACCACGGGACAACACCCCGGCGGCTTGGTGGTTATTCCGCAGGAAAATGAGATCTGGGATTTCTGCCCGGTTCAGCACCCAGCGGATGATCCCAATTCAGACCAGATTACCACCCATTTTGAATATCACTCCATGGAGGAAAACCTCCTGAAGCTGGATATGCTGGGTCACGATGATCCCACGATGATTCGCTATATGGAGGACATCACCGGTGTTGATGCCAAGAGCATTCCGTTGGATGATGCCAATACAATGTCTATCTTCACCTCGTCTAAGGTTCTTGGATACGAGAATGACCCTATCTTAGGTCCCACCGGCGCGGTCGCTGTCCCGGAGTTCAACACCCGGTTTACCCGTGGTGTTCTTCTGGATACGATGCCGACAAAGTTCGACTTCCTGGTTCAGATTTCCGGCTATACCCACGGTACGGATGTGTGGTTGGGCAATGCCCGGGATTTGATTACCTCCAAGACCACTACTGTGGACGGAACCATCGGCTGTCGTGATGACATTATGCTGTATCTGATTTCCATGGGTCTGCCGGAAAAGCGTGCCTTCAAAATTATGGAGATGGTGCGTAAGGGCAAGGGACTTCCGGACGGGGCGGAGCAGGAAATGAAGGATGCCGGCGTGCCTGACTGGTATATTGGGTCCTGCAAGAAGATCAAATATCTTTTCCCAAAGGCTCACGCCGTTGCCTACGTTATGATGGCATTCCGTATTGCCTGGTTTAAGGTGTATCATCCCCTGGCATTTTATGCGGCATATTTCTACCGCCGCAGCCAAAAGGGAGGATTTGATGCGATGATGATGACCCAGGGTATGGATGCGGTCAAGGCGCATATAGAAGCCATTGACAACAATGAAGACGCCACAGATAAGGATGAGGATTTGCTCACTACTTTGGAAGTTGCCTATGAGTTCTATCTTCGCGGCTTCGAGTTTCTGCCGATTGATTTGTATAAGAGCGATGCGACCAGATTCTTAGTGGAGGACGGAAAAATACGCCCACCCTTTGTGGCTGTATCCGGCTTGGGCGAAAGTGCAGCACAGGATTTGGTTCGCGGCCGGGAGGGAAAAACCTTCCTGTCCATTGAAGAGGTTGCAGCGGCCTGTCCCAAGGTATCTAAGACTCATATCCAAATGTTAAAGGACGGAGGTGCCTTTGGCGACCTTCCGGACACCAGTCAGGTTAGCCTGTTTTAATGTAAAATCCCACTGCAGAGTATTGCAGTGGGATTTTTATTTGGCATAACGGTGAAATAGCCGCATAGTCTTGGGTAGGAGTGATGCAAATGAAATGTGCGTGGGAGGCATTTTTGTCTGTCGTGCCGGCAAGACTGCGCAAGGAAGTGGACAGGCTGGGGAAGGAACACCTGGAGGAATTACGATTGCGGCTGGGACAGCCGGTAGAGCTGCGGATTTGTGGAAAATCCACCATCCTTTCAGTAATCACAACAACGGAGGACCTGCACTATACGGTAAATACCGCCAGCCGATATTCTCCATGGTCTGCCGCCACGTCTTCACAGGGCTATTTAACGGCAGCTGGCGGGCATCGTATCGGTATTTGCGGGGAGTGCGTGGTTCAAGGTGGACAAGTTACCGGCATTCGATCTGTCCGTTCGTTATGTATCCGTGTTGCAAGGTCATTTACCGGGATCGGCAAAGGTGCACCAATGCAGCATTCGCTGTTGATTCTCGGACCGCCGGGTGCGGGGAAAACCACCTTGCTGCGGGACATTATCCGTACCCGTTCGGATTCAGGAACGGCAGTTAGTGTGGTGGACGAGCGTGGGGAACTGTTTCCTCCCGGCGATATTTTTGAGCCAGGCAAGAGGACGGATATTTTGACCGGCTGCAGCAAGATTCAGGGCATTGAGATGGCCTTGCGCACAATGGGCCCGGGATGTATTGCTGTTGACGAGATAACAGCAGAGCAGGATTGTAAGGCACTGCTGCAAGCAGCCTGGTGTGGTGTGGATTTGCTTGCAACGGCGCATGCAGCAGACTGTGAGGATTTGCGGCGGCGTCGCGTGTACACCCCCTTGGCGGAAAGCGGATTGTTTACACAGGCATTGGTACTGCGACGGGACAAGTCGTGGCGAATGGAAAGGATGTAAGGTCTTGATAAAGCTGATTGGTTCGATTTTGATTTTGCTGGGCTGTGGCGGCTACGGGTTGATGCTGGCAATGAACTACCGTAAAGAGGTGGCAGCGCTGCATCAGCTTGTAAAGGCGATGGATGTAATGATTTGTGAATTGGAATACCGTTTGCCTCCCTTGCCGGATTTATGCCGGTTTGCAGGGGATAAGACCGACGGAAGCGTAAGTACATATTTTTGCAATCTTGCGGATGTGTTGGACAAGCTGGAATCTGCGGATGTGGGGACATGTACGGTATCGGCTTTAAAAGTGACAGCAAAGCTTCCGCGATATGCGGCATCTCAACTGCAGGCACTTGGACAGACCTTGGGGCGGTTTGACTTGCAAGGACAACTAACGAGTCTGGAGCGGTGTAAAAAGTCTTGTCAGGGACAGCTGGAGGTTCTGGAGCATCATCAGCCACAACGGCTTCGTAATTATCAAACGCTGGGATTTTGCGCCGGTGCGGCGCTGACGATATTATTGATTTAGCTATGGATATTGATTTAATATTTAAGATTGCAGCCATTGGAATAATTGTTTCGATTTTAAATCAGGTATTGTCCCGCTCCGGTCGTGAGGAGCAGGCTACAATGACAACGATTGCCGGTCTTGTGGTGGTTCTGATGATGATTGCCCATAAAATTTCAGAGCTTTTTGACCTGGTAAAGACGTTGTTTCAATTCTGATGGGGTGGCTGTTACAGGCCGTCGCCGGGATGCTGGTAGCGGTGGTGTTATGGATTATTCTCTCCCGTCAGGGAAAGGAATATGCTCTGGTTCTGAGCATCGGTGCTTGCTGCCTGATTATTCTCGTTGCCTTTCGCTTCCTGGAGCCGGTATTGGATTTACTGCGTCAACTGCAGGCACTAGGCAACCTTCAGCCGGAATGGCTGAGTATTATGCTCAAGGCGGTGGGAATCGGATTGATCGTGGAAATCGGATCGCTGATTTGCGCGGATGCCGGCAATGGTGCGCTGAGTAAGACCATGCAGATTTTAGGTTCCGTTGCGATTCTTTGGCTGTCGATTCCGCTTATGAATAGTCTTATACAGCTGATACAGCAGATATTGGGGGAAGTATGAGAAAAGTTCTGATTCTGTTGGCCCTTTTGACTCTGTTGGCTATCCCTGTAGCTGCAATGGAATTCACACCGCCTACCGCTCCACCGGAGGTAGAGGAGCTGATGCCGGCGCAGACGGAAAGCTTTGGGCAAGGGCTGTGGAAGCTGCTGAAAAACGGCATTATGAAGTTTCAGCCGGAGATGGCGGCAGCTGCCGGTTCCTGCCTAGCGCTGATAGCAGTCGTGCTGATGGCATCGCTTTTTAACGGAATGCCCGGCAACAGCAAAGAGGTGGTGAAATTTGTTTCCACCTTGGCTATCGGAACAATTTTACTTGGACAAGCCAACAGTATGATAAACCTATGCGCCAGGACGGTGGAGGAGCTGAGTGAATACGGTAAACTCCTTTTGCCGGTAATAACAGCAGCATTGGCTGCGCAGGGTGGAACTACCGGTGCAACAGCCCTCTATGCCGGAACAGCAGTATTCAATACGGTACTCAGTACACTGATAGGTAAGATTCTTGTGCCGCTTATCTATGTCTATTTGGCGTTGGCGATCGGTAATGCCGCCACCGGCGAGGAGCTTCTGAAAAAGTTTCGGGACTTCATCAAATGGCTGATGACGTGGATGCTGAAAACCATTCTGTATGTATTCACAGGCTATATGGGCATTACCGGAGTCATCACCGGTACGACGGATGCGGCAGCCGTTAAGGCGACAAAGCTGACCATTTCCGGTGTTGTTCCCGTGGTAGGAGGTATCTTGTCCGATGCATCGGAGGCCGTGGTTCTCAGCGTCGGTGTTATGAAAAACGCAGTGGGCGTCTATGGCCTTTTTGCAATTATGGGAATATGGATTTCACCTTTTTTGCAAATGGGCTTCCAGTTTCTGCTTCTGAAGCTTACAGCGTCTGTTTGCGCTGTGTTTGGAATGAAGGAGGCATCCCAGCTGATTGATGATTTTTCAACCGCCATGGGTCTGCTGCTGGGTATGGTGGGAACTGTTTGCTTTTTGCATCTGATCAGCACTATCTGTTTTATGAAGGGAATGGGATAATGGACGGGATTCGGGAATATGTTGTTGGTGTAGTAGCTGCAGCATTGTTATGCGCTGCAGTAACAGCACTGGCAGGAAAAAAAGGAGTTCTTGGTGTTTCCGTCAAATTCCTTGCCGGTCTTTTGATGGTGATGGCGGTTATCTCGCCGATTTCTTCTATTTCCTTTGGACATTGGTTTGGCTGGGCGGAGGATATTCACGCGAATGGGGATCAAATCGTGGCTGACGGAGAAAAAATGGCAATGGAAGCATACCGCGAAAGCATAACTGAGCAGGTGGAAGCATACATTTTGGACGAAGCCAAGGCATTGGATTGTCAATTACAGGTGGAGGTCATACTCTCAAATGATAACTTGGCCACACCGAAGAGGGTCGTGCTGTCGGGAAATATCTCGCCCTATGCAAAGCAGGTGATTACACGCTTACTGACAGATGAACTGGGAATTGCGCAGGAGGAACAGATATGGACAGGGTAGCAATACGGGAGAAATTAACAAACTGGATAGGAAAGTATAAATATTTTGTTCTCATTCTTCTTGTTGGTGTGGTCTTGATGTTGATACCAGCGCAAACAAGAAAGGAAGCAACGGTAACACCAACAGAAAGCACGGTGACACAGCCATCTGTCTGTGAGCAGCTGGAAGATATATTGGCAGGAATTGAAGGAGCTGGAAGGGTACAGGTAATGCTCACATATCAAACTGGAGAACAGGTGATATACCAGACGGATAAGCCTGGAGAGAACCGGGAGGACACCGTGATTATTACCAATGAAAATCGCGGTCAAAGTGGGTTGGTGGCGCAAGTGATTTCTCCTACATACCGCGGTGCAATCATTTTATGTCAGGGGGCTGAGCGTGCAAGCGTTTGCCTTGCCATTACAGAAGCAGTATCAAAGGTAACCGGCTTGGACACGAGTCAAATTTCCGTACTGAAAATGAAATGAATGGAGGCTGTTTATGAAAAAGTGGGATATGAAAAAATGGAGTAAAGGGAACTGCAAGAAAAATATGATGGCTGCAGGCGTCTTGTTGGTGGTGTGTGCCGGAATATATATGAACTGGATGTATTCCAATTCCCAGAATGTTGCAGATCTGACAGATATGCTGGATGCAGAAATGGTAATGTCGGATAGCAGCCTGATTCTGGATACGGAAACAAATCTGGAGGGTACAGATACTTCCATTGACTATTTTGCTGCGGTTCGCCTGTCGAGACAGGAGGCGCGGGACAGCGCTGTCAACTTGCTGCAGGAGGCAATGGCTTACGGTTCTGCCAGCGAACAGCAGGAATCCAATGCACAACTGGAGAAAATCGTTCAAACTGCCTTGTGTGAGGCGCAAATCGAAAGTTTGATTATTGCCAAGGGCTATACGGATTGCGTTGCCTATATGTCTGATACAGGTATTTCTGTTGCAGTTGCCAGTCCGGAGGGTGGAATGCAGAATGGGGATGTTGCGGTGATTGCTGACATTGTGATTACGCAATCCGGTTTTGGGATGGAAGACATTCGTGTGGTAGAGGTACAGTGATGGTAATAAAGCCTGTGGGAACTTCCACAGGCTAATTTTTTGCCTATTTAAGCATCTTCTGATGAAATTTTATTGACGAGTGTCATTTTATTTGGTATACTAAAGTAAAGAATTATGCCATAATAGGCGTAAATAATCGGGAGGTATCCTTATGGCTGACCAAAAGAATTATGTATGTAAAGTGGAAGAAAACGGAAGCGTTATGATTTCCAGAGATGTGATTGCATCTATTGTTGTTCAGGCACTGAAGGATGTGAAGGGCGTTTTTAGCATTGGCAGTCGCTCCAACTATGATGCCTCTGACCGCCTGGGTAAGCGGTCTGAGAAGGCAATCCGCATTGCTGTTTCGGATAAGAATGTCACGACGATTGATGTTGATATTGTCATCACCTACGGTAAAAGTGTTGTTTCCATCGCAGAGGTTGCACAGACTGCCATTATCAATGCGGTTGAGGCCATTACAGGTGTGAAATCCATTGCGGTGAATGTCCACGTTTGTGGCATTATCCGCCCGTAAGGAGGCACTATGACCAGAGCCAATGCCAGAGAACTGGCAGTGCATTTGATTTATTCTCAGGGCTTTACCGGAGAAGAACCGGATGTCGTTGTTGCGACACGCCTTGAAAAGGAATACTACAAGCTGCTCTCCGAGGAAAATGAAATCTACGAGGAGCGTCCGAGCCGTGCCCAGCTGGCATATATTGACGGCGTTGTTTCCGGCGTTGCCAATCGTCAGGAAATGCTGAATGAATATATTCAGAAGTATTCCATCGACTGGGATGTATCCCGCATTTCCAGACTGGCCCGTGCGGTTATGCAGCTGGCAATTTTTGAGATTCTTTATGTAGAGGATGTTCCCACCGGTGTTGCAGTTTCGGAGGCAGTTCGTCTTGCAAAAAAATACGATGGCGATGATACGGGTGCTTTTGTAAACGGTATTTTGGGAAGCTTTGCCCGCGGTCTTTCGTCTGTAGGGGAATGCTGATGATTACATTGGGAATGGATACCAGCAATTACACCACCTCTGTTGCTTATTTTGATGGCAATGGTGGTGAGAATTGCTCCCAGCTGCTTCCGGTAAAGGCGGGGGAGCTTGGATTGCGCCAATCAGATGCTGTATTTGCCCATATTAAAAGCCTGCCGGAGCTTTCCGGCAGGCTGTTTTCCCATATACAGGACAATCAAATCGGTGCGGTTGGTGTGTCAACCCGCCCCCGGGCAGTGGACGGAAGCTATATGCCCTGCTTTATGGTTGGATATAGCCACGCGAAATTGCTTGCTGATGCTTTGAAAGTACCGCTGGTGGAGGTTTCTCACCAACAGGGGCATATTGCGGCATCCTTGTGGAGCGCCGGTCGTTTGGATTTAATGGACACAGAGCATCTTGCTTGGCATCTGTCCGGCGGCACAACAGAACTGTTGCTGGTAAAGCCGGAGGGGAAAAATGTTGTTTGCCAGCGCATCGGCGGTACGACGGACATTTCTGCCGGTCAGCTGATTGACCGCACCGGTGTGATGTTGAATCTGCCATTTCCTGCCGGCAAGCATTTGGACATTGCCGGCCGTGAGGCAGAATTAACGGAAGTATTTCGTGTCAGGTGCCCTGAGATGGAGTTTTCACTTTCCGGTGCACAGAATAAGGTGCAGCAGTTCTATGAAAAGCATCCATCAGTTTCGGAGACGGCTGCTTATGCGCTGCGCTGTGTAGCGCAGGCGGTTTTCCAGGCAACAGCGAATGCTCTAAAGAAGTATCCCGGTTTGCCGGTGGTTTTTTCCGGCGGCGTTGCTTCCAATCAGATGCTTCGTAGCCGTATGAGCGAATTTTATCCCATTTTTGCACAACCACAGTTTTCAACGGACAATGCCATGGGCGTTGCAGTGTTGGCAAATCGATTGATGGAGGAGTAAAATGGAACAGCAGGTTCTGTCTATCACTCAAATCAATGAATATATTCGCAGTCGTATGGATGCTGACCCGCTTCTGGGTGCAGTTGCGGTTCGCGGTGAAATCAGCAACTATAAAATGTACCCCTCGGGTCACCATTATTTCACCCTGAAGGATGAAGGTGGCGCATTAAAATGCGTTATGTTTAAGGGAAATGCAGTGCGCTTGCGCTTTCGTCCTGACAATGGTATGAAGGTCATCGCAATGGGAAAAATTTCGGTTTTCCCGCGAGACGGTGCATATCAACTGTATTGCTCCTCTATGGCTATGGACGGTGTGGGCGATTTATATGCCGCCTTTGAGCAGCTGAAGGCACAGCTTGCGGAGCAGGGTCTGTTTGACCCGGCACATAAAAAGCCGCTGCCTAAATATCCGGGTGTCATCGGGATTGTTACCAGCTCAGCCGGTGCAGCGGTGCACGATATGCTGCGAATTCTCAGAAAGCGCTACCCACTTACAAAGGTTCGGCTGTTTCCGGTTCGCGTACAGGGGGCGGAAGCGCCACCGGAGATTGTAGGCGCCATTCGATATGCAAACCGGTTCAAGCTGGCTGATTTGTTGATTGTGGGTCGGGGCGGTGGTTCCATCGAGGATTTATGGGCCTTTAATGATGAGCGAGTGGCAAGAGCAATTTACGAATCGGAGATCCCTGTCATTTCTGCTGTGGGACATGAGCCGGATGTAACCATTTCCGATTATGTTGCAGATTTGCGTGCTGCTACGCCTTCCAATGGGGCGGAGCTTGCAGTTCAGGATCAGGACGCTCTGCGACAGGTTCTGGACAGCTTTTCAGCCACAATGGTCACATGTCTTACCCGGCAAATCAAGTCCGGCAGACAGCATCTGAGGGCACTCTCAGCCAGTCCGACCATTGTCAGTCCTGTGGGTTATCTGAATCAGCGAAGACAAGGCGTACTGCTTCTTCATAACCGACTGATTTCATCCCAAACCACGCTTTTGGAGCAAAGGCGGCGCCGATTTGTGGAGCAGGCGGCTAAATTGGATGCAATGAGCCCGCTAAAGGTACTGACCAGGGGATATGCAATTACCCAGGCAGATGATGGTGAAATTATCAGAAGCGTCTCTCAGGTTCGAGTGGGACAGAATGTTGAAATCAAATTGAATGACGGCAGCCTGGCGGCAGCGGTAACGCAGATAAAGGAGAATTGCGATGAATGAAAAAAATGCAACCTTTGAAGGTAATATGCAGCGTCTGGAGCAGATTGTTCGCGTGATGGAACGGGGCGATGTGGCACTGGATGAGTCGTTGAAGCTGTTTCAAGAGGGGACAGAGCTGATTCGCGCCTGTGACAAAATGCTTAATGAAGCACAGCTTCAGGTTGAAAAGGTCGTAAAAGGTGCGGATGGAAATCCGACATTTGAGGAGTTTGAGGATGAAAACGGTTGAGCTTTCTGCTGAATATCGTCAGTATATTGAGCAATATTTGAAAAAATGGTTTTGTCAATTCGGTAACGAGCCTCAAAAATCGCTGTATGAGGCGATGGCTTACAGCCTCCTTGCAGGTGGAAAGCGGTTGCGCCCCATCCTGGTGTTTGAATTCGCAAGATTGTGCGGCAAGGATTGGCAAAAGGCAACACCCTTTGCGGCGGCGGTGGAGATGGTTCATACCTACAGCCTGATTCACGATGATCTTCCGGCAATGGACAACGATGATTACCGCCGCGGCAGGCTGACCAACCATAAGGTATATGGAGAGGCAATGGCGATACTGGCTGGAGATGCGCTGCTTTCAGATGCTTTTGGCTGCATCGCTTCTGCTGATTTGCCTGCTTCTGATGTTGCCAAAGCGGTTGGGGTTTTTGCAAAAGACATTGGTTCGCTGGGAATGGTTGGCGGACAAGTGCTGGATATTTCCAGCGAGGAGCGGCAGCTTTCCCAACAGGAGGTTCTGGATATTCAATCCAGAAAAACAGGTGCGCTCATCCATACTGCGTGTTGTTTAGGTGTCATTGCCGGCGGTGGCGATGACCGGCAGCTGCAAGCGGCCGGTGAATTTGCTGCTCATTTAGGCTTAGCCTTCCAGATTCGTGACGATATGCTGGATGTTATCGGAACGAAGGAAGAGATGGGCAAGGGCGTCGGAACCGATGGGGGCAAGAACACCTTTGTTCGCCTTTACGGGCTGGAAAAATGTGAGGAATTGGTTCAAGAATATACGCATAAGGCCATTGATGCGCTTGACGTATTTGACGATGCGGCTTATTTGAGCGCTTTAGCAAATGAGTTAACTCAGCGAAAGGTATAATTTTTGCTCCCTGTGTCATACGCAGGGAGCATTTTATACGAATAAAACCCCCTGCGGAAAAACCGCAGGGGGAATATTGCATCTATTGAATTACAGATACTTTGCAGCGGAAACCTTAACGCCGGGGCCCATAGTGGAAACCACGGTGCAGGACTTGATATACTGACCCTTGGCAGCGGCGGGCTTTGCCTTGACAATAGCAGTCATCAGAGTGTCCATATTCTCGGCCAGCTTTTCAGCGCCGAAGGAAACCTTGCCGATGGGGCAGTGGATGATGTTGGTCTTGTCCAGACGGTACTCAACCTTACCAGCCTTGATTTCAGTGACGGCTGCGGCCACATTGGGAGTCACAGTGCCGGCCTTGGGGGAGGGCATCAAGCCCTTGGGACCCAGGACCTTACCCAGACGGCCAACAACGCCCATCATATCGGGAGAAGCAACGACCACATCGAACTCAAACCAGTTCTCCTTGGTGATCTTCTCAACCAGCTCCATACCGCCAACATAGTCAGCGCCGGCAGCCTTGGCTTCGTCAACCTTGGCGTCCTTGGTGAAGACCAGAACGCGAGCAGTCTTACCGGTACCGTTGGGCAGAACAACTGCACCACGAACCTGCTGGTCAGCGTGACGGGAGTCAACGCCCAACTTAACGTGCAACTCGACAGTCTCGTCGAACTTAGCGGAAGCACCCTTGACAACCAGTGCCAGTGCCTCGCTGGGGTCATATTGGACAGAGCGATCAATCAGCTTTGCGCTCTCGCTATACTTTTTACCTCTAAACAATGTAATTTTCCTCCTTATAGTGGTGATGCGGAATAATCCTCCCACATTTCCGAGGTTGTAACCCCGGTCAGCAAATTTTAGTCAACAACAGTGACGCCCATAGAGCGGCAAGTGCCACGAACCTGGCTCTCAGCAGCTTCCAGGGAGTTAACGTTCAGGTCGGGCAGCTTGGTCTTTGCAATCTCAGTAACCTGAGCAGCGGTCAAAGAACCAACTTTATTCTTATTGGGGACACCGGAGCCACCCTGCAAGCCTGCGGCCTTCATAACCAGCAGAGGAGTGGGGGGAGTCTTGGTGATAAAAGTAAAGCTGCGATCTGCGTAAACAGTGATGACAACAGGAATCTTGTAGCCTTCCATATTCTGGGTACGGGCGTTGAATTCCTTGATGAAAGCGGCGATGTTCACGCCGTGCTGACCCAAAGCGGGGCCGACAGGGGGGGAAGCGGTTGCCTTAGCGGCGTTAATTTGAAGTTTGATAATACCGGTAACTTTCTGTGCCATTATAAGCACCTCCTGAATAAAATGTGGTAATATGCGCGTTGCGCATTTCTTGCGGGGCATTCACCCCTCCCACGTTCCAACCGAAGAATCGGTTCGATGCGTTTACTGGGAAATGACCTCAATTTGGTCGAGCTCAAACTCAACCGGGGTCTCACGGCCGAACATAGATACAACTACGCTGACCGCATTCTTTTCGACCTCAATGCTCTCTACAACACCAGTGAAGGAGCTCAAAGGACCATCGAGAATCCGGACAGTATCGCCAACATCGTAATTGACGATGATTTCCTTCTTCTCTACGCCCATTGCGTAGACTTCTTCATCTGTCAGGGGAGTGGGGTCGTTGCTGGATGTGCCGACGAAGCCGGTTACGCCGCGGACATCCCGTACGACATGCCAAGTGTCGTCGCTGTAAACCATCTTAACCAGAACATAACCGGGGAATACCTTGCGGTCATAGGTCTTGGTTGCGCCGGAGTCTGTAATTTCTGTAACAGTTTCCATAGGAATGGAAATTGCCTGGATTACATCCTGCAGCTGACGGCTTTCAACGGTTTTTTCAATTGTGGCTTTTACCGTGTTCTCATAGCCGGAATAGGTATGCACTACATACCACTTTGCAGCCTCTGCCATAGCCGATACCTTAGTGGGACAGGCTGTGGACACCATCAATCAAAGCGTTGATGCTGACTTGTGCCACAAAGTCAAACAGCCAAACGAATAGGCCAACGATGAGAACGCAGGCAATGACAATCAGGGTGTTTTTAGCAACCTGCTTGGGGGTGGACCAGACGACCTTCTTCAGCTCGCTCTTCAGCTCACGGAAGTATCTGCCGACAGCACCCATGGCTCTCTTGAACCAGTTTTCCTTTTTGACTTCTGCCATAGCTTTGTCCTCTCCTTACTTGGTCTCGTTGTGAGTGGTGTGTTTTCTGCAGAATCTGCAGTACTTGCTCATTTCGAGACGGTCAGGGTCGTTCTTCTTGTTTTTCATAGTATTGTAGTTTCTCTGCTTGCACTCAGAACATCTCAAAGTGACTTTTACGCGCATAACGGCACCTCCTTAAAATTGCCTCCCTGTATCACTTCGGCTAGTGAAGATTTAGAAGGCGGACAACTACATTTCCGCCCCGAAGCTGAAAATGGGCATAACAACAAAACCCTTTTTTCACAGGTAGAGTCATTCTATCACAGATTCTGCATATAGTCAACAATTTTTTTACCAAAATTTCGTATATTTTCACCACGCACAAAGTTTTCTTTGTGATGCATAATGCAATGTTGTCCAAGCATATTCTTTTGCAGGAGGGATGGATATTATGAAGTGGACACAGGTGAAACCATACTTAATCAGTTCCGGTATATCTCTCGGTATCGGAACACTGTCCGGCTTGCTGTCAATGAAGGGAATTATGATGTATTCGCTGTTTGCAATGAAGCCGTCATTAGCACCGCCCAACTGGTTATTTCCGGTTGTATGGTCGATTTTGTATGTACTGATGGGCATCAGCGCCGCCATTGTGTGGTTGTCCGAGGATTCGCCACAGCGCAGTAAGGGATTGAACCTCTATGTTGCACAGCTGATTGTGAATTTCTTTTGGAGCTTGATTTTCTTCAATGCACAGGCCTATGGCTTTGCGGTTTTATGGCTGGTGCTTCTGTGGGTACTGACACTGCTGATGATTCTGGAATTCAGAAAAGTAAGCAAGCTGGCTGCCAAGCTGCAGATTCCTTATTTGATTTGGCTGAGCTTTGCACTTTATTTGAATATTGGTGTTTGGGTATTAAATATGTAAAGGAAAGGCAATTTTAGCCTTTCCTTTTTTGTGTTTATCCGTTATAATAAGAAAAAATGGCGAATGGGGGAGTAACAATGAAGAGAATTATGGGAGTTGACTACGGCGATGCCCGTACCGGCATTGCGATTTCTGACTTGCTGTGCAGCATCGTCGGCTCTACCACGGTGATTCCCAGTCGAAATCAGGAGAAGGCGGTTGCTGATATTGTTCGCCTAGCCAAAGAGAATGAAGTGGGGGAGATTGTTGTCGGTCTGCCTCGGAATATGGATGGTACCGAAGGCGTTCGTGCGCAGCTGTGCAGAGAATTTGCCGCTATTCTTATGGAAGCAACCGGTTTACCGGTTCAGATGTGGGATGAGCGGCGCACTACTGTGGAAGCACATAACATCCTTTCTGCCCACAATTACCATGGTCAAAAGCGGAAAAATACCGTGGATGCTGTAGCTGCTTCTTTGATTCTGGAGGGCTATTTGACCTTTCGCGGGCGATAAAATAATTCCCGCACTCCGGTGAGCAGCAACAGCCCGCCGAATATCTTTTTCAGAATTTCCTGATCAATTTTAGTGCCCAGCCATGATGCCACTGCAGCAGCGATACAGCCGCTTAAAATGGCGGGGAGTATTTCCTTAATGGAGATTGCACCCTTTTTCCAACGAAAGAAGCTGACAGCTCCGGCGGCGGCAAGAAAGAAAAGCAGGTTGATGGCTCGTGCGATTTGCGACGAGGTTCCCATAGCAAGGGTCAGCCATACGATCAGCAGCGATCCGCCACCAATGCCAAGCCCGGCCAGAAAACCCAGTATCAAGCCCACAAGAATAGCCAGCAGGGTTGTCAGCATAGATAACGGATACCTCCCCAGATAATGATACAGCCAAGCGCCCGGTGAAGCCATTTCACCGGGATTTTTTTGTCAAAGATGCCGGCAAGTATCCCACCGGGAACGGCTGCTACAAGGTATGGCCAGGCTTCCTTCCAGGGCAAATTTCCAAGTCCGGGGCTGATACACAGAGAAATAAGACAAATGGGAAGCATAATTGCAACAGAAGTGGAGAATACCTTTTCTTTGTCGAATTTTTCCATCATACTCAACATTGGAACGACCAGCATACCGCCACCGGCACCCAGCAGACCGTTCACAGCACCGGCAATGGCACCGACTAAAATGTAAGATAGCTTCTTTTTCATAATCAGCCCTCCCGTTTCATTTTTTCCGAGACGGAGGGAAATATGCAAAAAAAATTCCGGGTCATCAGACCCGGAATTTCTAATCAATTATTTTTGCATAATATAACCGTAGTTCAGCTTGCTCAGATTCATTTCGGTGTAAGGAGTATCCTTGACCAGTTCCTCCAGCCACTTTTCGGTGTCCTCAACGCGAAGATCCGCGTCAATCAGAGAATCACGGTAAGTCATCTCATCAGTAGAGGAGTAGTACATTACGTGATAGCCATACTCGGTCTCAACAATGCCGGTATCGCCAGTCTTACGGCCTTCCTCGAAGCACCAATTCTCGAAGTTTTCAACCATCTGGCCGGGATAAATATCCTCGTACAGACCACCGTTGGTAACCTTGCCGTTCTGGTCATCGCTTTCCTTGTTGGCCAGCTCGCCAAAGCTCTCCTCGTTAGCCTTGCCGTCCTTCCACTGCTGCAGAAGCTTTTCAGCCTCGGCCTTTGCCTTATCCTTTTCAGCCTGGGAGTATACGGTTTCGCCGCTTTCGTTCTTTGTACCGCCGGTGAACTTCACCAGAATGTGACGGACGTTGACCATATTCACATTGTTGTCATCGCGTCCGTTGAACAAAACGATGGTATAGCCGTCGGTTGTTCTGGTGCAGCCGCAGTCATCATCGTGTTCATGCTCGGGATCTTCGTGCTCAGCGTAGGTGTAAACATCAAAGGCCTTGATTTCGCCAGCCTTGGTCTCGGTGTTCTTCATCCATTCCAGAGCATCTACATGAAGAGTAATGGTGTTGTAGAATGCCTTCTTGACTTCGGTGGTTGTGGGCTTCTTGTCATCAGCCAGGGGCTTGCCATCCTTATCAACCTGGTTGACAGTCAGGGCCTGGATTGTCTTGTCAAAGGTTTCCTTGTCCTTGATTTCGTCGCCCAGGATTTTCTCCAGGTCGGCCTTCATAGCTTGACGTGCGGTCTCCTTCTCAGCGTCAGTCCAAGTGGTATTACCCTTGTCATCCTTCTTGCCCTCGCCCAGGTAGGAGGTGTAACGAATGGTGTAGTGAACATAGCTGGCGGTGGAGTAATCGTCAAACTTGTCCTTCTCGTAGGCACGGTAATCATCGCCCTCGTACTTCAAATCATCTCTGTACTTGGCAAGATAGGAGTTAGCCAGAGCGCAAATCTGATAGTAGCTCTTGTAGTTACCCTCGTTGGCACCTGTACCATAGGTGTTACGCAGATAGCCGTCAACGGTTTCAAAGCCGTTGTATTTTGCATACAGGTCCAGGGAGCTCAGATAGCTGTCTACATCCTTTTGCTCATCCTCGGGCAGCTTGTAGCCCTTTGCCAAAGCTTCTGTGTAGAGAGAATAGGTGTCTCTTGCATTGGAGATGGATTCTTCTACAAAATGATCAGCCCAGGTTTTGCCGGTATCGCTGTCGTAGTTCTGCTTATTCAGCGCCTTGGTGGGTTCAAAGCCCAGCATAACCGTCCAGTAGTTACCCCAGGTTTGGTAATACTGGCTGTAGACGTTGTTATAATGCTCGGAAACAGTGTCAATGTAGAAATAGTTCATTTCCACAGAGGAGATATTGTATTCGCCAACAGAAATGGCAGGGGTATTGTTCATAATGGCACCTTCAATCATAGGACCAACCACAACACCAACCACAATGGCAACAACCAACACCATAACAACGGCAAAGGTTAGCGTATAAATCTTCAGCTTTTTCGCTTCTTTCTTCTCCTGCTTCTGCCGTTCCGTGACAGCAGCTGCACGCTGCTCCTTGCGGAGCTTCTTCTTATCGGATGCGCTCATATAATCAATTCCTCTCATTGTGCTTTTGGTATGCTGCGCAAGTTCTTGCGCATAGACTGCTGTATTATAACCGATAATTTCGTATTTTTCAAGTGTTTTCTTTCTCCTTCAGTAAAAAAAGAAAAATCTTTACAATTATGTATATAAAAAAGTATGGAGAACCGCAGTTCTCCATACGAATCCCGCTTTGGCCGTGTGCATCCGATTATGACCTGCACGCATAGGCAGGTGGGTTGCCGCTCCGGGTTTTAGCTGCTCCCAACGTCCACCTATCGTCAAAGCGTAGGCGGGAGGTCTGCAATCCAACCGGGAAACTAACATCCCTTAAAATAAATGTGGGTCCAAAAGGACACATCACGCACCAAGCAGGAAGGGTTTAATTTTCGTCATCCTGAAAAAGGGAATCCATCAGCAGAGTGTTCACTGCTTCCATTTCACTTTCGTCCTCAATGGTGCAGAGAATGGACTCACCGTCTTCCTCGGTCGATTTAAAAATGATTACCTCAGGATTCAGATCTTCACTGGTGGGAATAACGGCCAAATAGGTGCTGCCGTTATATTCCAAAGAGGAGAGCACTTCCAGTTCGTATTCTGCACCGTCCTCGTCAGTGATTGTGATAAAGTCCGAGCCAAAATTATCTGCCATCATCATTCCTCCGTTCATACGTCAGCTATATTGTAACGTATTTCTTTAGCAAAATCAATCGGCAGATTGTATGATTTGAGTGCTTTGTTTTTAGTTTATGCACTACGGGATAAAAATGTGCATACTCAGGAAAGATAATCTTCCAGCATTTTGTACAGCTGGCTGAGATTGTTTACGCGGATACCTTTTTGCAGTGTTTTCTGATCTGCCTCCGGCAAAATGGATACCTGAACAGGGAATACCCGCATCGGCTTTACCTGATTGTCCTTCCACAGGGCGATTTTTCCTTCATAAACGCCCAAAAGAAAGCCAAATATAAGAATGTTACATAAAATTTTCTGTTTATTCATTATTTCATTCCCCCTCTGGGGATAGTATGTCTGATATTTTTCTGTTTATTAACAAATTAGGGCTTTCGTTTTTCTTTGGGGTATGCTATAATTATACGGCTAGTCCTATGCGATGATGCCGGTGACGGACTCGAAAATGCGATTCTGTTGCCAGATGGAGGTTATATTATGGAAAATGAACACAATGAGAGCATTCGCAGAGTAACCAGGCAATCCTGGAAACCCTCGAAGCCGGTGCGGGTTCTTCACGGAACCTGGAAAGTTGTTTATACATTTATAAAGGTCATTCTGGGTGCGTTGGCAACTGTTTTGGCGATTGGCGCAATTTGTGCCTTTGTCTTTATGGGACTGCTTGCTGACTATCTTGGCAGCGACCAGATGGCACAGAATTCCGAAGTGGTCATGGGTGATTTCGACCAGTCCGGCAACTCCGTTATGTATTATCGGGATGCCGACGGCAATATTCAGGTGCTTCAGAGACTGCACGCCGATACGGACAAGGACTGGGCCACCTTTGAGGAAATTCCCGAGGATTTGATTTATGCAACGGTTGCCATTGAAGACCACCGCTTCTTCGAGCATCAGGGCGTGGACTGGATTCCCACCATCCGTGCCTGTATCAGTATGTTCGTTGGCGGCCGTGAGTTTGGCGGTTCATCCATCACCCAGCAGCTGATTAAGAATCTGTATTTGGAATATGATGAAACGGCGGACGATGTAACAGTACAGCGTAAGGTTTTGGAAATCTTCCGTGCAACTGAGTTTGAAAAAAGATACGATAAGGAGTTTATTCTGGAGTGGTATCTCAACAAGATTTATCTTGGTGAGCGCTGCAAGGGCATCAAGCCGGCAGCGGCCGAATATTTCGGAAAAGAATTGGAGGATTTGAACACGGCAGAGTGTGCCGCGCTGATCAGTATTACCAATAACCCCTCGCTGTTTAACCCTTACCGCGAGGGCCTGGATGATTACAAGGGCGAGCAGCTGACCGGTATGGAGCGGAATAAGCGTCGTCGTGAAGATACGCTTTATATGATGAAAGAGTACGGATGGCTGACAGAAGAAGCGTACGCACAGGCTCTGATTGACAGTGAAAACCTGACGCTGAAGCGGGGAATTGACGAAGAAGACCGTTATTCTGACTGCGTCAATGAGAATTGCGGCTATCATGGAAAGCTTGGAACCTTCATTGTAAAGGAGGACGGGAAAACCTATTGTCCCAAGTGTCTGCAGTCCACCACCGTGGATAATGACGCTTCCAAGGAGGTTTATTCCTGGTTCGTTGATGTGGTTTTGGAAGAGGTCGCCCAATATTACTGCGAACGGGGCGGCGTGGATTGGGAACACACCGATGTTGATGCCCGTAATGACTTTAAGCGTTTGGTATGCCAAAGCGGTTTGCACATTTACACCACTTTGGATATGACCGTTCAAAAGCAGGTAGATAAGATTTATACCAATTTGGATGAAATCCCGGATACGGACAGTATTCAGCAGCTGCAGTCCGGCATGGTTGTTATTGACAATGCAACCGGTGATATTGTTGCGATTGCCGGCGGCGTGGGTGAAAAGGATGTCCACGACGCTTACAGCAAGGCAACGGATGCCAAGCTGCAGCCCGGTTCCTCTATTAAGCCTTTGACGGTTTATGCACCTTCCTTTGAGTTGGGCGTCCTGAATCCTGCATCTGTGGTAAAAGATTTGCCACTGTATTATGTGGAGAACAATCCGTTCCCCCGAAACTCTGACCGCAAGTACTCCCTGAAGTGCACAATTCTGGACGCGGTAATTGATTCGGTTAACGCCTCCGCTGTTAACAGCCTGGATATTATGGGGCGTGAGTACAGCTTCAATTTTGCAAAGGATAAGTTCCAGCTGTCCACCCTTGTTCGGGAATATGTCAATTCCAGCGGCAAGGTCTTTACGGATATTGACTGGGCACCGCTTGGTATGGGCGCACCGACTGTTGGTATCACTGTTCGGGATATGAGTGCCGCTTATGCAACCTTTGCAAATAATGGCACATACAGAGATGCCAGAACCTACACCCTGATTTATGACAACGATGGTAATCTGATCCACAATAACGAGCAGAAATCCTCCCAGATTCTCAGCCCCAAGACGGTTGACTATGTGAACTATTGCCTTGATAATGCCGTGGAATCCGGTACGGGTCGTTATGCGGAGTTTAAGAGCTATGACTACGACATCTGCGGCAAAACCGGTACAACCACCAGCGCCAAGGACCGTTGGTTCTGCGGCTATACCAGCCAATACACTGCAGCTGTCTGGACCGGTTACGACCATCCGGAAGCGATTACCGGCGTATCCGGCGGCAATGTTGCCTGTCAGCTGTGGCGGAAGGTGATGGAGCCGCTTCACAAGAACCTGGAGTCTAAGGTGATGTACAACGAGAGCAACTTTGTTCCGGTTACGGTATGTCTGGATTGCGGCAAGCAGGCAACGGGTGCCTGCGCAATGGATGTGCGCACCTACGAGCACGGCTTGAGCCGGATTAAGGAAGTTTTGGTATACCCGGAGGATGTTCCTCAGGAGAGCTGTGACTGCCACGTGGTGGTTGATTATTGTGCTACCTGCAAGGCAGCTGCAAATACAGGCTGCACCAATGTTGTAAAGCGTTCTCTGGTGAAGATGACCCAGAGTGATGTGGAGGAAATCATCAAGGCCAGCGAGTGCGGTCTTGAGACAGCCTACCGGTCCGATAATTATATCTATCTGGTGGACAAGAAGGGGAATCCTGTAGCGTTCCACGGCTTTAAAAATGACAAAAACTACGGGCTTGAATTGCCCTATGTTTCCTGTCACATTCACAAGCCAATTCCCATATTTCCCTAGCTTATAAAAAGATTTGAAGGAGATTGCCATGATTTGGTTATCCGATGAATGGACTGATTATGAGGTGCTCGATACCTCTGACGGAGAGCGCTTGGAGCGGTGGGGCAAGTACCTTTTGGTGCGCCCCGATCCTCAGGTGATATGGAATACGCCCAAGCAGCATCCGGGCTGGAAGAAATATGATGCCCGGTACCTGCGCTCCAATACCGGCGGCGGCAGATGGTCTGACCATCACCTGCCGGAGCGGTGGCAGATTCGCTATAAGGACTACCTTACCTTCAATGTCAAGCCAATGAACTTCAAGCATACCGGTGTTTTTCCGGAGCAGGCAGCAAACTGGGATTTTATCCGTGAAAAGTGCGCCAATGCCGGGCGTCCGGTGCGTGTTTTGAATCTGTTTGCATACTCCGGCGGCGCGACGCTTGCCGCAGCAGCCGGCGGTGCGGAAGTGTACCACGTGGATGCTTCCAAGGGGATGGTCGCCTGGGCAAAGGAGAATGCACAGGCTTCCGGTTTGGCGGACAAGCCAATTCATTGGATTGTGGATGATTGCGGCAAGTTTATTCAGCGGGAAATCCGTCGCGGTCGCCGCTATGACGGTATCATTATGGACCCGCCCAGCTACGGTCGTGGACCCAGCGGTGAAATATGGAAGATGGAAACAAGCTTCTATCCGTTTTTGCTGGAGACTGCAAAGCTGTTGACGGATAATCCCCTGTTTGTTATTATCAATTCCTATACCACAGGTCTTGCGCCCTCTGCGGTTGGTTATGCGTCTGATGTGGTATTTGGCGCAGAGCACGGTGGAAGAACCGCTGTGGGTGAGTTGGGTTTGCCGGTAAAATCCACCGGTATTATGTTGCCCTGCGGTTCCACAGGACGGTGGACACCTTAATTTGGAGGAAGACAGTTTGGAAACGGCAATCAATGTAGAGCATTTGTCATATACTTATCCGGGTGCAGAGGACACCCTTGGCGTTCAGGTATTTGAAGATTTGTCCCTTACCGTGAAGGAAGGAACATTTGTTGCCATTTTAGGTGGTAATGGCTGCGGAAAGTCCACATTAGCCAAACATTTTAACTCTATTTTGCTTCCCAGTAGAGGCAAGGTTTATGTGTTCGGAATGGATTCTTCTGATGAAGAAAAGCTGATTATGATTCGCAAGAATGTAGGCATGGTGTTCCAGAATCCGGACAACCAGATTGTTGCCAATGTGGTGGAAGAGGATGTGGCCTTTGGACCGGAGAATCTGGGCATTTCCAGCGCTGAAATACGCCGTCGCGTGGATTCTGCGTTGCAGCAGGTGGGGATGTACGAGTATCGCGGACACGCTCCTCACTTGCTGTCAGGCGGTCAAAAGCAGCGAATTGCCATTGCCGGCATCATTGCGATGGAGCCGAAGTGCATCGTTTTGGATGAGCCAACAGCAATGCTTGACCCGAAAGGGCGCCGTGAGGTGATGCAGACCGTCGAGATGCTGAACCGGGAAAAGGGCATTACGGTGGTATTCATTACCCATCACATGGATGAAGCTGCTATGGCTGACCGGGTAATTGTACTGAACAAAGGTAAAATTGCGGCTGACGGAAAGCCGCAGGAGGTTTTTTCACAGGTTGAGCTGCTTCACAGCATTGGGCTTGCAGCCCCGGAAACAGTGGAGCTTTGCTGGGAATTGAATCGTTTGGGTGCGGAGCTGCCCCTTGACAGCCTAAGCCCCGAAAATTGCGCGCAAACACTTCTGGAGCATTGGAAGGTTTGACCGCAGGAGGTAGAGAGCATTGTCACCGATTTTGGAAGTTAAAGATTTAACCCATATTTACAGCGCCGGTACTCCGTTTGAGCATACGGCGCTTGAAGGTGTGTCTTTTTCTGTGGAAAGAGGGGAGTTCATTGGCATTATTGGTCATACCGGCTCCGGAAAATCCACATTGATACAGCATTTGAACGGTCTGCTGAAGCCGACATCCGGGCAGATTTTGCTGGATGGCAAGGATATATGGGAGAACAAGCAGGCAACCCGTCAGGCCCGCTTCCGGGTCGGGCTGGTTTTTCAGTACCCGGAGTATCAGCTGTTTGATGAGACAGTATACAAGGATATTGCTTTCGGCCCTAAAAATATGGGCTTGAGTAAAGAGGAAATTGACAACCGGGTGCGGGAAGCTGCCGGTTTTGTTGGTATTTCTCAGGAACAGCTTCAGGTTTCTCCCTTTGACCTTTCCGGCGGTCAGAAGCGGCGTGTGGCCATTGCAGGTGTCATCGCGATGGAGCCGGAGGTTCTGATTCTTGATGAGCCTACCGCGGGTCTTGACCCTGCCGGGCGCAATGAAATCCTGGAAAATATTGAAGCTTACCGCAAAGCAAAAAATGCAACGGTTATGATGGTTAGCCATTCCATGAACGATGTGGCAAGACTTACCGATCGGCTGATTGTTATGAACGGTGCTCATCTTGTGATGGACGGTACACCTCAGGAGGTTTTCTCCCGTGCGCAGGAGCTTCTTGAGATGGGACTGGATATCCCTGAGGTTACTCAGGTGTTCCTGAATTTGCAAAGAATGGGTCTGGATGTTCCAACTGTTTATACAATGGAACAGGCGATTTCCGCCCTGAAGGGGGGAATTATCGGTGCTTAAGGACATTACACTTGGACAGTACTTCCCGGGAACTTCCGTTGTTCATCGCCTTGACCCGCGAACAAAGCTATTATTTTTGATTGTCTATATTGTTGCCCTGTTTTTAGCAGTCGGGCCTATTGCTTATGCCGTGATGCTGGGCTTGCTGATTACCTTTATTGCGGTATCTCGGATTCCGGCAAAGGCCTTTGTGCGCGGTTTGAAGCCGCTGGTGTTTATATTGGTATTTACAGGTCTTTTGAACCTGTTTTTTACCCAGAGCGGCAAGGTTTTGGTATCCTTTTGGATTATCACCATCACTCTTGATGGATTGCTGCGTGCAGTTTTTATGGTTGTGCGTATTTTGATGCTGGTTACCGGCACGACGCTGCTGACCTATACCACATCTCCGATTGCCCTGACCGATGGCCTGGAGTCCTTGCTCAACCCGCTGAAGAAGATAAAAGTTCCTGTTCACGAGCTGGCAATGATGATGTGCATTGCTTTGCGCTTTATCCCTACGCTGATTGAGGAGACGGATAAAATTATGTCTGCACAAAAGGCAAGAGGTGCGGATTTTGAGACAGGAAAGCTGTTGCAGCGTGTTAAAGCTCTTGTGCCGATTCTGGTTCCGTTGTTTATCAGCTCCTTCCGCCGGGCGGATGAACTGGCAACTGCAATGGAATGCCGCTGCTATCATGGCGGAGAAGGGCGTACAAAAATGAAGCTTTTGCGGTATCACCGCCGTGATTTTGAAGCTTTTGCATTGGCCGCATTGATGCTGGCAGGGATGATTGTATTAAACATCTTTGGTTTATGAGGTGTGTATGCGTAATATTGCGATTTTTCTGACCTATTTGGGTACGGCCTATCACGGCTGGCAGGCACAAAAGAACCTGCCAACCGTCCAGCAAACGGTGGAAAAGGCGATTGGAATGCTGACGGGCGAGTCCGTTCATATCACCGGCTGCGGCCGTACCGATGCTGGCGTTCACGCCAAGTGCTATGTGGCCAATTTTCGCACAGAATCCACCATTCCCGTGGAGCGGCTGCCTTATGCACTAAATACCCATCTTCCTGCGGATATTGTGGTCACCAAGGCCTTTGAGGTTCACGATGGCTTTAATGCCATCGGCTCCTGTGTTCGGAAAGAGTATACCTATTTAATTTACAATTCACGGGTAAAGGATCCCTTTTATGTGAATCGCGCCTGGTTCTATCCCAAGCATCTGGATGAAAAGGTGATGCAGGCTGCTGCTGATCAATTTGTGGGGACTCATGATTTTGCGGCAGTGCGGAGCGTTGGAACAGATGTCAAGTCAACGGTCAGAACGGTATATTATTATAACGTGGAACGAGACGGTGATATTATCCGCCTTCGCGTTTGTGCCAATGGATTTTTGTACAATATGGCACGGGCAATGGCAGGTACGGTAGTTTATGCTGCTGAGGGGAAGATCCAGCCGGAGGAGATTGGCAGTATTTTGGATTCCGGCAACAGAACAGCGGCTGGTCCTACTGTTCCGGCAGGCGGTCTTTATATGACCCATCTGTGGTATGATGACGGTGTCGAAAATTTCCAGTGCGCTGCACCGGATTGTTTATAATTTGTTTTATCTTTATTTGGCAGGATGTGATATACTGCTGAAAAAGGAGTGAGTATCAGATGCAACCGAAGTTATGTACAAGATGTAAAAAGAATATAGCTGTTGTTTTCATTACAAAGATTGAAAACGGCGTTACGATGAATGAAGGGTATTGCTTGAAATGTGCCAGAAGTCTGGGAATTCCACAGATTGACCAGGCGGTCAAGAATATGGGCTTTTCAGAAGAGGATCTTGATTCTCTCAATGATGAAATGACCAGTATGTTCGGTCAGATTGATCAGGGAGATGGGGATGAGGATGATATGGACAGCCGTACCGCAACCTTCCCTATGCTCAATCAGATGTTTGGCGCGGTAAATCCCGGCAGCAGCAATTTGCCTGCGCCCCGCAAAGAAGAACCGCAGGATGATAAAAATGGGGAGGAAGTGCCCCATAAGAAGAGCAAAAAGCATAAATTTCTGGACAATTACTGCCTGAACCTGACCGGTCGCGCCCGGGAAGGAAAGCTGGATGCGGTCATTGGTCGGGATGTGGAAACAGAGCGTGTGGTACAGATTCTGAACCGCCGACAAAAGAATAATCCCTGCTTGATTGGTGAACCCGGCGTTGGCAAAACCGCTATTGCGGAAGGTCTGGCGCAGAGAATTGTGGCTGGTAATGTACCCTTTAAGTTGCGGGATAAGGAAGTTTTTCTTCTGGATTTAACAGCGCTGGTAGCTGGAACGCAGTTCCGCGGTCAGTTTGAAAGCCGAATGAAGAGCCTGATTGGCGAAATTAAGGAATGCGGCAACATCATTCTGGTGATTGACGAGGTCCACAATCTCGTTGGTGCCGGCGATGCAGAGGGCTCGATGAATGCAGCAAACATTCTCAAGCCTGCACTTTCCCGGGGCGAGATTCAGGTCATCGGTGCAACCACCTTCAATGAGTACCGCAAGCATATTGAGAAGGATGCGGCTCTTGAACGGCGTTTTCAGCCGGTGACAGTTGCTGAACCGACCATTGAGGAAGCAAGCAAGATTATGCAGGGCATTGCGCCCAAGTATGCACAGTTCCACGGTGTCAGCATTTCACCGGAAATAGCGCGCCAGTGTGTCGTGCTTTCCGAGCGCTATATTACGGACAGATTTCTGCCGGATAAGGCCATTGACCTTTTGGATGAAGCTTGCTCTGATGTGAATTTGCGCTGTGAGGAGATTTCAAAGCTTGCGGAGCTTCGCAAAGAACGGGATGACTATGAGCTGGAGCTGCAGATGCTTACTGATGACACAGAAAATGAGCATTTCGAGCGATTAGCACTTTTGCGCAGCCGTCTGTGCCAAATTGCTGCTGAAATTGAGAAGCTGGAGCAGGTTCCGGCACCGTCGGTTACCATTGAAAATCTGGCGCGGATCATCGAGCTCTGGACAAAGATCCCGGCATCGAAAATCAAGGCTCAGGAATATGAACAGATCAGCGGACTTGCCCAGCGTCTGCGTCAGCATATTGTTGGCCAGGATGAGGCTGTAGATGCGGTTGCAAAGGCAATTCGCCGTCACCGCGTCGGAATTTCCGCCAAAAAGCGGCCGGTATCCTTCATTTTCGTTGGTCCTACCGGTGTTGGCAAAACGGAGCTGGTCAAGTGCTTGGCCAACGATCTTTTCGACTCCGTGGACAGCCTGATTCGCCTGGATATGTCCGAATTTATGGAGAAGCATACCGTTTCCAAACTGATTGGTTCGCCTCCCGGTTATGTTGGCTACGATGAAGCCGGGCAGCTGACGGAGAAAATTCGCCGCAGGCCTTATGCAGTGGTGCTTTTTGATGAAATCGAAAAGGCACATCCGGATGTACTGAACATTCTGCTGCAGGTTTTGGATGATGGCCGTATTACAGATGCACAGGGACGTGTGGTCAATTTTGAAAATACGGTGATTGTAATGACCTCCAATGCCGGCAGCGAAGGCCGTGTGGCAGGTTTGGGCTTTGGACGGACACAGGATGACCAGGTGCAGGAAAAGACGTTAGGCGCTCTTCGTGAGTTCCTGCGGCCGGAGTTTATTAACCGTGTGGATGAAATTATCACCTTCCATCATTTGACGGAGGAGAATTTCCGCGGCATTGCGGACATTATGCTAGGTGAACTGTCAGCCAACCTTGCAGAGCGTGGCTTGACCATTGTATGGAATGAGGATGTCCGGGAATACCTTGTTAAAAAGGCGTTCTCCATGGAATATGGCGCCAGAAATCTGCGGCGCACCATTCAGCGTGATTTGGAAGATCCCATTGCGGAGCGAATCATCGCTTCCTTTGAAAATCCGATTTCTTCCATTACTGTTTCTGTTGAGAATGACAGCATCGTTGTTCATGCACAATAATCAAAGCCGGGAAGCACAGTGCTTCCCGGTTTTTTTACATTTCAGTTTCCGACATCATCTTATCAGCAAGCTGATGTGCCACATTTTCAACCTTATCTGCTGCCTGATTCGCAAGCTTACGCGCTGTGCTTTGCTGCGGCAGCATCATAACGGCCACGGCACCAACTGCCGCGCCAAGTCCCATCGACAACAACCATCCTTTTGCACTCATTTTTATCCCTCCCTTCGCTTATAGTATAACCCAATGCGAAGGACATAAAGATGGTAAAATTCAGGCTTGTCGATAGATTTTTAATGTGATATAATATAAAAAAGAAGGGGAGTGACAGAATGTCCATTGATTTGCTTCACGAAAAAATCAGAAAGCTAAAATGTCCCGTTATTGTTGATTTGTGTATGAAGGAAGAGCTGCTTCCGCCTCATCTGCTGGAACAGGAGGGAAGCTACTCTAAGGCATATTTTCGGTTCTGCGGGGAAATTCTGGAAGCGGTTGCACCGGTAGTGCCCGGTGTGCGTTTTTCCTTCGATGAATTTGCTCTGCTGGGCGCAGAAGGCCTTGAGAATCTGTCAAAGCTTCTGAAGCGCGCTGGTGAGTTGGGGCTTTATCGACTGCTGGACGGTCCGCAAATTCTTTCCCCCTGGTGTGCTGACCGGGCAGCTTCCTTGCTTGAAAATGATGCGTACCCCTGTGATGGTATGATCATCAGCCCCTACATCGGCAGCGACAGTATCAAGCCCTTTGTTCCGGCTTGTGCAAAAGGGGAGAAGGATCTGTATGTGGTTGTTCGTTCTGCCAATAAGTCTGCTTCGGAGCTTCAGGATTTGCTGACCGGCAAACGGCTTGTTCACGGCGCAGCAGCAGAACTGGTCAACCGTTTTGCTGATCCGATTTTGACGAAGTGCGGATATTCCCGTATTTGCGCTGTTGCCAGCGCGGGTTCGCCGGATAGTTTGCGGAATCTGAGAGGGCAGTATAAGCATATTTTCCTTTTGGTGGATGGGCTGGATTATCCCAGCGGAAATGTAAAGAATTGCAGCTATGCTTTTGACCGTTTGGGCTATGGTGCTGCTATTTCTGCCGGACCGCTGATTACAGCCGCCTGGAAGGCGGATGAGGGTGCAAGCGGTATATCCTATACCGATGCAGCATTGCAGGAAATTGAACGAATTCGGAAGAATCTGCTTCGCTATATCACCATTCTGTAAGCTATGTAGGTCAGGCGAGCCTGACCGTTAAGAGAGCCCCAGCATCCCGCGTCCCTTTTGACCGGCATCGCCGTTGCCGTCAATCTTTCCATCTTCCAGCATCCCATCCGAGGGCTTGGTAGGCTCGGTGGTGGGAGCGGTAGTCGGAGCGGTTGTCGGCGCTGTCGTCGGTGCAGTGGTGGGCTTTGTGGTGGGATCGCTGGATTCCTGTACATTGCCGCCACGGCAAGCGGTCATCAGGCCAATGCTGAGGATAAAGCTCAATGCAAGAATTGCAAATTTTTTCATTTTAAAACCTCCCTTTTTCAAAGTACACTTATAGTATTGCCTCTTGATTCGGGTTTAGACTGGAAAAAATTTCCCTTTTTTCCAAATTTCAATCTTTTGCATTGCTATTTTTAAAAAATGCGTTATAATGACATAGATAATGATTTACATAAAGGAGATTTTCCAATTATGAAAAAACTGATGGTTAAAAAGGGTACGGAGTGTATGGCGTGTCTGGAATGCGTCCGTGCCTGCTCTAATGCGTTCTATAAGGAATTCAACCCGGATTATTCCTGCATTCAGATTGTTGCAAAGGGCAGCGGTGCAAAGCCGATGACCTGCATTCAGTGCGGAAAGTGCGAGAAGGCCTGTGAGCACGGCGCCATTACCCAGAATCCGAAGACCGGTGTGTATATGATTAATAAGAAGCTGTGTGTTTCCTGTGGCAAGTGCGTAGAAGCCTGTCCTATGAAGGTGATGGTGCTGAAGGAAGAAAGCACCGCCTCCAAGTGCATCGCTTGCGGTATTTGTGTCAAGGCCTGCCCCATGGAAATTCTGGAAATCGTAGAAAAATAATGGGTTATATAACGAGCGGCGACGGCCGCTCGTTTTTTCTTTTATTGGTGGAAAATTCGATGGGATTATTCTATCTTGAAAGTAGAAAAAATATCCCCGGAATGATTGCAAAAAAGTTACAAGTATGATATACTGTAAACAATCATACACCCGGAGGCGTTTATGACAGATTTTGCGGCTTTTCAGCAAAAAATCGCTGATTTATTACCCCATATTGAGCTTCGTTTTCAGGAACTTCTTTCAAAGCATACCTCTTTCCGTATCGGTGGTGCTGCAAGTGTGATGGCATTTCCCAATTCTGCACAGCAGCTTTCGGATATTCTGAAGGTTTGCAGGCAGTTAGACATCACGCCTGTAATTTTGGGAGCTGGAACCAATGTGCTGGCACCCGATGAAGGATTGGATCGCCTGGTGATTTGCCTGAAGGACTGTCTGGACGGAATGGAGCACCTGGATGCAACCCATATTCGGGTTGCCGCCGGCGTCACAATGACCCGTGCCGCCATTTTTGCGGCGAATCTTGGATTATCCGGGCTGGAGTTTGCACATGGTATCCCGGGCACAGTTGGCGGCGGTGTTTATATGAATGCCGGCGCTTATGGCGGCGAAATCTGTCAGGTATGCTGCGAGGTTGAAGTGATGGACGAAGCCGGTGATATTACCGTTTATTCTGCGGAGAAAATGCAGTTTTCCTATCGTCACAGCATTTTGGAAGAATCGGGCGGCATTGTCATCAGTGCAACATTCCGCCTCGTTCCTAAGGAGGAAGCTGAGATCAAAGCAACAATGAAAGAGCTGATGGCAAAGCGTTCTGCCTCCCAGCCTTTGGATTTGCCTTCTGCAGGATCAGCCTTTAAGCGGCCTGCAACTGGGTATGCGGCGGCAATGATTGACCAGACCGGTCTGCGTGGCTTCCGCGTGGGTGATGCTGCAATTTCTACAAAGCATGCCGGTTTTGCGGTGAATTTGGGAAATGCGACTGCCAAAGATGTCAGAACGCTGCTTAAGCAGGTTGCTGATCGTGTTTATGAAAAGTTTGAAGTACAGTTAGAGCCTGAAATCAGGATTTGGTAAAGAGATAGGAGGGAAGCAATGGTTGCCTCTTTTTCCAGTACTGCAAAAGCGGAGATGTGCCGTACGCTTCCGCAAAAAAGATGTTGCGCATTGGCAGAATGCTTTGGAATTCTGCTGTTTTGTAATAGTTTTAGTCAAAATGGTGTAAAAATCATTACGGAAAGTAAGGAATTTGCCCTTCGCTTGCCCAAGCTGTTTCGAAAAGCCTTTGGCCTGAATTTCGATGTCTTGCCGGAGGAGGGAATGTCCGGGAAGCAGAATTTCCAGATTTTACAGCCGGAAAAGCTGGCTGTGATTATGGGAGAATACGGCTTCGATATGCACGATACGCTGGCACTGCATTTGAATCTACCGGTGGTGGAGGATGATTGCTGTAAAGCCTCGTTCCTGCGTGGGGCTTTTTTGGCCGGCGGCAGCGTAACAGATCCTGCCAAGGGCTATCATCTGGAAATCACCACGACCCATAAAAGTGTCGCCCGGGAGACCGATGTTTTGATGCGGGAAATTATGGATTTCTCTCCCAAAACTGCAGTTCGGGGCGGCGGTCAGGTTTTGTATTTGAAGCAAAGTGAGCTGATTTCCGATTTCCTGACCTTTTTAGGCGCACCGATTTCTGCAATGGGAATTATGGAAGCCCGTCTTGAGAAGGAATTGAACAATAAAGTAAACCGCAGATGCAACTGCGATGATGCTAATACATCCAAAGTGGTTGAGGCGGCACAGGAGCAGCTGGCGGCGATACGCATTTTGCGGGAGCGGGGGATGGTGTCCAGCCTGCCGATTAAAATCCAGCAGGCGGTGGAAGCCCGGGAGCAGAATCCGGAGGCCTCCTTGACAGAGCTGGCTGCGATGATGGTTCCGGCTATTACGAAGCCTGCGATGAATCACCGCCTGAAGCGTATGGTAGAAATTGCGAAGGAGGCCTCTTTATGAGTTTTGTACATCTTCACGTGCATACCGAATATAGCCTCCTGGACGGTGCTTGCCGTATTGACAGGATGATGGAACGGGTCAAGGAATTGGGGCAAACTGCCATTGCCATTACCGACCACGGCGTGATGTATGGCTGTATCGATTTTTACAAGGCGGCAAAAGCTGCCGGTATTAAGCCGATTATCGGCTGTGAAGTATATGTGTCCCGCCGCCGCATGGAGGATCGGGTGCATGGCATTGACAATGATCCGTATCACTTGGTGCTGTTATGTGAGAACCGCAAGGGCTATGAAAACCTGTGCAAGCTGGTTTCTGAGGCTTTTACCAACGGTTTCTATGGCAAGCCCAGAGTGGATCTGGAATTGCTTTCCCAGTACCATGAGGGTTTGATTGCTACCTCTGCTTGTCTTGCCGGTGCGGTTGCTCAGCATCTTTTAGAGGAAGATTACAATGCGGCCAAGGACTATGCCCTCAAGCTCTCTGAGATTTTCGGACCGGAGCATTTCTATCTGGAGCTGCAGGATCACGGCATTGAAGAACAAATCACGGTCAATCAAGGTGTTCAGCGTCTTGTCCGTGAGACCGGTCTGCCGTTGATTGTTTCCAATGATGCCCATTATCTTCGCAAAGAAGATGCGGCAATGCAGGATGTTCTGCTGTGTATTCAGACCGGAAAAACTGTGGATGACACAAACCGGATGAAGTTCCAAACGGAGGAATTCTATCTGAAAAGTGAGGAGCAGATGCGACAGCTGTTCCCCAATGTTGAGGATGCCTTTGAAAATACCACAAAAATTGCCGAAATGTGCAACTTGGAATTTACCTTCCACGAGTATCATTTGCCGTCGTTCCCAGTGCCGGAAGGTATTTCCAATGAGGATTACTTCCGCCAGCTGTGCTATGATGGCTTTAAGGAGCGGTATGAAAATCCGCCGGAGGAATACAAAGAACGGCTGGAGTATGAAATTGGCATCATCAGCCGAATGGGATATGTTAACTACTATCTTATCGTCTGGGATTTTATCCGCTATGCCAAGGAACAGGGAATACCGGTTGGCCCCGGCCGTGGCTCCGGTGCAGCTTCCATTGTGGCGTACTGCCTGCATATTACCGAGGTTGACCCGATGCAGTATGCCCTCATTTTCGAGCGTTTTCTCAACCCGGAGCGTGTCAGTATGCCTGACTTTGATACGGACTTCTGTCAAGAGCGCCGTGGCGAGGTTATTGAGTATGTTATGAGTAAATATGGCGCTGACCATGTTGCGCAGATTGCCACCTTCGGCACTATGGCAGCGAGGGGTGCAATTCGTGATGTAGGTCGCGCACTGAACTTCTCCTATGCAGAGACGGATGTGGTCGCAAAGCTGGTTCCCGGTACGGTACGGACTCTTCAGGAGGCGATGGACGCCAATCCAAAGCTGAAAGAAATGTACGATGGGGATGAGCGTGTCAGAAAGCTGATTGACACCGCGATGGATCTGGAGGGTATGCCCAGAAATACATCTACCCACGCTGCCGGCGTGGTGATTACCGCAGATCCGGTCGATACCTATGTCCCACTTTCCAGAAATGACGATACCATCGTTACTCAGTATACGATGACCACCATTGAGGAACTGGGACTTCTGAAAATGGACTTTTTGGGTCTTCGCAACCTGACGGTTATTAAGGACGCTCAAACGGAGATTCAGAAGCAAAATCCTGAATTCCGGATTGATGCAGTGCCGGATAATGATCCTGCAACCTTTGCAATGCTTGCAGAAGGAAAAACCCAGGGCGTTTTCCAGCTGGAATCTGCAGGTATTACCGGTGTTTGCGTGAATATGCAGCCCACCTCCATCGAAGATTTGACGGCTATCGTGGCGCTATACCGCCCGGGCCCCATGGACTCCATCCCAATGTTCATCGCCAACAAGCAGGATCCCCGTAAGATTCGATATAAAACACCGCTTTTGGAGCCGATTTTGAAAGTGACCTACGGCTGTATCGTGTATCAGGAGCAGGTGATTGCGATTTTCCAGGCTCTGGGCGGTTACACTATGGGACAGGCGGACAATATTCGCCGTGCGATTTCCAAGAAAAAGATGAAGGTTATCGAGGCAGAGCGAAAGGTTTTTGTCTATGGCGACAAGGCGCAGGGCATCCCCGGTGCTGTTGCCAACGGTGTCTCAGAGACAGCTGCACAGTCCATCTATGATGAGATTGTTGATTTTGCGAATTATGCCTTTAACAAGGCACACGCAGTCTGCTATGCCGTTGTTTCCTATCAGACAGCGTATTTGAAGTGTCACTATCCCCATCAGTATATGGCGGCCTTAATGACCTCTGTGCTTGATTCTGCATCGAAAATCTCCGGATACATTGCAGAGTGTAAGGAGATGGGAATTGCCGTGCTTCCGCCGGATATCAATCATTCTGACGACCACTTTACTGTGGAGGGTAACGGAATTCGTTTTGGCCTCGGCGCGGTAAAAAATGTCGGTCGCGGTCTCATTCGGACGATTTCTGCGAAGCGCAATGCGGACGGTCCGTTCCGTTCCATGGAAGATTTTCTTCAACGGATGGGTGAGGGTGAACTGAATAAGCGTGCAGTTGAAAATTTCATTAAATGCGGTGCGCTGGATTGCTTTGGGCATCACCGCAGCGAGCTGCTGGCGGTTTACGACAGTATGATGGACAGCGTTTCCAGCTCCAGAAAGAAGAATCTGGACGGTCAGATGGGTATGTTTGCGATGCTGGAGGAAAGCGATAAAGCGGCAGCCATTCCCATTCCTTCCTTGCCGGAGCTGAGCCGGGCGGACAGAATGATGATGGAAAAGGAAACAACCGGAATCTATATTTCCGGACATCCTATGGATGATTATCGCAGTTTGCTGAAGAACACGCACGTGGTTCCCATCGGTGTTTTAACAGGGGAGGATAATCCTTATCATGATGATTCCATCGTCAGCGTAGCAGGTATTGTCCAGACTGTAAAAATGAAGACAACCCGGAATAATTCGATGATGGCCTATGTAACGGTGGAGGATGACACAGCATCCATTGAAATGCTGGCGTTTTCCAATGTTTTAACCCAATATGGCGGTTATCTTCGTGAAAACAGCCCGGTTGTGATTACCGGCAGGTTGTCTATCCGGGATGAGAAGGAACCCCAGATTGTCATCAATCGGGCAAGACCGATATCGGATTATTCCAACGAGGCGATTCCTGTTGAACCGGAGCCTGAACCGGTTGCACCGCCTGTGGCTGCCGGTAAGCTTTACCTTCAGCTTCAGGGGGAGAATGACGCCAATTATCAAAAGGTAAAGGCAATTTTGAATATGTTCCCGGGCAGTGGGCAAGTCGTATTGTTCTTTGCGGACACCCGGCAACGACGGGGTACTATGGCCTCTTTTGACAGCAGGATGATACAGGAATTGGTAAATGTCCTCGGTCAGGACAATGTTGTGCTGAAATAGCTTTCCAATCCGTAGAAACTATGTTATAATAAACCGTTGAAGGGAGATGGTTCCTTGAAAAGTAAAAGAATACTGATTTTTCTGCTGGTCTTGGCAACTGTCTTGCTCAGCGGATGTAATATGCTCACCATTGACCAGATGTACTGCCTGCCGAAGCGGTCGGAAGGATATTTGAATTTGCAGTCTGCGGTAGACAGCGCAATGGCCGGGCTGGAGTATCACGCTCCAATTTCCGGCGACTATCAGCAGCCGGTGCAGATGGCAGATTTGAGCGGCGACGGCATTGAAGAATACATTGTTTTTGCAAAGGGCAGTGGTGAAAAACCGCTTAAGGTTTTGATTTTCAGCCGTGTTGACGACAAATATATTCTGACGGATAAGCTGGAAGGAAACGGCTTTGCCTTTGAACAAGTGCAGTATATCAAATTTGCCGGCGGCAAAGGCTATGATTTGGTGATTGGCAGGCAGGTTAGCGAGCAGGTTGTGCGGCCACTGTCGATCTACTCTATGGTTGACGGGAAAATGCAGCAGCTTCTGACGGCTCACTACTCCCGGTTTGCCTGCGTGGATATGAATGCTGACGGTCAAAAGGAGCTCTTTGTTTTGCGCCCCGGTGAAACGGCAGCTGACCGCGGTATTGCGGAGCTTTATACCATGAAAAACGGGGAAGTGGAGCGCTCACAGCAGGTTACGCTTTCCATGCCGGTGGATAACATCAAACGGGTGATGGTTAATCGTCTGCAGGACGGACCGACGGCTGTCTATGTTGCCAGCGATGTGGGTGAGAACGCCATCATTACAGATGTTTATTCCGTATTGGATGGTGTATTTACCAATGTCAGCCTCTCCAGCGAATCCGGTACCAGTGTGCAGACGCTGCGCAACTACTATGTTTTCGCTGCGGATATTGATAACGACGGTGTTTTGGAGCTGCCGGATTTGGTCGCCCTTCCGCCACAGGAAGGTGAGACTGCAAGCAGTCAGTATCTGATTCACTGGTACTCGATGAATTCGGATGGCCGCCGCGTAGAAAAGCAGTATACCTATCACAGCTTTACCGGTGGCTGGTATTTAGAGCTTGACGAGGAGATTGCAACAAAGGTCTCCATTAAAGCGTTGGGCAATAGCTACGAGTTTTCTGTCATAGGCAGTGGGGCTGAGTTGACGCGGTTGATGACGCTTTATGTATTCACCGGCCAGGAGCGTGAGGAGCAGGCGGTTGCGGAAAACAGATTTGTATTGCACCGCACAGAGTCAACGGTATATGCTGCTCATCTTGAGGTTGCCTCTGCAGCCTATAAAATGACACAGGAAACACTGAAAGAAGATTTCCGCTTGATTACTCAAGACTTGATTAACGGCAACGTGTAAGGAGTGGCCTATGAAAAAAGTATTGATTTTGGAAGATGAAATGAATATCCGCAGCTTTGTGGTAATCAACCTGAAGCGGGCCGGTTATGAAGTTATTGAAGCGGGCACCGGACAGGAGGCTCTCGATCGACTGCAGCAGTATCCGGACATTGGTGTTGCGATTCTCGACATTATGCTGCCGGATATGGATGGCTTTGAGGTTTGTAGGCGGATTCGCGCCACAAACAAGCAGATGGGCATTATTATGCTGACGGCCAGAACGCAGGAGATGGATAAGGTCACCGGACTGATGACCGGTGCGGATGATTATGTGACGAAGCCCTTTTCTCCTGCAGAGCTGACTGCAAGAATTGATGCACTTTTCCGCAGAATGGGCGGTGAAAATACCGCTTCTGCGGAAGTGCTTACGCAGGGCCCGTTCGTGATGAATACGAGAAATCACACATTGGAGAAGAATGGCGAACGCATCCGCCTGACCCAAGTGGAATATGCGATTGTTAAGCTGTTTATGCAGAATCCCGGCCGCGCCTTGTCCAGAGAGGACATTCTCTCTGCTGTATGGGGTCGGGAGTACGAAGGCGAATTGAAAATTGTGGATGTGAACATTCGCCGTCTTCGGATTAAAATCGAGGACGACACCAATAATCCAAGCTATATTACAACGGTTTGGGGCCTTGGCTATAAGTGGGGCGCTTAAGCTGATAAAGTGAGGGAAGTAACGATGAAAAAAGTGGGCGGTCTGCGGCGGCGTTGGCTGATCAATACGGTTGGTGTCATTTCTGCCCTGGGCTTAGTCTGTGTTTTTGTCGTTACCATGGTGTTTTCTGCTTATTACTATTCCGGTATGACCTCGGACCTGAAATACCGGGCAATGACCACATCTGCCTTTTTCGAGGATTATCTGACTCATGATTATCAGGAGTATTATCAGGCTTGTGTGGACTATGTAAAAGACTTTGAACATAAAAATAGGATAGAACTGCAATTTATCGATGTAAATGGGAACCTGGTTGCATCCTCCTATGGCAACTGGCCGGGGGAGTCACCGACGACCTCTGATATACGCCGAGCCATCGAAAATCAAACCATGGAAACCTTTGATGACCGGGATCCTAACACCGGAGAACGGATTATTGCTGTTTCCAACCCCATTATTCTCGGCAACGGTGAGGTCATAGGCGTTATGCGCTATGTTACTTCTACCCGTCTGCTTAATCAGCAAATCATTAAAATTTGCCTGACCTGTCTGTGTGCATTCATCGTGGTAATACTGATTGTTCTTTTCAGCAGCAACTACTACATTCGAACCATTTTGCTTCCCCTCAATGCGATTATTAAAAAAGCAAAGCGGATTACCAGCGGCAGCTACGGTATGCAAATTCAGACAAAATATGACGATGAAATCGGTGAGCTGGCGCAGACCATCAACGAAATGTCTGCGCAAATCAGCCAGAACGAGAAGAGTCAGAGAGAGTTCATTTCCTCCTTATCTCACGAGCTGCGCACACCGCTGACCGCCATCGCCGGCTGGAGCGAGACCCTTTTGGCGGGTGATACCCTTGACCCGGAGACAGAACGGGGAATGAAAATTATTTCCCGGGAAACAACCCGTTTGACGGAAATGGTTGTTGAGCTTTTGGACTTTACCCGTATTCAGGATGGCCGCTTTAATTTGAACATTCAACAGGCGGATATACGGGGAGAATTTGAAGATACGGTTTATATGTATTCCAGCCGACTGAATCAGGACGGAATTACCTTGGAATATATGGATAATGATGATGAAATTCCCGAAATTTCCTGCGACCCCGAGCGGTTGCGTCAGGTGTTTTTGAATCTTCTGGATAATGCTGCAAAGCACGGCGGTTCCGGGCAGAGAATAGAAGCGTCGATTTGTCTGGAAGGGGAGAATGTGGTCATTCGTATTCGGGACTATGGTCCCGGCATACCGGAGGATGAGCTTCCTCTGGTGAAAAAGAAGTTCTTTAAAGGCAGCTCCCGGGCTCGTGGTACGGGCATCGGATTGGCTGTTTGTGATGAAATTGTGGAGATGCACCGCGGCACTCTTACACTAGAAAATGCAGAGGGAGGCGGCACTTTGGTTACAATTTGCCTGCCGGTTTCCCTATAAGGAAGGTATACAATGAGTAAAAGTGATACACAGCCCTGCTGTGAAAAGTTTAAGACCAGCATCGGCGGTCAGGCCCTGATTGAGGGCATTATGATGCGCGGTCCGGAAAAGGATGCCATTGCTGTTCGCAGTAATGGCGAAATCAAGCTGGACATCAAAGCAAGAAAGGTTCGCTCTAAGAAATCCCCAGCCAGTTGGCCGCTGATTCGCGGAAGCGTAAATTTCTTTGATTCTCAGGTTGCCGGCGTGAAGGCATTGATGCATTCTGCGGACTTGTCCTCGGAGGTTGAATCGGTGGAAGAGCCCTCCAAGCTTGACCTGTGGCTGGAAAAGAAGCTTGGAAATGAGAGCTTTCAGAAATTGGTGGTAGGTATTGCCGTCTTCTTCGGATTGGGCTTATCCATTCTTCTGTTTTTCCTCCTGCCGATGGTGATTGTCAGCTTTCTGGACAGATGGATTCCTCAGATGATTGTGCTGAATCTGATTGAGGGACTGATACGTATGACCATCTTTCTGGTCTATATGTTCCTGGTTTCCCGTATGAAGGATATGAAGCGTGTATTTGCCTATCACGGAGCGGAGCATAAGACCATCCGTTGCTACGAAGCAGGGCTGCCGCTGACTGTTGAAAATGTCCGGATGCAAACGCGGCTTCATCCCCGTTGCGGCACAAGCTTCCTGCTGGTGGTTATGGTCATTTCCATATTGGTATTTGCAATCGCTTCCACAGTCTTGCTGAGCATTGTTCCTGCCTTGGAGGCAATGAAAGGAACGCTTCTTTACCGGGTGATTATGATTGGCTTTAAGCTGCTTCTGCTGCCGCTGGTTGTGTCCATTACCTATGAAATCAACCGCTGGGCGGGCAGACACGATAATTGGTTTACCAAAATTCTCACCGCTCCCGGTATGTGGCTGCAGAATTTCACAACCAATGAACCGGATGATTCGATGATTGAGGTGGGAATTGCTGCGGTTCAGGCTGTTCTTCCTGAGGAAGAGGGGGCAGACCGTTGGTAAAGAAGTATTCCCAGCTTTATCTGGAATGCAGAAAATCTCTGATGAAAACAGAGGATTCTCAAATGGCGGGGATGTTGGCAAGACAATTACTGTGTGCCGCCTCCGGTAAAAGTCAGGAGCAGATTCTTGCACAGACGGAAAATTATGCCTCGGAAGAAGTGTGCCGACGGATGGAAGAATTCACCGCTCGTGCAGTCGCCGGTGAGCCCCTTGCCTATATTTTAGGAGAGTGGGAGTTCTATGGTTTACCCCTTTATGTGGATAAAAATGTTCTGATTCCCCGGGACGACACCTGCGCAGTGACTGCGTTGGCCATTCAGAAGTGTCTGGAATTGGAGAAAGACCCCCGTATCCTTGATTTGTGCACCGGTTCAGGCTGTGTCGGTCTGGCCATTGCCAGCCGCGTGAAGGATGCCCGGGTAACCTTAGCGGATATTTCCAAGGATGCGTTAATGGTTGCCAAAAAGAATATTACCAGAAATCATTTGGCAGGACGCGTCACCTGCATTCAAGCGGATGCGATGAAAAAACCCTCGCCTTTTTTGGGAAAGTTTGATATGATTGTATCAAACCCACCTTATATCACCGGCCGGGAAATGGAAGAACTTCCCATCAGCGTCAGCAATTATGAGCCGCATCTGGCACTCTTCGGCGGCGAAGACGGTTTAGAATTTTACCGTGGAATTGTTGGAAATTATACCTCGCTTCTGAAGCCCGGCGGCTATCTTTGCTTTGAGTTCGGGATGGGGCAGGGTGATGAGGTATGTCAGATTCTGACGGACAATCAGTATACCATTCTGGAGCGTTCCAGAGATTATAACGACAGAGAACGAGCGGTTATTGCCCAGCTCGACAGGAAGGACGATTAAAATGGCTACGAAAAAGACATCTTATGAAGCACCGACTCCGGCATCGGATAAGAAGAAGGCTCTGCAGACAGCACTTTCCCAAATTGATAAGGACTTTGGCAAGGGAGCAGTAATGCGTCTTGGCGAGCGTCCCGAAATGAATGTGGAAGCGATACCCACCGGCTCTCTGGCACTGGATGCAGCGCTGGGCATTGGTGGCGTTCCCAAGGGAAGAATTATTGAAATTTACGGACCGGAATCCTCCGGTAAGACAACGCTGGCTCTGCATATTCTGGCAGAGGCACAGAAGCTTGGCGGCGAAGTCGCCTTCGTGGACGCAGAGCATGCTCTCGATCCTGTTTACGCTGCTGCATTAGGTGTGGATATTGATAATCTTTTGGTTTCTCAGCCCGACACCGGTGATCAGGCATTGAGCATCACAGATGCCCTTGTCCGTTCCGGTGCGATTGATGCAATCGTTGTAGACTCTGTTGCAGCATTGGTTCCCAAGCAGGAAATTGAAGGTGAAATGGGCGATGCATTTGTAGGCGCACAAGCTCGTTTGATGTCTCAGGCATTGCGGAAACTGGCAGGCTCTATTGCCAAGACCAACTGCGTTGTTATCTTCATTAACCAGCTTCGTATGAAGATTGGTGTGATGTACGGCAACCCCGAAACCACCACAGGCGGTAATGCGCTGAAGTTCTATGCTTCTGTCCGGCTGGATGTGCGCCGCACCGAATCTATTAAAGAGGGCAGTAATGTCATTGGCAACAAGACCCGCGTCAAGGTTGTCAAGAACAAGGTTGCACCTCCTTTCCGTGAGGCATATTTTGATATTATGTACGGACAGGGCATCAGCAAATGGGGCGAATTGGTGGATTTAGCCGTGCAGATGGATATTGTGCAGAAGAGCGGCAGCTGGTTCAGCATGGGCGATGAACGGATCGGCCAGGGCACCAATTCCGTCAAGGAATACCTGATGGCGAACCCTGATATCGCAGAGCAGGTGGAAGCAAAGGTGCGGGAAAACCTTTTGAAGAACAGCACCGCTGCCAAGACCCCTGCAAAGGCGGCAGAACGCCCCATCGCCATCAGCGCTGATGACTTCGACGATGAAGATTAAGTCCGTTGCAGCAGCGCCTGATCGCCTCTCACGCTATCGCGTGGTTATGGAAGATGAGACGGTGCTACGTCTGTACCGCCAGACGGTGCAGGATTTTGGTTTGTATCCGGGTATGGAGCTGTCAGAGGCTGAATATGCGAATCTGATGGCTGCTGCCGGAGAAATGTCGGCTAAAATGCGTGCTGTGCGTATTATTGCCACAACCAGCGTCTCTCAAAAGGATTTGGAGCATAGACTGCTTCAAAAGGGAGAAACTGAGGAGCACGCGAAGGCTGCCGTTGCGTGGATGAAGGAAATGTCCTTGGTGGATGACCGCGCTACAGCTCAGCAGGTGGTCAGTAATTGCATCCGCAAGGGCTACGGCCTGAACAGAGCCAAGCAGGCTTTGTATGAAAAGCGGATTCCCAAGGAGTATTGGGAGGAAGTTTTGGCGGATTATCCGGACCAAACGGACAATATTGTTGCATTTTTGAAGTCCAGACTGGATGATAATGCAGATCAAAAGGACGTAAAGAAGGCCATTGATGCGTTGCTGCGCCGTGGCCATTCCTACAGTGCCATTCGTCGTGGCCTGGAACAGGTTTTAGCGGATTGCGAGGAATTTGCGGAGGATTAAGATGGCGAATATTGGGTTTATTTCCCTTGGCTGTGCGAAAAATCAGGTGGACTGTGAGCGGATGATGTACCGTATCCAGGAAGCCGGACATACCATTCAGGCCGATATTGTCGGCAGCGATGTTGTTGTTATTAACACCTGCGGCTTTATAGACTCGGCAAAGGCTGAAGCGATTGATTTTATTTTGCGCACTGCTGCCCTGAAGGCGGATGGGCTTGTTGGGAAGATATTGGTTACCGGCTGCCTTTCACAGCGGTATCAGGATGAGATTCTTGCGCAAATGCCTGAAGTCGATGGAATATTGGGTACTGGCAGCTATGCGGAAATTGTGTCCGCCGTTGAGGCTTTACTGGCACAGCAGCAGGTTCGGCAATTCGGCTCTATTGATACGCCGGAGCTGGAGACCGGTCGGGTTTTGACCACACCGGAGCATTATGCTTTTATAAAAATTGCGGAGGGCTGTGATAATCGCTGCAGCTATTGCATTATCCCTTACTTGCGTGGAAAATTCCGCAGTCGCCAAATGGATGATATTCTCTATGAGGCAAGACTTCTTGCAGCGTCGGGCGTTAAGGAACTTATTGTGGTTGCCCAGGATACCAGCCGCTATGGTACGGATTTTCCAGAGCATCAAAGGTTGCTGCCGGAGCTGCTTCGTCAGCTTTGTCAAATTGAGCAGCTGCATTGGGTGAGGCTACACTATGTGTACCCCGATGAAATTGACGATGCGCTGATTGAGGTTATGGCGTCAGAACCAAAGATTGTGAAATATCTGGATATCCCTATCCAACATTGCAACAGCAAAATTCTGAAGCTGATGAATCGCCGCGGTGACGGTGAATTTTTGAGGGAGCTGTTTGCAAAACTGCGTGCACGGATTCCCGGCCTGATTCTTCGTACCAGCGTTATTACCGGACTTCCCGGTGAGGGGGAAGAAGAATTTGCAGAGCTGTGCGAATTTCTGAAGGAGCAGCGTCTGGAGCGTGTTGGCGCATTCCCATTCTCTCCGGAGGAGGGTACACCGGCCGCAGAAATGGAATACCCGGATGCATCGGTTGCTCAGGAGCGTGCGTCGATTGTTGAAGAAATTCAGTCCCGCATTATGGACGATTATGCCCGGGCGATGCAGGGAAAAACTCTTGAGATTCTTGTGGATGGGTACGATGAGGATTATGAGCAGTATTATGGACGAAGCTATGCTGACTCACCGGATATTGACGGCAGGGTATGGCTCTCCAGCGATGATGATTTGTCGGAAGGAAGCTTCGTCACAGTAAAAATTGACGGCGTTATCGATGGCGATTTATCCGGTTATGTTTTGGAGGAATCAGAATGACAACTGCAAGTAAAATTACATTGGTACGCGTTGCCTTTGTTCCGATTATTATGGTGCTGATGTATTTCAGCGGCGGATATCTCAACCTGTGGATGTGGATTTCTCTGGGTGTCTTTATCCTTGCCAGTATTACGGATTACATAGACGGCCATATTGCCCGGAAGCATAACCAGATTACGGATTTTGGAAAATTCCTGGACCCTCTGGCAGATAAGCTGCTGGTGATTGCGGTAATGTGTATGTTCTGCCAATGGGGCAAAATGCCGGCTTGGGCACTGATGATTGTGCTGACGCGGGAGTTTGCTGTGACTGGCCTGCGGCTTGTTGCTGTGGGTAAGGGCAAGGTGATTGCTGCCGGCTGGAGCGGAAAGATCAAGACTGCCAGCACCATGGTTGGGCTGTGTGTTTGGATGGCTTTCCCCACAACCGGTTGGCTTTCGCAGGTGGTTCTGGGCGTGATACTTGCTACCACGGTTTATTCCGGTGTGGAGTATTTCATCAAAAACTGGAAGTGCCTTTGGGATTAAGCAAAAATCCGGAGCATTGCTCCGGATTTTTTATTCGACATTCGCGTTGTTATGTGCTATAATCAAGAAAAAATAGATAACGAGGAAATGGAATGAACATAAAGGAAATTGGCGAGATTCGCAGGCATATTCGCCGCGACCGCAGCAATATGACCGCCATCTATGGCTGCTATGTAAATCAGGGAAAGGAAATCGTATCTGAATTCCGAAGAAGCACCGGTATGATGTCGGAAAATGAGGGCGATAAATACTTTGGTCTGATGAGAAAGACACTTTCCGGCACAGTTGGAAAGCATTTAATTGATATTTCTTTTCAAACTGCGCAGGTTATGAGCGACTCGGAGCATAAACTGCTGCGGGATTTACGGGACAGCAATCTGGAAGATGAGCAACTGCGGCTTCAATTCTACCACAAAGTGATGGAGACCCTTTCCTTTGACGACGGTTATTTGATCCTGTTGGGCTGTGATCGGTACGATGTACCTTTTAAGAGAAAAGATGACAGCGACGGCGACAGCAGCGAGGTTTACCGTTTCTTGTTATGTGCGGTTTGCCCCGTGAAGCTTACGAAATCAGCACTTCACTATGTGCCGGAGGAAGGCCTTTTCCACGACGGTGGCATCACCAATGCTGTCAGTGCCCCGGAATTGGGATTCCTGTTCCCGGCCTTTGATAATCGGGCAACCAACCTTTACAATGCACTTTACTATACCAGAAGCACCAAGGAAAATCACGAGACCTTTGCTGACAGCATTTTTAATGTGAAAATTCCAAAGCCAGCCTTCTTGCAAAAGAAATCCTTTGAGGCTATCTTGAGTAATGCTCTGGAGGAAGAGTGCGGCCTGGATACAGTTCAGACGGTTCATGAGCAGCTGGTGCAGCGCATTACGCTTCACAAGGAAAGCAAGGTGCCTGACACGCTCCTGGTCTCCAAGGAGGAAGTGAAGGAGGTCTTGACCGGCTGTGGAATCTCGGAAGCAAAAATTGCGAAATTCAGCGTGGATTATGATGAGGCTTTTGGCTTTGAGGCGGATCTGCATCCGAAGAATATCATTGACGAAAAGCGTTTTGAAATCAAAACTCCGGATGTTTCCATCAAGGTTGCACCGGATCGGGCGGATTTGATAGAAACCCGGGTTATCGGCGGTGTTAAGTATATTCTGATCAATGCACAGGAGGATGTGGAAGTCAACGGTGTCCGTATCCATATCTGATTGACAATGTTTTTTACAGTTCGGAAGGAGCTGATTTGATTGAAAAGGTATACACGTTACTTTATCGATTTTGACAGTAAATACACCAGTGCCTGCAGTGCGCTGATGGGCTTGTCATTCTTTTTGAAATTGGCTTATTATTTTGCCCTTGTCAGCTTTCGTGATGTGCAGGTTTTGGAGCTGATTGGCTCAATGATAATCGGCATTGTGATTTCCGGAGGAATGGTCGTCTGCCTGAAGTGTGTGCACTACAATGCGCCCAAGATGTACGGTCTGGTCGGTGTGCTGGAATGTGTGATTCTTCTGCTGCTCAGCTTTACCGGCGGAAATACGCTGAGAATTGTTCTATCCTTGCTGTGGTATGTACCTACTGCAGTTATTCTACTGATGACGATTAACGGGTATTTACCAGGCAGACTTCTGAGCGCGGTAATGTTTTGGATAGCGGCTGTTGTGCGTTTTTTCCTGTTTGATCTGGGGAAATTGAGCTTGATTCGTTGGTTTGGCGAGCTGGCAGTGATTGCAATGCTGGTGGCGTTTGGATGCCTTGTGATGGGCTTGAAGGATTATCGTAAAGACAAAAGATGATAGAAGGCGCGTTGCCGAAGCAACGCGCCTTTTGTTTATTTGGAACGGTTGACAATATCAACGACAATTTGAGCAGCTTCCTCTACGCCAACAACAGCGGTGTTGATGCACAGATCGTAATTTTCTGAAGCACCCCATTCTCTGCCGGTGTAGTGCTGGTAGTTCACACTGCGCCGCTTATCCTTTTGCTGCAGACGGGCAACAGGGCTTTTTTCAGATTCGCCGTAGAGGCGCACAATCCGGTCAGCACGGAAGTCCATATCTGCGTGGACAAAAATATGGAGTACATCCTTTCTGTCCTTCAAAATATAGTCAGCATTTCTGCCAACAATGACACACGGACCCTTGTCAGCCAGCTGCAAGATGGTGCTGCATTGAATACTCCAAAGGAAATCAGCTGTGGACAGACCGTTCATCACGCCGGGGATGCCAGTGGATGTAAAGGCGTAGGACAGTGCGCTTTTTCCGGGGGCATGTTCACCGTTTTCTTCCACAAATTTGGGAGCAAAGCCGGATTCCAAGGCGATTTGCTCAACTAATTCCTTGTCGTAAAAGGGAATGCCCAATTTCTCGGCAATTAAATGACCTACGGTTCTGCCACCGCTGCCGAATTGGCGGCTAATGGTTATAATCGTCTTTTTCATATAGAATCCTCCTTCATTTTCTTTGCAAGGATATTATATCAAAACAATGGTTTGATGTCAATTATTTCGCTTTTACCTCCGGGAAGGTAACGCTTGTGGCAATGGCAGGTATGGCTGCAAGATAATCGTAGATAGACTGTTCATACACCTCGGTATATTTCATATAACTCAGACCATGACCGGCACCGGGATAAGTGGCAAGCGTGGTCATCCCGTTGGAATGGGCGTGAAGCTTTTTGCTCATTTCACAAGGGACAAAATAATCTTCCTCACCGTGCATAATCATCATAGGTACCTTGCTTGCTTTGACACCGTCAAGAGCACTGGTTTCACCGAGATTAAAGCCACCCAAAATCCGCGCAGACAGCCAAATCAAGGGATATACAACAGCTGCCGGCAGGTGCATATCTTTGCAGACCTTCTTAATAATTTCCTTCGGCGAGGAATAGGGTGAATCAGCGAAAATACATACAACATTGTCCGGCAGGGGAAGGGTAGCCGCCATAAGAACGGTTGCAGCCCCCATGGATAGCCCGGAGAGGATAATGGGTGTGTCGCTTCCAAAACGGTCATTGACATAGTGAATCCAGGAAAGGCAATCATGCCGCTCCCGGATGCCAAAGGTGATGACATGACCGCCACTGCTTCCATGCGCACGCTGGTCGATGGCCAATACATTGATCCCCAGAGTTTTGCTGATTGCGAAGCCGCCGGCGCTGTCCCGCAGAGCAAGACTGCGGTAGCCATGGAATATGATTTTTACCGGAGCGCCATCCCGAAAATGATAGTATCGACCGGCAAGCGTTAGTCCGTCGTAGGACTGGATTGTGACCGTCTCAAAGGGTGTATCGTCAACATTTCGCGTCCAGACGTAGATTTTGTCCTGCAAAGCAATATATTGCTGCCCGTGAAGCGGACCGTAAGGATCAATCGGAGTTTTGTTTGCGGCATAGAAGCAGCGGATAAAGCAGTAGATGCATATTCCTATGAGGAGAATAACAGGAATAAGCGCCAGAAGCCACCAATACATTTCGAATACTTCCTTATTTGTGATGAATCCATTATAACGGCTGTAACTTTTGCCGTCAAGAAAGACTGGAAATTTATTTTAAGCTGTGCTATAATTAGGTTACCAATTTATGGAGGGTTTCTTATGAAAAAGATGATTGATGCCTTTGACTATGCCGGGGAGTTTTCCAAGAAGATGAAGCCTGGTATTTTGATTACTACCAAAAGTGGCGAAAAGGTCAATTCCATGGTGATTGGATGGGGTACGATTGGCATTGAATGGGGAAGACCGATGTTTGTTGCCTATGTTCGAGAAAGCCGCTTTACCCGGGAGCTGCTGGATGCCAACGGTGAATTTACAATCAACTGTCCGTTGGATAAAATTAACCCTGAAATTATTTCTGTTTGCGGCACAAAGTCCGGCAGGGATATGGACAAAATCAAGGAATTGGGCTTACACCTGGAAGAACCTCTGGAAATTTCTGTGCCCGGCATTCGGGAATTTCCGCTGACCCTGGAGTGCAAAGTGGTCTTCAAGAATCCGCAGCCCACACAGAACATTCCTCAGGAAATTCTGGATCGCTATTATCCTGAAAAAGACGGCGTGCGTGACTTCCACTATGCATATTATGGTGAGATTGTCAGCGCGTATATTATCGAAGAATAAGAGAATACCCCGGGCAGTTCCCGGGGTATTTTGCTGCAGGAAATAATAACAAATGGGATTGACAAAAGAAAATTATTGCAGTAAAATGTAGAAAAACAAAAGGGAGGAGAACGCATTATGAAGAATGCTCGGAATTTTAATCGATTTTACTTTTGCCATGAATGCGGTTTTTCTGCCTTTGCAAGAAGACGTTGATTCAATGGCTTATTTGCCGTTGTCTTGATGGCGATAAACAGAGTTCTGAAATGTCCGCATGGTGGATTGACAAGCGTCAAAGCCATGTGGGCTTTCATTTTTGTATGCATTTTCTTCTCAGAAAGAGGTAATGAATTATGGCAATGAATTTCCATCACAAGCTTCCGATTCCCCAGGATATAAAGGCACAGTATCCTGTAACGGAAGAAATGGCGCAGGCCAAAGCGAAAAGAGATGAGGAGATTCTCAAGGTATTCCGAGGAGAATCGGATAAACTGCTTTTAATCATCGGTCCTTGCTCTGCTGACCACAAGGATCCAGTTATGGATTATCTCGAAAAGCTCCGTACTGTTCAGGAGCAGGTTAAGGATACCATTTTGATGATTCCCCGAATTTATACCAACAAGCCGAGAACCACAGGCGACGGCTATAAGGGAATGCTTCACCAGCCTGACCCCAATGCAAAGCCGGATATGCTGCATGGTATCATCGCTATCCGCGATTTGCACATGTCAGCGCTGCGGCAGTTTGGCTTCAGCTGCGCTGATGAAATGCTGTATCCTGATAATTACAGATATCTGTCCGATTTACTTTCTTATGTTGCCATTGGTGCCCGTTCCGTTGAAAATCAGCAGCACAGGCTGACGGCATCCGGGCTGGATATACCCGTGGGCATGAAGAATCCTACCAGTGGCGAGCTGTCTGTTATGATGAACGCCATTACAGCAGCACAGCACCATCATACTTTCATTTACAGAGGTTGGGAAGTGGAGAGCGACGGCAACCCCTATGCTCACGCAATTTTGCGGGGCTATAAGGATCACTCCGGCAACTCGGTTTCCAACTACCACTATGAGGATTTGAGAAGACTTCTGGAAGCTTATGAGAAATCCGGTCTTGCCAATCCTGCAGTCATTGTGGATGCCAATCACGAAAACTCCGGCAAGCAATGTCTGGAGCAGGTTCGGATTGCAAAGGATATTCTCCACAGTTGCCGTCAAAACGACGATATTAAGAAAATGGTTAAGGGTATTATGATTGAGAGCTATCTGGTGGATGGTGCACAGAAGGTAGACGGAACTGTCTACGGCCAATCCATTACAGATCCCTGCCTCGGTTGGGAGAAAACGGAACGGCTGATTCTGGATATGGCGGAAACTCTCAGCAAATAAATGATAGAAAGAAGGATGTGCAATGAGCGCATTGGAAGATGCAAGACGCGTGATCAATGAAACAGATGCGAAGATGGCGCAGCTGTTTGTTGCGCGTATGGAAGCGGCAAAGGTCGTTGCAGAATACAAAAAAGAGCATGGTCTTCCCATACTGGATGCGAAACGCGAGGAAGAGGTTATCAATAAGAATGCACAGCTTATTGAAGACAGCGTGATTCGGGAATACTACGTCAATTTCCTTAAAGGAAACATCGCAGTTTCCCGGGATTATCAGGAGCGTCTCTTGTCCGGAATGAAGGTTGCTTACTGCGGCACAGAGGGAGCGTTTGCTCATATTGCCACTGGAAAGCTCTTCACCACAGCCCAAAAGGTTGCATTCTCTGACTTTGAATCAGCCTATATGTCTGTTGTAAACGGCGAATGTGATGTTGCCGTTCTGCCGATAGAAAATAGCTTTAATGGGGAAGTGGGGCAGGTAACAGATTTGATGTTTTCCGGTGCTCTGTATATCAACAATATTTTTGAGCTTGCAGTGACCCAGGATTTGCTTGTTGTACCCGGAGCAACCCTTGCTGACATTAAGGAAGTTATCAGCCATCCTCAGGCACTTGGTCAATGCGCTGAGTTCCTGAAAGCAAAGGGCTTCCTTCAGCACGAATACACCAACACAGCTCTTGCGGCGAAGAAGGTTGCTGAAATGGGTGACAAATCGGTTGCGGCTATTGCCAGCGCAGAGGCTGCCGAACTGTTTGGGCTGGAAGTGTTGGAAAGAAATATCAATTCAAGCCGCAATAACACCACTCGTTTTGCGGTGTTCTCCCGGGCGGAAAATGTGCCGAAGGAGCGGGAAAGGGACATTCACACCGTTATCCTTTTTGCGGTTCGCAATGAAGCGGGATCTCTGGCAAAGGCCATTGATGTGATTGGTCGTTACGGCTTTAATATGATCGCCCTGCGCAGCCGACCGATGCGTGAACAATCCTGGCAGTATTACTTCTATATCGAAGCAGAAGGCAACATCCATACAGAAGCAGGCAAAAAGATGATGAAGGAGCTTGAAAATTACTGCGTAAAACTTAAATCTGCCGGTGCATTCAAGAAGATTTAAGGACAAACAGAACAGTGAATTACAAAATGGGGGCAGGATCATCCTGCCCCCCAACATTTACATGTCAAAAGAAGGGTTCATATAATAAACATTCTTTTGATTCAGCTTCTCCCGCAGCTTTTGCATTGCCTCACCAAACCGTTGGAAGTGTACAACTTCCCGCTCCCGCAGGAACTTGATAACATCGTTCACATCCGGGTCATCGGACAGACGCAGAATGTTATCATAGGTGACTCTGGCTTTCTGCTCTGCTGCAATCTCATAAGTGCAACATATCAAAAATTCCAGTGGATTTCGATGGGAACGTCCTTCGTTTTGGAAATTCTCTTGCCTACGGAAATGTAGTCAATAAGGATTTCCACCATCTCTCTGGTGAGGTGTTTGAGGTTTGTGTAACGCTCAATGATCTCTCTGCGGTTGTCGCCGACTTCAATTTTTACGTCGATTTCTTCAATCTGCTTACGCCCGTCCGAAATCAGTTTTTCAAGGCGGTCACGGTCAGCGATAAAGTCCTTAGACATCTCTGTGTAGTCTGCACCGCTGATGAGTCCTTTGACCTTATCCATGTACAGTTCACGAATGCCCTTAGACAACTCCGCAACACGCTTTTCATAGGTGGCGATGTTTTTCAGAATACTGTCTTTTTGCGCTTGCAGATTGTTGCAGAACTCGATTTTCCTTTCCAGATCATCCTTATTCAGGTATTCTTTGGAAAGTTGGTTCAACTCGTCGATCACCATCTGCTCCAATTTGTCAACCGAGATAAAGGAGCCGATACAGGCATCCTTCGCCACGTGACGGTTGGAGCATTGTAAATAGTGCTTGCCACGGCTTTTGGATGAGCGCATCACATATCCGCAGTTGGCACAGCGAGCCTTTCTTGCAAACAGACCGATGGTACCGACGTCAAAAGGTTTTGCCCGTTCTTTTATCATCTTTTGCACTCTGTCCCAAAGCTCGCGGTCGATGATGGGTTCGTGAGTGCCTTCAACGATGTACCATTGACTTTTGGGGCGTGGCTTGTTCTGCTTGGTCTTGTAGGAAATGCTGCCGTATTTGCCCTGCACCATATTGCCAATGTAGATCTCGTTGACCAGCATATCGGAAATCGCAAAGTATTTCCAAAGTGTGCTGTTTTTGGCGGTAGGTTGCTTATAACGCAGACCTTTCAGACGTTTGTATTCGGTTGGATTGGGAATGCCCCTGTCGTTGAGCATACGGGCGATTGCGGTTTTGCCGTAGCCCTGGGAAAAGAGTGTGAATACCTCACGGACAACAGCGGCGGCTTCCTCGTCGATGATTAGATGCCCCTTTTGATCGGGGTCTTTTTTATACCCGTAAAGGGCAAAAGCACCGATGTGGAATCCGTTTTCCCGTCTGTTTTTCAGAACGCTGCGGATGTTGTCGGACATATCCTCCAAGTACCACTCGTTTACCAGTCCGTTGATCTGGCGGGACTTTTTGTTTCCCTTGTTGTCGGTGTCGGCATTGTCCACGATGCTGACAAAGCGAATGCCCCAAATGGGGAATAAACCGTGGATATACTTTTCCACCAACTCCAGCTCACGGGTGAATCGGGATTGTGTTTTGCAGAGGACAATATCAAACTTTCTCGCTTCCGCATCCTGCAGTAGGCGGTTAAACTCTGGTCGGCGTCTGTCTGCTCCGGCGTAGTCGTCGTCACTGTAGATTCGGAATATCTCCCATCCCTGTTCGATGGCATATTGCATCAGCATTGCTTTTTGATTCTGGATGCTACCGGAATCGTCGGTTTCTGTTTGCTTGTTTCTATCTTCTTCGGATAAGCGGCAATAAATAGCTACTTTCAATCTTCCATCTCCTTTTGAGATAGAACAAGCTGTTTCAAAGTTCATTATACCATAGTTGTTTGCTGTCGTCACCCATTTTCACAAAAGTTTACACTTTTGTTTCTTTCCAAAGTATTGATAAGTTCGATCCACTTGTCAGTGAATTCTCGCTCAGTGGTAGTGCTTTCGCCGCTTTTGAAAACACTTTTTACGGCCGTAGATTTTTCATTTTTTGCCATAATCTACTCCTTTCAGGTTGGTACTACACTATATGAAAAGCGGCAAGTCCGCTATTCCGAGAGTGCGTACACGAAGAATGAAAAAGGAGATTTAATTTGGCAAGAAAAAACAACAGCACACTTCAAAACTGAGAAGTGTGCTATCGTAATCAGCTATTAAAACAGAAGATCAATCTTCTCCTTTGCGACCCGTTCGTTGCAATACACAAAATTAAACTCACCACTAATCTGCATATCTGCAACAGAGAAGGTGGCAAGGTCGTCACGGCATCGGGAGATAGGTTCATAGGCAAAGGTAATCGCACCGTTGTTTGCCACAATGT
>SVLS01000003.1 GCA_015067835.1 Oscillospiraceae bacterium | reverse complement strand
AACCATGAACGAATCCAAAACAGAACGGGAGTGGCGCCGCTGACGCTACGCCACTCCGCTTGAAATTTAATTATCCTGCAAGGGAATCCCTTTTTTGTGCTGTCCGCACAAACTGGGGCAGTTCATTACGACAGCCTTTTTATTAACCGTATTTTTCTTTCAAGTAGAGAATTGCCTGGCGGTAGCCTGCAATGCCCTGACCTTTGATGGTTTTTTCACAGTACAGCCCTGGGTAGGAAATCTGCCGGAAGGGCTCTCTGGCATCTACATCCGAAATGTGTACCTCCACAGCCGGGATGCCCACTGCCTTCAGCGCATCCAGAATGGCCACAGAAGTGTGGGTGTAGGCCGCGGGGTTAATCACAATGCCGTCAAACTTTTGGTAGGCGGCCTGGATGGTATCTACGATTGCACCTTCGTGGTTGGATTGGAAATGCTCCAAGGAAATGCCTTCCTCCTGCTGGACGGACTCCAGAAGGGAAAGCAGGTCTGCGTATGAGTTTTTTCCGTAAATAGCCGGTTCACGGATGCCGAGAAAATTGATATTCGGTCCATTGATAACAAGTATTTTCATTTCAGCCCTCCCAAATTTCAAGGATTTTGGATACTGCCTGAGATACATCACCGTTATTGTCAATATGCTCGTCTGCAAAGCGCTCATACAGTGGCTGACGAACGCGATATAATTCCGCAAGGGAATTGCGTTGGGAAAGAGGTCTTCCTTCTGTGGAAAGCCGCTCCAACGCCCGATGCAGGCAGAAAATCTGCCCATTTTGGTGCAGATATTGGAAATTTTCCTCGCGGGTGACGCATCCGCCGCCGGTGGCAATAACCAGAGATGATTGTTTGCCCAATTCCGACAAAACCTGACTTTCCAGCTTGCGGAAGGCTTCCTCACCCTGATCTTTAATGATTTGCCCGGCAGTACAGCCGGTTTTTTCCAGAATTACCTTGTCGGCATCTACAAATTTTTTGCTGGTTTTTTCTGCAATTAACTTGCCTACAGTGGTTTTTCCGCATCCGGGCATTCCGATTAAAACAATATTTTGCATTTGCTTTTGCAAAATGCGGTAAAGCGCATCGATTTGCTCATCAGGGATTTTGTTGTCAGTGAACCATTCAGAGGCTTCCTTGGCTTGCGCTACCAGCATCCACAGGCCGTTCATTGCCACTAAGCCCCGTTCTTCCGCATCCAGTAAAAGCTGAGTGCGAGCCGGGTTGTAGATGGCGTCCAATACGCCTTCCAGCTGTGGGAACAAATCCAAAGACAATGGGGAAACGCCGGTGTGGGGATACATTCCCACAGGGGTGGCGTTTACAATCACGGCGGCATCGCTGTGAAGCTGCAAATTTCCGTAGTGATTCTCACCGGAGCGTGAAATCACCACCACATTCGCGCCCTTGCTCTGCAAGGAGGCAATCGCGGTCTTGGCGGCGCCTCCGGTTCCCAGAACCAACGCCTTCTTGCCGTTGACCTGCAGACCGGAGCGGAGCAGGAGAGTTTCAAATCCGAAATAATCGGAATTGTGTCCGATTAACGTGCCGTCATCCTGGCGTACCAGAATGTTCACAGCACCCAGCTTGAAAGCGATGGGGGAGAGAGAGGCACAATAGGGAATAACAGCCTGCTTGTATGGAATTGTAACATTTACTGCGTGGAAATCCCCGTTTTTCAAGAAATCTCCCAGGTTATCCGAACTTATTTCAAAAAGGGAATAAGTGTAATCTCCCAGATATTTGTGAATAAAAGGGGAGTAGCTGTGCCCCAATTTTTCACCTAACAGACCACAATTCATTGCTGTTCCTCCAGCGAATTCGTATTATTTTCTTTTGTTCGTCTGTGTGTTGCTGAGTATCAGGTCGTAAATTGCAATGGCTGCTGCGGCTTCCACAACTGGAACAGCCCGCGGTACAATACAAGGATCGTGCCGACCGTTTACAATCAGGGATGCGCTCTGCATCGTGCTCAGGGAAATGCTTTGCTGCTCACAGGTAATGGACGGAGTGGGCTTGATTGCAACGGAGAATACCAAGGGCATACCGTTGGTAATGCCGCCAAGAATACCGCCGCAATGATTGGTAAGGGTTTTTACCTTGCCATTTTCAATATAGAATGAATCGTTGTTTTCACTGCCGGCAGCAAGTGCTGCGGCAAAGCCGGTGCCGAACTGAACGCCCTTGACTGCGGGGATTCCGTAGACGATTTCGCTGATGCGATTTTCAACGCCGCCGAACATGGGCTCGCCCAAACCTGCCGGGATGCCGGTGGCATAGCACTGGATAATGCCGCCCAAGCTGTCGCCATGGGCTTTTGCCTGTGCGATGGCATCCAGCATTTTCTCCCCTGCATCGGAATTCACAACAGGAAATGCGCTGTCAATACGGTCAAGCTCCGGATGACAGGCATTCAATTCTTCATCCTTAATGCTGCCGATTTGCAGAATTTGCGCACCGATACGAATGCCGGAATCGGAGAGCCATTGCAGGCAAAGTCCGCCGGCAATGCACAGCGGTGCAGTCAGCCGTCCTGAAAAATGACCGCCGCCGGCTGCATCCTGAAAGCCGCCGTATTTGACCTGTGCCGTATAGTCCGCGTGTCCGGGGCGGGGGCAGTCCATAAGATTGCTGTAATCCTCGGAACGCGTATTGGAGTTATGGATGACGGCGGCGATGGGTGCGCCACAGGTAAAGCCGTCAACAATTCCTGACAGAAATTCCACCTTATCCGCTTCCTTGCGGCTGGTGGTGTGACCACCCTGACCGGGTGCCCGACGGGAAAGAAATTCCTGCAGATTTTCTTCATCCACCTTCAGACCTGCGGGGATCCCGTCCAGAACCATACCGATTCCGGCACCGTGAGACTGACCGAAAATGGATAATTTCAAACTTTTTCCGTAGGTACTACTCATATTTACCTCCTAAACGGCGATATTCCTGCCAAAATGTAGGATAAGACTTGCTGACACATTCGGCACCTAACACGGTAACATTTTGTGTGCAAACTGTTGCCGCGATGGCGGCAGACATTGCAATGCGATGGTCATTGTGACTGTCTACGACACCGCCGGTAAGCCGGGATGGGGAGACAGTGAGGGTGTCATCTGTGGCGGTTGCGCTGCCCCCGAGGGCCTCCAGCATTGCAATCGTGGATGCGACACGGTCGGATTCCTTCAAACGCAGACGCTGAATGTGGGTGAAAACCGCACCTTGATTTGCAGCGGCCACAACAGACAGAATGGGAATCAAATCGGGAATGTCAGATGCATCGATGGTGGGGCAGCCGGAATGTAATTTGGGCAAAAGCTGAGCAACTTCACGGTCACCTTGCTCAGAAGCGTGGTCGAGATTGGTTGCAGTTACATCACTGCCCAGTGATTGAGCAGCGAGGAAAAAGGCGGCATTGCTCCAATCGCCTTCTACGGTGATTTCTCCGGGAGAGTGAAAATGCTGCGTTCCCAGAGCGGTGTAATCAACGCCAAATTGCGACAAAACAGCCTTCGTCATAGCAATATAAGGTGCAGATTCCACTTTTCCGGTAATCTGTAATTGACTTTCTCCCTCCAGCAATGACAGGCTAAGCAGCAGGCCGGTAATAAACTGGCTCGAAACACCACCGTCTATCTGATAGACACCGCTTTTCAGCTTTCCTGTACAGCGAACGGTGTTTTCCTGTGGCCGGGACAGCCGACAGCCCATTCGTTCCATTTCCTCCCACAGGGGAGAAAGGGGGCGATAGGGGAGTCTGCCTTCCAGCTTAAACAGCGCATCCACACCCAACGCGCCGACCACTGGCAGCAAAAACCGCAGGGTAGAACCACTTTCTCCACAGGGGAGAACGGCTTCTTTTGGCAGAGAAGTCACCGGATTGACGATATAGCCATCAGCAGTGGTGTTGATTTTAGCACCCAATGCTTCCAAACAAGCCACTGTTGCCTGCATATCTTTATTGGTCTGAAAGCAATGCAAAATCGTAGGCTTGTCAGCGAAAGCAGCACAAATCAGCAGGCGGTGCGCCTGAGATTTTGATGGGATTGCGGTGACAGTACCGCAAAGCTTTTGGGGATAAATTGTAATATCCATATTAAAATCCTGCCTTTATAAAGGCCTCCAGCTCTTGTGTGGGAGTTTGACGAATCTCGCAGTTTCCGATAGCCCGCGGCACAATCAGATGCACCAGGTTACCGGCTCTCTTCTTGTCGGAAAGTGCACTTTCATAAAGCATCTCAGGGGAATAGTTGACTTGCGTCGGCAGACCGAACAGGGTTAGCGTATCGATGATGGCTGCAGTGTCTTCGGCACTGCACAGACCGTAATGCTGTGCAGCACGGCTGACAAGCGCCATTCCGGCGGCAACAGCCTTTCCGTGAGAAATCTCATAGCTGCTCAGGAGCTCGATGCCGTGGCCGATGGTATGCCCCAGATTGAGCTTCATACGGCAACCGGTGTCAAATTCATCCGCTGTCACGGTATCTCTTTTCAGCTCGACGCAGCGGGTGATGACGCTTTCACGGTCAAAATCCAATCCCTTTTCCTGCAAATGGGAGAACAAGGCCGCATCGTACAATACGCCGTATTTAATCACCTCAGCACAGCCGTCCTGAAAAACATCCTTCGGAAGGGTATTTAGTGTATCTGTGTCGCAAAGCACCAGCTTCGGCTGATAAAATGCGCCCACCAGGTTTTTGCCACAGTCCAAATCGATGGCAGTTTTTCCACCCACGGAGGAATCAACTGCCGCCAAAAGGGTGGTGGGAACCTGAACATAGGGGATGCCGCGCAGATAGGTTGCGGCGACAAAGCCGGACAAATCTCCCACCACGCCACCGCCGAGGGCGATGATACAATCCGTGCGGGTGATATGCTCTTTGGCTAAAAAGGACAGCAGATCCAGATATGTCGTTCCGCTTTTGCTGCTTTCACCCGCTTCAAAAACATAGGAAACAACAGCAAATCCGGCGTTTTTCAAAGAATTTGAAACAATATCGCCATAAAGCGGCCATACATTGGTGTCGCTGACGATTGCGGTGATTTTGCTTTTTGTAACGGCAGCAACCTCTTGACCGATACTGGCAAGCAGGCCGGAACCGATTTTTACCTCATAATGGGAGGAGGTATTGACTTTTACAATATTCATCCGTCTACTTCCTCTTTTCGTCTTCGCCCTTCATCCAAAAGTGTAACCAAAGTATTGGCATCACGGTTGGCAAGGGCATCTCGATATAAAACAAGATTTTGAACAAGGGTATCCAGTTCAAACAGCATATTTTCCTGGTTTTCCAGGCACAGCTGGGCCCACATCTGCGGATTTAGCCAGGCGACCCGGGTTAGATCCTTATAGCTTCCGGCGGAAAAGCCCTTATGCTTTTGGGCGGTGGGGGATTTGATAAAGGCGTTGCTTACAATATGGGGCAGTTGCGATGTGAAAGCAATCATTTTATCGTGTTCCGTCGCGGTGCAAACAGAAAAAGAGCCAAAATGGCAGGGTGCAAGGCTATCCTCCACCTGTTGCAGCAGTTGAATGTCGTCAAAGCGGGGAGGAACAAGCACCATGGGAGCGCCCTGGAACAGATTGGAGCGGCTATACTTAAAGCCGGAATTGTGAGAACCGGCCATAGGGTGGCCACCCACAAAGGTGAAGCCATATTGCTCTGCCAGAGGGAAACAGCGGTTACAGATTTCCTCCTTAACACCGCATAAATCTATTACCAGCGTGCCGGGAGTAATTTTTTCTGCATTCTCCGCCAGCCAGTTGATACAGCCATCCGGGAAAATTGCGAGAAGAAGCAACTGACAGCTTCCGATGGTGGTAGCATCCAGCTTGCCGTGTACTGCACCGGCCAATTCTGCAAAGCTGCGGATGGCCTCATCCTGCTCTGCGGCGTAAACGGTGTGTCCGGCTTTGGAAAAGGCACGGGCCATAGAACCGCCAATCAGTCCAAGACCTAAAATGCCGACCTTCATTTGACCACCTCACGAATCTGCTGAACTTTTTGGTTGAGCTCTGCAAACTGCTCCGGCGTCAGGGACTGTGCGCCGTCGCAAAGAGCACAGGAGGGGTTATTATGCACCTCAATCATCAAACCGTCAGCACCTGCTGCGGTGGCGGCAAGAGCCATCGGCGGAACCAAACGCGCTTTTCCGGTCGCATGGCTGGGGTCAACAATGACCGGCAGGTGGCTTAAATCCTGTAAAACAGAAACGGCGGACAGGTCCAGAGTGTTTCTGGTATAGGTCTCAAAGGTACGAATTCCCCGTTCACAGAGGATGACATTTTCATTGCCTTCGCTCAGAATATATTCTGCGCTCATCAACAGCTCCTGCAAGGTGTTGGCAAGACCCCGCTTTAAGAGGATGGGTTTCTTTGTCTTACCCAGTTCCTTCAGCAGGTCAAAATTTTGCATATTCCGGGCGCCAACCTGAATGATATCCACATCTGCAAACAAGTCCAGTGTACTGATGTTCATAATTTCTGTGACGATGGGCAGTCCTGTGGCGGCCTTTGCCTTCAAAAGAAGCAGAATGCCCTCATCCTTCATTCCCTGAAAGGCGTAAGGGGAGGTACGGGGCTTGAATGCACCGCCCCGGAGAATGGTTGCGCCGGCATCCTTTACTGCGGAAGCTACCTGAATAATTTGATCCTCGGATTCCACGCTGCAAGGTCCGGCTATCATTGCAAAATGACCGCCGCCGATTTTTGCAGAGCCAGCCTCGACGACTGTGTCCAGCGGATGGAAGGTCCTGTTTACCTGCTTAAAGGGCTCTGATACGCGCTTGACACTTTCGACAATATCCAGCGAGCTCAGAAGCTCCATATCCACACGGCTAGTGTCGCCAATCAAACCTAAAATGGTGACCTCTTTGCCTTGTGAAATATGCACATCCAGATTCCGGTCCTTGAGCCATTGAATCAAATGCTCTGTTTGTGTCTGTGTAGTACCTTGCTTCAGCACGGCTATCATAACATCATCTCCCAATAAAAAATCGCCACACGACTGCGAATCGTGCGGCGATTGATAAATCTTTACATTTGCTTCGAGAAATCCATGCAGCACAAAACGCTATTACTTTTTGTCACCATAAAAGTAATAGTTAAAATAAAACTGTGCAGTAAGATTGGCGATAATCATAAACAAATGACCTCTCACGATGGATTTTCCTTATTATAGCACCATCTACTTAGGATTTCAAGTGCAATTTTGACATTTTATACAATTTGGAACTCATAATTTTGGAACAGCAGCCGGTCACCTACATCTACACCAAAGGGAAGTAGGGCAATGGCAACCTCAGAAACCACACCGGTGTCCTCGTATTTGACATAGGCGTAATCGCCACGAATATCGATAATGCGGCAGTACATTCAATTCCTCCTAAAAATCCGCCCCTGCTTGCACAGGGGCGGATTGCGGTTTTACAAAGGATTAATCCTTGTACATTTCGACCAGCTTCAGCAGGTGCTCATAACGCTCCTTGGCAGCAGCTTCGTTCCTTGCGAACAGTTCGGTTGCACGCTCGGGGAACTCGCGGGTCAAGCGGCTGTAACGGGCTTCGTTCATCAGGAACTCCTGATAGCCATCCTTGGGAGCCTTGGAGTCCAGAGTGAACTTGCCGGTCTCCTTGGAGGGATCAAAGCGGAACAGATTCCAGTAGCCACATTCCACAGCCTTCTTCATCTCGGCCTGGCAGTTCATCATACCACCCTTGATGGAGTGCATTTCACAGGGAGCGTAGCCGATGATGAGGGAAGGACCGTTGTAGGCTTCCGCCTCAGTAATAGCCTTGATGGTCTGAGCCTGGTTTGCACCCATTGCGATCTGAGCAACATAGACATAGCCATAGCTCATTGCAATCTCAGCCAGGGACTTCTTCTTGGTTTCCTTACCGGAAGCTGCAAACTGTGCAACCTGACCGATGTTGGAAGCCTTGGAGGCCTGTCCGCCGGTGTTGGAGTAAACCTCAGTATCGAAGACGAAGATGTTGACATCCTTATTGGAAGCCAGAACGTGGTCGACGCCACCGAAGCCAATGTCGTATGCCCAACCGTCGCCGCCGAAGATCCAAACGGACTTCTTGGACAGGTATTCCTTCTTTGCCAGGATTTCCTTAACGGTATCGCAGCAAACCTTAGCTTCCAGATTTGCAATCAAAGCCTTGGTAGCAGCCTTGTTTGCTTCACCGTCATTGAAGGTTTCCAGCCATGCGGCACAAGCGGCCTTGCGCTCTTCGGAAACGGTTTCTTCCATTACGGTGCGAACCTTGTTGGCCAGAGATTCACGGATAACAGCCTGTGCAGTGTACATACCCAAGCCGTGCTCTGCGTTGTCTTCAAACAGGGAGTTGGACCATGCAGGACCGTGACCATCTTCGTTGACGCAGTAGGGAGAGGTTGCGGCAGGACCGCCCCAGATGGAGGAACAGCCGGTGGCGTTGGAGATGTACATCCGGTCGCCGAACAGCTGAGTCACCAGGCGGGCATAAGAAGTTTCTGCACAGCCTGCGCAGGAGCCGGAGAACTCCAGCAAGGGCTTCTTGAACTGGCTGCCCTTAACGGTGTTATCCTGCATATCTTCCTTGGGTGCAACCTTGGAAACCATGTAGTTGAATACATCCTGCTGGGGCAGCTGGGTTTCCTGAGGAACCATTGTAATGGCATTGGTGGGACATACGCCAACACAAACGCCGCAGCCCATACAATCCAGGGGAGATACAGCCATTGTGTAGGAGTAAACGCCCTTGCCCTTACCAGCCTTGACAGGAACAATCTTTGCGGCAGCGGGAGCTGCAGCAGCTTCAGCCTCAGTCAGAGCATAGGGACGAATGGTAGCGTGGGGACAGACATAAGCACAGTTGTTACACTGGATACACTTTGTTGCATCCCACTCAGGAACAGTCACAGCGACACCGCGCTTTTCGTAAGCAGCAGCGCCCAGGGGGAATTGACCGTCTGCCAAGTCGTCGAATGCGGAGACAGGCAGGGAGTAGCCGTCCATCTTGCCAACGGGGTTCAGAATGGTCTTGACAACCTTAACGGTATCTGCAGGTCCTTCCAATTCCACATCATTAGCAGCAGCCTCTGCAGTTGCCCAGGAAGCAGGAACATCAATCTTCACGTAAGCGGTGGCGCCTGCATCGATGGCGTTCCAGTTCTTCTCAACAACGTCCATACCCTTCTTGGCGTAGGACTTCTCAGCGGCGTCCTTCATATACTTAATTGCATCCTCGGCAGGCATAACCTTTGCCAGGGAGAAGAAAGCGGACTGCAGAATGGTATTGGTGCGCTTACCCATACCAACCTTAATAGCCAGGTCGATGGCGTTGATGGTGTACAGCTGAATGTTGTTTTCAGCGATGTAGCGCTTGGAAGCGGCATCCAGGTGATGCTCCAGCTCCTCCAGATTCCACTGGCAGTTAATCAGGAATACACCGCCGGGCTTTACGTCCTGAACAATCTTGAAGCCCTTGGTGATGTAGGAGGGGTTGTGGCAGGCCACGAAGTCAGCCTTGTTGATGTAGTAGGGGGACTTGATGGCGTTGTCACCAAACCGCAGGTGAGAAACGGTAACACCGCCGGTCTTCTTGGAGTCGTACTGGAAGTAAGCCTGTACGTACTTGCCGGTGTGGTCACCGATAATCTTAATGGAGTTCTTGTTTGCACCGACAGTGCCGTCGCCGCCCAGACCCCAGAACTTGCACTCGATGGTGCCGGCTGCAGCGGTGTTGGGAGAGGCCTTCTCGGGGAGAGACAGGTTGGTAACATCGTCTACGATGCCCAGAGTGAACTCATTCTTGGGAGCATCCTTAGCCAGTTCCTCATAAACTGCGAATACGGAAGCGGGATGGGTATCCTTGGAACCCAGGCCGTAACGACCGCCGATAACGGTAATGTCGTTCTTGCCAGCCTTTGCCAGTGCCATCACCACATCCTGGTACAGGGGCTCGCCCTGAGAGCCGGGCTCCTTGGTGCGGTCCAGAACAGCAATCTTCTTAACAGAAGCGGGGATAGCATCCAACAGGTGCTTGCTGCTCCAAGGACGGAACAGGCGAACCTTGATCAGACCGACCTTCTCGCCGTGGGCATTCAGATAGTCGATGACTTCCTCAGCAACATCGCAGAAGGAGCCCATACAAACGATGATGCGGTCAGCATCAGCAGCACCGTAGTAATTGAACAGCTGATAGTTGGTGCCCAGCTTTTCGTTAACCTTGTTCATATACTTCTCAACCACTGCGGGCAGAGCGGTGTAGTACTTGTTGCAGGCCTCGCGGTGCTGGAAGAAGATGTCGTCATTTTCATGAGAGCCGCGCATTGCAGGGCGCTCAGGATTCAAAGAGTGCTTGCGGAAAGCTTCCACAGCCTCCATATTGGTCATTTCCTTCAGATCCTCGTAATCCCAGATGGCGATCTTCTGGATCTCGTGGGATGTACGGAAACCGTCGAAGAAGTTGATGAAGGGAACGCGACCCTCAATGGAAGCAAGGTGTGCAACAGCACCCAGGTCCATAACTTCCTGTACGTTGGATTCAGCCAGCATAGCAAAGCCGGTCTGACGGCAGGCGTAAACGTCGGAATGGTCACCGAAGATGTTCAGAGCCTGTGTTGCAACGGTACGGGCAGAAACATGGAACACGGAGGGGAGCAGCTCGCCGGCAATTTTGTACATATTGGGGATCATCAGCAGCAGACCCTGGGATGCGGTGTAGGTGGTGGTCAGAGCACCGGCGGCCAGAGAGCCGTGAACGGTACCGGCAGCACCGGCTTCGGACTGCATCTCAACGACCTTAACGGTGTCGCCGAAGATGTTCTTCCGACCGGCAGCAGACCACTGGTCTACATTGTCAGCCATAGGGCTGGACGGGGTAATGGGGTAGATGCCAGCTACTTCCGTAAAGGCATAGCTGACGTGGGCGGCAGCGGTATTGCCGTCCATAGTCTTGAATTTTCTTGCCAAGATGAAATACCTCCTAATTAGTATTCAAATTTTTACTCACATATCATAGCACTTTCTATTCGATTTGTAAAGCCATAATCCCCGAACTTTTGCGAAAAAAATACAGATGAACCTGCAGAAGATACTGCCAGATGGCTGTTTTACAGGATATAACCGCAGACAAGTTCCATAAAGAGACAATACAAGCACATCCAGATGGGAAATGAGAATACCACTTGTCTTTTTCAGAAAAATGGGTTACAATGTCCGTAAACAGTGAAAGGGGCGAAAAGAAGTGATTTGCAGCATTCGTACATTGGGAATCACCGGTATTCGCGGAACGGAGGTTGTGGCTGAATGCTACATCTCCAATGGACTGCCCGGCTTTGATATTGTAGGACTTCCGGATGCGGCAGTGAAAGAAGCCCGGGAGCGTGTCCGAGCGGCTGCCAAGAATTCAGGTTTGACCTTTCCGGCCAGTCGGATTACGGTGAATCTTGCACCGGCAAACCTGAAAAAAGCGGGTACGCACTATGATTTGCCCATTTTGCTTAGCATTCTCTGCGCTGCAGGAAGCGTTCGCAGACCCCGTTCCACCAGTGCCTTTTTAGGCGAGGTGAGTCTGGACGGTCAGCTTCGCCCGATTTCCGGCGTTTTGCCCATGGCTTTGGCAGCTAAGAAGGCAGGAATTAAAGCTCTGTTTGTTCCTTTTGAAAATGCGGCAGAGGCGACCCTTGCCCGCGGACCGGAGGTTTACGGTATCCGCAATCTGAGAGAATTGGCTGCCGGTCTGAACGGGGAAACGGTTTTGAAACCGGAGCCTTTGTGGGAACCGTCTCAGACTGAGGTTGGCGGTTTGGATTTCAAGGACGTAGTGGGTCAGGAGAATGTGAAACGGGCATTGGAGGTGGCGGCAGCCGGCTCCCATAATGTTCTTCTCATTGGTCCGCCCGGCTCCGGTAAGAGTATGCTGTCCAAGCGTTTGCCGTCCATTTTACCGGATATGACCTGGGATGAAGCGCTGGAGGTCAGTCAGATTTATTCTGTTATGGGTATGCTGACTGCAAAAGAGCCGCTGGTGTCCCGTCGCCCCTTCCGTTCACCACACCATACCATTTCCAATGCCGGCCTGGCCGGCGGCGGTTCTAATCCTAAGCCCGGTGAAATTTCAATGGCACATAAGGGCGTGCTGTTTTTGGATGAATTGCCGGAATTTCGCAAGGATACGCTGGATATGATGCGTCAGCCATTGGAGGATGGTGCGGTGACCATTTCCCGTGTTTCCGGAGCGGTTACTTACCCGGCGGAATTTATGCTGGTTTGTGCGATGAACCCCTGTAAATGCGGCTGGTATGGCGATGCTTCCGGCCGTTGCACTTGCTCGGAAATGTCGGTACAGAATTACAGAGGGCGCATTTCAGGTCCGCTGCTGGATCGAATTGACATCGTGGTGGAAGTACCTGCTGTCCATTTCGAGGATTTGCGTGCAAGAGCGGAGGCAGAGCCATCTGCTGACATTAAAAAGCGGGTGGATGCGGCCCGTCGGCGGCAGCATCAGCGCTTTGGTGCGAATACCACTATGTGCAATGCCAGAATGGGTCCGGATGAAATGCGGAGCTTCTGCTCGCTGGATGAGGCAGGGCAGACCCTTATGAAGCAGGCCTTTGATGCCATGGGGCTGACTGCCCGGAGCTATGACCGGATTTTGAAGGTTGCCCGTACAGTGGCAGATCTGGATGGAAGCGAAACAATTCAGCCGCAGCATATTGCTGAGGCCATCCAGTATCGGACTGTAAATCTGGGAAACCGTTAACGAAGGAGAAATACTGTGAAAGAAATCTTTTTGATGAAATTGGGCGAAATTGTGCTGAAGGGCGCCAACCGTCGCCAATTTGAAAACAAATTGCGGCAGAATGTGCGCCGCCGTATGAAGCATTACGGTAATTTTGACGTCTATATTATGCAGTCCACCCTCTATGTGGTGCCGGAAGATGACCAGGCGGATGTGGATGGAGCCTGGGAGGCGTGCCATTGCATTTTCGGTGTGGTGAGCCTGTGCCGTTGCCGTCCCTGCGAAAAGGATATTGATGCCATCTACAATGCGGTGGAAGAATATCTGGGCGAGGAACTGGACTGCGCCAGGACCTTTAAGGTGGAGTCCAAGCGCTCTGATAAGCGATTCCCTATGAACTCTATGGAGATTTCCCGGGAAATTGGCGGTCGTTTGGCAGAAGCTCATCCTACCGTGGAGGTGGATGTCCATAAGCCGGAGTATACCGTTTATGTAGAGGTTCGGGATTTGGCAGCGTATGTCCACGGACCGGCAGAGCCCGGTGCAGGCGGGCTTCCCACGGGAGTGGGCGGTCGTGCGATGTGCCTGCTTAGTGGAGGTATCGACTCTCCTGTGGCGGCATATATGATTGCCAAACGGGGCGTGGAAATTGAGTGCGTGCATTTCTTCTCCTATCCCTACACTTCTCAGCTTGCTAAGGATAAGGTGTTGGAGCTGGCACGGCTGGTTACCAAATACTCCGGTCGAATGACGGTGAATGTTGTCTCCTTCACGGAAATTCAGGAGGCCATACGGGATAACTGTCCGGAAGAGTATTTTACCCTCATTATGCGGCGTTTTATGATGGAGATTGCCCAACGTCTGGCGAAAAATGACGGCTGCGGGGCGTTGATTACCGGTGAAAATCTGGGCCAGGTGGCCAGCCAGACCATGGAAGCAATGACGGTTACCGGTGCGGTGGTGGACATTCCGATTTTTATGCCGCTGGTTGGTATGGATAAAGAAGAAATTGTCACTATTTCCCGTAAAATCGGCGCATTTGAAACGTCCATTTTGCCCTATGAGGACTGCTGTACCGTCTTCACACCCAGACATCCCAAAACCAAGCCTACCATTGGGCAGCTGCTCCACGCGGAGGCAAAGCTGGACCGGGAGGCCTTGATGGAAAAGGCTGTGCAGACAGTGGAACGAATCGGGGTGAAATTCGATGATGAGCCTCGCATTTGATGTGCTCTCCAAGCTGCAGGGAAAAACCCTTGTTACAGCGGAAAGCTGTACCGGCGGAGGAATCGGAAATGCGCTGACCGCTGTTCCCGGTGCATCTGCAGTATATAAGGGCGGAATCATCAGCTATTGCAATGAAGTCAAAGCAGAGCTTTTGAAGGTGTCCCGGGATACTCTTTTTGCCTGCGGTGCAGTTTCCGCTCCGGTTGCCAGAGAAATGGCGAGAGGAGCAAGAGAAACGCTCCAGGCGGATATTGCAGTGTCGGTTACCGGTCTGGCGGGTCCGGATGGAGATGAATTCGGAAACCCTGTTGGAACAGTTTTTGTTGGCTATGCCGATGCGCATCAATGCATCGCAAAGCAGTTCCATTTTGCCGGCGATCGGGCGCAAATTCGCCATAAGGCGGTGGAAGCGGCGCTGAAACTAGTTTTGGAATTATCGTAACAAATGTCCGCTGCGCTTGCAGCGGACAAACTTTTTTCCTGAATTTTGTGTTAGCTATTGCAAACTGGTAAAATTTGTGATATACTCCGGTTAGCATAAACTAACTCCTGCGACGGGAAGCAACTTATAGGAGGGATAGAATGACCATTAATGATTTGAAGATTGGCGACAGCGGCGTGATTGCCGCCGTTGGTGGAGAAGGTGCATTGCGGCTTCGTTTTTTGGATATGGGCTTGATTCCCGGCACAAAGGTGACGCTGCAGAAGGTAGCGCCAATGGGCGACCCTATCCAGCTTCGCCTGCGGGGCTATGAGCTAAGCATTCGCAGAGAGGATGCCAAACAGATTACATTGCGGGAGGAGCAGATATGATTTTTGCATTGGCCGGCAATCAAAATTGCGGCAAAACGACTCTTTTCAATGCTCTGACCGGCGCCAATCAGCATGTGGGTAATTTTCCCGGCGTAACCGTTGACCAGAAAATTGGTGTCATCCGGGGAACGGAGCATCAGGTTGTGGATTTGCCGGGTATCTATTCCATCCGGCCCTATTCGGAAGAGGAAATCGTCACCCGGGATTTCATTTTGAAGCAAAAACCTGATGCGATTTTGAATATCGTGGATGCTACCAATATGGAGCGAAATCTATATCTGACGCTGCAGCTTTTATCTCTGCGTGTTCCGACTGTGATTGCCCTGAATATGATGGATGAGCTTCGCGGCAACGGCGGCAGCGTGGATGTGAAAAAAATGTCGGAGCTGCTGGGAGTTCCGGTTGTTCCCATCAGCGCGGTGAAGCACGAGGGCGTTTCGGAGTTGGTGGACATTCTGGAGAAAACGGCAAAGGCACAAATCCTCCCTAAGGTGGTGGACTTCTGTCCTGACGGACCGGTTCACAGATGTATCCACGCTGTAAGCCATTTGATTGAGGACCACGCCAGAAATGTGGGAATTTCACGCCGGTTCTGCGCCATCAAGCTGATGGAAAACGACGAAGAATTTACGGATAAGCTGGGTTTGAGCCAGAACGAAAAGGAGCTTCTGGAGCATTCTCTGATTGAAATGGAAAATGAGACCGGTCTGGACCGGAATGCAGCCCTGGCAGATATGCGGTATAATTTCATTGAATCCGTGTGCAGCGAGTGTGTGGTAAAGGCACAGGAGAGCAAGGAGCATCGCCGAAGTGTCAATATTGATAAGGTATTGACCCATCGGATTTGGGCGCTGCCTGTGTTCATTGGTCTGATGGGACTGGTGTTCTTTTTGACCTTTGATGTTTTTGGTGCGTGGCTGTCGGATTTGCTGGCTTATGCCATTGACGGACTGACGGTCTTTGTGGATGGCCTGCTGACAAGCTGGGGCATCAACCCTGTTGTACATAGCTTGATTATTGAGGGAATTTTCTCCGGCGTTGGAAGCGTTCTCAGCTTCCTGCCCATTATTGTGGTGCTGTTTTTCTTCCTGTCGATTTTGGAGGATTCCGGGTATATGGCCCGGGTGGCATTTGTAATGGATAAGCTGCTGCGCAAGATTGGCCTGTCCGGCCGCAGCTTTGTGCCGATGCTGATCGGCTTCGGCTGCTCTGTTCCGGCGATTATGGCAACGCGCACGCTTTCTTCAGAGCGGGACAGAAAAATGACCATTGTACTGACACCTTACATGAGTTGTTCTGCCAAAATCCCCATTTACACGGTGTTTGCAGCGGCGTTTTTTCCCGGATATGAAGTGCTGGTGATGATTGCACTGTATTTTGGCGGAATGGTTGTAGGCGTTTTGGCAGCACTCATTATGAAATCCACTACCTTTCAGGGAAAGCCGATTCCCTTTGTTATGGAGCTTCCCAATTACCGTTTTCCATCGGCAAGGAGCGTGTTCCTGTTAATGTGGGAAAAGGCGAAGGACTTTCTGCAGCGGGCGTTCAGCGTGATTTTTGTGATTACCATCATCATCTGGTTCCTGCAAAACTTTGATTTGCAGTTTAACACCGTGTCTGACAGCGCCGATTCCATCTTGGCCAGTATCGGTAAATTTGTAGCGCCGATTTTTGAACCGCTGGGATTTGGAGACTGGCGGATGGTAACGGCACTTGTTTCCGGCTTCACTGCAAAGGAAGCTGTGGTAGGTACATTTGGTGTCATTTTGGGCGTGGGCAATGAACAGCTGCCAACAGCACTGCACAGCCTGTTCACAATGCGCAGTGCCTGCAGCTTTTTGACCTTTACCTTGCTGTATACTCCCTGTGTGGCGGCAGTGGCAGCCATTCGCCGGGAGATGAATTCCACATGGAAAACAGTGGGAATTGTATTGATGCAATGCGCGGTTGCCTGGGTTGTTGCGTGGATTGTCTATATGGTAGGAGGTTTTATATGGCCTTAATGGACTGGGTGCTGTTATCAGCGATTGCAGGATATGCGCTTTTTGTGCTTCTGCGAAAAAAGAAAAAAGGCTGCTGTGGAGACTGTTCCCAATGCAGCGGCTGTCATCAGTAAAAAAGAAAACCCCGCTGAAAAGCGGGGTTTTTATTACGGAATGTGATAGACGATGATGCTGAGGTCTGTCAATTTCGAAACATCCTTGACGCTGTTGCCATAAATGCTTACTTCTGCCATTAGCGGGCAATCTGCCAGAGCATCCACATTGGTAATTTTATTGTAGTCCAGAACGACCTTGTTGAGGAACATCAATCCGCGCAGCGGCTTTACAGAGGAAATTTTGTTGTAAGAGCCGTCCAGCACCACAAGCATACTGCTTTTATCCCAGGTAGGAAGAGCCGTTACCTGATTGTGAGAAAAATCGACAGACACCAGCTGCTTCAGGGAAGCCAGAGGCGTAATGTCCTTAATCTGGTTATAGGCGATATTCAGACCCGTCAGGGAGGTGTACTGAGAAAGCGGTTCGACATTGGTTAGATTGTTATTGGAAATGGTCAAAATCGAAAGCACCGACGGATTTTGGAATACAGGAATCTCGGAAATCTGATTGTTGTTGGCAATCAGCCCTTTCAGGGAAGGACAGACAGACAGGGGAGCGATGGAGGTCAGAGAGTTAAAGGATACATCCAAAACCTCCAGATTCTCCAGTGCACTCAATGCGTTGAGGTTGGAAAGTGCATTGTTGTTCAGATCCAGGGTTGTCAGGTTTTCCATAAAGGACAGCGGTGAAACATCCGCGATTGCATTTCGGCTGAGATCCAGATAGGTCAGCTTGGAAGCTTCAGAAAGGGGCGTAATATTGGAAAGGCTGCAGCCACTTAAAGTCAGCTTTTCCAACATAGGAAGTTTGGCAATAACGGCCAAATCCGTAGCGGACAGGGGAGAGTTGCGAACCGTCAGCTCTTTAAGCTGTGCCAAGGTGGAAAGCATTTCCAGATGGTCGATGCTGCGGGAGTCAATGACAAGGGTTTCCAGGTAAATGAGACGGCCAATATCGGTGAAGTCCTCCACGCCTTCCGGTACAGTCAGGGATGTAATTTTCCAAAGGTCGCTGGTGAACAGCTGTGTGTCCGCACCGATGTCCAGCTCGTTGCGAATATAGGCATCCAACACCGAGTCGGAGATAGAGACTTCCTCAATAACGCCGCCGACGGTGTAGCCAAAATATGAGGGGACGCTGACCAGACCGTTTTCGCCAACTGCAATGGCGTAAATTGCGTTTTCACCGCCAACAAGTGTGATGTCCCGATTGCCCTCATCCTTTAAAGAGGGAAAGTCTCCGGTGGTGGTGATAAACAGCCGGTCAGTGGGGGCAGCGTTCACCTGAACGTTCATGTACTGGCTGTAAAACCCGGGAGCGGGAGATGCAACAGGAGCGGCCGGACGCATTTCATCCAACTGCGCTTTGATCTCCGGATTGGTGATGTTTTCCAGCATATTTGCGGCATCCAAAAGCTTGTCCTGCTCCACATAAGTCTTGGAAAGTGCGAGATACAGGTCAACAGAGCCGCCTTCTGCAATGGCATTGGTCAAGGCTATTTCAGCCTGGGTGTAGTTGCCGGCTTCCTTGAAGCGGTTGGCCAGCTCAATAACAATGCTGTCATCATTTCCGGTCTGGTTATAGGCCTGTTTATAAAGCCAGGAGGCGACCGAGTGATTGCCGTGCTGTTCAAAGAATCTGGCAGTACCCAACAGCAATTCCTGAGTAAAGCCGCGGTCGTACCAAAATAGGTACCAGATAATACTGAATATGACAACCAAACACAGTAGGATTGGTATTAAACGCTTCAATACACGCTTCATAATATGCTCCGTTTCGAGGTTTTCTAACACAATTATAACGACTGGAAATGTGGCTGTCAAGAACTGCGGGGAATTTGGAAAAATTTTCGTCTCATTGCAGCAAAATGCGCATTCTCTTTTTGGTATGATGCCTACAGGAGGGATGCGGCGTGAAGGAAAAATGTCTTCAGGTGCTTTATGCAGTGCTGGTAGGAGCAATGCTGCCTATATTGGTGGTACAGCTCTGTAAACCGCCTATACAGCCGCTGGAACTTCAGCAGACAAAGCCATCGGAAACCGCGACACAACCGGCACTAAATAAGAAGATTCAGGTTTTACTTCCCACGGAAGAAACCGTGACAATGGACCTGCAGGATTATTTGGTGGGTGTAATTTTGGCGGAAATGCCCACTTCCTATGCATTGCCGGCCTTGCAGTCCCAGGCAATTGTCGCACGGACCTACGCCTTGAAGCGACAGGGGGAAGGGCGGCATCCAGGCGGAGCCATTTGCACCGATTCCGAATGCTGTCAGGCTTATGTTGCTGAGAATACATATTTGGACGGCTTGGGATTCCCACAGGATATTGAAATTGCCGCAGAAGCAGTAAAAACCACAAAGGATTTGGTTTTAACCTATGGTGGTGCTTTGATTGAGGCAACCTATTTTCATTGCTCCGGCGGGCGGACGGAGGAAGCAGTGGCGGTTTGGGGTGTGGACTACCCGTATCTGCAGTCCGTGGACAGCCCCGGCGAAGAGGAAATGGAGCACTATCAGGATACCGTGGCTTTTACAAAGGAAGAACTGGAAAAGCTGCTGGGAAGGGAATTGTCCGGAACGCCAAAAAGCTGGATTGGCTGGACCACCTATACCACCGGTGGCGGCGTGGACAGAATGTATTTTGCCGGCAAAGCCTACGAGGGAGTCCAATTGCGCAAGCTGCTGAAGCTGTATTCCACAGCTTTTACTATGGAGGCAACGCAAAGCGGTATTCAGGTCACCACACTTGGAAAGGGACACCGCGTGGGAATGAGTCAGTCTGGCGCACAGGCGATGGCGTTGCAGGGCAAACAGTATGAACAAATCCTTCTGCACTATTATCCGGGGACAAGAATTGACAAAATGGAAGATGTAGGGTAAAATACTCCTAAAATCTGCAAAGGAGGGGTTTCTTTGCCTATTCGTATTCCTAACGACCTGCCTGCAGCCGGGGTTTTGCAGCAGGAGAATATTTTTGTGATGCCGCAGGACCGTGCAGTCACGCAGGATATTCGTCCTCTTGAAATTGTGCTGCTCAATTTAATGCCCACGAAAATCGTGACGGAGACACAGCTCAGCCGCCTGTTGGGAAACACACCTCTGCAGGTGAATCTGGAGCTTATGCATACCACCTCTCATCGCAGCAAGAATGTTTCTCAGGAGCATTTGCTCTCCTTTTACAAAAGCTTTGAGGAGCTGAAGCACCGGAAATTTGACGGTATGGTGATTACCGGAGCACCGGTGGAGCAGATGCCCTTCGAGGAAGTGGATTATTGGGACGAGCTGTGTCAGATTATGGAGTGGAGCAAGACACATGTGCATTCCACATTCCATATTTGCTGGGGTGCACAAGCGGGTCTTTACTACCATTACGGCATCGGCAAGCAGGACTTGCCTGAGAAGCTGTTTGGCGTGTATCCTCATCAGGTGGAGTATAAGCGCTCCATTCTGCTTCGCGGCTTTGATGACTGCTTCTGGGCACCCCATTCCCGACATACAACCATTGCCCGGGAGGATATTGAGGCAGTTCCGGAACTGAAGATTCTGGCATCCTCAGAGCGGGCCGGCGTTTATGCGTTGCTGAATAAGGGCGGTCGCCAGATTTTCGTTACCGGACACTCTGAATATGACCCGGAGACCTTGAAGGGGGAGTATTTGCGGGATAAATCCCGGGGACTTCCCATCCGCTTGCCGGAGAACTATTTCCCCAACGACGATGATACACAGGCTCCGATTGTTCGTTGGCGTGGTCACGCAAACCTGCTGTTTTCCAACTGGCTGAACTATTTCGTTTACCAGACGACGCCTTACGACATTATGTCCATTGGCAACCGGGAAGAATAAAATATCGGCTGGCACAGTTTGTGCCAGCCGTTTTTTAATACCATTCGCCCATAAGCAGATATTGCAGATAGTAACAGCCAAAATTGATTGTCAATACCCACAGATTCACTAAAATTGTTTCCCAAGCTTTCGGTCGTGGGCGAATAAAATGCATTCCCCAAATCAAAGGGGTAAAGAGAAAGGGAGAAATCCAAAGCATAAAACGGTAGACGACGAATACCAGGATTACCAGAATTAAAAGCTCCTCAGTGGCTGTTGCCAGAAACAGGTACATACTCAGCCACACGCTCCAATATACAGCGACAGGAATCCAGATTCTCTTGATCAGTTGCTTCATTTTACTGCCCTCCTTTATGAAAGTAATAGCAGAATTTTTCCGGAAAGTCAAGAAACACCTGACGGTTTTCCCGAGGATTCCCGGTAAGTATCTGCTATACTGATTGCGGTCTTATGGGAATGGAGGCAAGCCGATGCCGTGGAAATATCTGCGGATGTGGCGACGGTGCGCCTGTGACACCTTTCCTGCCGATATACAAGGTAAAACCCCCAACGATGAGCGTTGGGGGTTCGATTTTTATTCTTTTTCCTCTTTTTGCAAAGGCTCCACATCCTTAATCATAGAGCCGTTGGTAAAGTAGGTAATTGCGTAGTGGGCAAATGCAATCAGAAGCACGGCCGTGTCCACCCACATAATAATTTCCACATATTTCGCATCAATGCTGGGGAAAAGCACCAATACAATTAAGCTGATGAAAAGCACCGTGGTGGAAATCTTTCCGGAAATCAAAGCACCGTTGAGCATTTTTCCCTTATGCAGCGCCACAAAACCGGCTACAAGCTGGAAAATTTCCTTGACGATAAACAGGATCATCATTCCCAGAAGAATGGGGTACTTAATAACCAGACAGATAATCAGGGCAAACTGGGTGAATTTGTCAGCCAGCGGATCCAACACCTTGCCCACGGTGGAGATCATATTAAAATGCCGGGCGATTTGACCGTCGACCAAATCCGTCAAACAGGAAACCGCCAGAATCGCACCTGCCAGATAATAGTCCACATCGCTGTCTGCATTCAGATAGATAACAATGTAAACCGGAATCAAAAGCAGGCGAAACAGGCTAAGCATATTTGGAATTGTAAATACGTCTTTCTTCCAATCTTTGATATACATTCCATTTCCTCCGGTGACTAAATCACAACCATTTCACTAAAGTAACATTATAGTGACTTTGTCCCGGATAATCAAGTGGAAAAGTGGAAAATTAATGAAACTTTATGAAATTTGTTGATTTTTGGGGATTGTTGCCATTGGATATTGGCGTGCAAGATGATACCAGGTCTGCCGGTCCAGCTCGCCTGTGGCCGGTAATAGGGACAGCAGCTGAAATTCGGTTAAAGCATTGGCTGTGGGAACATCCAAAACACCGGTGACCGCAGGTGCCGAAATACTACCATAGGTTTGGGACAGAACCGTCAAAATAGCCTGGACAAGATAGATATTGGGATTTTCCTCTCCCTGACGGATGACCTGACCGGGGTCTAAGATAATTTCCAGCGGCGCAACCGGGCCTACCTGAATCAGTGCTGTTTCATAAACAGCCACAATTTGCTCCCAGGTCTGCAAATCTGTTACACCGGTGACTGGTAATCCGTTTCGCCGCTGAAAGGTAGAAACCGCAGTGACAGTTTGCGGTCCGTATATGCCGTCGGGAATGACGCTGGGCTGTAATTCGTCATTTTCAGCAATGACCCGCAGCATGGTTTGCAGACTTCGTACCGGCTGCCCGACAAATGATTCATTCGGTCTCATCTTATCACCTCCTGAGAAATGGGATCCTGCCTTCCAAGGCGTAAATCCTCGGATGGGAAATTTGTTAAAGTAGTGGATTGAGTGTAACGCGTACGGGCGGCACTGCCTGCAAATGCCGGAACGGCTCTGGCAGAACTTGTGCTGCGCAATGCAGGGAAGACCTCCCCGTCACGCAGGCTGGTATTCTCAATACCGGCAAACTGGTCATAGATTTCATCCCAGGTTCGGTCGTCAACCTGACCGGTCTCCGGCAAGCCAAACCACCGTTGGGCGGCAACCACGGCATCTCTGGTTGCAGGACCGAAAATGCCGTCTACCGCAATGGACGGAATGTTATTGATGTAAGAGGACAGCACAGAAAGCATATACTGCAAATGCCGTACCTTATCGCCGGTGTCGCCCTCCTGAATGGGGTCGGGATATTCCCAGTTGATAGAATAAAACTGCTGTCCCTGGCTGCGCAGTTCTGATAAATCTGTTACGGCGGTATACAACCGAACAAGGGCATACCAGGTGGCTTTGCCCACAATGCCGTCCGGTGTCAGATTGAATATTTCCTGGAAACGCCGGACAGAAGCCTCTGTACGACTGCCAAAAATGCCGTCGGTGGCTACCTTGGGAATAGAGGGATAATTCTGGGATATGCGGTTTAATTCCACCTGTATCACAACAACAGCTGGACCGGAGCTTCCACGCCGCAGAGGCGTCCCGGGATAAGAGGAGGTGATACCTCGTATAGGAGCATTATTGACAATTTCCACATTTCCATAATAATTACGCAAAATTTGTGTGGAATTCAGCCCTTGCTGCGCAAGATTTTGACTGCCCCATTGACTGAGTCCTTCACAGGTGACGGTCGTGCCGTTGCAAAATTTGGCGGCAAGAGGCTCTACAAATCCCGGTCTGCGGAGATAGTCGTTGAATAAGCGGTCGACGATGCGGGAAATATTCTCAAAGTAGCTTCTCCCGTTGACAAAGGCCTGGTCAATCGCGGTGCTGCTTGTAATGTCAAAATCATAGCCGCGGCTGCGGTAAAATTCAGTATAGACCCGATTAAGAGCGAAGGAAACGATGGCAAGAATATTCGCTTCCAAAGCACTTTCGTCCCAAGTGGGATAGATTTCACTGGAGGCTACATTTTTTACATAGTCCACGAATGGGACGGTGACATTGGCGGCGTAAGAGGAGGGGGAGCCCAGATGAACGGTGATGGTTCTGGGAATAGCAGGTAAGACAACAGGCATAAACTTCCTCCTTTACAGGTTCTGGGGCGGAGTGTTGAAAACCTCCGCTTTGTTCCGGCTTGCCGGCAGCTCTGAAAGGGGAATCATCACCAAATCCTGATCTGTTACAATGTCTGCAAATACCTGCACATTGTCTATAAAAATTTGCTCATAGTCCTGAAGCCGCGCGACAATGTTGACGGTAGCAAAGGGGATTTCCGGCGGATTTGGTGTCAAGCTGTCTGCCCGATCCGGAACGGGAATGGGAATGGGCTCAATGCGACCGCTTCGGTCTGTTAATCGCAATGCAATGGCTGTTCCGTCTGATGCCGTAACGGAAACAGATGCGTTTTGCAAGGGAATTTGCGCATTACTGGTATAAGCGTGTACCTGTATGTATCCTGTTGCTGGCAGAACAATCACTCCTTTCATACATTCGAGTTATTATATGCCGGAGGTGTATGAAATGTGAAACCCCCTCGTCAGAGGGGGTACCCTTTATAAAAAGTTTTCCATTTGCGCGATGTTGTTGTTCTCGCACTCCAGCAGCTTGTTGGCCAGAGCAGTAACGCTCCCGTCGTTTTGGTGATAACGGTGGAGATTTTTCAGGCTCTTAATGACGCCCCGGGTGTTGCCCTGAACCATCATTTCAGCAATGCGGGAGTCATTTTTGTTGTACATCAGCTTGCTGCGTGCGGCCATATCTGCCATCGTACGGGCGGCCGGATTCAGCTCGTTTAGTACCCAGCCCCGTTCCTCAGCCAGACGGTAGGCTTCCTGCTCGATATGATTGTATTCCTGGAGCTGCGATTTCAGCGCCTTTTTTAACTTTGCGCCGTTTGCCGCTTTTTCAACACTGCGGATTCCAACCTGACCCATTTGGGTTGTTTTCAGGAGGGAGGATAGAATGTCTTTGCTGTCTTTCATTTTCATCACCCAATGGTAGTATGTTGTAGATTTTTGGATTTATTCGTACCATTTTTTTATGGATAGCATAAGATACTTCTGTTGAGAGGAGGAAATATTATGTGCGCAATCGCCGGAATCATCGGGATGGAAGCCCGTGAGGATATTTTGCAAAAGATGCTGTGGACAATGCAGCGCAGAGGACCGGATGCGTCGGGGATTTATCCCCTTAGAAACGGAGCTTTGCTGCACAGCAGACTGGCGGTGATCGAACCCGAGGGTGGCAAGCAGCCTATGACCGTTAACGATGGAAAGGAGACATATACTATTGTGTATAACGGAGAGCTGTATAACACCCCTCAGTTAAGGCAGGAGCTGGAAAAGCTGGGACATCATTTTGATGGCCGTTCCGACACAGAGGTCTTGCTTCACTGCTATGTGCAATGGGGGGAGAAGTGCCTGGAGAAGCTGAACGGTATCTTTGCCTTTGCAGTCTGGCAGGAGCGCCGCCAAAGTCTGTTTTTGGCCCGTGACCGAATGGGTGTCAAGCCGTTATTTTTTACATTGCAAGGTGAAAAGCTGCTGTTCGCTTCGGAGATAAAAACCATCTTGGAGCATCCGTCGGTGCCTGCCAGACTGGACCGGGAGGGCGTGGCACAAATCCTTCTGTTAGGACCGGGGAGAATACCCGGGAGCGGGGTCTTTCACGGCATTCAGGAATTAGAGCCGGGGCAGTGCGCCCGTTTTGAGGACGGACGTATGCATATCCGAAGCTATTGGACATTGAAGGATCGGGAGCACCGGGAAAATTTTCAGGAGGCGGCACAGCATGTACGCCAGCTGGTACTGGATGCGATTCTGAGCCAGACCGTATCGGATGTTCCTGTTGGAACATTCCTGTCCGGCGGGCTGGATTCCAGTCTGATCACTGCTGTTTGTGCGAAGAAAATGGGCAGTCGTCCGTTACCAACTTTTTCTGTTGACTATGTGGATAACGATAAGTATTTCGTTCCCAACAAATTCCAGCCCAATTCCGATGGGGAATACATCCGCTTGATGGAGCGAACCTTCCGTACCGATCATCACTGGTGCGTGCTGTCCCCGGAGGATTTGATTGCAGAATTGGAAAATGCAACCTATGCACGGGATTTGCCGGGAATGGCGGATGTGGACTTCTCCTTGCTGGCGTTTTGCCGACAGATTAAGAAGGATGTGACCGTTGCCTTGTCAGGGGAGTGTGCGGATGAAATTTTTGGCGGCTATCCATGGTATCGGGATCCTCAGGTGCGTAACCAGGATGGCTTTCCCTGGGCGCAAAGCACTGCCTATCGTACGAATCTGATGCGTCCCGGGTTGCGTGAGCATTTGGACGGAGAGGCTTATGTGCGGGCACATTATGAAAAAACTTGTGCAGAAAGCGACATTCTTCCCGGTTGTACAGCTCAGGAGGTACGGATGAAGCAGATGGTCAATCTGAACCTGCGGTGGTTTATGCAAACACTTCTGGACCGCAAGGACAGAATGAGTATGTATTCCGGTCTGGAGGTGCGTGTGCCGTTTTGCGATTATCGTATTGTGGAGTATCTGTACGGCATTCCCTGGGCCTTTAAAGATTATCGCAGTAAGGAAAAAGGACTGTTGCGAATGGCAATGGAGGGCATTCTGCCGGACGAGGTGCTTTGGCGAAAGAAAAGCCCGTACCCCAAAACCATGGATCCGCATTATTTCCATTTGGTGAAGCAGAGAATGGAAGATTTGCTGAAAAAGAAGAACGCGCCACTGTTTGAATTGGTCAGCGCAGACGGCGTTCGTCAGCTGATAGAACAAGAGCCAGCCTGGCCGTGGTATGGGCAGCTGATGCGCCGTCCCCAGACGCTGGCATATCTGCTGCAAATCAATACCTGGCTGGAGCGGTATCGTATTGACCTTGCCATTTAGCGCAGACCTATACCAGGAATCCTGTTGCCGGTTACCGGCAACAGGATATTTTTAGGCAAAATTACCACGTGAAATTCAATTTCTCCTGTGATATAATGGGAAAAACAGGGACAGGAGGGAGAAAATGTATAAAATCGGCGATTGTGTGGTCTACGGAATACACGGCGTATGCCGGGTTTCCTCTTTGGAGAAACGAAAGGTTCAGCAAAAAATGGTAACCTATTATGCGCTGGTTCCGTTGGAACAGGAGCAAACGGTATTTTTGGTTCCGGTTGACAATCCGGTTGCAGTTTCAAAGCTTCGTCCTTTAATGACACGTCAGGAGCTGGACAGCATCCTGCGTTCTGATAAAGTGCAAAACAGCTTGTGGATTGCGGATGAAAATCAACGCAAACAGATTTATCGTCAGCTGATTTCCGGCACAGATCGGGGAGCATTGATGGCGATGGTGGGGGCTTTGTGCCGCCACAAGAAGGAGCAGCTCGCGGCCGGCCGAAAATTCCACCAGTGCGATGAAAACTTCCTGAATGATGCAAAACGCATTCTTGACAGAGAGATTGCAATGGTATTGGATATGACACCTGCCCAGGTTGAAGCGTATATTTTGTCCTTTTTAGATAATTGAGATTGAAAAGCCTCCTTGATGGGGGCTTTTTTCTTTTTCTGACCGGAAGAAGAAAAACCCACTTTTCATTTGGGGCAAAATGGTGTATAGTATAGATATGAAAAAATGAAATGGAGGGCGGGATGGAATTGAAAATACTGAAAAAGAACCCCTGCCTTGCGCCCTATGCTGCACAGCTAAAGCAGCGGATGGATAACTACCGGCAAAGGAAAAAAGCCTTGCTTGCCAATGGCGGAACGCTGTCGGATTTTGCCAATGCTCATCACTATTTTGGATTTCATCAAACTGCCGCAGGCTGGTATTATCGGGAATGGGCACCCGGTGCGCAAAAGATGTACCTGACAGGCGATTTCTGCGGATGGGAGCGCTATGCACATCCAATGACGCCCATTGGCAATGGTGTTTTTGAGCTGTTTTTGGAAGGCGTGGATGCCCTGCGGGACGGTCAGCGGGTCTTGGCGATTGTGGTTCACGATGGCGAGGAGCTGGAGCGCATTCCCATTTACGCCACCAGAGTGGTGCAGGAGATGAATCACCAGTGGAATGCGGTCATACATCGGATGCAGCCCTTCCCCTGGACGGATGCGTCCTTCCGCCCGGAAAAAAAGCTGATGATTTATGAGTGCCACATTGGTATGGCGCAGGAAGAGGGAAAGGTCGGCACTTATACAGAATTCCGGGAGAAAGTTTTACCTCGGATTCACCGCCTGGGCTATAACACCATTCAAATTATGGCTGTGATGGAGCATCCGTACTACGCATCCTTTGGCTATCAGGTCACCAACTTCTATGCTGCATCCTCTCGGTTCGGCATGCCGGAGGAATTGAAAGAACTCATAAATGCTGCCCACGAAATGGGTATTGCCGTGCTGCTGGATGTGGTGCATTCCCATGCCTGCCGTAACACCCGGGAGGGTATCAATGAGTTTGACGGTACAGCCTATCAGTTTTTCCACGATGGAGCGCAGGGCGATCATAGTGCCTGGGGCACGAAATGCTTCAACTATGGCAAGCACGAGGTTCTTCATTTCCTCCTCTCCAATTTGAAATTCTGGCTGGAGGAATACCATTTCGACGGCTTCCGTTTTGATGGGGTTACCTCTATGCTGTACAAGGACCACGGGCTTGGAACTGCCTTTACCGATCCTTCCTATTATTTCTCGGAAAATACGGATACAGAGGCAGTTACCTATTTGCAGCTGGCAACGGAGCTTGCCCGGCAGGTAAATCCCAACGCAATCTTAATTGCAGAGGATATGTCTGCAATACCCGGTCTGTGTCTGAGCATTCGTGATGGCGGCATCGGCTTTGATTACCGCCTTGCAATGGGTGAGCCGGATATGTGGATTCGCCTTTTGAAGGAATGTCCTGATGAGCACTGGGATTTGAATCACATTTACTATGAGCTGACTAACCGATGGCCGGATGAAAGTGTTATCGGCTACTGCGAGTCCCACGACCAGGCATTGGTAGGGGACAAAACTCTGATGTTCCGCCTGTGCGATCAGGAAATGTATTGGGCGATGGAAAAAAGCAAGGATAACAGCATCATTGACCGGGGTATGGCCCTTCATAAGATGCTGCGGCTTTTGACCATGTCTCTGGGCGGTGAGGGATATCTGACCTTTATGGGCAATGAGTTCGGACATCCGGAATGGATTGATTTCCCCAGAGAGGGCAATGGCTGGAGCTATCACTACTGTCGCCGGCAATGGAGTTTGGCGGATAATCCTCAGCTGAAATACGAATATCTGCAAAGCTTTGACCGGGATATGCTGGCATTGGCCAAGAAGCAAAAGGTGATTGGCAGCCCGGACAGGCAGCTGCTGGTTCATAACAGCGACCATTTGCTGGCTTATCAAAAAGGAAAAGCAATATTCCTGTTCAATTTTGACCCCGTTCGCTCCTATGATGGCTATTTTGTGCCCCTGGTTGAGGAAGGGGAGTATGAGGTGATACTGTCCTCCGATGACTATTGCTACGGCGGTCAGGGTCGTATCTATCACCAAAGCTATCACACGCAAAAAAATGCGGACGGACGGATTGGACTGCAGATTTATCTGCCCTGCCGAACGGCAACCGTTCTTCGTCAAAAACTGAGTAAAAATAGCAAAAAGGAGAAGGAAAATGTATAAAATTGCAATTTTGGGCTGTGAAAACTCCCATGCTGATAATTTCCTGAAGGCGGTTATCCGGGAGAAGATTGTGGATGATGTGGAGTTTGTCGGTGTGTACAGCAACGAGCCGGAAGCTTCTGCAAAGCTGAATCGGGAGTATGGTGTCCCGGTTGGAGAATCCTATGATTCCTTTGTTGGCAAGGTGGACGGTATTATCATCACAGCCCGCCACGGCGACAATCATTATAAATACGCCAAGCCCTATCTTGACAGCAATATTCCGATTTTTATTGATAAGCCCATCACCTGCACAGAAGAGGACGCAAGAGCCTTTATGAAAGAGCTGAAGGAGCGGAAAATCCCTATCAGCGGCGGCTCTGTCTGCGTGCTGGATGACGATGTACAGGAGCTGAAAAATGCGGTTGCGACAGAGAAGTACGGGAAAACCCTGGGCGGATATTTGCGCGCACCGGTGATGATGGGCAGTCCCTACGGCGGCTTTTTCTTCTATTCCCAACATCTGGCACAGGTGATGATGGAAATTTTTGGTTGCTATCCCCAGAGTGTGAAGGCCTATCAAAACGGTGCCATTATTACCTGTATCGTGCGGTATCCGGACTACGATGTAAGTATTGCCTTTACTGGTGGCAGCAGCATCTACTATGCTAGCATCAGCTGTGAGCAGGAGGTAAAGGGCTATGCCTTTACCTTCCAGGATGGCTTCCAAAGAGAGTTTAAGGAATTCCACAATTTACTTCAGGGTAAGCCTCAAAAGCAGAGCTATGAGGATTTTTTTGCACCCGTATATGTGCTCAATGCCATTTACCGGTCTTTGGCCAGCGGTGAGGAAGAGCCTGTTCATCGGGCGTAAAGGAGATTGCAGTCATGAAATCTGACGGTAAAATACTTCTTGCGTTTTGCTTGAACCTTTTGTTTTCGGTTGTAGAATTTGTTGGTGGACTTTTTACCGGAAGTGTTGCGATTATTTCGGACTCCATTCACGATTTTGGGGACGCCTTCAGCATTGGCGCATCCTACATTTTTGAACGGGTCAGCCTGAAAAAACCGGATAAGCACTATACATACGGTTATTATCGTTATTCTGTTCTGGGCAGCGTGATTCAGTCTGCAATCTTGCTTGGCGGCTCTGTTTTGGTAATATACCACGCAGTGATGCGCCTGCTTCATCCGCAGCCCATTCACTATAACGGCATGATTGTCCTTGCCATTGTGGGCTTTGCAGTTAATTTTATTGCTGCGTGGTTTACAGCGGGTGGCGAATCGCTGAATCGCAAGGCAATCAATCTGCACATGATAGAGGATGTCCTGGGTTGGGCGATTGTATTGATTGGTGCGGTCGTAATGCACTTTACAGATTGGGCGTTTCTTGACCCGGTCTTATCGATTTGTCTGGCGGTATTTATCGCCTTTAATGCCTTGAAAAATCTAAAAGTTGTTTTGGACATTTTTCTGGAAAAAACGCCGGGCAATGTGGATATTGCTGAAATAACAGAGCATTTGACGCATCTAAACGGCGTGCAATCTGTACACCATCTGCACATTTGGAGTATGGACGGTTATAAAAATGCTGCCACGCTGCATGTTGTTACCGCGGGTGATACGGCGCAGGTTAAGAAGCTGGTCAAGCAGGAATTGGCCGAGCACGGAATTGTGCATGTAACGGTGGAATGTGAAGCACCTGAAGAAGAGTGCCGGGAGTCCGGTTGTGAAGGGATACCTCATACGGATAGCCACCATCACGGTCATCACCACGGGCACCATCACCATTAAACAGAAAAAAGCACTTGCGAAAGCAAGTGCTTTTTTGTCTATGGGCTACGAAAAAGATATTTTCAGTAGTTTTGCGTATGAATTTGAACTTTCACATCTTTTAGTGAAATCGTTCGCTTTCGCTCACGGTGAAATCCAAAACAAGTTTTGGATGAAATATTTTGCCTTTCGGCAAAATGTGAAATTAAATCCACCCACTCGCCGTCGAGGCGAATTTCACACGCCGTAGGCGTATTTCACATTGCGAAGCAATATTTCACCCACCCGAAGGGGTGGATTTAGTTGAAAAACCGACAAGTCGAAACTTGTCGGTTTTTCTGGCGGAGAGAGTGGGATTCGAACCCACGGTACCTTTCGGTATCACTAGTTTTCAAGACTAGCTCCTTAAACCGCTCGGACATCTCTCCGTACTGGGAAACTATATCATTTCACCATGGAAAAGTCAAGGGACATCAAGAAATTACTTGCTTCCATATTGCTGTTGTGATAAGATAGGAGAAAACAATGGGAGAGAAAGTATGGTACGCTTTTTTGTTTCGCCGGAGGAACTCCAGCCCAACTTCCTTGTATTGACAGGGGAGAATGCTCAGCACGCCAAGGTTTTGCGTTTGAAAAACGGGGAAGAAGTGCTGGTATGCGATGGCCAGGGTAAGGAATGTATCTGCACAATCAGTGATGTGAGTCCCGGTCAAATCAGTTTGGCAGTCAACAGTCGCCGTCAGTCTCTGTCAGAGGCACAGGTGCGTGTCAGCGTTTATATGGCATTCCCTAAGGCAGATAAGCTGGAGCATGTTATTCAGAAAGCAACGGAATTGGGCGCCTACGAGATTGTTGCGTTTCCCTCTGCCAGATGCGTTTCCAGACCGGATGAAAAAAGTCTGGCAAAGAAGCTGGAGCGTTGGCAAAAAATTGCAGCTGCTGCAGCTGAGCAATCCGGACGGGGCAGAATTCCAAATGTTGTGGTATTACCCAGCCTCCGTTCAGCCCTGGAGCGGGGCAGTCAGGCGGATAAACCCCTTCTGTTCTATGAAAATGAGCAAGCTACAACCCTTAAGATGGCGCTTTCTGCAGGTGAAAAGAGAAGCGTCAGCCTGCTGACAGGCCCGGAAGGCGGTCTGGAGGAGCAAGAGGTGGCAATGGCCAGGGAAATGGGCTTTCAGATTTGTACGCTGGGCAAGCGTATTTTGCGGTGTGAGACTGCGCCGCTGTGCGCCCTGTCAGCAGTGATGTACGATTGTGGTGAATTTTAATTAGATGTGCGGCCTGCACTGCAAAGGGCATCGCAATGGCGATGCCCTTTCTTTTATTTGTGATATTTGGTGCCGGCCTGAATGGATTCTGCCCGGTACAGCTGCTCCAGCACCATAATTCTTGCCAGATGATGAGGGAAAGTCATAGGACCCATAGAAAGTTTGAAATCCGCCCGGTCTTTTACGCGGGGAGACATTCCGAAGGACGAGCCAATGAGAAAGCACACGCTGCTTTTGCCTGCATTTTTTACATCAGATAGCTTGCCCGCAAGACTTTCGCTGGAGAGCTGCTTTCCTTCCGGTGTTAAAACACAGAACCAGGCACTCTTTGGGATTTTTGCCAAAATCGTTTCCGCTTCCTTTTCAAGACCTGCGGCAATTTCCGTGGGAGAAGGGGACTCCGGCAGACGGTATTCCGGCAGCTCCAATAAATGAAAGCTGCAAAAGCCCTTCAGGCGTTTGGAGTATTCCTCTGCAGCGCTGAGGTAAAACTTTTCCTTCAGCTTTCCCATGGCGATTAACGTGATTTCAAACATAAAAATCCCCCTTTTGGGGCATTATATCATAGGGAAACCAAAATCGCAACACGGAGGATGCTTATGAAGGAGAGAAACAAGCGGGATATTCTTTCTTACCTGCCGATGACCCGTGACAAATTTGACCCGTTGGGAATGATTGTGTCAGATCCACAGGGCAGCTACACAGGAATTCCTTTAGATGGAAAAGATTATCCGGTTCAGGATGTGGATGATTTATAGTGAAAGTCTCCGGCATAAAGGCTATGCCGGAGACCTTTTCATTCTTTTCGGTATTTTCGACGGGTGGCCATTCCGCCGCGGATGTGCCGTTCACGCTTGTTGACCTCTAAAACCTGTCGCACCTGCTGGTAGAGAATAGGATGACATCGAGGCAGATGCTGAGACAAATCCTTGTGGACTGTAGATTTGGAAATGCCGAAATGCTTTGCTGCCGCACGGACAGTTGCACCGGTTTCAATCATGTACACAGCCAATTCGCAGGCCCGTTCTTCAATGGTGTCAGGCATAAATTTTCCCTCCGATGCTGTGTGCTACCATAAAACCCTATGTGCAGAGCAGGCTGGTTATGCCACAGACGGAGGAGAGAGGAAAAATTACATAAATATCAGAATATTTTACATTTGCCTATGGAAATTTCACCGACCAGGGATTATAATAAGCAAAAAGGAGGGACGAATCGTGGAATGGAATAAGAAGACGCTGCGAAATATTTTTATTGGCGTTATCCTGTGTATCATTGTTTACTGGCTGCTTCATGAAACAAGTCAGGTGATGGCGGTCCTGGGCAGGATTTTTAATATGCTTTCGCCGTTTTTGGTTGGTGCAGCCATTGCCTTTATCCTCAATGTGCCGATGCGGGCGATTGAATCAGGTTTGGCGAAAATCAAAAAGCTGAAAAGCAAGGGGCTGCGCCGTGCGCTGGCGCTGTTTTTAACGGTTCTTGCGGTGCTTTTGGTGTTGGTTGGTGTGATATATTTGCTGTTCCCACAGCTGACAAGCACCATTGAGTCTCTGGGGCAGAAGCTTCCGGGCTTTATAGAACGGGCACAAAATGCCTTCGTGGGTTTTCTGGAGAGTAATCCTCAGATTAAGAACTTGCTTGGCAATTATGCGGATGTAAGCTCCTGGAATTGGGACAGTATTATTCAAGGTGCAGTGTCACTCATTACCGGAAGTGTAGGCAGCGTCATCGATAAGGTGGTGGCTGCCGCAGTGGGCTTGGGAACAGGCGTGTTCAACGGAATTCTGAGCATTTTCTTTGCATTTTACTGCCTGGTACGCAAGGAAATTCTGGCACGGCAGGGCAGGCGGCTTTTATATTCGGTGCTGCCGGAGCATATCTCCGACGAAGTGATTCGTGTCCTGCGAATGGCGAATGTTACCTTTTCCAGATTTATCTCCGGGCAATGCCTGGAAGCTGTCATTCTGGGAGCAATGTTTGCTGTGGCAATGACCATTTTCGGTATGCCCTTTGTGCCGCTGGTCAGTGTAGTCATTGCAGTGACAGCCCTTGTTCCCATTGTAGGAGCCTTTACCGGTTGCTTTATCGGTGCCTTCTTTATCCTTGTGGAAGACCCGGTTATGGCATTCTGGTTTGTGGTGATGTTCCTGATTATTCAGCAGATTGAAGGGAATCTGATTTATCCCAGAGTTGTAGGCAGCTCCATAGGCCTGCCCGGAATGTGGGTGCTGGTTGCTGTAGGTGTTGGTGGCGATTTAATGGGCGTGAGTGGTATGCTGTTGCTGATTCCGGTTGCCTCTGTCTGCTATGCCTTGCTCAGAGAGTTTACAGCAAAACGGCTTGAAAAGCGGGGAATCCCAAAGGAAAAGCTGCAGGACCATCCTGTGACTCCCTTGCGGGAGAGGCTGAAGAAAAAGAAGAAAAAGGATAATCCCGACCAACAAGAGAACAATGAATAAAAAACGTCCACCGGAAAAATCCGGTGGACGTACTTTTTTATTAAGCGGTAACGGTGAAATTCTGCTTGGTGACAGCGGCACCGTTGAAATAAACAGAAACGGAATAAGTACCGGGCTCTTCAGGCATAACCGGGATGGTCAATTTTCCGTAGCGGTTCAGCCACATATCATCCCAGGAGCGGGACTCATATTTGCTGCTGACCACATTTCCTTGTGCATCCCGAATAACATAAAGGGTAACCACTTTGTCGCTGGTCTGGGAGGTTCTCTTTGTGACGTGCATCACGAAGGAAGCACTTGCACCAACCTTAAAGGACTGGGTGTACTGCTTGACATCGTACCGATCCCAATTTGTTACATTGGGTGTCAGACACATATCAAATTCCATATCGTCTGCACTGATCTCATAGCTGTTAAAAATGGTCGGGGCAGGGGACTGATATTCCAGTGTGCCGTTGAAAGCGGTCGTCCCATCAGTGGGCTGAACAGCGATGGTGTACTTTGCGCCGGGAATCAGGGGCGTAATCGTACCGGTTGCCTCCGTGCAGCGGATAACCTGCCGGTCAGAACTGCCGTCCAGACTGTACATCAGCAGCCAGCCATCTGCAGGAGCGTCACCTTCAAAGCTCCATTTTACAACAAGATTATTCCGGTCAGAGTCGTCTGTCTCAATCTGCGTAATATGAATGGAATTGGGAGAAAGGAAGGTGCGCACGCCAAGGGTCATACCCTCTGCGGTGACTTCGATATTGTAGCCGCCATTTGCATCCAAACCTTCAAAAACGATGGAATTCTCTGTGGTGCTGAGGGTTTGGTCGAAGCCTGCATCGTTGGAACAACGGATGTACCATTTTGGAACGGTGATGCCTTCCGGGGTTGCCCAGCTGACAGTCAGCTGCTGATTGAGGAAGCTGACCAACTGCAGCTGCTCTGCGTATACCAGAGCCTTTGGAACATAAGTTACAGTATCCGTTCCGGACAGATACAGCGTTGTATAGGGCTGCAGCTTGAAGGTGTACTCTTTGCCGGTGGTTAAGCCGTTGATGGTTACCATGTGACCGCCAAAGGTGATGGATTTTTCCTCTTCATCTTCTGCGCTGTATGTAACTGTCCATTGAGGACTGTCCGGTCCCTGCACGGTAAAGCTGAGTATGACAGAGCTTTCTTCCGTGCCGGTGGCGGCATAAAATCCGCCGATAACCGTTTGAGAAACTGTAGTATAGTTTTTGGTTGTTTCGCCCACCAATCTGTGGAAGCCGTCAATTCGCACCTCTACCTTATAGGAAGTGCCGGGCTTCAGACCAACAAAATGGGCGACGCCATTTTTTACATCCTCCGTCAATGCATTGCCGTGAGTATCCGTACATTTTACAGAGAGCTTTTCATTGGGGATTTCTGTTGCGATGGAAACGGTCAGTTTATCCTCTGTACCCTTCAAAACAATGGCGTGGATGGTTTGTGTATAAAAGTGCTGATAGAACAGGTATCCGGCAACACCCAGGAACAGGACGATTGCGGCAACAATTCCAAAAATCTTCAGACGCTTCTGGCGCTTGGCAAGAAGAGCGTCTTCCTCATCCTCCTCTTCGGAAGCTTCTTCCTCGATTGTATCCTCCGCAGCAGCAGTGTCTTCTGCAACTTCCTCAACCTCAACACTCGGTTCTTCCTCGGGCTCTGCTTCTGCCTCAGGGGTAGGGAGACTGACCTCAATTTCCTCCGGGGCAACCACCGGGTCAGGGAGCTGATGGGCGATTAAATCGTCTGCCTGTGCCAGAATCTGCGCAGTTTCGTCATGCGCTTCTTCAGTCTCCTCTGCATTTTCGGCTTCGACAGTTTCTTCAGCGGATGTAGTCTCAGGTTCTTCCTCTTCGGATACTTCTTCGGCTTCTACAGCTTCTTCCGCTTCTTCTGTGACAGCTGCGACGACAATCTCGTCCTCATCTGTAACTGCAACCTCTGCTGCGGAGGAGTCTTCTGCAACTTCCGGTTCTTCGGCTTCCGCCTCGGCCACTTCTTCCTCAACAGGCTCACTTTCTGCCGTGGGGATAATAACCGGTGCAGCTTCCAGAGCTTCGTCCACCTCAGCGAGAATATCCTCTGTTGTGGGTTCGTCGCTCTGCGCCTGCTCCTCGGCAACCGCCATGACAGGCTCTTCTTCCACCACAACAGGGATGATGGGCGTATCATTGACGGTATTGCTTTGCAAATAATTTGCCAAAGCCTGCCCCATTTGCACAGGATCCTGCCAACGCTCGGCCGGGTCGGCAGAGCAGGCTTTCAAAATAATCTGAGACAGCTCGCTGTCAGCATAACAGGGAGCTTCCATCCCATAACCCACAGGGGGAAGCTTGCCGCCGTTGTAAGCCTGATAAAGAATCAGACCGACCGCGTAGGTATCCATTGTGCTGTTCAGCGCGGAATAAGCATCGGAAATTTCCGGCGGAGTATAATCACTGCGATACTTGTCCGGTAAGGATGCATAGGGTAAAGAGGGAAGGCTGATAAAGCCCAAATCGCCAATGCGGAATTCCCGCTCGTTGCAGATGTAAACATTGGAAGGCCGCAGGTTACTGTAAAGATACCCGGACCGGCGGGCGACAGACAATGCTGCACACAGGTCAAGACCCAGATTAACCGCGTTCAAATGGGTCATTTCATTGCTTTTCAGCAGGGCTTCCAAAGTCGGCTGATAGGGGCTGAGGAGATAAATATCAAAGCCTGTTTCATCGTCGGTCATTGGAACAATCTGCCAGTTTTCAAATGCAACAAAGCCCTCGTACCGGGAAAGCTTTTGCAGTAATTCAGCTTCCTCTAAAACATCATCAGCCAAGTCCTTAAAATAGGACAAAGCGGATTCCTTGTCATTAAATGCACCGGCTAAAAGCAGTGCATCAATTTTGGACTGAGAAGCCGGCAGGGAGATGATTTTTACAATGTATTTCTGTTCGGATTCCAGATGCATTGCGGGGCAGGAACGCACGCCATCGTGGTCGCTGATGGGGTCGCCCATCACAAAGCCATCCAGCATCGGAGAAATCAACTGGGGTGCTGACATAATAATCGCCTCTTTCCTTTGAACATTGCTTAAAATATATTTTAATTTATCTTTGACAAAAAAGCAACCATATTTATCAGGTTTTTTCCGGAAATGGTTATTGATTTTTGACAAATTCATCTTTTATTCGTCACGGATGGCTTGAAAGGATACTTGCAATCAAGCTTATCTTATGATATAATGACGAAAAACAGAGACCTTATAGTTAAGGTCCGGACTGGAGGTTACTTTATGAGTAAAATTATTTGTGATGTTTGCGGAACTTCCTTTCCCGATACAGCAACAAATTGTCCGATTTGCGGTTGTGCACCGGTGGCAGATGCGAAGACCGTTATCGGCGATGAAGCGCCTGAGCGGGAGCGGACAACGGCCGGTCAGTATGCAAAGGGCGGTCGGTTTGCAAAGAGCAATGTAGAGCGTGCAACCCAGAGCAGAGCATCTGAGCGCAATTCCAATCAGAAGCGCAATGACGTTCCCAAAGAGAACAATATGGTTTTGATTGCCGTAGTGGTGATTCTGCTGCTGGCGATTGTTGCAGTAGGCATTTATGTTGGTGTGAAGTGGATACAAAGCAGTGCACCTGCAAGTGAGCCAACAGGCCAGACGACACCTTCTGATGACCCGAACAATCCTACCGGAGGAGATACGATTCTCTGCACAGGTGTGAAGCTGAATGCCAGCTTTATTGAACTGACTGCTGCAGCACCCCAGTTCCAGCTGGATGCTGTCATTGAGCCTGAGAACACCACCAATAAGACTGTGATTTACACTTCTCAGAACCCTGAGGTTGCTACAGTTGATGCCAACGGTCTGGTTGTTGGTGTTGGCTACGGTCAGACCACAATCACCGCAACTTGCGGCACGGTGGTGGCAATGTGTCCGGTGGATTCCAAGGTGGGAACACCTCCTGCACCTTCTGTTCCGGAACCCAGTCTTCCTGCTGGCTTTATCCTGAAGCTGAAGACCTATAAGGACAGTGGCGAGATTACCATTGCAACAGAGGGCGGCAGAGCAACGCTTTACACGGAAACCCTTGGCATCAAGCCGGAGGATATTACCTGGACCACATCTGATCCCAGCATTGCGACTGTTGAAAACGGTAAGGTTGTTGGCGTTGACCGCGGTGTAGCAATGATTACAGCTACCATTGGTGACCAGACTGCAACCTGTAAGGTTATTTGTGCCTTTGATGCCGCGCCTCCCACAGAGCCAACAGATTACAAGATTAGCAAAACAGATGTTACAATCGCAAAGGGTGAAACCTTCTTCCTGTACCTGATGCACAAGGAAACCGAGGCAAAGGCACAGGGCGTGGAATGGAAAGCCGATATTGACGGTATCGTAGAGATTAACGGCAGCAAGATTACCGGCGGTACCGTTTCCAAGCTGACCAAGGTTATCGTTTCTACCGAATATGAGGGAGCTACATATTCCTGCGTGGTCTATGTGAAAGCTGGCGAATGAGTACAAAAAAATCACCAAAGTCCAGGACTTTGGTGATTTTTCTTATTCTCCATCCACACGTTTCCATCTGCGGAACAGCAGGGAAATGCACCACAGACCTGCCAGTCCCACAAGGGTGTAGACAATGCGGCTGATGATAGCATCCTGACCGCCGAAAAGCCACGCTACCAGGTCAAACTGGAAGATACCGACCAGACCCCAGTTCAGGCTACCAATGATAGAGAGAATCAATGCGATTGTATCCATTATGTGTTACCTCCATTCCATTTTGTGGCTGTTTATAGAATCCCCATTGAAATGCAAAATATTCATCCTCTTGAAAAACAGATAAAAATTCGTTATAATGGCTGGCATAACGGTTAAAGGAGCGCTGATGATGACGACGCTGTATGAAGGTGCATACGCAAAACTGAATTTGACAATGGATGTTCTGGGCAAGCGCCCGGACGGCTATCACGACCTGAAAAGCGTGATGCAGACGATTTCTGTGCGGGATGATGTGGAAATCGATGTGGAGACAGGTAAGCCCTGGTGTCTGCATTGCGACCGGGATGATATTCCCTGTGATGAGCGCAATCTTGCATGGAAGGCGGCAAAGGTCTTTTTTGAGACTGTTAAAATCGACCCCAACGGCATCGAAATTCGCATTACAAAGCGAATTCCCAGCGAGGCCGGTATGGGTGGCGGCAGTGCGGATGCGGCAGCTGTGCTCCGTGCTTTGAACCGTCATTACGGTTCACCGCTTTCTGTTGCAGCATTGGCGGAATTGGGCAGCTTGGTGGGAAGCGATGTGCCTTTCTGCGTCATAGGGGGGACTGCTCTCGTGGAAGGCAGGGGTGAAAAACTGCGGAAATTGCCGGATATGCCGGATTGTATTTTTGTGGTGTGCAAGCCGGATTTCTCCGTATCAACACCGGTATTATATGCAAAACTTGACGAAACTCCCATCGGCAAGCGTCCGGAGCATCTTTTGATGGAAAAAGCAATTGTCACCGGTAACTTACCGGAAATTGCCCAGAATTTGTACAATGTATTTGACCCGGTGGTGACGGCTGAGCATCTGGAACTGAATTATATCAAATCCATTTTCAATGCATACGGCTCTATCGGTCAGCAAATGACCGGCTCCGGCTCAGCAGTATTCTGTATTACTCCGGAATTTGAGTACGCTGCTGTGATTTGTCAGATGCTGAAAGAAAACTATCCGCAAGTATTTATTGCCAAACCTGTATCATTTTGACTGAAACCGTCCATACTGGTAGTATAACCGGTATGGATGGTGTTTTTTATGAAGAAGTTTTTGAAATTCGTTTGTACATTGCTGTTGATTGTGGCGGCATTCTGGCTTGGAAGTGTAACGGCGGATATAAGAGCGCTGCAAAACAGTGTCATACGCTTGCATGTGGTTGCGGATTCTGATTCTGAAGAGGCTCAAAGCATCAAGCTTCAGGTAAGAGACGCAGTGCTGAATAAGCTTCAAAGTGCGGTAAACAGCCTTCCCGATATGGAATCTGCCAGGGAATATATCCAGGCGCAGCTCCCGGAGCTGGAGCGGATTGCCAATGAGGTTTTGGAAAAGGCGGGGCAAGGCTGCAAGGCAGTTGTGAGTTTTGCCAAGGAAGCCTTTCCGGCTCGGAAGTATGACACTTTCTCTCTCCCGTCCGGTATTTATGAATCCCTGCGCATTACCATCGGCAGTGGGGAAGGGAAAAACTGGTGGTGTGTTGTTTTTCCCGGGCTGTGCTTCGGTGCAACGACGGAGGCATTTGAAGATACTGCAGCCGGTGCCGGCTTTGGAGACTCCCTGACAGGAGCTTTAACAGACGAACCCCCATACCGCGCCCGGTTTTTTGTGATGGACTGTCTGGGGTGGATTGAGAACCTGTTTTACGCAGGATAAATAATATGGACAGGCTTTGAAAAAAGCCTGTCCTTTTTGCAATTAATATGCTATAATAAGTCAAACATAAAAGGAGGGAATGCAATGCTGCGTCTTTTGCTTTCCAAAGACTGGATTGCCGGTCGTAATAAAATACTGTCCTGCATCGCTTCAGATGTGGCAAACGGACTGCCGGGAAGAGTTTTGATTGTCCCGGAGCTGATTAGCTATGATGTAGAACGCAGACTTTGCAAAGCAGCAGGCAATACAGTAAGCCGCTATGCGGAGGTGCTGTCTTTTCCCCGCCTGGCGACCCGTGTGGCAGCCCGGGTTGGAAATACGGCAGCTTCTTGTCTGGATAATGGCGGCCGGATGATTGCCATGGCAGCTGCGACCCATCAATTACATAGCAAAATCAAGGCCTATGCATCGGTTGAAACAAAGCCGGAGTTTCTGAAGGAGCTGGTGGATGCAGTTGACGAGTTCAAACGCTGCTGCATCACATCCCAGGATTTGATGGCAGCGTCCAAAATGACCGATGGCACCTTGTCGGTTAAGCTGGAGGAGCTGGCTTTGATTCTGGATGCCTATGATGCCATTTGCGCCCAAGGTCGCCGTGACCCGCGGGACCAGATGACCTGGTGTTTGGAGCAGCTGGAGGAGGATTCCTTCGCCCGGGAGCATACCTTTTACATCGACGGCTTCCCGGATTTTACCCGCCAGCATTTGGCAATTCTGGAGCATTTAATCAAAGAGTCACCCTCGGTTACGATCAGCATGAACTGCGACAGCATCGAAACGGATAACCTGGCCTTTGAAAAGGCAGGTGATACAGCAAAGCAGCTGCTTCGTTGCGCTAAAAATGCCGGAATTCCTGTGGAAATTGAGGCGGTGGAAAGCCGAACAGATGCAATGATGTTGCTGTACGATTCTTTGTTTCAGGGAAAATTGCCGGAGTCGGAAGAGCTGCATAACCGTGTTCGTGCAGTTTGCGCAGATTCTATCCATGTGGAGGTGCTGTCTGCCGCAGACCGTGTGATGGAGCTGGTGCAAAGTGGCTGCAGATACCGGGATATCAGCATTGTGTGTGCAGATATGAACCAGTACCAGAGCGTGATGGAATTGAATTTCCGCCGGTACGGAATCCCGCTGTATCAATCGGGAAGAGAGGACATTCTGCAGAAAACAGTGATTTCTACGGTGCTGTCCGCGCTGGATGCGGCCTTGGGCGGCTTCGAGCAGTCTGCGGTACTGCGCTACCTAAAATCCCTTCTCTCTCCGTTGGATACGGATACCTGCGACCAGGTGGAAAATTATGTCATTACCTGGGGCATTCGCTACAATGGCTTCCTGAAGAGCTGGGATGGGCATCCGGAGGGCTTGGGGAAGGATTGGAACGACCAGGCAACGAAATTACTGGAAACGCTGAATGAGGCGCGGCAGATGGCGATTTCTCCCTTGGCAAAGCTGCAGCAGAATTTCAAAAGGGCAACAAATCTCAGCCAGCAGGTGCAGGCACTTTATGATTTCCTGGAAGAGATTTCCTTTGTAGAGAAGCTGGAGAAGCTGTCTGCTCAAATGGAGGAAGCCGGACAGCTGAGAGAGGTTCAAATTCTCAATCAGATTTGGGAAATTCTTTTGTCTGCGCTGGAGCAGATGTATGATATGCTGGGTCAGACAGTTTGGGAGCCGGAGATGTTCATCCGCCTTTTGACCATTCTTCTGGCGCAGTATCAGGTGGGGACAATTCCACCGGCTTTGGATGCGGTTACATTTGGCTCTGTCAGCGCAATGCGCTGTCAGGAGGCAAAGCATTTGCTGGTATTGGGCGCATCGGAGGGTGCATTGCCCGGCTATGGCGGCTCCAAAGGGCTGTTGACCGACCAGGAGCGAGTGGCACTGCGTCAAATGGGCGTACCTCTGACCGGCGGCGCAATGGAAGGCTTGCAGGCAGAATTTGCTGAAATTTACGGCCTTTTCTGCGGTGCGACGGAATCCGTATATATTTCCTACCCCGGTGGAGAGGGGTCTTACCTCTATCGCCGTATTGCGAAGGTTGCCGGTGGTGAGCAGACCATAAAGGAATCGCTTGGTGCGGCAGGCGTGGATATGCGGGAAAGCGGTGCTTATTTGGCCCGTTGGCAGGATGTCAAAACTGCGAAGGCGCTTGGTGTTGAAAAGTGGTACTATGACACCAAAAACAGAATGGAGTATTCTGTGGGAAAGGTGTCTGAAGATGCGGTCAAAAAGCTGTATGGAAGTCAGTTGAATCTTTCTGCTTCTCAAATTAATCAATTTGCCGAGTGCCGACTGTCCTATTTCCTGAAATATGGTCTGCGCGCGAAGGAACGGAAGGAAATCACCATCGATGCGGCAGAATTCGGTACTTATGTCCACGATGTTTTGGAGCATACTGCCAAAGAAGTAATGGCTCGCGGCGGCTTTGAAACCGTGTCGTTGGAAGAGACATTGGAGATTGCAAAGAAAGAGTCCGAGGCTTATGCCGGTCAGCGCTTCAGTCAGGTAGATTCTCAGCGGGTTAGCTATCTGTTCGAACGGAACTGGAATGAGCTTGTGTTGATTCTGGAGGAGCTGTGGTGTGAATTAAAGGATGCCAAGTTCCGTCCGGAAGCCTTTGAGCTTAATTTCAGCAACGAAGACGGCGATATGCCGGCCATATCCATTGACGGTGCGGCAATTCCCACCTTCCTGCGTGGTAAAGTGGACCGTATGGATATTTGGGAGCAGGGCGGAAAGCATTATTTCCGCGTTGTTGACTACAAGACGGGAAAAAAGTCTCTGGACTATTGTGATATTTATAACGGCGTTGGTCTGCAAATGCTTCTGTATCTTTTCGCATTGCGCAGAAATGGAGAGAAAGTGGTGGGTAATAGCCCTGTTGCGGCGGGTGTTCAGTATTTTACCGCCGGATCGCCAGTTATTTCTGCAGATAGCTGTCTTGCTAAGGAAAAGGCGGATTTAAAGCGCAGAGCAAATTGGAAGCGAAGCGGATTGCTGTTAAATAATGCACAAGTCATTGAAGCGATGAACCCCGGCGAAAATATGTACCGTGTGTGCTGTAAGCTGTCACCGGATGGGGAGCTGAGCGGCGATTTGGCAGACAGCGGTCAGTTTGAGCTACTTGAGCAATACATCTTTGCATTGCTGCGCAATATGATTGACGAAATTGCCGCAGGAAGCGTGCAAGCCAATCCCTATACCCGCGGCAGCAGTCACAATGCCTGCAGATATTGCCCCTATGGAAGCATTTGCCATCAGAAAGATGTGCCGGAGCGCCGGGATTATAAGACAATTTCTGCGCAGGAATTTTGGGCAGATGTAGAAAAGGAGGTAAACCGCAATGGCTGAAGAACTGACACTTCAACAGCGCGACGCTGTATATGACCGTGGCGGCAGATTGCTGGTTTCCGCCGCTGCCGGCTCCGGCAAGACAAAGGTGCTGGTTGACCGCCTGATGAGCTATGTTCTTGACCCGGAAAATCCGGCAAACCTGGATGACTTTTTGATTATTACCTTTACCAAGGCTGCGGCATCGGAATTGCGAACCAAAATTTCCAACAAGCTTTCCGAGCTGATGGCACAGTTCCCGGAAAATCGCCATCTGCATCGGCAGATGCAGCGGCTGTACCTTGCAAAAATATCCACAGTCCATTCCTTTTGCGCAGATGTTTTACGGGAATATGCCTATCAGGTGGATTTGCCGGCAGATTTTCGTGTGGCAGATGAAAATGAATGTGCCATTTTAAGAGATGCCTGCCTGAATCAATGCCTGGAGGAGGCGTACACCCAGTCTGAGGATTTGGACTTTTATGCATTTATTGACAGTCAGGGCTGGGGGCGCAATGATGATGCCATTGTACCCTTGCTTTTGAAGGTCTATGACAATGCCCGGTGCAGCCTGAATCCCAGGGAATGGTTTCAAAACTGCATTGACAGAACACAAACCTCCGGTGTTAACGATATGGGACAAACGCCCTGGGGCGAATATTTGATTGACAATCTGCAGCGATACCTGTCCTTGCAAATCAAAACCTACGAAAAACTGGCGCAGGCGGCAGATGAGGGTGGACTTTCCAATCCCGCAACGCTGTTTCGCAGCATTGCAGTAAGCCTTCAGTATTTACAGGAAGCCCGAACCTGGGATGAGGTGGTTGAGCGAAAGAAAATTGACTTTGGGCGGTTGAACTTTCCAAGAAAAAATGTGGATGAGCAGTTGATTGAAAGCTTAAGAACAACGCATAAATTCTGCAAGGATATGCTCACAGAGCGCCTGAAGGTCTTTACGGAAAAAAGCGAGGTTCTTTTCGAAGATATTCAGCAAACTCAGGCGGCTACCCGTGGGCTAATCAAGCTGCTTGAGAGCTTTGACCGGGCTTATACCGCAGCAAAGCGCAGAATGCGGATGGTGGATTTCAACGATTTGGAGCATTATACGCTGGATTTGCTCTTGGGAAAAAGCAGAAGCGGACCAACGGCTGCGGCAAAAGAGATAAGCAATCGCTTCCGTGAGATTATGGTTGATGAGTATCAGGACTCCAACGCCACCCAGGATGCCATCTATATGACCTTGACGGAGGCTCGTCAAAACTGCTTTATGGTCGGAGATGTGAAGCAGTCTATTTACCAGTTCAGACAGGCAGACCCCGGAATTTTTCTGAAAAAGTACAATGAATATCTTCCGGTAAAGCAAGCAGTCAGTCCTCAAAGCAGGAAGGTGACACTTTCCAGCAATTTCCGTTCCGGCGGTGGCGTACTGGCTGGTGCAAATGATGTGTTTTCTTATTGTATGTCCACGGATGTGGGCGGCCTGATTTACGGAAAAGAAGAGGCGCTGGAGGAGGGGACTCCTCACGAATCCATAGGTGAACCGGAAGTGGAGCTTTGGGCCATTGAAACGGAGAACGGTGCTTATGTGGATGAAGCAGCCTTTGTTGCCCAGAGAATTCGGGAGCTGACGGATGGAACCCATCTTGTGCGCTCGAAGACTGGCTTGCGGCCAATAGAGCTGGGGGATATTGCCATTTTGCTTCGGACGAAAAGCAATGTGGCAGTGCATTACAAAAAAGCTTTGGAACAGCGTGGAATCCCCTGTACTTCCGAAGGTGGAGAGGATATTCTTCAAACACAGGAAGGGCAGCTGCTGCACGCAATTTTGCAGGTAATCAGCAATCCCCGACAGGATATTCCGTTGCTGGCGGTTTTGGCAAGTCCCATTTTCTGTGTTTCAGCGGATGAATTGGCACAAATCCGCAGCGAAAATCGCTACGGTTGCATTTATGATGCCATTCAGTCTTCAAGCAATCCTAAAATCCTTGAATTTCTGCGCTGCCTGAGCGTGTGGCGCAGGGACGCCAGATTGCAGCCACTGGCAAAATTGGTGGAATCCATTTTTGCGATGACCCGGATGGACAGCATTTTTGCCGCAATGCCGAATGGTTTTGAGAGACAGGAGAATCTTCAGACCTTCTATGAGCAGGCGGTTTCCTACGAAAAAATCGGCCGCCGGGATTTGGAGCAGTTCCTGCAGCATCTTCAGGGCTTCGGGAAAAAGGGCATGGTTCCGCTGAAGGAGCAAAGCGGCGGCAACTCCGTTACCATTATGACCATCCATAAATCCAAAGGTCTTGAGTATCCCGTTGTATTTGTCAGTGACCTTGCCCATACCTTCAGCAGCCAGAGTACAACCGGTGCATTCCTTTGCGATAAGGACTTGGGACTGGGGATGACGACCATTGACCATAAAAACCGCGTCCGATATCCTTCTTTTGCGAAAAACGCGGTTGCAGCGAAAATCGATGTGGACGGTCTTTCCGAAAGCATCCGGGTGTTGTATGTTGCACTGACCCGGGCCAGAGACAGGCTGATTATGACCTATGGTGCCAAAAAACTGAAGGAAAGTATTTCAGAGCTTGCCGCCAGGATGAGCCTTGTGGAGCGTGAGCAGCTGATTCAGGATGTTTCCTGCCTGGGAGACTGGGTGATGATGGCGGCTCTGCAACGCACGGAAGCAGGCGAATTCTTAGCCTTGTGCGATACAACACCTCAGACCCATGTTGGAGAGCATCCCTGGAAAATCGGGTTGGTTCGGCAGGCTGAATACGGCAATAGCCAAATGGAAGCATCTGTCACACCGGAGATTCCGAAGGAATATATTGAGAAGATGCAAGCAGGGCTTTCCTTTGTGTATGGACATCAGGCGGCAACTCTGGTAGCATCAAAGCAAACAGCAACCCAGCGAAAGGGTCGTCAAAAGGATGCGGAGGCGCAGGAGGATGCTGTATCCAATGAAGCGTTCCGTCCCACTTGGCGCAAGCCCACATTCTCAAAGCAAAAGCAAGATGGCGCGGCAGCAGGTACGGCGACCCATGCTGTAATGCAGTACATTCGCTACGATTGCTGCACAGACGAACAAGGCGTTCAAAAGGAAGTGCAGCGGCTGATACAGGAGCATTTTCTGACGGTAGAGCAGGGGGAAATGGTGGACTGCCGGAAAATTGCGGCGTTTTTCAATACGGAATTGGGCAAACGCCTGCAAAAGCACAAGGATGTTTTACGTGAATTTAAGTTCACGGTATTGGAAAATGCCGAAGCTTATGATGATGCCCTTGCCGGAGAAGAAATCCTGCTTCAGGGTGTTGTGGACTGCGCAATGGTAGATGAGGATGGAATCGTCGTCATTGACTTTAAAACCGATTATGTAACGCAGGGGAATCTGGCGGATAAGGTAACACATTACCGTCCGCAAATTCTTGCTTATGCCCAGGCAATGAGTCAAATCTATCAGCGTCCGGTAAAGGAAGCCTGGCTTTACTTCTTTGGAAACAATCAAGCGGTTGCCGTTCAATAAGAATACTGGCCTGTTGCATTCGCAACAGGCCACATTCTTTTAGCGATTGTTCTGGTTCTGCTGATTGTTCTGATTCTGGTTCTGGTGATTGTTCTGGTTCTGCTGATTCTGCTGATTGTTCTGGTTCTGCTGATTCTGCTTGTTATTCATGATTCTACCTCCAAAATTATCTGTACTGCGGACTTGCCGCGTCATTAGTATGCCCTTTTTATTAAGATTTATCCCGTGCTTTAAAAATCAAACTGGCAAGCAGCCCGGTTATCACAGCGGCAGTAATACCGCCAGCTGTTGCCTTCAAGCCTCCCATAAAGATTCCAAGAAAGCCGTGGGTATCAACGGCTTCTTTTACGCCCTTGGCAAGAGAATAGCCAAAACCGGTCAAGGGAACGGTAGCACCTGCTCCGGCAAAATCCACAATGGGCTGGTATAGCTGAAGAGCGGTGAGAGCAACACCGGTTACGACATAGCTGACCAGAATTCGTGCCGGTGTCAGGGTCGTTTTGTCAATCAAAATTTGCCCAATCAGGCAGAATAATCCACCGATGATAAATGCGATTACATAGTCCATATCAATCCGACCCTCCTATGATCGAAACGGCGTGGCATACGCCGGGAGTGGGTAAGCCCTGCTGTATAGAAGTGGGGGAGAGCAATGCACCAGTGCCACAAAACAGAATGTGGCGCAATTTGCCACTGTTCAGCTTTCCCAGCAGCTCGCCGCAAAGAGTAATGGCGCTGCAGCCACAGCCGGAGCCACCGGAGTGCACATCTTGTTTGGCTGTGTCGAAAACCAATGTTCCGCAGTCGGCAATGCGTCCGCCCAGATAAATGCCGTCCCGCCGCGCCAATTCCATCAGAAGCTCCTTGCCCAACTGACCAAGGTCTCCGGTGATGATCAGGTCAAAATCCTCTACAGACCTTTTCATATCCTCCAGGTGAGCCTTGATGGTTGCATAGGCGGCCGGTGCCATAGATGCACCCATATTATTGGCATCCTTTATCCCCAGATCTGTTACAGTGCCAATGGTACAGCAGTCAATGCGGGGACCGGTGCCTGCAGTACATAGTAATGCAGCTCCAGCGCCGGTGACTGTCCATTGCGCTGTAGGTGTTCGCTGACCGCCATAACCAAGAGGAAAGCGATACTGCCGCTCTGAGGATGCAAAATGAGAGGAGGTAAGTGCAATTACCCTGTCTGCAAAGCCGCCGCTGACCGCCATAGATGCCGAGAGCAGCCCTTCTGCCATTGTGGAGCAGGCTCCATAAAGACCCAAGTGGGGGATACCTGTGTTCCGCAAAGTAAAGGATGAGCCGATACACTGATTCAGCAGGTCTCCGGAGTACACCAAACCGATTTGGTTCTTTTGCAGGCCTGCTTTTTCAATGACGGTATCCATTGCCATTTTCTGCATTTGCTTTTCCGCCTGTTCCCAGGTTTTTTGACCGAAATAGGTGTCGTTGGAGACAATATCAAAGGTGTGCGCCAACGGCCCTTCGCCTTCTTTTTTACCGGCTATACTGGCCCAGGCAGTAATAACCGGCATTTCGGGAAGCACAAAGCTTTGTTTTCCACGCTTGTTTTTCGGCATAATCATTCCCTCTTTCTTTTTGAAGGTAGTATGTGCTGATTTATACCATTCATTCCACAGAATAAAAAATGCCGCCCAATGGCGGCATTTTTTAAGTAAATCCATAGAACGCAATTCCAAGGGCTGCGGAGAACAGAATCAAGATAATGGGGGAAATGGGCTTCTTAATCATTTTTTGGTAACACACAGAAAGCAGAGGCATGCAGGCAAAAATAACAAGCCCGCTGCCATTGACAGAAAGGGAATCGGTAACGGTTGTAAGCCCCAGTAAATTAGAAAGGAAAAGGGTAACAGCAGTGGATAGAATCAGTCCGATTACCACAGGCTTAATGCCATAAAGCGCACCCTGAATACCTTTCAGCTTCATCAGATTTTTGAACAGTGCAGCAATCAGCAAAATGATAATGAACGAAGGAAGAATCACACCCAGTGTTGCAATCAGTGAACCAAAGAAGCCCGCTTGCGAAGAACCGACAAAGGTGGCCATATTTACGGCAATCGGCCCCGGTGTTGATTCTGCAACTGCAATGAAATTCATCAATGCTTCCTCTGTCAGCCAACCTCTTGCCAGACATTCTTCGCGGATCAGCGAAATCATCCCGTAACCACCGCCAAAGGAGATGGTTCCGATCTGAAGAAAGGTCAGGAAAAGTTCAAGATAAATCATAGCTTTTCTCCCTTCTTCAATTTGTCTGTGCATAGGTAATAAAAAATCCCAAGCGCACCACCGGCGATGATGTAAAAAATAGTGGAGAAGGATAGGGAGAAAAGGGTAAGCAGAATCATAAGTATGGCAGTTGCACTTGTTAGGCAAACGGTAAAGACCTGCTTTTTCATTTTCTTCAGCATTTTAATACCGGCCGACAGAATGAGATAGATTACGCAGACCTGGATGCCTTTAAAAGCTGCGGCCACCAGCTTCATTTCTATAAAGCGGTCAAAAAACAAAGAAATCAGAAAAATGATGGTAAAGGAGGGAATACAAATACCCAGCGTTGCCAACAGCGAGCCAGGGATTCCTCCAACCCTATAACCAATGTAGGTGGCGGAGTTGATCGCAATAGGTCCGGGTGTGGATTCCGCAATCACCACTACATTCATAAACTCTTCGTGGTCGATCCATCTTTTGCGCTCGACAAATTCGTTTTCCAGAAGAGAAATCATTGCATATCCGCCGCCAAAAGTGAACAAGCCGATTTTGAAAAAGGAAAGAAAAAGTGAGAGATATTTTTTCATAAGTGCATCCCTGTTAAAATCCTTCCAGACGGCGCTGCTTGCGCATTTCCTTACGCTTGACAGCGGCTTCGTATTCCAAACGCTGTTCTTCTGTTTCAATCAGCAAATCCGGGACTTCAATGGCTACGCCTTCGTTGTTAATGGCGACCATATCGATATAGGCACGATTGATCATAATGTGATCACCATAGATGGTTTCAATATGGGTGTCCACACGTACCTCCATTGAAGTGTGTCCTACATAGGTTACCTGTCCGGTCAGAACAATCAAATCTCCTTCGTATGCCGGTGCCTTGAACTGCAGATTATCGATGGCAGCAGTCGTGACGGTTGCGTTTGCGTGGCGGATAGCGACAATGCCTGCAATTTCATCAATCCATTTCAGTAATTGACCGCCAAACAAACGGCCGTAGTGATTGATGTGAGAAGGGCGAACCAGATATTGCTGCTCCGTCAGGGAATCGGCGACTTTTTTAACAGGTCTCATAAGGACAATCCTTTCAGCGTGATTTCTTTTAGTATTATAACAAAAAAGTACTGAATATGCAAATATAATGGTTGTTGAATTTTCTGCAGAAAAAAGCTATGATATTTCTAGAAAGAGCGCTTTCCGGAAAGTATTTCCTGCCTGTAACTTCTGCTTGCTATTTGCAAACAAATGTGCTATAATAAAACAAAAAGCGGAGGTGATGGGTTTTGGAAATGAATATGTGTCCGGTGGATGTGATTTCAATGTGCAGTGCCTGTGGAGAAATTCGCCCTCTGCGCCTGCGGCTGGAGGAGACCCATCAGCTGCTGCGGATTGATATTGAAGAGGTCATCAGTGTGCGCAAGGTGCAGTATGTAGGCATTGAGGCGCAGATTTTTCTGTGCCGCGCCACCGTGGAAGGGAAGAAAACGCTGTTTGAACTGAAATACACCATTCGCACCCACAGCTGGTGCTTAATGAGGAAGGTTTGCTGATGAGTGAGCGGATTATATTTCATATTGATGCCAACTCGGCTTTTCTGAGCTGGTCAGCAGCCTATCGGTTAAAGGTGCTGGGGGAGAAGATAGACCTGCGGGAAATACCGTCGGTTGTAGCCGGGGAGAAGGCCTCTCGCCATGGCATTGTCCTGGCGAAAAGCGGTCCTGCAAAAAAATATGGCATTCAAACAGGAGAGCCGCTCTTTCAGGCGTTGGAAAAATGTCCGGATTTGGTGGTAATCCCTCCGGATTATGAGCTGTATGTGGAGGCCTCCCGGCATTTTGTAGAAATGCTCCGGCAGTTCAGCCCGAAGGTAGAGCAATATTCCATCGATGAAGCCTGGGTGGATATGAGCGGCACACAGCGATTGTGGGGAAGCCCCTTGACTGCGGCGGAGCAGATGCGTAAAAGAATCTGGGAGGAATTGGGCTTTACGGTCAATATCGGCATTTCCAGCAATAAGCTGCTGGCAAAAATGGCAGGAGATTTTGAAAAGCCCAACAAGGTTCATACGCTTTTCCCGGAGGAGATGGAGAAGAAATTTTTTCCGTTGCCGGTTCGGGATTTGTTTTTGGTAGGTGCGGCCACAGAGCGGAAGCTGAAGCTGATGGGCATTTATACTGTGGGAGATTTGGCACGGGCAGATTTGAACCTGATTCGCCGCCGGCTGGGAAAGCACGGGGAGACCATTTGGCATTTTGCCAATGGGCGCAACGCAGATGCAGTGACACCGGAGCCGGCAGAAAATAAGGGTTACGGAAACTCCGTTACCACTTCCTCTGATGTTGTAACAGCGGAGCAAGGGTACCAGGTGCTGTTGGGGCTTTGTGAGACGGTAGGAATGCGGATGCGCCGGGATGGAAAATGCGGTGGCTGCATTGCAGTTCATTTGCGCACCAACGATTTTTGCCACTTTTCCCATCAATCTCAGCTGAACGGAGCCACCAATATTACCGGTCAGATTTTCAAGGAAGCCTGCCGGATATTTGATGAAGCGTGGGATGGTGTGACACCCTTACGGCAAATCGGTGTGCAGATGACGAAAATCACAGCAGAGCCTTATCAGCAGTTTGATCTGTTTTCCGGTGTGACCCCGGAGCAGTATGAAAAGAAGCTGCGGCTGGACGAAACGGTGGATGCCCTCCGGGACAAATATGGGGAAGATGTCATTCGCCGGGCAAAGTTTGCCAAGGATGCCCAGGGCCACATGACCGGCGGCCTTGATAAGGCGCGTCGCACCGGTGTGACCAAGCCTGTACCGGATGAATTTTAGTGAAATGAGGGCAAAAGATGCAATGAAACCGATTGTGACATTTTATCGAAATGATCCCAATGCACCCAAGACCACGATGCCTGCTCATTTGGGTGCCAATGCAATCATTGTGGACGGCAATAAAATCCTGCTGGAAAAGCGCCGGGATTCTGATACCTGGGGACTGATTGGCGGCGGAGTCAAAAAATGGGAAGAACCACTTGATGCCATTGCCAGAGAAGTCCGGGAAGAGCTGGGTATCCGCGTTGCAAAGGAAAAATTCCGTAAGCTGGCAGTCTATGGAGAACCGGGGCGGATTGCCGCATACCGGGACGGCAGCATTTGGCGGATGGTGATTGTTGCTTATTTACTGGAGCTGCCGGAATCAACGCAGCTGAAAATCAGCAAGGAATCAAAGCAGCTGCATTGGTTTACAGCAGAGCAGCTGCAGGAGATTTCCATCGTTGTTACCCATAGTGACATTGTTGAGGATTGGTTCATAAAAGGGAATGAATATCCAAAATAATGAATGTTTTATAAATAAAACCGTATTTTATGAAAAAATACTTGTATATTCACAAAAAGTATGCTAAAATCTAACCCGACGGTGCAGTATCCTAGTCGGAATGTCCATTTTCAAGGAAGGGCCTAAAAATCCTTTGAAGGGCACATCGATGAAGTCCCTGGTGTCTGCTTTTTACGCCCAGTTTAGGGTGGATGCTGGGGGTTAAGGATCCCGGGCGCGCTCCAATGGCATGGGGCATACGACCCGGTTTCCGTGGAGACCTGGTTTTGTGCGACGAAGAATGGGAACTCCTTTTATGGGAAGCCTCCTTCGCGTACGGGCCTGGTATGAACCTGTAGCGTGGTGCGCAGAATCGTGTTGCTACGTGCAGTGTAGCCTGCCTTGAGTGAGTATGTTGGGAAAGAGGTTCACGCGGTTGGTCGCTATGGCCATAGTGACTACCGATATTGCCTCTGGAAATCTTACTTGCAAAAGAGGCTAAGATTATGGTTTATTTCGCTGTGGAAATCACCTAGGCTGTCGTAACTGGGCAAACAGGGGATTACAGTACGGACTAAGTGGCAATCGGGTATTTATGATTGGCAACGCATAAGCGGACAGATGAAACGGAAACGGCCTGCGCGGCAACGGCAGGTTCTGTCTGGGGAAATCCAACCCGACCTAAGCCGTAAGATTTATCCTGTTTGTCGCCGTCTTTTATAAAAAATTAAGGAGAAATTCCTGTGGCAAAAGCAGACCCAAGTCAATCAAAAAAGGAGCGCAACCGGAATATCCGGTGGGTGATTACCGTATTTCTTGTGACGGTGATGACCACGTCGCTGATTACGCTGGTATCTGATGAACTGATGAGCAAAAGCGGTATGATTACCTCTTTTGCTATTTTGCTGATTATCGTTTTCGTTGGCATCATTTTCGATGTTGTTGGTGTTGCAGTAACATCCGCGGATGACAGCCCTTTTCATTCTATGGCGGCGCGCAAGGTGCCGGGTGCAAGAGAGGCATTGCGCCTGCTTCGCCGGGCAGAGCGGGTCAGCTCGATTTGTAACGATGTGGTGGGCGATATTTGCGGCGTTGTGTCCGGTGCGGCATCAGCTACAATTGCGGCGCAGATTCTTCAGAATTTTGAGTTTTCCTGGCCCAGATTGATAAGCCTTGTAATGTCGGCGGTGGTTTCTGGCTTGACTGTCGGCGGTAAGGCAATCGGCAAGAGCTTTGCAGTGAATTCCTCTACCAAAATCGTGCATTTTGCAGGCAGATTGATTTACGCAATTAGTCATATCGGTTCTATTTTTGGCACAAAAAGGAAAAACAAAAATTAAGGTTGTGTCGCGTTGTGAGCATATTGGAAAATATCAACGGCCATAAGGACCTTCTTTCTCTGAACGAGGAGCAAAGAGTCCAGCTGTGTTGTGAAATTCGTGAATTTTTAATTGAATCTGTTTCCAAAACAGGCGGTCATTTGGCGTCGAATTTGGGCGTTGTGGAGCTGACGGTCGCTTTGGAGACGGTTTTTGATACCCAAAAGGACCGTCTGGTGTTCGATGTAGGTCATCAGTCTTACGTGCATAAGCTGCTGACCGGTCGCCAGGCGGATTTTCAGCATTTACGGCAATTTGGCGGAATCGCCGGATTTCCGAAACCATCTGAAAGTGATGCAGATGCCTTTGTGGCAGGTCACGCATCGAGCTCCGTTTCGGTTGCCCTTGGAATGGCACGGGCAAGAACACTTTTGAAAGAGAATTACCATGTCATTGCATTGTTGGGTGACGGTGCGGCAACTGGCGGTATGGCTTATGAAGGGATGAATGATGCGGCGGCCAGCAAGGAGCCTTTGCTCATCATTTTGAATGACAATGAGATGTCCATTGACCGCAATGTAGGCGGTATATCCAAGCACCTGTCCAACCTGCGTACCAAGGAACGCTATCTTGGGATGAAGCGCCGTTATCGCGATGCATTAAGTAAGGTGCCGGGAGGTAAAGCGTTTTATGGTATGACCAGCCGTTTTAAGGCTTGGGTAAAACGCTCTATTCTGCCTACCAGTATGTTTGAAAATATGGGTCTTACTTACCTGGGACCGGCGGACGGTCACGATGTAAATGAGCTGGTTCGTTTGCTGAAGGTTGCAAGGGATATGAAAACTCCGACCCTGCTCCATATCTATACCCAAAAGGGCAACGGCTATCTGCCGGCGGAGCAAAAACCTTCTCAATTCCATGGCGTCGGAAGCTTTGACCCCAATACCGGCGAGCTGCCTCAGGGCAAAGCTTACACTTTTTCCGATGCCTTTGGCGATACAATGGTGGATTTGGCAAAGACGAATCCCCGCCTTTGCGCCATTACTGCGGCAATGCCCGGTGGTACGGGTCTGCTGAAAATGAAAGAGCAATTTCCTGACCGGTTGTTTGATGTCGGTATTGCAGAAGAACACGCTGCTTCTATGGCAGGCGGCTTGGCCAAACAGGGGATGACGCCCGTTTTGGCCTTGTATTCTACCTTTCTACAGCGTTCCTACGACCAGCTTTTGCAGGATATTGCAATGCTGAAGCTTCATGTTGTTCTGGCTGTCGACCGTGCCGGACTTGTGGGTGAGGATGGAGAAACCCACCACGGTGTTTTCGATGTAGGCTTTTTGCGTCAGATTCCCGGAATGACAGTATTGTGCCCGGCTACCTGCAGCGAGCTGTCTGCAATGCTTCGCTGGGCAGTAGAAAGCTATGATGGGCCGATAGCCATTCGCTATCCCAGAGGGGGAAATGGCATTTTACAGGAGTCCAATTTTACCGGGAATCAGAATCTTGCAGCACAGGGAGCAGTTTACTGCCACCGGAAAGGTAAGGATGCCGTCCTGGTAACCTATGGCACGCTGACCAATGAAGCGGTTCGCTGCGCAGACCATCTCAGCCAGTTTGGCGTTGAGGTAACAGTGCTGCAGCTGCTCTGCCTTTCTGCGTTTCCTGTGGAGCGGATTCTGGAACTTGCCGGGGATTGTAAGCATTTTATTCTGGCAGAGGAAGCTTGCACAGGCTCAGGCATTTATGCTGCATTTTGTTGTGAGCTGGCGAAACACAACCGAAATCTGACGGTTCATTCTATGGATTTGGGTCCGGATTTTGTAACTCACGGAAGTGTCAGGGAGCTGTACCGGCATTATGGACTGGATGCCGATGCACTTGCAAGAAAAATCACGGAGGTGCTTGATAGTGAAAATTAAAAAGCGCCTGGATGTTTTACTCGTGGAGCAAATGTTTGCGCAGACCCGTGCGAAGGCGCAGGCGATTATTATGGCCGGGCAGGTCTATGTCAACGGTCAAAAGGCGGATAAACCGGGTGTTTCCTATGAGGAAACGGTTCAGATAGAGGTACGGGGTGCAGCCTGCCCTTATGTCAGCCGTGGCGGACTGAAGCTGGAAAAGGCGCTGCGGGATTTTGGCGTGAACCCGGAGGGCTTCGTATGCAGTGATTCCGGCGCATCCACCGGTGGATTTACCGATTGTCTGCTTCAGCAGGGGGCAAAGAAGGTCTTTGCCATTGATGTTGGCTACGGTCAGCTGGATTGGAAGATTCGTTCCGATGAGCGGGTTGTGGTGATGGAGCGTACCAACATTCGCTATGTAACACCGGAGGATTTAGGAGAACCGCTGGACCTTTCGGTTATTGATGTCAGCTTCATCTCCTTAAAAATTGTTTTGCCTGCCATCAAGGCACTTTTGAAGCCTTCAGGACAGGTGCTGTGCCTCATTAAGCCTCAATTTGAGGCCGGCAAGGAAAAGGTGGGTAAAAAAGGAGTTGTTCGGGAACCGGAAATTCATCAGGAGGTCCTGGATAGCTTCGTGGAAACGGTAACAGCGCTGGGCTTTACCATTCTGGGGCTGACCTTCTCACCGGTAAAAGGTCCGGAGGGGAATATTGAATTTTTAGGACATTTGACTTTGGAAAATGTACCGGGAATTATCCCGGATACTGCGTCCGTTGTGGCGCAGGCTCATCAAACACTAAAGGGGTGACGATGTGAAGAAAGTAATTATGACGCCGAATCCATACCGGGATAAAGATTTTCAAACCGTGCGCCAAGCGGCTCAGATTCTGGAAGAGGCTGGAATGGAAGTGCGGCTGTGCCTGCCCTTTGAGGTGGACAGGACCTACGATTTGCCCAAGGATTTGCGCTTTTCAAGATTGGATAAGGAGTTGCCGGGAGCGGACTTTATTATCTGCTTTGGCGGTGACGGAACAATTCTTCACATGTCCAAGACCGCAACACGGGCCGGCATCCCTATTCTGGGTGTGAATATTGGCACAATGGGCTTTATGGCAGAGCTGGAAAGCACAGAGCTGCAGCAGCTGAAGTGTCTTGCAACCGGTGACTATACGGTGGACAAGCGTATGATGCTGGATGTAACGGTCTTTCGGGACAGGGATATTATGTTCCACGATATTTGTCTCAACGATGTGGTGATTACCAAGGGTGCAGTTGCCCGTATTGTCCATCTGGCAGTGGAATGCGATGGTGTGCAGGCAATGGAGTGCGGTGGCGACGGTGTGATTGTTGCAACACCTACCGGCTCAACAGCATACAGCCTTTCAGCCGGCGGTCCCATTGTGGAGCCGGAGGCACACAGCATTTTAATTACACCGATTTGTGCCCATGACGTGGGGAGCCGCTGCATGGTGGCCTCTGACCGCCGCGTGATTTCCGTCAAGCTTACAAGAAATGCCCGCCGCAATGCTTATTTGTCGGTGGATGGCGGAAAATCCGTTCGCCTGAATATGGGCGATGTAACCACCATTAAGAAGTCAAATTTGGAAACCAGTCTGATTCGCCTGAAAAAGCATAGCTTCTATGATGTGGTGAATCAGAAGTTTAGAGATGGCAGATGAGGGAATAACAATGAAATCTAAAAGACAAGCTAAAATTATGGAGATCATCTCCAATAAAAATGTAGAAACCCAGGAGCAGCTGCTGGCGGAGCTTCAGAAAGCCGGTTATCGCAGTACGCAAGCCACCATTTCCAGAGATATTAAGGAGCTTCGCATTATTAAGGAGCTGACCAGCTTTGGAACTTATCGCTATGCTGTTTCTACCAACGAGGTCAGCAATACCTTCTCCGGAAGACTGAACACCATTTTCCGGGAGTGTATTACAAAATTCGACTATGCCCAAAATATCCTGGTCATTCACACCCTGCCGGGTCTTGCAAATGCGGCAGCGTCTGCCATTGATACAATGAATCTTAGTGTTGTTTTGGGAACATTGGCCGGTGACGATACGGTTTTCGTCGTTATGCGGGACAACAATGCCGCAGCAGCTTTTTGCGGAGAAATTAAGAACCTGCTGGATTAACCTTTAGGAGGGAAATGGGATGCTCAGTCTTCTGCATATTGAGAATATTGCGGTCATAGAATGCGCCGACATTTCCTTTGACTGCGGCTTTCAGGTTTTGACCGGTGAGACTGGTGCCGGTAAATCCATTGTTATCGATGCAATTTCGGCAATTCTGGGCGCAAGAGCCTATCGGGATATGATTCGTACCGGTGCGGAAAAAGCGTCGGTGCGTGCTGTGTTTACCGATGTACCCCGCTTTCCCTGGTTTGAAGAAAACGCGGTGGACTATGACAGTGAGACCGTCATTCACCGGGAGATTTTTCTGGACGGACGAAATATCTGCCGGGTAAACGGCAGCTTGGTTTCTGTTTCTATTTTGCACAAGCTGGGCAATCAGCTGATAAACATTCACGGGCAGCATGATTCTGCGTCCTTGTTCGATGAGGACAATCATCTATCCTTTCTGGACGCGTTTGCAGACAATGAGCTTTTGCGCAATGAATACAGCGAAAAATATGCAGAGGTTCTGCAGCTGCGCCGTGAAATTGATTCGCTGACCATGGACGAAGGTGAAAAAATACGGCGGATGGAAACCCTGCGCTTTCAGATTGCGGAAATTGAAAAGGCCGAGCTGGAAGCTGGGGAGGATGAAGCCCTGGAAGAGCGTCGGAAGCTGCTGCAAAGTGCAGAAAAGATTTCTGACGGTATGAATGAGGCTGTGATGTGCCTTTACGGTGATGATGATACGGATGGCGCGTCTGGGATGTTGTCATCGGCAGAATATGCTTTGGCGAGAATTGCTAAATACAGCGAAACAATTTCAGAGCTCCATGATAAAGTGGCTGACCTGATGTATCAGGTTCAGGATGCGGCTGAAATGGTACGCGATGCCAGAGATGACCTGCGTTACAGCGCAGAGGAGCTGGAGCAGATTGAAAGCCGATTGGATGTGATACATAAGCTGCGCAGGAAGTATGGTGCGACTTGCGTGGATATTCTGGACTTCCTTGAAAAAGCGAAGCAGGAGCTGGACGAGATTGAATTTGCTGACGACCGCCTGGAACGCTTGAAAGCAAAGCTGGTGCAGGCAGAGGAGAAGGCTTGGAATGCGGCTTTGAAGCTTCGAGAAAATCGTACCGAAGCGGCACAGGCGATGTCAGAACGGATTTTGACCGAGTTAAGCCAGCTGGATATGCCTCGTGTGCAGTTTGTCTGCCGCTTTGCACAAATTCCGTTAAGCGGAAATGGGGCGGATAGTGTTGCGTTCTATATGTCAGCCAATGCCGGTGAGGATTTGAAGCCGCTGAATAAGGTTGCTTCCGGCGGTGAATTGGCACGCATAATGCTGGCAATGAAAAATGTACTGGCTGAGCGTGACAAGGTTGCTACGCTTATCTTTGATGAGGTGGACACCGGTGTTTCCGGCCGTGCAGCCCAGAAGGTTGCAGAAAAGCTTCGCAGCGTGGCTGCCCACAAGCAGGTCTTGTGCGTGACGCACCTGCCGCAGCTGGCTGCTTTGGCCCAGAATCACCTCTTGATTTCCAAGGAAGAGCGCAATGGCCGAACCTTTACATCCGTAACGCCCTTGGATATGGAAGGGCGCAAGCGGGAGCTTGCCCGGATTATCGGCGGCACCCACATTACAGAAACAACCTTGAAGAGTGCGGAGGAAATGCTGCATCCGTAGTGCATCCTTTGTGTGAGATAGAAAAATGAAGAAAATTTTAACAATCACAGCACTGCTCCTGGGGCTTGTGCTGACAGCCCTGATAGGAATGTGCGTTTGGCTGGAATTGAAAATCGGAAGCACACCGCCTGATACGTCATCAAGTCAAAGCACATCGCTTTCTCAGTCAACAGCACCGTCGGAGTCTACCCAACCGACAACGCCGCCAACTACCCAACCAACAACGTCACCAACCACAGCACCGACGCAACCCACCACAAAGCCGGCCACTCAACCGGCGACGAGACCGGTATCGGACAATCCAAAGGTAGAGGCTTTTGTCAATGAGAAGATGATCGCCTGGAGGTGCCCGGTAAGAGATTCCTTCGGTGAAATTGTAGGAAGCAGAACCTTTGCATCCTCCCGTGGAGGTGGGAAGCGTGCTCATGCAGGGCTGGATTTTGTTGCACCTGAGGGCACAAAGGTGTATGCAATTACCTCCGGCGTTGTCCAGCGAGTTGCACTGTTTTATCAAAACACCTGGGCGGTTGAAGTGAAAAATGATGACGGTTCCATTCTTCGCTACTGCGAAATTTCTACAGATTTGCAAGTCGGTGACCGGGTAGAACAGGGAAGTGTTATTGGGGCAATCCTGCGTGCCGATTCCGGAACCGAGATGCTCCACATGGAGGTATATTACGGCGATGGAGAAGGAAAGCTGACACAAACCGATAACAGCGCTTACCGCTATGTAGATGCTTCCAAAAGATTCCTGCGCAGAAGCGATTTGATGGACCCCACATTTTTGAGCTATCTAAATCCGTAGGAGAAAGGGAATTGGAATATAATCCTTGACAAATCCTGCTTTTTTCGCTAAAATAGGCACAACACAGCGATGGGATGAAGTAATCGGAAGCTTTCCTGTCAGAGAACTGCCGGATGGTGCAAGGCAGCCTGGAAATTCTGATGAAATACCTCCCGGAGTGGCGCTTCTGAACAAAGTAGGATGCGACGGGTACGCCCGATACAGCGCAAGCCGTTGTCAGACGGCGTGAGGGCTGTGCCGTGAGGCAGAGCTGAACCAGAGGTGGTACCGTGAATTTTCACCCTCTGTCCCAATGGGGACGGAGGGTGTTTTATTTGGAGGAATTGGTAATGAAATTGTATGACGAGCTGGTTGCCCGTGGCCTGATTGCGCAGGTAACCAATGAAGATGAAATCCGTGAAATGATTGATAACGGCAAAGCAACCTTCTATATTGGCTTTGACCCTACAGCTGATTCGTTGCATGTCGGTCACTTTATGGCGCTTTGCCTTATGAAGCGTCTGCAGATGGCCGGCAATCGCCCCATTGCATTGATTGGCGGCGGTACGGCAATGATTGGCGACCCCTCCGGCCGTACAGATATGCGTTCTATGATGACTCAGGAGACCATTCAGCACAACTGTGCTTGCTTTAAAAAGCAGATGGAGCGCTTTATTGAGTTCGGCGAAGGCAAGGCAATGATGGTCAACAACGGTGATTGGCTGCTGAAGCTGAATTATGTGGATTTCATCCGGGAAATCGGCGGATGCTTCTCTGTGAATAATATGCTCCGGGCGGAATGCTTCAAGCAAAGAATGGAAAAAGGTCTTTCCTTCCTGGAATTCAACTATATGCCTATGCAGTCCTACGATTTTTACTACCTGTTCAAGGAATACGGCTGCAATATGCAGTTTGGTGGCAACGACCAGTGGAGCAATATGCTGGGCGGTACAGAGCTGATTCGCAAGAAGCTGGGCAAGGATGCCCATGCGATGACCATCACCTTGCTGCTTAATTCCGAGGGTAAGAAGATGGGTAAAACGGCCTCTGGTGCGGTTTGGCTCGATCCCAACAAGACATCTCCCTTTGAATTCTACCAGTATTGGCGCAATGTAGGTGATGAGGATGTGCTGAAATGCATCCGGATGCTGACCTTCCTGCCGTTGGAGGAAATCGATGCAATGGCAGACTGGAAGGATGCCCAGCTCAATACAGCCAAGGAAATCCTGGCCTTTGAGCTGACAAAGCTGGTACACGGCGAGGATGAGGCTGTCAAGGCACAAAATGCAGCCAAGGCTCTTTTTGTCGGCGGCGGTGATGATGCCAATATGCCTACAACGCAGATTACGGAAGAGCAGCTGAACGATGGCAACATCGGTATCCTGAGCCTGATGGTAGCTTGCGGTCTGGCACCCTCCAACAAGCAGGCCCGTCAGCTGGTGGAGCAGGGCGGTGTGTTTGTTAACGATGAGAAAGTACCTGCACCTACCTTCCTGGTTTCCCGGGATATGCTGTCTCAGGGTGTTAAAATCCGCAAGGGTAAAAAGGTTTTCCACAAAGCGGTTCTGGCTTAATTGTGCAGTATAAAATATTCAAAAGCCTCGGCTATGCCCGGGGCTTTTGCTTTGATAACATTTTACTGGACATTTCCCGGGAAATGGTTATAATAATAGTATCGTTTTCAAGGAGGTTTTACGATGAAACTGAATTATAAGCGTACGATTTTAGTGGGCTTTGCATTTTTCCTGATTATGGCGTTCTGGCAGGCCTATGATGCCACAATTCCTGTTATTTTAACAAATAAATTCGGAATGTCTCAGCTGTGGTCCGGTGTGATAATGGCGGCGGACAACATTTTGGCGCTGTTTATGCTCCCATTGTTTGGTGCTTTGTCTGATAAGTGCAAGAACAGAAGGGGCAGACGTACGCCGTTTATTATCATTGGTACGACCATTGCAGCGGTAACACTGGTTGCACTTTCCTTTGTTGATAATATGCAGCTGCAGAAAATCTCAGAGTATACCAAAATTGATGACCAACAGACCCTGGTGCGTATTTATGAGCAGCAGGCAGATGCCACGCTGAAGACGCCGGAAGGCGACGAATTTGTCCTGCATGATAAATTTACAAAAGAGGAATTCTCTCAAATCAAAATGAATGAGAAGGATCCTGTTACCGGAAAAGATAAGGTTTCTGATGCTTATACCAATTATGTTGCGCCTGCCCGGGAAGCCTGTGTGGCAGATATCACAGCCCAGGACCCCAGTGCTTTGATAATCTTTATTGCGGTGCTGCTGGTGATTCTGGTTTCCATGTCCATCTTCCGGTCTCCGGCGGTGGCATTGATGCCGGATGTTACGATCAAGCCATTGCGAAGCAAGGCCAATGCAGTCATCAATTTGATGGGAACAGCAGGCGGTATTGCCATTTTGGGATTGGGTATCGTACTTAAAACCTCGGCGGCTGGCAATGTCTTTATGAACTACTATCTTTATTTTGCCATTGTTGCCGGTCTGATGCTGGTAGCTTTGTTGGTATTCCTTTTGACGGTGCGCGAGCCTTTGTGGGCAAAGCAGATGCAGGAGGATACCATTCGCTATGGTATTGAGGAAAAGGCAGAACATCAGGATTCCGCGCGGAAACTTACCCGCAGCGAATTCATATCCCTGATTCTGATTCTTCTGTCTGTCGCTTTGTGGTATTTCGGCTACAATGCTGTGACCTCTAAGTATTCCGTTTATGCCGGTAAAATTCTGGACATGGACTACAACAGCACGATGCTGCTGGCGCAGGCATCTGCCATTGTTGCATATCTGCCGGCCGGTATGCTGGCATCCAAAATCGGCAGAAAGAAGACGATTATCGGCGGTGTCATTCTCCTGGCAGCTGCATTCGGCGCGGCATCCTTTATGCGTGCCGGTAGCTCCGAACTGGTGATGAATGTGCTGTTTGTCCTCGCAGGAGTCGGCTGGGCGACCATCAATGTCAATTCCTTCCCCATGGTTGTAGAGCTTAGCTCCGGCAGTGATGTCGGTAAATATACCGGCTATTACTACACTGCATCTATGGCAGCACAGATTTTGACTCCCATTCTGTCCGGCTATTTGATGGATTTGACCGGTGATACTGTTCTCTTCCCCTATGCAGCAATCTTTGTTGCGTTGGCGATTGTAACGATGCTCTTTGTTACACGCGGAGATAGCAAGGTTCCTCATAAAAAGGGAATAGAGGCGCTTGTTGTTGAGGACTAAGGGATGACTGTTTTGCTGATTATTGGGATTGCTCTGGTTTTGATGCCGATTCTCTATCTGTTGGCGTTGAGATGCCGGAATAATCACCCATTGCTGCGCAAGCTTCGCAAATGGAACTATGCTCACCGCGGATTGCATAATGATAAAGTACCGGAAAACAGTATGACTGCATTTCGTCTGGCACTGGAGAAGGGATATGGAATTGAGTTGGATCTGCATTTGCTTGCAGACGGCAATCTGGCTGTTATGCACGATTCATCCCTGCTTCGCACAGCCGGTGTGGATGTTCCCATTGAGTCACTGAATACGCAGCAGCTTTCTGAGTATCGTTTGCTTGACACACAGGAGGAAATCCCTACCTTTGAGCAGGTTTTGCAGCTGTTTCAGGGAAAAGCTCCTATGATAATCGAACTGAAGTCAGCCAATGGGAATCACGATGCGCTGACGCAGACGGCTTGCCGGATGCTTGAAAACTATGACGGGCTTTACTGCATAGAGTCCTTTGATCCTCGATGCATCCGCTGGCTTAAGAAGAACAGGCCGGACATTGTGCGCGGACAGCTTGCATCCAATTCTTTGAAGGAAAAGGATTTGAAGATTCCGCTGATTCTCCGCTTTTGGATGACAAATCTGCTGACCAATTTCTGGAATGTTCCGGATTTTATTGCTTACTGCTTTTCAGACAGAAATCAGTTGAGTGTACTGCTTTCCCATAAAGTATGGAAGGTACAGAATGTAGCATGGACAATCAAAACCAGGGAAGATTATGATGCGGCTGTCGAGGAAGGCTGGATTCCCATTTTTGAAGGCTTTGAACCGTAATAAAAAGGCACCTTAAACAGGTGCCTTTTTCCGATTTTTAATTGGAATTTGAGAAAGAATAATGGCAACGAATACCAAGGCGCAGCCCAAAAATTCTGTAGTGGACAATGTTTGATTCAATACCAACCATCCGGACAGCGCGGCAAATATGGATTCAAAGCTCATTAAAAGGGAAGCCGTGGTAGGCTCCAGTGCCTTTTGACCGACAATTTGCAGCGTGTAGGCAACTCCCATAGACAGAACGCCGGCATAGCAAAGAGGCAGCCAACAGGAGAGTATATCCGCCATAACCAGCGTTTCTGTGAAGAGAACGGCAATGAAGGAAGCAACCGAGCAGACCAGAGCTTGTGCCATATTCAAGGCCATACTGTCCAAATCTCCGGCGACCCGGTCAACAATCAAAATTTGAATTGCAAAAGCAATTGCACAGCCAAGAGTCAATACATCGCCGATGTTGACAGTATCCATACCACCGCTGAGCAGATACAGTCCGAATACCGCCAAGATTGCTCCAATGCCTACCGTAACAGGCGGCTTTCTCTTCAGAAAGAGGCCGAATATCGGAACCAGGATGATATACATTGCTGTAATGAAACCACCCTTTGCCGGGGTCGTATAAACCAATCCCCATTGCTGCAGCGCGGTTGCCACGAAAAGAGCAATGCCGCAGGGAATTCCGGCCAGCCACAGCTTCGGGTTCAGTATTGTCGATAAGAACTGTTTGCGGGTACGGATAAGTATAACAAACAGCAATGCCACAACTGCCAATGCACTGCGGATAGCCAAGAAGCTGAACGGACCGATTTTCGTTACGCCAACGCTTTGTGCTACAAAGGTAGAACCCCATATCACAGTCGCGAGAATAATACTCAGGCTGCCTTTCAATTGTTTCTTCATCTTTATCACCGCACCAACTTTACCACATGCGAAATCAAATTGCAAGATTGCTTTTTATAAACTCTGTGGTATAATAGTAAAAACATCTATTTAAGGAGGCTAACACAATGTCTGAAGTAAAGAAGATTCCCAGCCGAGCTGAGGTAAAGGTGGAGGATACCTGGGCCATTGAGGATTTATATGCTACCGATGAGGCCTGGAGTCTGGAGCTGAAGACGCTGGAGGCAGATAAGGAACTCCTGTCTTCTTATGCAGGGCGTTTGGGCAAAAGCGGTCAGACGCTTTACGAGTATCTGCATCATTCGGAAGAAATTGAGGTCAAATTCAGTAATCTTGGCAACTATTGCATGCGCAAGGCGGATGAGGATACCCGCAATGCCACCTATCAGGCGATGGCCGGTCAGTTTATGAATGTGGCAGTAGCAATGAGTGCAGCTCAAAGCTTTGACACTCCGGAGATTATGGCGATTTCCGATGAAAAGCTGGAGCAGTTTTATAGAGATTACCCTGCATTGGAGCGTTATCGCCGTCTTTTGACGGATGTTCGCCGGATGAAAGCACATACCCTTTCTGAGGCAGAAGAAAAGCTCCTGGCTGCAGCAGGAGAGATGGCCAACGCACCGGATAATATTTATGGAGCCTTTGCCGATGCAGACATTACCTTTGCGGATGCGGTTGATGCAGAGGGTAAGACCTATCCGCTGACCCAAGGAACCTATATTTCTTATGTGGAAAGCCCTGACCGTACTTTGCGCAAGAGCGCATACGAGAATTTGTATCATTCCTTTAACCAGTTCAAGAATACGGCTGCCGCAACGCTGAATGCCCAGGGCAAGCAGCTGAAATTCTTTGCTGACGCCCGGAAGTATCCCTCAACCTTGGATGCAGCGCTGGACAGAACCAATGTGCCCACCTCGGTGTATATGAATCTGATCGAAGCGGTTCACAAAAATGTAGACAAAATGCACCGCTATATTCGCTTGCGGAAGAAGCTTCTGGGGCTGGAGGAGCTACATTTTTACGATGTCTACACGCCGTTGATTCCTGATGTGGACAAAAAGATTCCCTTTGCTGAGGCGAAGCAGACAGTTTATGCCGGCTGTGCGCCTTTGGGCGAAGAATACCAAAAAATTCTGCAGGAAGGCTTTGATAATCGCTGGATTGATGTTTACGAGAATCAAGGCAAGCGTGGCGGTGCATATTCTGCCGGTGCAAGAGTGCATCCTTATGTGCTGCTAAACTATTCCGGCACGCTGGACAGTCAGTTTACCCTGGCGCACGAAATGGGTCACGCCATTCATTCTTATCTTTCCAACAAGCATCAAAATCCGGTAGATGCGGATTATAAGATTTTTGTGGCAGAGGTTGCTTCGACCTGTAATGAAGCGTTGCTGATGGAGCACCTGCTGGCTAATACCACAGAAAAAAAAGAACGTGCTTACCTGATTAACCATTTCCTTGACCAGTTCAAGGGCACACTTTACCGCCAGACGATGTTTGCGGAATTCGAGCTGATTATCGGAAAGTATATTGGCGAGGGTAAGACCTTGACAGCTGACCTGCTGTGTCAGGAGTACAAGAAGCTGAATGAGCTCTATTATGGACCTGATATTTTGGTGGATGAGCAAATTGCTGTGGAGTGGGCAAGAATTCCCCATTTCTACTACAATTACTATGTGTTCCAGTATGCAACAGGATACTCCGCTGCCATTGCGCTGTCCAGAAAGATTTTGAAGGAAGGCAAGCCTGCGGTGGAGAAGTATCTGAATTTCCTGTCCGGTGGCTGCTCCAAGAGTCCCATCGAGCTATTGAAGGGCGCCGGCGTGGATATGACCGGTCCGGAGCCTGTGGAGCAGGCGCTGCAGTTGTTTGGCGAATTGCTTGACGAAATGGAAGAATTGACAAAGGATATTTAAAATGAACGAGTTGTTTATTCCCACACTTCACACGTTTGCTATGAACAATCTTTTTACAGGCTCCTGCGGTGCGTTTCGCTTTCGAGCCGAGCCCAAAGTGGTTATGGCTACACCAAAGGAAGTGGATTTTGCCCAAAGCACCATTGTGGCAGAGTTCTGGCACGGCCCGTTTTGCTATGAAAAAAGCGAGATGGAAGGAAAGGAAATCTTCCCAATGACGGAGGAGGGGCGACTTGCGATGAAGGCCTGGCTGGAGTCAAAGGTATAAAAAACGGAAAACAGGAAAGGGAGAAGCGATATGATTTCATTCGGAATGCCCACACTTATGGAAATTGAAAGCGTGGAAGAAATGGTCGCCCTGTGCGCCAAAACCGGTCTGTCTTTTGTAGAACTGAATACCAATTTTCCTTTGCACCAGCCTCATTTGCTGGATGCCAATAAGCTTACAGAGCTTTCCTGCCAATATGGCATCGGCTATACCATCCATTTGAATGATGAAATGGCTGTGGCAGAGTTTAATCCTTCTGTTGCGCAGGGTTATCGAAAAGCAGTTGCAGAAACCATTGCTTTGGCGAAAAAAATTGGAGCAAAGAAGCTGAATATGCACCTGAGTGACGGCGCGAAGTATACTATGCCCAGCCAAATTGTGTATTTCTACGGGGCATACCGCCGGGAGTATCTGGAGCAAATGAAGGTATTTCGGGATATGTGCCAGGAGGAGATTGGAGACAGCGAAATCTGCATTTGTATGGAAAATACAGGGGGCTTCCGTGATTATCAGCTGGAGGCGTTGCAGGTTTTGCTGGAGAGTCCTGTCTTTGGCTTGACAATGGATATTGGGCATAATTACTGTGCAGGTGGCGTGGATGAACAGTGGATTTTGAATCATCGTGACCGTTTGCACCACATGCACATTCACGATGCAAAGAACAGAAAAAATGACCATCTTGCATTGGGAGAAGGGGAACTGGATTTGCAAAAATACCTTTCTCTGGCGCAGCAGTGTGATTGCACGGCAGTATTGGAGGTCAAGACTGTGGAAGGCTTTATTCAGGCGGCAAAGTGGATTGAAAATGCCGGATTTTTGAGATAAAGCTGCGAAAATTGTTGACTTTTTCCTGATATGTGTTAAAATAAACCCGATATGTAAAGACCATACGGAAACTAAACAGGTATTTGCATCCGTAGCGAGAGGGAAACGGTGAAAGCCCTTGTGCGATAGCCTGTGTGCCACTTCCGTGTTGCCCGGGATGACCGGGACGGGTGCTCCCGTTACAGAGCCGCTAAGATGTCCCGCTATGGGATGAATTAGGGTGGTACCGCGATTCACCTCGCCCCTAAATTGGGGGCGAGGTTTATTTTTTGCTGCCTTAAAATTGTAATTTATATTGGAGGTAAAACCAATGAGTAATAAACCTTATGGCGTAAATGAGCTGCGGGAAATGTTTCTGAGCTACTTTGAAAGCAAGGGACATCTGCGTTTGCCCAGCTTTTCCCTGATTCCCCAGAACGATGCATCGTTGCTGCTGATTAACTCCGGTATGGCACCGATGAAGCCTTACTTCACCGGCGAGGTAGAGCCTCCCCGCCGCCGTGTTTGTACCTGTCAGAAGTGTATCCGTACCGGCGATATTGAGAACATCGGTAAAACAGCCCGTCACGGCACCTATTTTGAGATGCTGGGTAACTTCTCCTTTGGTGACTACTTTAAGCACGAGGCAATTGCCTGGTGCTGGGAGTTCTTGACCAAGGTAGTTGGCCTGGAGGAATCCAGACTGTATCCTTCTATTTACGAAAATGACGATGAAGCCTTTGAAATCTGGAATAAGGAAATCGGCGTTCCTGCTGACCATATCTTCCGTTTCGGCAAGAAGGACAACTTCTGGGAGCACGGCTCCGGTCCCTGCGGTCCTTGCTCTGAGGTTTACTATGACCGGGGCGAGAAATATGGCTGTGGCGAGCCCGGCTGTACAGTGGGCTGCGAGTGCGACCGCTATATGGAGATCTGGAACAATGTTTTCTCCCAGTTTGACAATGACGGACAGGGTAACTATACTGAATTGGCACAGAAAAACATCGACACCGGTATGGGTCTGGAGCGTCTGGCAGTTGTTTGTCAGGATGTCAACAGCCTGTTTGATGTGGATACCGTAATGAACATCACCAACAAGGTGACATCCATCACCGGCGCGGCCTACGGCAACTCTGCAAAGATGGATGTATCCCTTCGTGTTATCACAGACCATATCCGCGCGTCTACCTTTATGATTGCCGATGGCGTACTGCCGTCCAATGAGGGTCGTGGTTATGTTCTTCGCCGTCTGCTTCGCCGTGCGGCACGCCACGGTAAGCTGTTGGGCGTGAACCGCCCCTTCCTGTATGAAGTGGTGGAGACTGTGGTTCAGGAGAATGAGAATCACTATACCTATCTGCGTGAGCGGGCAGAGTATATTACCAAGGTTGTGAAGGTTGAGGAAGAAAATTTTGCTCGTACCATCGATACCGGTATGCAGATTTTCAACAACAAGCTGGCAGAGCATAAGGCTGCCCAGAAGACGGTTTTCTCCGGCGAGGATGCATTCCTGCTCTCTGATACCTACGGTTTCCCTGTGGATCTGACTGTGGAAATGGTGGAAGACGAGGGTATGACCCTGGATATGGAAAAATTCATTGCCTGCCGTGAGGAGCAGCGCGTGCGTGCCCGTGAGGCGCGGAAGGCTTTGGGTGACCTGGCATGGGCTGGTATTGATTTCGGCCTGGATAATACGCCCACCAGCTTTGTAGGCTATACAGAGAATACCTGCAGCGCAAAGGTGCTGGCGGTTTGCATCGGCGAGGAGGTTTCCGGCTCTATTACCGGTGGCGAAAGCGGCATTTTGGTGCTGGATAAGACGCCTTTCTACGCTGAAATGGGCGGACAGGTGGCTGACCACGGTGTCATTCTGGTTGGTGACAGCCGCTTCAAGGTATCCAATGTTTTGAAGGACAAGTCCGGCAAGTACTTGCATTATGGTTCTATGAAGTCCGGCACCATCAAGGTGGAAGACATCGTCTGCGCCAGCATTGATGTGGAGCGCCGTAAGGCCATTATGCGCGCCCACTCTGCAACACACCTGCTTCAGAAGGCATTGGTTACTGTTTTGGGCGACCATGTGCATCAGGCAGGCTCTCTTGTTGAGCCGGATAGACTCCGTTTTGACTTCACTCACTATTCTGCATTGACTGCTGAGGAGCTTGCCAAGGTGGATGCATTGGTTCAGGCTGCAGTTTTGGATGGCTATGTCATCGATGTGCGGGAAATGTCCATTGAAAGTGCAAAGGAAATGGGCGCAACGGCACTGTTCAGCGAGAAATACGGCGATACGGTCCGTGTTGTCAATATGGGCGGTCACTCCATTGAACTGTGCGGTGGCACACATTTGGATAACACCGCAAAGGTTGGACCTTTCTTCATTGAAAGTGAAGGAAGCGTTGCTTCCGGTGTGCGCCGTATTGAAGCCATTACAGGTAAGCTGTGTATGGCGGATATGCAGAAGAATCGCCAAATGCTGTACGAAGCAGCGTCTGTCCTGAAGACAAAGCCTGTGGAGGTCAACGATAAGATTCTTGCTCAAATTGAGGAAATCCGCAATTTGAAGCGTACCATTGAAAGCTTCCAGGCAAAGGAAACTGCCGGCGAGGTAGAGCGCTTTATGTTCGGTGCGCACGAAATTTCCGGGCTGAAGGTTTTGACCGCAATGGTTCCCAATGCGGATGCCGGCAAGCTGCGCCAGATGGGCGACAGCCTGCGTGACCGTTCTGAGTCCATCGTAGCTGTGCTGTCCTCAGTCAATGGGGATAAGATTACCTTCCTGGCAGTTTGCGGCAAGGAAGCCATCAGTAAGGGTATCAAGGCCGGAGATCTGGTGAAGCTGGTCTGTACTGCCTGCGGCGGCAGCGGCGGTGGAAAACCGGATTCTGCAATGGGCGGCGGTAAGGACGCTTCTCAGGTAGACAATGCCTTGGCAATGGTAGACGACTTTGTCATTGGAAAACTGAACTAAAAGAAAGAGCGCTGCCCCTCGGCGGCGCTCTTTTTTGGAAAGGGTTATGAATGCGTAAGCTGGTCTGGTTTTCGGTAGGGTTTGCCATTGCGAGCTTTATCGGTGCTGCAACATACGGGCAATGGCTGTTTCTATTAGGCGGTCTGATGTTGCCGCTGATTGCTTTTTTCATGCTGCTTCGGCGGAAATTTCCAAAATGCAAGCTGATGCTGATTATCTTGATTGGCTGTATGGCTGGCTTTTTGTGGTTCGGTGCATACGACCATTTTATCGTTTTGTTTCCCAGAGCAATGGATGGGCAGATAGTGCCTGTTACCATTGAAGCAACTGATTACAGCTATCCCTCCGGCTACGGTACTGCGTTGGAAGGCACGGTAAAGTATGATGGGCGAGACTATCGCGTTAAGGCATATTTGGGAAAAACCGGCCAGATAGAGCCGGGCGATACTGTTTCCGGAACATTCCGTTTTCGTTTGACAGCATCTGGCGGCAAGGAGACACCAACCAGCCATCGAGCAGAGGGAATCTTTCTTCTTGCGTATGCAAAATCAAGTACAGTTCATACAAAGGCAGATCATACTTCGTGGAAGCATTACCCGACAATCTGGCGCCATCAGCTGGCCGGGCGGATTGATGAAATCTTTCCACAGGACAGCAGCGGCTTTGCAAAGGCATTACTGTTGGATGACGATTCGTCTCTGAATTATGAGACACGTTCCGCCTTTAAAACAAGCGGCATTATGCACATTGTGGCAGTTTCCGGCTTTCACGTATCCATTGTGTTCAGCTTGCTGTATACGGTACTGGCGCGCCGCAGGGTTCTGGCCTGTTTGGTTGGAATTCCGACGCTGTTCCTGTTTGCGGCAATTATTGGCTTTACACCATCTGTTACAAGAGCCTGCCTGATGCAGTCGCTGATCTTGATTTCAATGCTGATTGACAAGGAGTACGATCAGGGAACATCCCTTGCTTTTGCAGTTTTGGTGATGCTGCTTTGGAATCCCACCACGATACTGTCCGTCGGTTTTCAGTTATCTGTTGGCTGCGTTCTTGGCATTGTCCTGTATTCAAAGCCGATTTATAATTACCTGACAGAATTAAAGCTGTTCAAACCGGGAAAGAAGAAAGGACTTGTCAGCCGCATCAAGTATTCCACCGCAAATTCCATTTCCATTACTCTTAGCGTTATGATTGTCACCACACCTATGGTCGCCTATTATTTCGGCAGTGTCAGTATCATTGGCATTTTGACAAATTTACTGACGATGTGGATGATCAGTATTATCTTCTATGGAATTTTGGCGTGTCTGGCAATCAGCCTGATCAGTATGAGCCTGGCAGCGGCGTTATCCTGGGTGGTATCCGTATTTATCCAATTTGTTTTGAATACTGCAGGGCTGCTGTCAAAAGCCCCAATGGGCGCCGTATATACTGTCAGTATTTATACGGTGGTATGGCTTTGGGGCTCTTATGGAATGCTGGGTATTTTTGCACTCTCCAAAAAGAAGAAGCCCGGGTTGCTTCTGGGATGTATTGCCATTTCGTTTCTGCTGTCTCAGGGACTTGCCTGGGTTGAACCGATGACGGATAATATGCGCGTGACGGTTTTGGATGTAGGTCAGGGACAGAGTATTTTACTTCAAAGCGAAGGCAAGCATTTTCTGGTGGACTGCGGCGGTGATAATGAAGAGAAAACCGCTGATTTGGTGGCAGAAACGCTTTTAAGTCAGGGAGTATCCCGGTTGGACGGATTGATTTTGACTCATTACGACGAAGATCATTCCGGCGGTGCACCTTATTTGCTTTCCCGGATACGGGTGGATCGCCTCATTATGCCGGATATGGAAGATGACTCCGGCATGACGAAACAACTGGAGAAAATAGCAGCCGGGCGGATTCAATATATCAGCAAGGACACTTGTTACTCCTTTGGAGCAGTCAAAATAACAGTTTTTGCACCATTTTCCTACCGCGGCGGCAATGAAAGTAGTTTATGTGTCTTGTTCCAGCGAGAAGAATGTGATATACTTATAACAGGTGACCGCAGTGAACTGGGCGAAAGGGTGCTGCTGCAGCAGCATAAGCTTCCGGATTTGGAGATGCTGGTGGTGGGACACCACGGCTCCGGGAGCTCTACCTCCCAGGAACTCCTAACTGCGACTACACCGGAAATCGCTTTTATTTCCGTGGGCAGGGACAATCGGTATGGACATCCTGCAGATCAGGTATTAAACCGTCTGGAGGAAATGGGATGTATTGTTTACCGAACAGACATGCACGGAACAATCGTATACAGGGGGTGACACCGTGGCGAAATATGAAGACAAGCCTGATCGTTTGCAGGAATTTAAGGCTGAACTGAAGGAGAAGAAGCTGGGTCGGCTTTATGTATTCTTTGGCGAGGAAGCATTTTTACGCAACTACTATCTGCAGCAGGTGAAAAAGCTTTTGTTGGATGACCTGACAGAGTCCTTCAATTTCCATCGGCTGAACAACGAAACCTTTGATACAACAGCCTTTGCCGATGCCGTCGAAAATTTGCCGATGATGGCAGATGCGACCCTTGTACAGGTGGACGATATTGATGTATTTAAGCTGAGCGAGGGCGATCGGGAGAAAGTGGCAGATGTGCTTTCTGACATTCCTGATTATTGCACCGTTGTTTTTACTTATGAAACAGTCTCGTGGAAGCCGGATAAGCGGTATAAAAAGCTGTGGTCGGCTTTTGACAGCAACGGCAAGATTGTGGAGTTTGCCAAGCAGAATCACCGTGATTTAACAGCTTGGATCACCAGACACTTTTTGGCAAATCAAAAGCGGATTTCCCCGGATTTGTGCGGGTATCTGATTGAACTGACCGGCGGAACGATGACCGCTCTTAACAGCGAAATTATGAAAATTTGCGCCTATTCCGGTGCAGATGAGATTTGTAAAGCGGATATCGATGCGGTTGTTGAACCGGTTATGGAAGCGGTCGTATTTCAAATGACGGATCTGCTTGGTCAAAAGGAATATGCCAAGGCGTTGCTGAAGCTGCAGCAGCTGCTGAAAATGCAGCAGGAGCCTCTGTCTATTTTGGGTGCAATCGGTAATCATATTCGCCGCATTGGTACGGCAAGGGTTTTGATAGACGGGGGACGGCAGGCCGGCGAGCTGGCTTCTATGTACGCAATGGGAGATTATCCTGCCAGAAAGACAATGGAATCTGCCCGCAATTTCTCTGCAGCTTTTTGCAAGAAAGCCTCCGCTCTGATTCTGGAGACGGATTATCGAATGAAAACCTCCTTCGATGAGCCGGAGCGGTTGTTGGAGATGCTGGTTTTACAGATGTCGCAGGAGGCTTGATATGGTTCGGATTCGAGAGGCCATTTTGGTGGAGGGAAGATATGACAAAAATACCCTTTCGCAAATTGTGGACGCCCCAATTTTTGAAACGGCCGGTTTTGGCATATTCAAAAATAAAGAGCAGTTGTCCCTGCTTCGTCAGGTAGCGCAAAAGCGGGGATTGATTGTCTTTACGGATGCGGATGGTGCTGGCTTTGTGATTCGCAATCATATCAAAAGTGCCATTCCCGGCGAATATCTCAAACACGCATATACCCCCGATGTGCCAGGAAAAGAGCGCCGCAAGACTGCACCCGGTAAAGAGGGAAAGCTTGGCGTTGAAGGAATGACTCCGGATGTGATTTTGGAGGCACTGCGCCGCGCAGGAGCGACTTTTGAAGGCGAGACGCAAACGGACACTGCAAAGATTACAAAGCAGGATATGGTGGCGCTGGGACTGTCCGGAGGCAAGAACAGCAGCATTAAACGCAAGCAATTACAGGAAAAATTGGGTTTTCCGACCCACATCAGCGCGAAGGCTCTTTTGGAGGCACTGAATGTGCTGTACAGCCCGGATGAGCTGAAGCACCTTGTAGATACATTGGAGTGTAACGATGGTTGATATTTCCGTTAACAACTTAACAAAGTTTTTTGTGATTGGCGAAAACCTGCTGGAGGGGTTGTCCTTTGAAATCCAGGAAGGGGAGTGCGTGGCGATTCTTGGTCGCAACGGATGCGGCAAAACAACGCTGTTTAACATCCTCACCGGAGCAATGGACTACGATGACGGCGAGGTATATGTCAATCCCAACAAACGGCTTGGACTGATTTCTCAGATTCCGAAATTCCCGGCTGAGTATACTGTGGAAGATGTGCTCCGCTCTGCCTATCGGGAAATTTTGAATGTCGGGAAAAAGATGGAGGCGCTGGAGCTGAAAATGCAAGATGGCGCAACAGCTGAGCAGCTTCAGGAGTATGACAATTTAACAAATCGCTTTCAGTCCGGCGGCGGCTATGAAATGGATGTAGAGGTGGACAAAATCTGCAATGGACTGGGCATCAGTCAAGAACAGCGCAGCCAAGATTTCTCCAGCCTTTCGGGCGGCGAAAAAACCCGCGTCAATCTGGCAAGACTTCTTCTGGAAAAGACGGATATTCTGCTGTTGGATGAGCCGACCAATCACTTGGATTTGCATAGTGTTGAATGGCTGGAGGGATATATCAACAGCTTTAAGGGAACGGTGCTTACCATTTCCCATGACCGCTATTTCATCGACAGAATTGCAGACCGAGTCATTGAAATTGTAGACGGTCACGCAGAGTTTTACTCCGGCAATTATTCCTTCTATATGGACGAAAAGCAGGCGCGGTTTGACCTGCAGATGAAGCAGTATGAGCAGGAACAGGCGAAGCTGAAGCAGCTGGGCTATACTGTGGAAAGAATGAAGGGGTGGGGAATTAACAACCGAACCTTGTACCGCCGCGCAATGTCCATTCAGCATCGAATGGAACGCATTCGTAAGACTGAAAAGCCGAAAACAGAAAAGACGATGAAGGCAAGCTTTGGAGAAAAGGATTTTACCGGCGATGTTGTTTTCAAAATGAAAAATGTTTCCAAAGCATTTGGTGAACGAACGCTGTTTTCGGATGTGAATCTCACGGTTGAGGGCGGTGAACGTATCGCCATACTGGGCGACAACGGCACCGGAAAAACTACCTTCATTCGCTGTTTGCTGGGAGATGAAACCTGCGAGGGTAAAATTCAGTTTGGTCCTACCGTAAAATGGGGCTATCTGCCTCAGATTATCAAGTTCTCCCATCCGGAGCGCAGCTTGTACGACACGATGCTCTACGAAAAAAACTGCACACCCCAAATGGCTCGGGATCGGCTGGGTGCATTTCTGTTTCAGGGCGAGGATGTTTTCAAAACAGTCGGTACACTTTCCGGCGGCGAACAGAGCCGCCTGCGGCTGTGTATGCTGATGGATGAAAAAATTAACCTTCTGATTCTGGACGAGCCGACCAACCATCTGGATATTGCTTCCAGAGAATGGGTGGAGGCGGCGATTGAGGAATTCGAAGGGGTACTGATTTTTGTCAGCCACGACCGGTATTTTATCGATAAATTCGCCGAGCGGATATGGCATCTGGAGGATGAAGTCATCCGGGATTTTCGCTGCGGATACGAAAAATACCGCTCGATTCTCGAGCATGAACAGGCAAACAAAAGTGTTGCTGCTTCTGCACCAAAGCCAAAGAAAGAAAAGCCGAAGGGCGGATCGAAGGAGACCGAGAAGCTGATTCGCCGTCTGGAACGGGAAATTGAAAAGCAAGAGGCATATCTGGCGGAATTGGAACAGAAAATAGAGGAAGCAGCTTCGGACTATCAGGAGCTGAGCCGCCTGCTGTCTGAAAAGGAAGTCGGCGAGGAAAATCTTCTGGAACTGATGACCCAATGGGATGAAGCACAGGTGCAATAAAAAGGAAGCGGTTGACACAACCGTTTTTCGGGTCTATAATATGGCAAGAAATTCAAAGGAGCGATAGAAATGAGTTCGTGTAACGGTAATTGCGCCAGCTGCAGCAGTTCGGATTGTGGCGACCGCAAAAAAGAAAGCTTGCTGGCAGCGTTGAACCCCAAATCCCGCGTTAAAAAAGTAATTGCAGTTGTATCCGGCAAGGGTGGCGTCGGAAAATCCACCGTAACATCGCTGCTGGCAGTTGCAATGGCCAGAAAGGGCAAGCGGGTTGGTGTTTTGGACGCGGATATTACCGGTCCGTCCGTCCCGACAGCCTTTGGTGTGACTGAATGTCAGGGCGCATCTGAGGATGGCTTGTATCCGGCGCTGACGAGAACAGGTATGCAGGTGATGTCCATCAATTTGCTGTTGGATAATCCCGGTGATCCTGTCGTTTGGCGTGGCCCTGTGATTGCCGGTGCCGTCAAGCAGTTCTGGACAGATGTCATCTGGGAGGATGTTGACTATTTGTTTGTGGATATGCCTCCCGGAACCGGCGATGTACCGCTGACAGTCTTCCAGAGCCTTCCTGTTGATGGGGTTGTTATTGTAACGAGCCCTCAGGATTTGGTCAGTATGATTGTATCTAAGGCGGTAAAAATGGCAAATATGATGCACATCCCGGTTCTTGGCTTCGTTGAGAATTATGCTTATCTCAGCTGTCCGGACTGCGGAAAGAAAATCAATGTATTTGGCAAGAGTCACTTGGATGAAATTGCCTCCCAGTTGCAGCTGCCTGTGCTTGCAAGATTGCCCATTGACCCTGAGGTAGCGGAAGCCTTTGACAACGGTCAAATGGAAACGGTTTTGACGCAAGGTGTGGATGGTGTTATCGACGCGATTGAGAAATTGAACTAAAAATACAATTCCCTCTGCCTATCGGCAGAGGGAGTTTTTATTACAGCAGCTTTCCGACTATATACCACAATATCAGCATCAAAATGACAAGGGGAATATAACACAAAAGGATACTGCTGGAGATCGAAATGACTGCAATGGAAAAATAGGCAAGCAGGCATACAAGACCCGTTAAAAGCAGCGTTGTCAAAGCAGCTTTTGAGATCATTTTGCCAGCAATCGTTGCAAAGAAGAAGGTGTACAATCCACCGATCAGAGGGTTGATTGTAATGAGCAGTGCGGCTACAATCACCTTTAAACCGCCCAACAGGAGCAGCAGCACCAGCACACCCAGCAGAATCACAGGAGCCCAAAGACGAATGTCAATGGGGATAAAGGAGTTAAGCAGGTAATTCGCGATGGCATACATTGCCATACCCAGTACAATGGAAATCACCCGCAGGAAAAGCCAGGTAAAGAGATTTTTCCCGGTTGGAAGCCAGCTGTTTGCCAGATTCACCAGAAAGGCGAGGATGAGCAAATTCAATACTTCACCACAAATCAGCTTGAAGTCTGACTGAAGAATGGGAAATAGAGAGAGGGTATCGCCGCTTATCGAAACAAAGGGCAGGGGAGACACAAGAAATTTCAGATCTAAGCCACAGCTGTGAATAACAATAGTTGCGGCATAGATAAATAATATGCCGATGGCGGATGAAACACTTTGGTTAAAGACAGATTTCTTTCCGAATACAAAGCGGCCAATCAGGCCCAAGCCTAAACAACCGGCTGCAAGAAACAGGGCGGTAATCACAAGGGAATGAAGGGCTGCTTTGTCTGATAGAAGTGCTTTTACTTGATTCAACAATGATTCCATAAAAACCTCCGATTCGACAATGGAAAAAGGACAGCCGCCAGAATTCTCTGGCGGCTGCGAATGTTAAAGTCTGAAATTACTTCAGCTCTGCGGTAGCGCCAGCTTCCTTCAGCTCGGCAACCAGCTTCTCTGCATCTTCCTTGGAGATAGCTTCCTTCAGGGTCTTGGGGCAGCTGTCAACCAGGTCCTTAGCGTCCTTCAGGCCCAGGCCGGTAGCGGCACGGACAACCTTGATGACGTTCAGCTTGGAAGCGCCGGCATCCTTCAGGATGACATCAAACTCGGTCTTCTCTTCAGCAGCCTCAGCAGCACCGCCAGCAGCGGGAGCAGCAACAGCAGCAGCGGCGGCGGAAACGCCGAAAACTTCTTCCAGAGTGTGAACCAGCTCGGACAGTTCCAGAACGGTCAAACCCTTAACTTCTTCTACGAGAGCAGTGACTTTTTCACTAGCCATGATAATAATCCTCCTAAATTTGTGTTTGTTTAAGTGTATAAGTTTACGAAATTAAGCTTCTGCTTCTGCAGCAGGAGCGCCGCCTTCCTTCTGGATACGAACCTGATCCAGGACAAAAGCAAGGCTGGAGATAGGTGCCAGGAAGGTACCCAGGACGGAAGCAACCAGAGCGTTCTTGCTGGGCAGCTCACCGAAGCCATTGAGCTCGGTAGCGGACAGGACAGAACCCTCAACGATGCCGCCCTTGATGGACAGGCCGAGGCCCTTATTCTTCTTGGCGAACTCGCATACGATACGAGCAGGGGCGATGGGGTCGCCGGTGGTGGAAGCCATAGCGGTGGTACCGTTCAGAACCTCGCTGAAGTCGTAACCGATATTCTTGGTTGCGAAATTCGTCAGGGTGTTCTTAACAACGGAGTACTCAACACCAGCTTCACGGAACTGCTTACGCAGCTCGGTATCCTGAGCAACGGAAATACCCTTGTAGTCAACGAAAACAACAGAAGTGGATTCCTTGATCTTACCCTCCAGGGCTTCAACAATGGCTTTCTTGCTCTCAAGAACCTTTGCGTTGGGCATATTTTTTTCACCTCCGAAAAAATAAAAGTGTCTTCCTGCCAGAAGACAGAAAGACACGCAAACATCTAAAATGTAAAACGCACCTCGGCAGGACTTACGCTTTTGGGCACCTGCTGTCTTTGGCAACGAACAGATTTTAACACAGTACACAGAAAATGTCAAGAACTATTTTTAATAAAAGTAATCTTTATATGAAAGCCGCCCGTGTTTCAACGGGCGGCAGGTTCAGGAAACAACTGGTTCTTTTGATGCACTGATGATATTGGGATTATACATTCCGATTTCGACTTTATATGCATAACCGCAGTACACAAAGGTTACATCGTAATGATTAAGACCGTCAGCGTCCTCTTCACACTGAAGGTTGATGATATTTTCCCGGTCCGTGATTCCTACATCTTCCAAAACAAATTCAATCGCCATATCCTTGTCGATTTTTCCGTCAGGCGGCCGCGTTTCGTCTCCGGTATCAGAGTCCTTATAATCAGTGATAAATCCAACAATTTTGCCGTCATTGGCGCGGATTGTATAAACGTATTCGTCACCGTTGTGGGTAATATGAACATTGTATATGGTGACGACAGTATTATTTGCTTCAACCCATACGCTGACATCGTTCTCATTCAGATTGGCATCCTTTAACGCGATGCTGATAGCTGTTTCAGGATCAATGCTTCCTTCGGGCAATACAATGAGCGGTGGACCTTCCGTGTTAAAGGTCGGATTTGTGGGTGAAGGGTCCGTAGGTGTAATGAGCTCGCCATTATGGGTTTCCACAAGATCATTCCAGACCTTGCCGTATTCCGCATCAACCCAGATTACCCAGTCGTATTGATTGTAGTGAAATTCAATTTGATATATATAACGTCCGGCATCCAATTCCAATTCCCATTCATAATCCTCAAAGGAAAAATCAAAGGGGACTTCCCGGTCTTTTGCATATTCTTTAATAGATTCGATAGCTGCATCAAGACCTATAAAGCGTCCCTGTTCAAGCATCGAGGTACTGCTTCCTTTTTTGCCAGCATAGCAGTAGTATATTTCTCCGGAAGGGTAGACGTACGCAATAATGTCATCAGGCTCTGCCTCAACATTGAATTTATACACCAAAATTTCGCCTAACAACTGATATTCCCATTCATAGTGATTGGGTTTGGGCAGCTCGGGAGCATCCTCTTGGCCTTTCAGATGGTCTTTGAGAAGATCATATGCCGCATCCACGCTTAAACCGAGAGTCGGATTATCAGCTCCCGGCGACATTTGCATAGCTGGAGGCTCGCTGCCGCCCGGCTGATTGCCAGGATTTCCTATCAACAGTGTACCTCCGATTAAAATGACAATCGCAACGGACGCAGCCAAAGTGGCAATGGCCCGAAATTGAATGGAGGTTTTGACCGGCTTCGTAGGCTTCCTATCTTCCTTACGATTTGGATTGCCGGAGAGGAGCGCTTTTGCCGCCAGCTCGTTTACCCGATTGGGCGTTGCGTTTGAAAATGCACGGCGTATTTTCTTTTTCAATTGCTTGTTAGTCACAGTTATCCTCTCCTTTCAAAGGTTATTTTTCAGCTTTTTAACGGCCCGATGATACTTTGAAAGAACAGTGGAGAGCTTCATATCAAGCATTTTTGCAATTTCCCGATGCTTGAAGCCGGAAACAGCGTGCAATACGACAATCTGCCGCTCATCATCCGTCAGCTTTTCCATACACGCCTGGATTACCAACCTGTCGTCGCTGGTTGTTCCGGATTGTGCAAGACCGTAGTCCTTCCATTCCTCCAAGGGGATGGCACCTCCACGCTTCAGCTCCTGCAGACGCTTATAGCACAGATTCTTCGTAATGGTAAGAATCCATGCCATCGGTTTGCCCTGGGAGTGGTAGGAAGCAGCGCCGTCGTAGATTCGCAGGAAGGTATCCTGCAGTACGTCCTCGGCGTCGTGGCTGTTCTTCAAAACGGACAGAGCAAAGGCGTAGACACCCGGGGCGGCCAGCTGATACAGGTCGTCCATACCCAGAGGCTCTTTTCGAGCTATACGGTCAATACATTCATCCAGCGTCCCGGATGAAGCACGAGTATCTGCCCACAAGGTCATCACCTTCACTCCTTTCACCATACTAATCGGAAAAACTGCTGTTTTATTGCAAAGGAGAGAAAATTATTATCCCAGCAGAATGTCTGAGATGAGCATCACGCAGAACCCAACCAACAGAGCGTAGGTTGCACCGCGCTGACTGCCGTGAGAATGGGTTTCGGGAATCATTTCATCGCTGATGACATAGAGCATTGTTCCTCCTGCAAAGGCCAGGGCAAAGGGTAAAATGGCAGATGCAATGCTGACAGCGAAATACCCCAGCAACGTACCAATCACCTCTACAAGACCGGTTGCAAGGGCGCACAGGAATGTGCGTTTTGGAGAAATGCCTGCGGCCAGCATTGGTCCAATGATGACCATACCCTCAGGGATGTTCTGCAGGGCAATACCACCTGCGATAATCAAAGCTTCTGAGGTGTTGTCTGAGCCAAAGCTGACACCGGCGGCAATGCCCTCCGGGAAATTGTGAATAGCGATGGCGGTGACAAACAGAAGGACCTTGCTCACGCTGGCGTTGCCATGATGCTCTTCAAAATCTGCACCGACCAATTTGTGCATGTGCGGGACAACCTTGTCAATGAGATTCAAGGAAATTGCTCCTGTGAAGATACCGGCAACGGTGATCAGCAAGCCAAATTTTCCACCGTATTCCACAGACGGAAGAATGAGTCCCAATACTGCGGCTGCCAGCATAACGCCAGCAGCAAATGCAAGGACAATATCACAAAATCTATGAGATATTTTCTTGAAAACAAATCCAATGATTGCGCCGATGACTGTTGCACCGCCGACACCGGCAGCGGTTAATAATACCATTTCCATAAATACACCTCCGTATTGTTAACATTATAACACATCGCGATGAATTGTACAATAAAACACCGGTTGCGCGGAGCAACCGGTGTTTATATCAGCTGATTTTGATGCCGTAGACCTTTTGACCGCGGGTGCCGATTACCATCATATCATTAAATACAACAGGGGAGGCCTCCACATTGTAGCCTACATTGATTCCGCCTAACACAGTTCCTGTTTTGCCGTCCATTAAATGTGCGGCACCGACAGAATCGAAAATCACAAGATAGGCCTTGCCGTCGTCAGAATAGATGGCAACAGGGGAACTCCAGCAATACTTCATCTGCTTTTCCCAGATGATGTCACCGGTTGTCGTATCCATAGCAAGGAGCGTTCCCTGATATTCACTGGGAGTTTTGGCAATGTGGAAGAAAATCATTCCTTCCAAAGCAGTTCCCTTTTTGCCCAACAGAGGAGAAGAAAGTGCGCCGCCGGAGACATTCTTGTTATAAACAACATTGCCGCAGGATCTTTCCCAGATAATCTCACCGGTAGCAGCATCCAGCTTATACATATAGCTGGTATCTTCAGCGTGTTCCACAGAGGTGGCCAAATACAGATAGCCCTTCTTGTCATCGCCCCATTCAAAAACAGCGGTGGCATTCAAGTCATCCTTGATTTCCTGTGCCCAAACAAGCTTCATTGTGTTCAAATCCACGCAGAAGTAGATACCGCGGTTATCACCGACATAGAGGTAATTTTCAACGATAATGGGGCTGTTTTCGAAGCCCAGATTGTTGCTGTAATCTTCCCGGTTCAGCTCCGTCATATAGCGGTTCATCACCGGCTCATCCGGATTGATGGAAAGTGTTCCGGCAGCCTTGTTGTAAGAGGTGTTCAGCTTGATGGTGTAGATCAAGCCGTTTTCACCGGGCCAAATTAAGGTGTCGGTGTCTGCGTGAACCAGAGGAGAAGCGTCGAAGGCGCGCCAGCTGCGGAAGTTATAAACCTTTTCGTAGCCCTGCTCGTACATAATGGAGCAGTCAATCAGGTTAATGATGAACATCCGGGGTTCTTTCTTTTCCCGGGTGCGGTCGCCGGAGCCAACATACATAATGGGATATCCTCTGGGGTCCAAAGCACCGGAACCCTTAAAGGCCATACCCATATACAAAGGATCGCGGGTGTATTCGCCGGTTTCCAGATCATAGAAGTAAATGTTTCCATCCAATGTGGCGTAGATAACCTCAACCAGGTCTTTCTTCGCCTTTTTTTCAGGATAGAGGTTCATAATGGCCTTGGTTTCTTCATCCCATTGAACCACCAGAGGCTGACCTGTCCAGCCAGCTCCGGTCCAGGCACCGGAGCCGCTCTTCGGCAGAGCAGAAATGTCACGCACCCAAACCTCTTCCAAATTTTTATTGACAACATTGACACTTCCGTAGGTCGCACCGGTGCGGTAATTTCCGCCACGGAAGCCGGAAATACCGGGCAGGGAGAAATAGGATTCCTCTGAACCGAAGTGAATGTTAGAGGGACGCTGGTAATTGTTTACAACAGTACCGTTTTCGATAATTTCCCACTTCACATCCCAATTCGCAGGATTTGTCTTGTCCACCATATGTGGCAGGGTGGAGAAGCTGGGGACGGTAGGTGTTGTAGGGGAGGTAGGAGTGGAAGGGGATGTGGGTGGCGTGGGCTGTGTTGTGGGATTAGAAGAAGGTGCAGTGGGGTTGCTGGTAGGCTGGCTCATCTGGGGAGAGCCAAGCTGATTCAGGCGGTATGCACCGATAACAGTAAATACCAAAGCCACCAGAGCCGTTGCATAGACCGGAACAGTCAAAATGCGAATGGTTTTCCGTTCATTGTCTCGGCTGGAGCGCTTTCGCAGAAGCTCCAGTACAACGGCAACTGCCAATACAACAAAAAACAGCACAATAAACAGGATAATGGCGGAGGTCATAGACTGCCGTTGTGCCGCATTTTCGTAAGCGGTATTTGTCAATACCGGAAAGTGAGAGAGAAGATTCATAAGGTATTCGCCCCGATTCATTAGTAGTGCGGATATTATACCACCAAGCGCCTCTCTTTGCAACTGGGAATATCGCCGAAAAGCGCCAGGTAAATAAATTAGTCAGTTGTCGGCAAGGTCATGTAAAGCATCGGAATTTGTAATTTCCACTGTGCCTCTGGTTAATGCCACATAGCCCTCGTTTTGGAAGTAGCGAAGCATTCGTGTCACAACTTCCCGGGCCGTTCCCAAATGATTTGCAATGGCCTCGTGAGTCAGCTTCAGAATGTCAGATTCCTCTAAAGCGGCTTCCTCCAGTAAGAAGCGGGCAAGCCGGGTGTCCAGACTTTTCCACATAATCTGCTCAATCAGCCACATAACATCTGAAAACCGGCTGGCCATCAGTTCGTTGGAGAAGTTCGCCAGCGGTGCAGATTCCTCCATAATGGTCTTATACACCTGGGAGGGAATGATATAAACCTCAGTATCTTTTTCTGCTGTAACGGTGATTTCAAATTGCACACTCCGCAGAACACAGGAAGCAGAAAACAGGCAAATATCCTGCTCCAACAGGCGGTAAAGGGTTATTTCACGCCCTTCCTCGGAAAGAATGTAGGCGCGAAGCTGACCGCTTTTAATCAGCACGAAGCCAGCACAATCTGCAGAGCCGTTGTGAAGAACAGTTCCCTTCGGCAACCGGCGTGATATGACAGAAGATAAAATTGATTGCTGATGCTGTGGTGCCAGCTTATCCCAGATTGGGAACAGACCTTGAAATTCCATAGCAATCACTCCTTATAAGGTCAGTATAATTCAAGAAAAACAGCTTGTCAATATGACGGCTGCCGCAGCTTTTGGCTGCGGCAGTGTTGAAATTAAAGTTGATAGGTTATCATTTCGAGAGGTTGGATGGTGAGCCTTGCTGTCTTGCCCTGATAGGTGATTTCAGCGGTAATGTCCATATCATAATCGGTATTCAGCAGATACATCTTGCCGCCCTCGTAGACTGCATAGCGCAGAGCACCGTTGGACTTAACCTGAAGCTCGCACTCTCTGGCACTCTGTGTTACGGCTTCACGCACCATCATCCGGTACAGAGGAGTCAGAGCAGGATTACCGGGATAATTCTCACTGGTCACCAAAATGGCTGTGCCCTTGCCGACCTGATTCTCAATCACAACAGGCAAGGTGCCGGGTACGTGCTCAAAGTCGTCAGACAAATCGCCCGCGACATAACCGGTTGTAGGCTCACATTTGAGGTAGGAAACATATCCGCAGGAGTAGATGGGATCCCATTCCTTATCCTTTGTGCCGGGGTACAACAGCCCGGAAAGACTTGTATCCCAGAATTTAATGCCGTCGTTTGTCAGCTTCGTCTCACCGGTATAGCGGCAGCCGAACAGCTTTTCCATTTTGTCATTGCTGAGGAATTTCCGTTCTCCGTCGCGGCGGGTGGTATAATTCAGATGGGCGGCGGTCATCATCAGCTTGCCGCCGTTTTCCACAAAGGCGAGAAGCTTGTCGTACAGCTCGTCCGTCATACTGTTCCAACCAAGGAAAATCACATAGTCATATTTCTGGAAGACCTCAGCAGGTGCTTCTGCAGGAATCACATCGTACATACCGTAAGCAGGTGCAGCACTCAAATCCTCATCACCGTAGTTGGCAATGTCGCACCAGGAGCGCTTGGTATTCAGCTCTTCCAGGATACGCCAGCTGTATTCTGCTTCACCGTGACCCCATTCCGGGCGGCCAAACTGATTCCAGACGGAGCTGCCGCCCCAGCTGCCCCAGGAGTCGTGATTGCCGTGGACGAAGGCGACCTTGACCTTGGGACCGCCAACAGGACGGGCGTCCTCCTTGATGTACTGGGACAGCTTCATCAGCTCATCCCGATACTCCTTGCAAACAGGGTGGCTCTCGTCCAGATTATAGCCAAAGGCGGAGACACTTTCGTCGCCGCTTTCCAAACAGAAGGCCTGAGAACCGGACAGGTATGCGTATTTGTAAGCAAGGGACATACGCTTGCGCTTGAGAATATCCAGGTGACGGTTGCCGCCATACCATTCGTGGGCGAGATAAGTACCCCACATTTTGGCATTTGTGGCTCTGGCCACACCACGCAGTGCAGATACGAGGATTTCCGGATGACCGCACATCAGCTCCAGCATGGGAATTTCAACACCGGCCTCTGCATTGTACTTGTTGAGATTGGTGGCTTCAACGGAGACAATGGCAGGCGCGCCCAGGCGCTTTTCAATTTCAATCCATCTGCCGACGAAATCCAAGAACTTCTTATGGGCGGTTTCCATATCGGGATAGTCAATTTCAGGCGTAAAGCCTTCTTTGTTATTTCTGTAATACCCGGGCCACTTGCAGGCAAAATCGCTTCCAACCTCACCGATCATATTGCCCAAATAGTATTTGCCGGCAATCTTCTTCATCTCGGAAATGGTTTCCTTGGTGATGTGACTTTCCTGTCCGGGAGGAGTCCGACGGTTTTGCACATTGTAAAGGAAAATGAAATAAATATCATTCTCTGCCAAGAGCTTTGCCCATTCAATGTAAGCCTCCTGCGGAACAGCCTGCTTTGCCGGAGGACGGATGGTCACAAAATTATGCCCACAGTCAATGCAGCGTGTTTTAATTTCCTCGGCGATAGCATCCACTTCGAAGGAATGCTCACCGATATGTACGCCGGAAATGATAAAATCTTTTTCCATTATACTACTCCTTTTTACTTGATAAATGCACTATAACACGGGCGATTTTCCTTGTCAAGTCTTGACTAATTGATCGTGATTTTAATATCACCCGTGTCGGTATGAACCTGGCATTTACCACCGGTTACGGTCTTGGGAACATCCACTTTGCCTGTTCCGCTGTCAGCCAGAAATACTTTGCTGGAAAGCAGGCTGCCGCGAATGTCGCCGGTATCAGTTTCCATAAAGATTTCTTGAGCATCCGAGCCTTCAAATCTTATATCGCCGGTGCTTCTGGTAATTGTGAATTTCTCTGCAGCAAGCACATTCTTCATTGAAACATAGCCGGTGCTTCCGTTGGATATGAAATTTCTGCAGGACACATCGGTCAGCTTTGTTTCTCCGGTGGAAACATTGATCTGTACATCGCCTGTGCAGGAAACATCAGAGACCGTGATATTGCCTGTTGAGACGGATAAATCCAATGCACCTGCCGACAGGCTCTGAACACGAATATTACCGGTATTTGTCTTTGTCTTCACATACCCGGAGGCGGAGGAGTCAAGCTTGATGCTGCCGGTGCTGAGAGAAATATCAGCGTTTGTGAAGGTGAAATCCTTTGGGATTTCGACATCACCGGTTCCTCCCGTAATAAGGAGGGAGGCATATTCCGCTTCCGGTAGGAAAACGGTAATTTTCGGTGAGGTAAAATGAATGCCGATATATTCATACCATTTTCTGTTGTCGGATATGCTGATTGTGAGTGTATCACCCTGAACAAGTACAGAATGCTTCGCATTTTCCTGTTCGTGACAGACGACTCTGCAGGTGTTGTCCGTGGCGGCAACAAAGCAGATATCCGCTGTGGTAGTTTTTATTGCGAAATTGTTGAATTTTTCAGATATTTTATATTCGTTTGTCACATATCTGCCAGTTGACAGTTTGAAAAAGTCCCATTTCAACATTGTCATTACCCCTACAAAAATGATGATTCCAATGAATATCAGCGAAGCTGCGATGATAAGCCATACTTTTGCTTTTTTGCTCATTGCGCTACCTCCTTTTTCCTAAAGCATTTTTTAATCCATACTGCAAATTTGTTTGTGAGCATAATAAACCCTTTTGATGCCCAGTGACAACCGTAAAACATAATAATGGAAAGACCAGCACAGATGAGACCGCAGCCAATCATAGCAATTCCGGAAGAACCGTAACCGTTTGCAGCATAGCCGACTCCAGCTGCGATGCAGCCGATGCCGCAGGCTGCCAGGGAAGCAGAGGCAGCCCAGAGGGAAATGATGACAGCCCATAGGGACACATAGAGGGAAAACACAACCGATGCGACCGCAACTGCCAGGGAAAACCAAATGGGGGAGCCGAGAACCAAGAGAACAATCTCCCAAGTTTTTAACTTCCGTTTTACCATCACTTTTTCCTTTTCAGACTTGACAAGGGAAGTTTCGACGGTAATCTGCGACAGAAGCGTATCAATGCTTCCAATCGCAGCGACAGCTTCTTCTTCGGAAAGACCCTCTTCCATACGGTCGTCAATCATTTCGCTGTAAAATGTCAAATGCTCCTCAATGTCATTTTTGGGCAGATTGGATAACCCCTTTCGCAGCTGTGAAAGGAACTCCTGTTTACACATTATCATCATCCTCCTTTGTTACAAACCGATAGATCAGCATAATTTCCGACCACTCTTTTTTAAAATCTTCAATGCGCTTTTGACCTTCATCGGTGATGCGGTAATACTTGCGAAGTCTGCCGCCATGCTCTGCTGTGCGGACAGTCAGCATATTTGCCGTTTCCAGGCGCTTGAGAATGGTGTATAGTGTGGATTCGGATAATTCGATATAAGGCTTCATATCTTTGATAATCTTATAGCCATAAGAATCTTCGCTTTTGATTGCAGCCAGTACGCATACATCCAAGAGACCACGCTTCAACTGAATATCCATAGCATACCTCCTCTTTGCATACATCGTAACACGAGGTATTGCCTTTGTCAACAGAAAAAATAAAACCGCCTCTTTCGAGACGGTTTTGGCACCCCAGAGAGGACTCTAACCTCCGACCTATCGCTTAGGAGGCGATCGCTCTATACAACTGAGCTACTGGGGCAAATCCATAGGTATTGTAGCGGAAAACAAGCAGGTTGTCAACATTGACAGCGTAAAAGAATCCGCACTTCGACAGAAAACCGAAGTGCGGAAAATGTATGGACGGTTTAGAAAGGACTGTAATATCCGCCGTAATAGCCTTCGGCGAAGCCCTCAGCAAAGCCCTGCATAAATTCAGAGTACAGCTGGGGGAATGCAATCAGAGCAGTCAGCCACCAGGCAAGAGAAACGATACCCAGAACCAGACCAACGGTAGCCATTCCGTTGCTCTTACCAACGCTGGAAGCCTTGTTCTTTGCCAGACAGCTGAAGACGATTGCTGCAGGTCCCAGAATCGGGGGCGCAATCGCAACACCAATCAGACCGAGAAACAGTGAAACGATGCCGCAAATCATTGCCACAATACCAAAGGGCTTGCCGGGCAGAGTGGTTTCTTCCTTTGCAGGATTGGGCTGATAGGCAGGCTGCTGGTAAACCGGCTGCTGATAAACCGGCTGCTGATAAACCGGCTGTTGGTATACAGGTTGCTGATAGACAGGCTGCTGATATGTAGGCTCTGCCTCCACGGGCTGCTGTGCCTGCTCAGGCTGAGGGGTGATGGGCGCTTCCTCAACGACAGGCTGCACATCAACAACGGGTTCTACCTCAATGACAGGCAGTTCTTCCACAGGCTGAGAAGCCTCAACGGGAATATTCAGAGCCGTGCCACAGTTATAACAAAATTGTGCTCCGTCGGAGCATTGCGTGCCGCAATTCGGACAAAACATAATTGCTACCTCCTTTAATGATAAAATCAGCAACACTGATTTCTTCAAATTCTACCATAGACCAGGTTGAAAATCAATGTCTTTTTGTAATAATTTGGGAGCAATCCACGAATTTGAAAGTAAAATAAAAAATCTTTATTTCCTCTTTACAGAATCCCAAAATTCGGCTACAATATATAAAACTGTGTAAATTACTGGAAACAGGAGTAAACTGATGAATATTGAATTTGATAACTACAAGCAAAAGCTCAATGACATCAAACCTGCCTTGGATGGCTTGGCGAATTCTCTGAATTTGGAGGGTCTGAAAAATGAGCTGGAGCGTCTGCACGCAATGCAGGAGGCACCCGGTTTTTGGGATGACCCGGAAAAAAGCCAGAAAATTGTAATGAAGATCAAGCAGGCGGAAAATAAGATTGAGCGCTATGACAAGATGGTCTCATCCTGGGAGGACCTGCTCACCATCTGTGAGATGGCCGAGGAGGAAGATGACGATTCCATGCTTCCGGAGCTGAAGGAAGGCTTTGAGATCCTTTCACATGATATGGAGACCTGCCGTCTGGAAACCTTGCTGACAGGCAAGTATGATAAGAATAACTCCATTATGAGCTTTCAGGCAGGCGCAGGCGGCACAGAAGCGCAGGACTGGTGCCAGATGCTTTACCGGATGTACACCCGTTGGGCGGAGCGCAGCGGCTTCACCTACAAGATTCTGGATTTCCAGGAGGGTGACGAGGCAGGTCTTAAATCTGCATCCATTCTGGTTGAGGGCGAAAATGCTTACGGCTTCCTGAAAGGGGAGAGCGGGGTACATCGCTTGGTTCGTGTATCTCCATTTGACTCCAATGCGCGCCGGCAGACTTCTTTCTCTGCTATTGAGGTTATTCCGGAAATTGAGGATGATTCCGAAGATTTTGAAATCCGTCCCGATGAGTATGAAATGCAGGTATTTCGTTCTTCTGGCGCCGGTGGTCAGCACATTAACAAGACGTCGTCTGCTGTTCGCTTGATTCACAAGGCCTCCGGCATTGTGGTTTCCTGTCAGACGGAACGCAGCCAATTCCAGAACAAAGAGACTTGCTTGCGGATGCTGCGAAGCAAGCTGGTGGAGATCCGGGAGCGTGAGCACCTGGCAACCATTGCCGATATCAAGGGCGTTCAGCAAAAAATTGAATGGGGCAGCCAAATCCGCAACTATGTGTTTATGCCTTACACCTTGGTAAAGGATACCCGTACCGGCTGCGAGACCTCCAATGTCAATGCTGTTATGGATGGCGCATTGGATCCCTTTATTGAAAGTTACCTGAACTGTTTGGCATCCGGCAACTGGGTACAAAAGTAAAAAGAAATTTGAATTACCCCTTGCTTTTTTGAAAAAGCCGTGGTATAATAGCGAGGATTTTGTAAAACACCCGTTGGAGGGAGGTTAATTTAATGGAAGTTTTGGAAATTATTTTGACAATTTTAGAGGTTATCGCCAGCGTTGCTTTGGTTGCTGTGGTATTGTTCCAGTCCGGTAAGGAAGCTGGCCTGTCCAGTGCTTTGGCTGGCGGCAACCAGGAAACCTATATGGGCAAGGGCAAGAGCGGCAACCTGGATAAAACTTTGGCATCTGCTACCAAGTGGATTGCGCTTGTTTGGATTCTGCTGACACTGTCTTTGAATCTGTTCTGATTGTCATTCATAAAACCGCAGGGGAGACCCTGCGGTTTTTTATGGACAAAAGGCGGTATCTGTGATAGAATTTGGGATGAAAGGGCGTGTTAAATTTGGAATTTGGAAAACTCAGGGATTTGGAACCGCAATCTGTGTTCGGCTATTTTGAAAAGATTTGCTCCATTCCTCACGGTTCCCGTAATACCAAGGCTATCAGCGATTATCTGGTTTCCTTTGCTGTGGAGCATGGAATCCGTTATGAACAGGATGCGCTGAATAATATTGTAATGTATCAGGATGGAACCTGTGGCTATGAGAATCACAGTCCGGTCATTCTTCAAGGACACATGGATATGGTATGCGAAAAGGATGCCGACTGTACTTTGAATATGGACACGGACGGACTGGATATTGCTCACGATGATGCCTGCATTTTTGCCCGGGGCACGACCCTTGGCGGCGACAATGGCATTGCGGTTGCTTATATGCTGGCGTTGCTTGCAGACAAATCCATCCCTCATCCGCCGCTGGAAATTATCATCACTGTGGATGAGGAAATCGGTATGGAAGGCGCGGCAGGTGTTGACCTGTCCAGCTTTAAGAGCCGAACAATGATCAATCTGGACTCAGAGGACGAAGGCATTTTTACAGTTTCCTGCGCCGGCGGCGCAAGAGGCGTGATTCATTTCCCTGTGGAGCGCAGAGTGGTGTACGGTCCGTGTGTAAAGCTGACAGTTGAGGGCTTGCGGGGAGGTCATTCCGGCGTGGAAATTCACAAACCCCTTGCCAACGCCAACAAAGTAATGGGCGAATTTCTCGGCCGCATCCAGAAATTGATGCCGCTGTGCATTACAAAGCTTCAGGGTGGTGCAAAGGACAACGCCATTCCCCGTTCCTGCGAAGCAACCCTGATTCCACTTGGAATGCATATTGAACGCATCAATGACATTGCAGCCCAGCTGCAAAAGGAAATCCGGGAAGGCTTTGATGAGCCGGAGGCAGTTATCCGGGGCGATGATGTTGACGCATTGGGCGGCAATGCTTTGACGACGGAGTGTTCGGCTAAGGTGATTGCCCTTTTAAATGCTGCACCCAACGGCGTTCAGTCGATGAGCAAGGATATTGAAGGTCTTGTACAGACCAGCCTGAATCTGGGCGTGATGAGCCTGGATGAAGAATTGACGCTGACCTTTGCAGTACGCAGCTCCGTCAATCAGGAAAAGCGGGACTTGCTGAAACGGCTGGAGGAACTGGCCGCATTTTATGGTGGCACCTATGACGAAATGGGAGATTACCCGGCCTGGGAGTACAAGAAGGATTCCTCACTGCGTAATGTGATGGTAGACACCTATTCGGCTATGTTCGGCAAAAAGCCGGAGGTGGTAGCCATCCACGCCGGATTGGAATGCGGTCTTCTTAGCGAAAAGCTGCCGGGGTTGGATTGCGTGTCTATTGGACCTGATATGCACGATATTCATACCAGCCGGGAGCGTCTGGAGATTGCATCTACACGTCGTACCTGGGAATTCCTGCTGGAAGTGCTGAAGGCTTTATAATTTAAATGAAAATGCTGTGGATGACCACAGCATTTTCTTATTGCGAAACAGGCTTCAATCTGCTATAATGTGGAGGATTTTGTGGAAAGAAGATGATTTTTTGATTTCCAGGCTGCTCAGCTTTGCAAAAAACAACACGGTGATGCTCATCGCATTTTTCGCGGCGGCGATTACCTGCTTTTTCGTACCAATTGACGGGCAATATCTGCAGTATTTTGATTTCAAAACTCTTGCGTGCCTTTTTTGCGTTTTGGCAGTTGTTTGCGCGCTGAAGAATATCAATTTCTTTTATCTGCTGGCGCAAAAAATTGTTCAGCTCTGCCGCACAACAAGGGTCAGTATTCTGGCACTGGTGTATATTACCTTCATCGGATCTATGCTGATTGCCAATGATATGGCGCTGTTAACTTTTCTGCCGCTGGGCTACTTTGTTTTGCATACCACAGGGAAGGAAAAGTATATGGCCTTTACCTTTATTATGCAGAATATTTCTGCCAATTTGGGCGGTATGCTGACTCCCTTTGGAAATCCGCAGAATTTGTATCTATATTCCCGGTTTTCTATTCCCAATATGGAGTTTTTGTCCATTATGCTTCTGCCTTTTCTGGCGGCAATCACACTCATTACGGTGTGCTGCTTGTTCGTAAAATCCGAACCGCTGACGGTGAAGCCAACAAAAATCCATCTGGGTCACTTTGTAACAGGCGTCTACCTTGCGCTGTTTGCGCTTTCCATTGCTATTGTTTTTCGGGGAATTCCGTATTGGGTCGGGCTGATTGTGATTCCGGGAGTGCTTCTGGTTTTAGACCGCAAAGCCCTGAAAATGGTGGATTATCCGCTATTGCTTACCTTTGTTTTCTTCTTTATTTTCTCCGGTAATATGGCTAGAATTGATGCAGTCAGAAATCTGTTGTCCGGGCTTCTGGAGTGGGATACGCTTCTTGTGAGTATCGCTTCCTGTCAGGTTATCAGCAATGTACCGTCCAGCATTCTGCTTTCTCAGTTTACTGAAAATTACCGTGAGCTGCTGCTGGGTGTCAACATCGGCGGCGTAGGCACATTGATTTCCTCTTTGGCAAGCTTGATTACTTTTCGGGAATATACAAAGCACAATCCGAAAAAATCCGGTCGCTATATTCTTATATTCAGCCTGTTCAATTTTGGTTTTTTAATTGTTTTAACATTACTGTGTATGATACTTCGATAATAAAAAACAGACCGATTACGGTCTGTTTTTTATTCTAATCAGCCGCAGAAGCCAGTAAAAATCCTCTTTTGTAACGACCTTTAGCAAAATGAACAGGCTTCCCAGTATGGCAATACCCGCAGCAACACCTAAAGTGGAAGATGAAGTAAAATGCGCAAGATATCCTGCAAGAACTGCGGCGAGCAAGGTGCGCAAAACCATAGAAATGTTTATATGAACACCGGAAATTCTCAATAGCCGTCGCAGACTCAGAATAAAATTGATAATGTGGGTGACAGTAAAGCTGAAAAAATAACCCAGAATGCCAAAGCGGGGCAGAAGAAGATATAGAAGCACCACATCCAGAAAATTTGTACAAATATTGTAGCGCACGGATGCGCGTTGTTGCCCAAGCCCCTTGATCATAGCATCTGTTACCGCATCGCAGTACAGCAAAATGGCCAGTGGGGCAAACCATTGTAAATAGCGTCCGGCTTCTGCATTTTGATATAGTTTCTGACATAACCCCTGCGCTCCCAGGAACAGAATGCAGCTGCATAGCGTTCCAAATATCAGAGCAATCCGCAGGCTTCTTTTGACCAGATATGCAATCCTGCCAGGACTGCCGGAGGCATTACAGCGAGCCAGCTCCGGTACCAGAAGCTCTGTCAGTCCAAATAGAATGGCCATTGGAAAGGTGAGAATGGGAAAAACCATTCCGCAAATAATTCCAAAGGTTGCCAAGGGAGAAGCAATTCCCTGATAAAGTCCCAAGCGCCGTGGAACCATCAGATTCTCTACCGTTGAAATGCCGGTGCGCAGGTTATCAGCAAGGGCGAGGGGAATGGCAGTCTGCCGTAAACGTTTTCCGATAGGAATGCGTTGGGATTTTGGGGCTTTTTCTCTTATTCGCAAAACCACAAGGCAGGTTAAGGTGAGCAGCGCGCCCAGACCGCTTCCCAGAATGACTGCCTGACAGGATTTTGCTGCATCGTGACCTGCCCAGATGGACAAAAGGGCGATGGTGCATACCATCGTGCAGAATTGCTCTGCTACCTCCACGGCTGCCAGAGTTCCAATGCGGTTTGCACCTGTAAAATAGCCAATCATAACGCCGCAAAGACAGTTAACCGGTAAAAAAGCGGAAAATAGTCGCACTGAATCCACAACCTCCGGATGTCCAATCCAGTACTGCGCAATTTGTGGAGCGTATATCCAAACTCCGGCTGCCACACTGAGGCTGGCAATCAGGCTGTATATGACGCAGCCGGACAGCACCCATACAACCCGTTCCGGGTGTTTTCTTCCCAGCTCTTCCGCGGTCAGATACATCGTTGAGGTACGAATTCCTGCCATTCCTGCAACCATTGCCATAGAGCCTACGCTCAGCACCAGCTGCAGCAGCCCGATTCCCTCCGGCCCAATGCGGCCTGACAGATAGACCTGAAAGGATGTACCAACGAATCGCAGGAGAAGATTCACTGCGGTCAGTAAAATAGCACTGTAAAACATAGGCATACGCTTGGCCACAAAAATCCCCCCTTGTCCACACTCTATGCAGACGAGGGGGGATAAATGTTGTTATTTTTGACCGACATTCCTGCACCAGGGGCTAAGGGGGCATTGTCCGCATTTTGGACTTCTGGCTGTGCAGATTTCACGACCAAACAGAACGATGCGGTGACAGAAATCAGAGCTTTCCTCCGGGGGAAGAATTTTGCGTAATTGCTGCTCGCATTTTTCCGGGTCTTTGGTACCATCCGTTAATCCAAGACGACCGCTGATGCGGATACAGTGGGTGTCACACACCACACTTCCGGGGGTGGCATATAAGTCACCTAAGAGCAAATTGGCGGTCTTGCGTCCAACGCCGGGCAGGCGAAGCAGCTGCTCCATGGTATCCGGGACCTTGCCGTTGTAGTCACGGAGCAGCATTTGGCAGGCGAGGACAATATCTCTTGCCTTGTGCTTATAAAAGCCGCAGGAATGAACCATTTGTTCCACATCGGCAATATCAGCACCTGCAAAGGCTTCCAGCGTCGGATATGCGGCGAATAGAGCCGGCGTGATGAGATTGACCCGGGCATCTGTACACTGGGCAGAAAGACGCACAGAAATCATCAGCTGATAATCTTCCTTATAGTGCAATGCGCAGGGTGCATCTGGATAGCGCACTTTTAAAAGATCAATAATGGAGTCGACCTTTTCTTTCATATTCTTCACTCCTTACAACGCAATTCTATCATAGCCGATTGAAAATGCAAAGACTTTTTTCACAAAGCCGCATTCTGTTGGATAAGATGGATTATAAAACGAGGAGGGATATGTATGAAATCAGGTTTGGACAAATTGCCGCTGGAAATACCGGCGGTTGTGCTATCTTTGTCCTGCAGCAAAGAATTTCGCTATCGCCTGCGTGACTTTGGCTTGGTTCCCGGGACGAGAGTGATTGCAAGGTATCGCAGTCCCGGTGGAGGTGTCGTGGCGTTGGAATTTCGAGGAACGGTTGTGGCATTGCGAACCCGGGATATCAAGGGAGTGAAGGTTCAATGGCAGTAGAAGAAAAACGAAGAATTTGCGTTGCTTTGGCGGGAAATCCCAATGTGGGGAAAAGCACCTTGTTCAATGCGCTGACAGGTTTGCATCAGCATACGGGCAACTGGCCCGGGAAAACGGTGGAGGTGGCAACCGGTAGTTTGGTAAATAAAGACACCGTCTTTGAATTTGTGGATTTGCCGGGTACCTACGGCTTGTCAGGGGGCAGTGAGGAAGAGCAAATTGCGGCAGAGTTCATTGCCTCCGAAAAGGCAGATTGGACAGTTGCTGTTTGCGACGGTTCTGCATTGGAGCGCAGTCTCATTCTGGCTTTGCAGGTGATGCAGCATACGAAAAAGGTTGTTATTTGCATTAGTCTGATGGACGAAGCGAAACGAATGGGGATTGAGGTTGATGGAGAGAACCTTTCTCGCCGATTGGGCGTGCCTGTTGTGCTGACATCAGCAGGAAAAAAAGAAGGCATCAACCATTTGCTGCGTATTCTGCAAAATCCTCCGGAGGTAACAGTTTGCCAAGATGAAGGCATTGATGTGATATGTATGGCACAGGAGCTCGCTGACGAATGTACCTGCAAATATGAGCAAAAGAGCATTTACCGCCGCAGAAAAATCGACAGAATCCTGGTGAGCAAAACCTGGGGCGTCGGTATTTTGCTTGGCTTGCTTTTTACATTGATTTGGCTAACGGTTTCCGGGGCAAATTATCCATCCCGGCTTCTTGAATTGGCTCTTAATTATGGTTACGACGGCTTACAAAGACTTCTCTATTGGCTGCCGGAGTTTTTCCGCGGTCTGCTTTTGGACGGCGCCTATGCCACATCCGCCCGGGTTTTAAGTGTAATGCTTCCGCCGATGGCTATTTTTTTCTTCCTGTTTTCACTGTTGGAAGATGTTGGTTATTTGCCGAGAATGGCCTTTTTGCTGGATGGAGGTATGCGCCGTTGCGGAGGCTGCGGAAAGCAAGCGCTGACAATGTGCATGGGTCTGGGGTGCAACGCCGTAGGCGTAACAGGATGCCGTATCATCCAGTCGCCCCGGGAGCGGCTGCTGGCCATTTTAACCAACGCCATGATACCCTGCAACGGTCGCTTTCCCACCTTGATACTGCTTTCAAGCTTGGTCTTTGGGAAATGGGCACCTATAGCGGTGGGAGGACTTGTCATATTGGGTGTACTTGGCGCGATGCTGACCTCCGGAGTGTTAAGTAAAACCGCATTAAGGCATGCAGACAGTCATTTTTTGATGGAAATTCCGCCCTTACGCCGTCCGCAAATCAAAAAGATTCTGGTGCGTTCCTTTCTTGACAGAACCTTGCGGATTTCAGGAAGAGCCTTAAAGGTGGCCGCACCGGCGGGGATGCTGCTGTGGCTGCTGGCCAATGCAGGCTGGCTTCAAAGAATCGCAGCATTTTTGGAGCCGGTTGGAAGCTTTATAGGAATGAACGGAATCGTTTTACTTGCGTTTATTCTGTCATTGCCGGCAAATGAGCTTTTGATTCCGGTGATACTGATGACTTTGACGGGAGCGGGAAGCCTGCAGAATACGGGACTTGACAGTGGATATACAGCGCTTCGGCAGTTTTCTCCGGAAGTGCTGTTGTGTACAATGGTGTTCACTCTGTTTCATTGGCCCTGTGCAACCACGATATTTACTATCTACAAAGAGACCGGCAGCCATAAAAAGACAGCGGCGGCAGTATTCCTGCCAACCGCTGTAGGTGTGGTAATATGTGGATTGCTACATTTCCTGTTCCGTTATTTGGGCGGATAGTGCGGAAATCTCGTATGCAATGCGCTCTTTTTGTCCTTCCTCGGTACGTTTGATGTAGGTTCGGCTTTGCAATCTGCCAATGATGCGAATACAGTCACCGGTATGACAGAAGGAAATTTCTTCTGCCGTTCGTCCCCAGAAAATACAGGGAAGGTAATCTGCCCGGCGGAAGGTTCTTGGCACAGCCAGCATCGCATCGCAAATCTCTCGCCCAAGAGGCGTACGCCGGTATATGGGCTCTTTGCAAAGAGGTCCCTCGATGATAACATCATTGCAGGGTTCTCCGTCCTCAGCAGTAACAGTTGCAGCGAAAATAAAAATCAGAAGATGTCTGCTCCCACCGGAGCGGGTGTTGTGGGATCGGATTTGCCCGGTCACACAGAGCATACTGCCGCCGGAAAGGTCCAAGGTATTCAGTATTCGTTCTTCTACCACCACCGGCAGGCAGTCGGAGTTGCCGGACAGCCGTGGGATATCCAGATAAAAGCGAAAAAAGCGCTTTCCGTGGTTTTCGTGGGAGAATTCCGGCAGGTCCACCAGCTGCCCCCGAACTGTAATTTGGTTAACGATATGTTCCATAGTACCACCTCAAGTTTCAGATGTATGGAACATTCTATGAATCAGATTCTAAAACAGAACCGCAGGCTGCTGTGGATTGGACTTACTTTCTTCGTGGCTTTTTCTGATTTTTGGAAGGGAAAGGATTTTTGGCAATAGGCTTGCCCTTAGCCGGCAGCTTCGGTGGCGGAGAGGTGCGTTTTCCCGGCGGAACAGCCCGAATCAGACACTTGGGGCCGGATCCGATTAAATCCTCCCGGTGTGCTTTGATGAGCGCTTCCCGAACCAGATAATAATTCCTGGGATTTCTGTATTGAATCAAAGCCCGCTGCATTGCCTTTTCGTGAGGGTCAGTGGGAACATATACCTTTTCCATCGTTCGGGGGTCAAGACCTGTATAGTACATGACCGTGGAAAGGGTGGAGGGTGTGGGATAGAAGTCCTGCACCTGTTCGGGATTATAGCCCATATCACGAATATATTCTGCCAGTTCAACTGCTTCTTTCATTGTAGATCCGGGATGGCTGGACATCAGATAGGGAACAAGATACTGATTCATTCCGTACTGCTTGTTCAGCGCGTAGTATTTATCCACAAACTGGTTGTAGACTGCATTTCTGGGCTTGCCCATACGGCTTAGAACAGCGTCAGAGACGTGCTCCGGTGCAACCTTCAGCTGCCCGGAAATGTGGAATTGCACCAGCTCCTTAAAGAAGGTATCTTTTTTGTCGGCTAAAAGATAATCAAAGCGAATTCCGCTGCGCACAAAGACTTTCTTCACACCATCCATTTTCCGCAGCTTACGCAGAAGCGCCACATAATCGGAATGGTCGGCTTTCATATTTTTGCAGGGAGTGGGGAACAGGCATTGTCGTCCGCTGCAGGCACCCTTTGTCAACTGCTTTTCACAGGCAGGTGCTCGGAAGTTAGCTGTGGGCCCGCCCACATCGTGAATGTAGCCTTTGAAATCCTTTTCCTTGACAATTTTCTCTGCTTCCTGCAAAATGGACTCGTGGCTCCGTGACTGAATGATTCTTCCTTGATGGAAGGTTAGTGCGCAAAAGGAACAGGCACCAAAACAGCCCCGGCAGCTGGTTAAGCTGAACTTCACTTCTTCAATGGCCGGCACACCGCCGGCTTTTTCATAGCTGGGATGCCAGGTGCGCATGTAGGGAAGTGCGTAAACCTCATCCATTTGGGCTTCTGTCAGCGGTTTTTGGGGTGGATTTTGCACAACATAGACTGAGCCGTATGGCTCGGCCAATCGCTTTGCTGTGAAGGGGTCGCAATTCGCGTATTGTGTCTTGAAGGATTCGGCATACTTCCGCTTGTTGGACTTCAGCTCGTCAAAGGAAGGAAGAATGATGGTAGGCAGGCTGTCATCCGGCTGTGTTGTCTTAAAAACTGTTCCGTCGATATAGGTAATATCATTTACATCAAGACCGGAGTTGAGGGCATTTGCAATCTCAACGATGCTTTTTTCACCCATGCCGTACATCAACAGGTTTGCCTGAGAATCCAGTAATATGGAGCGCTTCATACTCTCAGACCAATAATCATAATGTCCCAATCGGCGAAGACTGGCTTCGATGCCGCCAATTAAAATGGGAACATCCTTGTAGAGCTGGCGAATCAGATTGCAGTATACGATTGTTGCATAGTCCGGTCTCTTTCCCATCACACCGCCGGGGGTGAAGGCATCGGTTTTGCGGCGATGCTTGGTGACAGAGTAGTGATTCACCATAGAGTCCATATTTCCGCCGGAAACCAGAAAACCGAGCCTGGGGCGTCCGAAAACATCAATGGATTTCGGATTCTTCCAGTCAGGCTGAGAGATGATGCCCACGCTGTACCCGTTGTGTTCCAAAACACGGCTGATGATGGCGTGTCCGAAGGAGGGGTGGTCTACATAAGCGTCCCCGATAATATATACAAAGTCGCAGCATTCCCAGCCGCGTTCAAGCATTTCTTTTTTAGTGGTTGGAAGAAAGCCCATCTGCGCACACCTCCATTGTATTTCCTGACAAATTGGATGCATATATGTGTTCAATTCATCCAATTTTATCATATCACAGCTGTCAAGAAAAAAAGAAGAAAAAAGGTATAAAAAGATGTTGACAAATGGAAATGTGTGTGTTACAATGTGCAAGCGGTTGGGCGGAAGCTCAACGAAAATCACATAAAAATGCGCGAGTGGTGGAATTGGTAGACTCGCTAGATTCAGGTTCTAGTGCTCATTCCGGGCATGCGGGTTCAAGTCCCGCCTCGCGCACCAAAGAAGACAGCCGCAAGGCTGTCTCTTTTTTTGCCAACCGAGCCTCGACGAAACATAGTAAACCCCTTGATTTCCAACGAAAACGGAGATCAAGGGGTATTTACGCTATTTTTACCTGTTTATCGCTGTTCGTTACATTTGCTCCCTATTTTGGTCGGCGATGTCGGCGATCAGTCGTTTTTTGCGGATATTATTGATTTTAGATTGAGAATACCGAGAGCAAATTCGTTTTAAGGCAAAAAAGAAAAACAAACTTGCTGAGCAGACGTGAGTGATAGTGGGCAAGTGTTTCTAAATATTTAGGAAAAAACATTGCAGGAATTACATTTTAGGTGTAGAATATAATAAAATTTTTGCATAAAGATTTCCGACACAGGAGGAATTCACATGAAGTTACGGAGCAAACGCGTCATCAGCCTTTTACTGGCGCTGGCGATTATTCTCGGCACGATGCCTATGACGGCGTTTGCCACGGAGGAAAGCGAAGTAAATCTCTGGAGCGGTAGAAGTGCCGTCTTTGTTGGTGATAGCATAACTGCAGGCATCGGTACAACCCAAATATACTATCAATATCTGGAGGAAGCCCTTGGGCTCGGTTCCGTGACCGCGATGGGTGTAGGCGGTTCCTGCATCAGCGCCTATTCGGACTACGGAACAAGTAATCAGCCGCTGATTAACCGTTACCAGAATATTCCTTCCGCCGATCTGATCGTCATTTTCATGGGTACCAATGACTACGGCCATGAAACGCCCCTGGGCTCCATGGAGGACACCCAGGATGGGACCTTCTACGGTGCGCTGAATACCATCATTCCTGACCTTGTTGCCAAGCACCCCTCCAGCAAGATCGTGTTCGTTACCCCTTTGCATCGGTATGGCTTTGGAACAAGCAAAATTTTTGAAACTGCATTTACATACGACAGCATCCCCAACGGTGTCAGGGCTTCTCTGGGAGACTACGTATATGCACTGAAAACTGTCTGTGCTAATAACGGTGTTTCTGTGATTGACCTGTACACAGAATGCACATTGGATCCTTCGGATGCCGAAGTTCGCGCTGCCTATATGCCCGACGGTCTGCACCCCAATGCTGCCGGTCATGAGGTGATTGCCGGGATCATGGAGTCTCATATCCGGGGCTACGAACCCGTGGAGGGCGAACCTATCGTTCAGACAGAGCTGATCCATGGCAACAAATTCGCGGCAGGAAACAACCAGTCCTGCCGGGCAAGTTCCCGTATCAATTATTACTTGAAGGCAGGCACGGTCATTACCCTCAAGAATTCTGCTGCCATGCAGTGGGCCTGTACCAAGACCTCCGACGAGACCAGCTCCAGCAACCTGGGTTATTTCCCGGATAGCGGCTGGTCAGACAAAGAAACCGCTGTTGTGACAGAGGACGGTTGGGTTGGTTTTACATTTAAGTATCGGGACGAAACCCAGTCCTTTGATCTGACCAAGCCTCTGTCTGATTATATTACCATTGAAGAACCCCATACCCACACCTACGAAAACGGCATCTGCACCGGCTGCGGGGAGAATGAGCCTTCAGAATCTATGTCTCTGCGCTACGACGATCATCTGGACATGAGCGGCAAAGCGGTTGAGATCATTGATGCCGGTACGCCTACTTCCTATCAAGTCGGCTATGGCGTGGAAGAGAATACGGTACTGGACACTGCCGTTGTGACACTGGAGGGTGATACTCTGGTTGCTACTGGCATTGGTACTGCCACCGTCAAGGTTGACGGTGAGCTCCATGATATTACTGTTACAGCTGCCCCTATCAGCATGCTCCTGCTGATCGGACAGAGTAATATGCGTGGCAGCGAGGGCAACGCTAACCAGTCTATTGTCTGCCCAGATGGCATGGTATATTCTACTTATGGCGATGACCGCGGCGAAAGCAATACTGCTATGACGGTATCCAATGCCACCCGATTTGCACCCAGTGCCTTAACCGGTACATATAGCAGTATCAATGTGGTGGGAACTACAGACTGTCTGAGTGGATATCCAGTAAATTCTTTGACAGAAGCAGGTGCGGGCAAGATCGGTCCTGACAGTGGTTTTGCCTATGAATGGGTGAAGCAGACTGGCGAAAAGGTTTGGGTTGTGAATGCTGCACACGGTGGCACCAACATCTCTGCCTGGCAGCCAGGAACAACGGAATATGAGGAGTGCCAAGCGCTGTTTACCGCTTGTCAGGAAACGCTGCGGAAAGAAATTGCCGCTGGACACTTCACGCTGTCTCATATGGGCTACTTCTGGTGCCAAGGCTGCTCAAACCGCACCAGTACGGCCGAATGGTATGTGCAGAAGTATCTGACCATGCACGAAAGCTTGAAAACCGAACTAGCCTTTGACTACGATTCCAATTCAGCAACAGAAAACAAGACCTTTGAGTTCGGCGGAATCATTCCTGTTCGGGTGGGCAGTACCGCAACCTGTTATCGGGATGGAGCGTATGAAACCACTAATCCCTATGCCTATCATGAATCTTATGTGGATTTGCGTTTCTCTGGCCCCCGTGTGGCGCAGTATTGGATGTGTAACAATCCTGAACTGGAAGATATTTGGATGGTCTGCAACATTGGCGAGGATTGGGTTTGGATGCCCGATGGAACCAATGGTGTCACGGACTATTTCCAGGCCCATTACCCCGGCGGCACCGTGGACTATACTACCCAGGTGCAGCAGTCCGCTTCCTTCTATACCCCCACCACCCCCAATGCCGTTCACGATTCCATCCATTATAACCAGATCGGCTACAATGAAATCGGCCGTGAATCTGTCCGGAATGCTCTGATCATGCTGGGCGAAATTGCAGCACCCGATGTGGAAACTACGGTGGAGTTGCTGAGTTGGGATGGTTATACCCCTGTGGAACAGATTACTGCCTCGACTGCCGGCAACAGCGGCACTTTGGTGGTGCCCAAGGTGTACCCCATCTGGAAGTCCAAGGACATTACCTATGAACAGAGCGAGGGTTTGACTTGGGACTACTATGATTTGCTGGCGGCGGATGTGCAGACCGAAGGTACTTTGACCGCCGGTGGGCAGACCGTTTGCGTGGCCAAGGCAGAGCCCGGAGCCCACTACGCGGATCATCTGAGCCAGTTGCCGGCAGACATTTGCTGCGGACTGAATCTGTGGCCTCTGTTGGAGCATGAATCTGAGTTCTATTATGGCGGCACCCATTGGGCAATACATGGAGCCAAAGATGTGAGGTCCGTCACGATTCCCGTTATTCCCGGAGATAAGGTTTTTGCCACTTCTTTTGGAAAAGCCGGTGAAAACGGGGATGCTTCCACAAGCGGAATCCGGGTTACCTTCTTCAGCGCATACGGTGTGGCCAAGACGATGGCGCCTGCGGAAACCTATGCGGAATTTTCCGCCAATGGCGGTTACCTGATTGCACCGGAGGGTGCGGTAGCTATCAATATTGCCATGTGGAACAACTCCGATGACAATGAGATCTACATCCTGAACCTGCCCCACAACGAAAGCAACGAAATTTGCTCCATTTGCGGCAAAAATAGCAGCCATGTTCATACCTGGTCCAACTGGGAAGCTGTTACCAAGCCCAGCATTTATGCCCCTGGCGAGGATAAACGCACCTGCGCTGGTTGTGGCGAGACTGAAACCAGGGAAGTGAACAGCATTTGGCAGACCGCTGATTTTGCGGACCACCTGCGCCAGCTTCCGGAAAATGTTTGCTGCGGGTTGAATCTTTGGGGTGTTCTGGAACACGACAAACAGTATTTTGCCAACGGTATCAAATGGGACTATCATACTTCTCGGGATGTTCCTTCTGTCACCTTTGCAGTGAACCCTGGTGACAAGATCTATGCCACATCCTTTGGACCTGCAGCCACCAACGGCCATGGATCTGCTAATGGCATCCGTATGACCTTCTTTGGTAGCAACGGTGTTATTAAGACCATGGGTACCGCGGAAACCTACGCCGAATTCGCTGCCAACGGTGGCTATCTGATTGCTCCCGAGGGGACTGTTGCTATTAACATTCCTATGTGGAATAATAGCGACGAAAACGAGATTTATATCCTCAACCGTGACCACTGCTATGAAAATGGCATTTGCGCCGGTTGCGGTGAGAAAGCACCGCATAGTCATTCCTATAAACCCAGTGTAACAGCTCCCACCTGTACCGAGCAGGGCTATACCACCTATACCTGCGCTTGCGGTGACAGTTATGTGACTGACTATGTTGCTGCCAAGGGACACACCGAAGTGGTCGACAAAGCGGTTGCAGCCACCTGTACCGCAACCGGCCTGACCGAGGGCAAACACTGCTCCGTCTGTAAGGCAGTTTTGGTCGCACAGCAAGTCGTACCAGCTAAGGGACATACCGAAGTGATCGACAAGGCAGTTGCAGCCACCTGTACCGCAACTGGTTTGACAGAAGGTAAGCACTGCTCCGTTTGTAAGGCGGTCTTGGTTGCGCAGCAAGTCGTACCAGCTAAGGGACATACCGAAGTGATCGACAAGGCAGTTGCAGCCACCTGTACCGCAACTGGTTTGACAGAAGGTAAGCACTGCTCCGTTTGTAAGGCGGTCTTGGTTGCGCAGCAAGCCATCCCAGCTAAGGGACATACTGAGGTGATCGACAAAGCGGTTACAGCCACCTGTACCGCAACCGGCCTGACCGAGGGCAAGCACTGCTCCGTTTGTAAGGCAGTTTTGGTCGCACAGCAAGTCATCCCAGCTAAGGGACACACCGAAGTGATCGACAAAGCGGTTGCAGCCACCTGTACCGCAACCGGTTTAACTCAAGGAAAGCACTGCTCCGTCTGCGGTGAAGTTCTCGTTCCTCAGCAGACAATCGCCGCCAAGGGGCATAGCTTCGGTGCGTGGATTGTTACCAAACCTGCGACCGAGGACAGCGAAGGTGTGAAAGAGCGAATCTGCTCCGCTTGCTCTCTCAAGGAAACTGCAAGCATACCCAAGCTCGACCATGAACACGATTACGATTCAGTAGTTACCGATCCCACTTGCACCGAGCAAGGCTTTACAACTCACACTTGCCGTTGCGGTGACAGCTATGTGGACACTTATGTAAACGCAACAGGACACTTCTTCGGCGCATGGGTGGTCACAACTCCACCTACTTGTACCTCCACAGGTACAGAACGCCGTGACTGTGCTAACTGCGACCATTATGAAACACGTACTGTTAATGCACTCGGTCACACCGAGGTTCTTGACGCAGCAGTTGAGCCTACTTGTACCGCAACTGGCTTGACCGAAGGTAAGCATTGCTCCATTTGCAATACCGTCCTTGTTGCACAGACCGTGATTCCTGCGAAGGGTCATACCGAGGTTATCGATAAAGCGGTTGCACCTACTTGTACTGCAACCGGTTTAACTCAAGGAAGGCACTGCACAGTTTGTAACGCAGTTTTGGTTGCACAAAAGGTAGTACCTGCCACGGGACATACAGAAGTCGTCGACAAAGCAGTTGCACCTACCTGTACTACAAGCGGCTTGACAGCGGGAAAGCATTGCACTGTCTGTAAGGCAGTTCTTGTTGCTCAAACTGTGATTCCCGCCAAGGGCCACACCGAAGTGATTGACAAGGCTGTCGCACCTACCTGTACCACAACCGGTTTAACCGAAGGTAAGCATTGTTCTGTCTGTAACAAGATACTTGTGGAACAACATGCGATCAAAGCGACCGACAAGCATGTATGGGATGACGGAAGGGTAGATGATGAGGGCAATATTCATTATTTGTGCGCTACTTGTGATACTGTCCGTTCCAAGTATTTGATGTCCATTTCCCTAACTAAGCTTCCGAATAAACAGTCTTATCTTGAGGGCGATACATTTGATCAAATCGGCTTGGTTGTCACAGCCAATTACGATGATGACACATCTAAGATAATCACAACATACACGCTCGACGGTTATTCTGCTGCTGTGGGAACAAAGACAATCACCATTACATATGGTAATAAAACCGCAACCTTTACGGTTGTTGTTCATGCCAGAGTTCCGTCCGAAATAACATCGCATACGTATAGCGTGAATGGGGAGACTGTCAGCAAGATCGCAACCGGTACCACTGTGTCTGATTTCCTGAGCAAAATCAACGAGAGACAATTTACAAAGGTTTTCAAAGGCAATGCGGAAGTGTCCGGTAGTGCAGTGATTGGTACTGGCATGGTTGTAAAGATTATGGATGGCAACACCGTCAAGGCGACATATACGATCATTGTCACCGGCGACACCAACGGCGATGGCAAGCTTACAGTTACGGACTTCGTACAGATGCAGGCCCATCTTTTGAACAAAACGCCTCTGCAGGGTGCAGCTGCCAAAGCTGCCGATATCAGCGGTGATGGCAAAATTTCTGTCACGGACTATGTCCAGATGCAGGCACACATTCTGGGAAAGAGTATTGTACAGCCCGGAAGCGTCTGATTGCTGCGTAAACGAATAAAGGAGAGTTACTATGAAAAGACTTATCAGCTTGACGATCGCCCTGCTTATGTGCATTTCACTGCTTGCGATGACCGCGTCGGCTACATCTGCAAGCGCAACTCTTACCGGCCCCGGCACTGTCCGGGCCGGTGACACCATCACCCTGACCTTCAACCTGAGCGGTAGCGGCCTTTATAGTGCTTCCGGTACGCTGTCTTACAATTCCAGCCAGCTGACTTTGACTGGTACTAGCCAGAAGATCGGTGGTAATTGGTCGGTGGATTTTAACGGCAATAATTTCGTGGCCATTGACAGCAAGCTGTCTAACCCCATTAAGAACAGCACTGCGCTGTTTACTGTAACTTTCAAGGTCAATAGCGCCTTGGCGGTTGGCACAAAGATTTCCGTTGCTTACACAGATGTAGTTGCTACGGATGGCAATACTGACGCAGATGCGGTTACAGCCACTTATTCTGCAACGATTGCCGCACCGGCATCTAAAGATAATACCCTGAAGAGTCTGAATGTGAGCAACGCCACTATCAGCCCGGCATTCAATTCCAATACCACCGAGTATACAGCAGAGGTTCCCTTTGATGTGAGCAAGCTGGATGTGAAGGCAACTGCTAATGACAGTAAGGCAAAGGTTAGCGTTAATTCTCCTAATTTGACCCCCGGTGGCACGACTAAGGTGACAGTTACTGTTACGGCTGAAAGTGGTGCAAAGAAGACCTATACCATTTCTGTCAAACGTGCCCAGGATCCCAATTATGTTGCAAGCAATAATAATGATCTGTCCGGTATCACTGTGGATGGCTTCCTGCTTTCTCCTGTTTTTAGCGCAGATAATACTAAGTATGTGATCTGGCTGCCCTACGAAACGGAGACTGTGACTATTAGCGGTACACCTGCTGACAGCAAGGCAAGTGTCACAGTTGAAGGTGGCGATGCGCTGACTGCCGGTGCGGAAAACGAGATCAAGGTGATCTGTACCGCAGAAGATGGCACACAGAAGGTCTATACAGTGATCGCCAAGCGTGCAGCAGCACATGGTGCTGGTGGAGAAGATACACCTCCTGCAACCCAGCCGACAGTGCCTGCAGATCCCACTCAGCCTTCTACCGCTCCCACAACGCCTGCTCCTACAGAACCTCAGTGTTCTGATAGCCAGCAGAGCAGTGATGGAGTCCAATTATGGTTGGTGATTGTCATTGGTGTTGCTTGCCTTGCAGCTGGTGCTGTAGTAGGCCTTGTTATTGGCAAGAAATTTTCCAGCAAATAATACCTTACATAACCGCATTTATCAAAAATACAACTATATATCATAACCATAGCCTGATGGTGCATATGTGCCATCAGGCTATTACTATTTCGGAGGTTATGATATGAATGCAAAGGAAATTAAGGTACTTATGGTAGAACCGGGTCAGCATCCCAAGGTTGTGATGCTCAAAGACGATTTGGATTCTCTGCAGAAGGCGGTGAGCATTGGTGCTGACTACCAGGGATTGATTGAGTTTGTCAGTCTTGGTAACGACGATTGCCTGATGTGCAACGAGGAAGGAAAGCTTATTGGGATGGAGGGAAACCGTCGCCTTGGGCACGATATCCTCGTAGGGGTCTTCTACATTATGAGCGAGAACGACGAAGGGGAACTGTTGTCCCTGTCCGAGGAGAAGATCCGGTATTACAGCGAGCGCTTCTGGGAGCCGGAGTCGTTCACTAAGCAAGAGATCGATGCTACCATCGGTGGTTTCTTTGTCGGATGACAGCCTAAAAAAAGAATGCCCTGTGAGGCATTCTTTTTTTGCTGTTAGTCCTGTAGTTCCAGCATCAGGTGAGAACCTAGCCGGATGCCATCCATAAAGCCTTTCTTTTCAAAGGCAAGGCAGAGGTCGCAGACGGTAGCAAAGATTAGGTTGTTCATTTCGAAGCTAATACCGGTAAGGCAATCCTCGACTGTAGCGAATTTAGCCTTAATTTCGTCAGGATCAGCGCCCTGAGCATTGGCATAGGCATTGTAAAGCAGTTCCAGCACGGAATCTGCATTCCCATCGTCAAAGGGCAATGGGGAAGTACGGATATATGTAAGTAAATCTTGAATTATCCTTTGTAATGTGTGATTAGTTGCGTTACTCATTTATGCCTCCTTTAAAAGAAAAGGTGTAGGTCGATTACTTCGCCTACACCTGCTGCTTACCTAGTTTTCTTGGTTGTTTAGTTGATAGTCCAGTCTGCTTTGACGCAGTCCCAGGCTATATTGAGGTTGTTATGTGCCTCCCAGTTAGAGAGGAACACTTCTGCAGCTTCAGCGTAGGCCTGATCGTAAAAGTCAATCAAGCCATTATCACGCATGAACTGGAAGAAACCAGGACCGCCCTCGAAGCTTTCAGCGATTGCACGAGATTCATCATCCAGCGAGTGCCAAAATCTCTTCATTGCAGGGCGGTTGATCTGCTCAGCGTACGGAGCAATAATTAGATGCTTACCAATACGTGCATTGGCAGCACGCGCAGTGAACATTTTATGCCTCTTATCGTAATAAGTAACGAAATCTACGCCTGTGTGGTTGAATAAACCTTGTTCAATAAAGATATCAAATTTAGTGACCATTTTAGGTCCTCCTTTATAAAATATTTTTGGTGATCAGCCGATCAAAGTAAATATTAACGGAGGTGGGCTGATGACAGCACGCACTAAAATGGTAGAAATGATACTATATACCTTTATGGATAGCTAGGTTAAGCAGCCCCTATATTATGATCGATTTTTGCTTAAAAATCAAGTGCTATTAAAGGAACACACAAACCCTCGATTTTCTGTGTTCCTGCGTTGCCTCCCCACCCGTAGTGGGCAGGGAAGCTATATTTACTCAGAAGCTTCTTTCTTCACTACCATGGGTCGGCCCTTTTTCTTAGGGGTAGACTTAGGATCAGGTGTAGGAAGAAGCTCCTCGAGAGGAAGCTCTAAGATTCGCCATGTGCGGACGGCGGGACAAAGGGGATGTAGTAATTTGGCTTTTCCGGATGCATTGGTAAGGCACTTGAGTTTCTTTTGGAAAGGACGGAGTGCTTCCAAAACCTGCCTGGAGCGGTCCTGGAACACTTGCAATTTGGCTTTTCCAACACCCGGGGCGTAGATCACTACATCGGCGCTTGCTGCGGCATCAACAATGGCTTTTAGGTTCTCTGGATCTTCGGTTTCTGCCTCAATGAGCAAAAAATCCCCTAAAGTAGCAAAAAGATTGACGATCGACACAGAGCCAAATCCTAATGCTGAAGCATTGTTAAGTACGAGACTCGTGGTTGAGTCCAGTTCAATACCTGCGGCAATCGACGGCGCCAGCATGCAGATCGTCAGCTTGGGAAGTTCGGGCTGCCAGGTCTTTTTGAGGAGGTAACGCTTGGTTTGCTCGTCATTAAAGACGGCCTCAGTGGTAAGGATGGTTTTGATGGTGTTCATTCTTCGTAAAGTTCCTTTCTGATGATTTGGGGCATAATCTCCGACTTCATATAGACCATAATGGAGAAGTCGTCATTGAAGATATAGAGGGCTGAAATATAGCCAGTGTTGTCAATCAAGGTAGCCCATTCTGACGGCCTGTTGACGACGTCAAGGGTTGTGGCAAACTCCTGAATATCCTCGCAGGTCTCAAGAATTACTGAGTAGCCGCCACTTTCCAAGTAGTTTCTGTTCTCGCCATACTCACAATCAAGCACGACTAATCCCTGAAATACCTCTGTGATGAGTTTCTCAGGAAAATGAGAGGGGAGAGATGGGATTTCTGCGGTTGTACCAATACGATAAAGCAATTGTTCATACCTCCTATGTGAATAAAAATTTGAAGATGGAGCATTGAGCCCCATCTTCATCAAAATTAGAATATATATTTGTCTTGCCGAATGATACGCCTTTATGACAACAGCCAGGAGTCAATGATTTCCTGATCATCATAGTGCTCAGATTGCCAGTATTCCAAACTGTATTTTACCACATCACAGTCTGTCAGCGAGACCAGATTTCCTTTTTTACCCTTACTATGTAGAAGGTACCACAAATAATATGATCCCCAACACGGCGATTACAGGGTAGGGAAAACAGGTGCCCATTGCGGCAATAGACGACCGCGATATTGTCTTCAAGCCTAAATGCACCGGCGGTGTAAATGAGACAGGAATTTCCACTAACGCAATGATTGAGATATTCGCCATCATCGCAGAGCTGATAAGGCATAGGATTCTGTTCCGGTTGGAACATAAGTGCTGTGACCATAGGCAGCCCCCTTACAGGGAAAGAGGGAAACGCTCACGATCCGGATCACTAAGCAGCGATTCCAGCTTGTCCCTCTCTACATATATTCTGTTGCCAATAATTTTAGGGTCTAGGTAAAGCATTACAAAGCGCCTTGCACGTTTCTTTGATATAGGAAGGTAGACTTTGGTAATTTCAGTGATGCCCACCAGTTTGCTTCTGTTTGTCGCTGTTTCCATCTGATTCCTCCTTGATGATTGTACTGTTGAATAGCTTGGATAGCTTTACGCTGATGCAGTAACGTCCAAGCTCTGATTCACATATTTTACGACCAATCCTGACGGCTTGGCTGTGCGTCAGTGGCTCTTTAACAGAGTAGTAATCTTTTGTCACGATGACTGTACTACCGGGCGCAGCATCTTCCACAGCCTTCGTAATGATGTCCTTATAGTCACGCAGATCGACCAGACTGCGTTTAGAAATGTCGGCCAACACATATTTTCGCACCTTCTTCACTCCTTTCTGTGCCTTTTGTACCAATATAGAAAAACAGAGCGCAAGCAGAGTCCTTTCGAGGCCCCTTGTGCTCTAATTCTTTGTTGTTTTTTGGTCATTTTGAACAAAAGCCCCCGTGCGTACAGAAGGCTATTTCTTCAAAAAGGTTCGGATTTTGGCGTAAAATGAGGGTAAAATGCAACACTTATGGATATGCTGGCTATCATCGAATTAAAGACGGTTTATTAAGCCGATACTTGGAGTTATGAAGCTGCATTTCTTGTATTTTCGTGATTTTGGCACATGGTAACATTGCACAATAGAAAACCTATGAAAAGTTGCAAAAACAATAATAAAACGGAGCCAAACACGCAAAAAAGATTGAAAAAAGTATAAAAAACACGAATAAATGCTTGACAAGAGGCTTGGGATCTGCTATACTAACCATACACACACCGGTGGTTACTATGTGTATATTTAGACTTATTTTGATTTTAGTACCTGCGGCCTGAGAACAGCAATCCATGCTGAGGGAATGCGTGCGTAGACTGCTCCTGTAAAAACGGACAATAGACAAAAGGCCCCCTGATGTAGGATAATAACTACATCAGGGGGTGTTGTTATGCAACAAAGAAAATATACACATTTCAGAGAGATCGAGCCTCAGATC
>SVLS01000034.1 GCA_015067835.1 Oscillospiraceae bacterium | reverse complement strand
GATCTGAGGCTCGATCTCTCTGAAATGTGTATATTTTCTTTGTTGCATAACAACACCCCCTGATGTAGTTATTATCCTACATCAGGGGGCCTTTTGTCTATTGTCCGTTTTTACAGGAGCAGTCTAAACCGTTCCCTTTCTTTTGTACAGACATATTTCGTAGGCAATGCCGTTTTCTTCTCCGGCTTGCAGGCACTCCTGCAAAGCCCAATCGTCGTCCTTATCCAGATTCGGGAAAAAGGTGTCAGATTCCGGCGTCAGATGAACCTTGGTGACATAGGCGGTATCGCACAGGGGAAGCATCTGCTGATAGACACTGCCGCCGCCGATGACCATTGTCCGCTGAGAGGCTCTGGACAGCTCCAACGCCTCCTGTGCAGAGGTTGCCACGGCGAAGCCGGGGAGAATTTGCCTTGTTCTGGTTAACATAATATTTGTACGACCGGGAAGGGGCTGCTTTCCGGGAAAGTCCTCCACCGTCCGCCGTCCGACAATCACCGTTGCACCCCGGGTCGTTTCCCGGAAAAAGCGGCGGTCTGCGGACAGGGCGATGGGCTGCGTTCCATCCTTTCCAATGCCCCAATCGTCGTAAACTGCAACAATCAGTTCCATAAAATTACCTCAGATCGCCATCGGAATCTCAAAATCAAAGGGATGGTACTGATAATTCTCCACCTTGAAGCTGTCCTTGGTGAAAGCATAGAAATCCGTAATGCTTTCATCCAATGAGAACTTAGGAGCAGGCAGACCCTCGTTTTTCAGCATTTCTTTAACCATGGGAATGTGCCGGTCATAAATGTGACAGTCCGCAATCACATGCACCAGCTCGCCCACCTTCAGCCCGGAAACCTGCGCCATCATGTGCATCAGCACCGCGTACTGGCAGACATTCCAGTTATTGGCGGTGAGCATATCCTGAGAACGCTGATTCAAAATGCCGTTCAAGGTGTTTCCGGATACATTAAATGTCATGGAGTAAGCACAGGGATAGAGATTCATCTCGTGCAGATCAGCAAAATTATACAGGCTGGTGATGATACGCCGGGAGTTGGGATTGTTCTTCAGGTCATACAGCACCCGGTCAACCTGATCAAATTCTCCTTCGGCAAATTGATACTTGATGCCCAGCTGATAGCCGTAAGCCTTGCCAATGGTGCCGTCCTCGCCGGCCCATTCGTCCCAGACATGGCTGCCCAGCTCTGCAATGCGGTTGGATTTTCGCTGCCAAATCCATAGCAGCTCGTCCACGGCGCTTTTCCAGTAGGTGCGGCGCAGGGTCATCAGGGGAAATTCCTCTGCCAGATTGTAGCGATTGACCACACCGAATTTTTTAATGGTGTGGGCGGGTGTGCCGTCAGGCCAGTGAGGGCGCACCTCCAGACCTTCATCGGAAAAGCCATTTTCAAGAATATCCAGACAGGTTGCGCGGTAAAGATCGTCCGCTCGGCTCATAAGAGCACCCCCAATAATATTATTTATTGTATAGTATCATAGGAAATCCGATTTGTCAGCAATTTTTTCACGAATACGCATATCTTCAAATGTAGGGGCGGTAACCTGCCGCCCGTCAAGGGATAATAAAAACCGAGTGGCGATTGCACGAAAGCGGTCCTCACTCGGTTTTTGATTTATTCATTTCTGCGTCCACAAGGTCGCAAATAAAACGGTTTAAGCTTTTGCCTTGTTGAGCGGCATAATCCTTGATGACCTCCCGCTGACCTTTTCTGACGATAATATTGATGCGATCATAGGTCTTTTTATTGTACCTTGCAGTTGCTTCTTTCTGTGCATCAGAATACTTCACGGTGATCACCCCTTTATTATATACTAGCGTAAGTATATATAAAAACGTATAATTACTCACGTATATATTTGGCGGCATTGTCAATAGAAATAATGTGTATTGCGATGTATAATTAAGTAATGATATAACCGGAGGGGGAAGCAGGTATGCCAATGGACGAAGTGATCAGAGGGATCGAACAAACCGATATAGAGAATATGCAGGATGTCATTCAGGCAGCAATAAAAAGATACAGGGAATTGTACCCGGAGTGGAAAATACTATTCTTATCAGCACAGGTGGATGCAACCGATGAGAAGAGCAAGGCGATTCTCAAATTGGTCAATGAGGCAGAAGAGTGTTTGCTATATAAATAATGTATGAATATTGTATGAATTTTCAACGCACCCCTTGTCGAGCATTTAAAATCAGGGTATAGTTATAGTACACCGAAGAATCGGTGACACGAAAGGAGCTGCGGCGTATGAAGTTTCAGTTTAGTGAGAAGAAAGTCAAATTACCCGGTAATGTGCACGCTTATGCCGAAAAGAAGGTTATGAAGCTGAGCCGGTACTTTGAGGAGGATGCGCAAGCGCTCATCGTATTTTCTGTGGAGAAGAACCGGAACAATGTGGAGCTGACCGTCCATGGGGCAGGCACCTGGTTCCGGGCACACGAAAGCACCTCGGATATGTTTGCCTCCATTGATGCCGCTGTGGGCACCATTGAAGGGCAGATCCGCAAGAACAAGACGCGTCTGGCCCGTCGCCTGCGTCAGGATGCTTTTGTAAAAGCCACGGAGGAGACTTCCTTTGCAGCAGATGACAAGGAAGAGGATTTGAGCATTGTCCGCATCAAGAAATTTGCATTCCATCCTATGAGCCGGGAAGAGGCTGTCCTGCAAATGAACCTGCTGGAGCATAATTTCTTCGCCTTCCGGGACGAGGATAATAACGGCGCTTTCGCTGTGGTTTATCGCAGAAATGACGGTGGCTACGGCTTGATAGAGGATGAAACATAAAGGGCAAATTCCGGGGGCGGCTTCGGCCGCCCCTTTTTCGTGAAGCAGGTGGGAAGATGAGAAAGAAAATGCATCTGGCGGTGGCGGCTTTGTTGCTGCTGTGCCTGACCGGCTGCGCAGGCTATGAGCCGGAAACAACGGCAGCGCCTCCGGCGTCCATTCCGACAACCCAGGCGACGACACCAAAGCCGGTGGAGGTATCGCCTCTGGCGCAGGAAGCTTTTCTGGATGCAGAAAGCTCCTCGTCTGTCCGGGAATGCCCGGTGGAAATCGTGATGCTCCACTTTACCAGTGCTGTGATGCTGGACAGAGATCATCCGTACGACTATGACCTGGTGCGGGGAATTTTTCAGGAAAACCGCCTGGGCATTCATTATATTATTGACAGAGACGGCAAGATTTTTTGCTTTGTGCCGGAAAGCCGTGCTGCATGGCACGCCGGGCGGGGCAGTTATCAGGATGAAAAATACACCAACAATATGAATCAGTACTCCATCGGCATTGAGCTGATGGCCATCGGCTCGGAAGAAGATATGTCCATCTATTTGACACCGGAGGAGTATGCTGCCGTTGCCCAGGAGCATAAGGGGTTCACCGCTGCCCAGTATGATGCGGTGGCGGCGCTGGTGGCGGATATTTGCAGTCGGCGGGAGATTCCTGCAGACCGGCAGCACATCATCGGGCATCAGTCCTACAACCCGGCAAAAAACGACCCTGGAGAGCTGTTTGACTGGGGGAATTTTATTAGTATTTTGAAGGAAAAACAGGGTTAAAAAATTGATAGAAAAATTTTTAAAAAAAGAGAAAAAACTTCTTGACAGGGGATAGAAGATGTGCTAGAATAAGCAAGCTAACCTGCTGACAGGGAAGCGCGTGTACCTTGTAAATTGAATAATGTGAGACAAACTATTAACACCTTGGACAATAAAAA
>SVLS01000028.1 GCA_015067835.1 Oscillospiraceae bacterium | reverse complement strand
AAAAGTTGTATCTAAACTCCCAAAGGAGCTCAAATCAAAGTTTTGAATAAATTTGTCTGACAAATTTTACTCAAGAATTTTCGTTGGCTGTTTTTTCGATTTCACATCGCTTAAACAATCCATTTTTTATTGTCCAAGGTGTTAATAGTTTGTCTCACATTATTCAATTTACAAGGTACACGCGCTCGCCGTGCGAACTTTGATATATTAGCACATCAGCCCTTTGTTGTCAAGTATTATTTTATCATTTTTTCAATTTTTTTGAAATTTATTTTTGCTTTCATTCCCTTTTCGTTTTTTAGTATCGAAACACTGAAAAAATGCATAATATCGCCTTTGATTCTACTTTTGGCTGAGGTTTGCACATATTCCTTCCAGTGCTTCTGCGGCATCATAACTGCTCTCTTCCCTTTTGGCTAAATCGCCGATGCTCACCATTCCGCATAGCTTCCCATCCTCTATCACCGGCAGTCTGCGCACCTGCTCACGCCCCATTAAATAAGCGGCGACGGCCACATCCATATTTGGCGATGCAGAGACAATACGGCTTGTCATCACATCTTGCACCTTCGTTTGCTCCGGAAGCCGATTGGAAGCCACGCATCGTGTCACCAAGTCTCTGTCCGTCACAACACCGCACAGAGAACCGTCCCGGTTGCACACCGGCAGCACGCCAATATTGTGGTTTGCAAGCATTCTTGCTGCGACGGATACGCTTTCCTGCGGATGAATCTTAATGACCTCTTGACTCATAATGTCTTTTAATTTCATTTCATCACACTCCCGTGGAGATTATCGACAATATTATTGCAGTTTATTCAATGAATTGGAAATTGATTTTCCTCTCATTTTATGGTATTCTCTATTTAGAAATGTAGATGAGGTTTTAATATGGATAGTTCCTTAATGAGAAAAGCAAAAATGCTTCTTGACAGCACGGAAAACACCTGCGTTTTCTGTGGCCAGCAAGCTGTTTTCGCAGATAGGCGCCGAGGGGTACGGCCTTTGCTGGACCTGTTGGAGAGCGGTGCAGATGTCGCCGGCTTCGCCGTTGCTGACAAGGTCGTTGGCAAAGCAGCTGCTTATCTATATTGTCTATTGAACGTCGGCTGTCTTTATGCGCGCGTAATCAGTCAGCCGGCTCTTTCCGTGCTGCAAGAACGAGGCATCCCTGCTGAGTATTCACAAATCGTTCCGGCAATTCAAAATCGCACAAAAGACGGGCTTTGTCCAATGGAAAGTGCTGTTATGGAGATTGATGACCCCTCAGAAGCATATCATATTATTCTGAAAACTCTTGTCGAATTAGGAACATAAAAGCCTCCCTTTCGGGAGGCTTTTCTTATTCAGTTTTTTCTGTTTCCTCTTTGGGCGTATACTGCCAAAAGATGCGGACAATCAGCTTATCCTGCAGATATGCCAGTGCTGCAAAGCCAATAAATACATAGAAGGTCAGCACCAGCGCAAAGCTGGTCATCGTATACATCATCAGAACAATCGGTGCAGCCGTAAGAAGCGTCATACACAGGGTAGCCGGCAAGTGACGAACTGCCAAAACAAGAGAAGTGCGAATCAGTTGCCGCGTACTGTTATCATAACGAGCGAGCATCGGATAGATGTAACGTGAAACCAGTATGTACACAAAACAGGCCAGCGCCACCAGCACCAAAATAACCTTATCATAAACCGTGTTATTCGAGATGTAGCGCCAAGTGACGAGGATATAATACAGGTCATAGGCAAGAAACAGCGTTATGGCAGTTCGGACGATGCCGATTATCATTCCCTGCTTCAGATTCTGCTTAAAGGAATGCCAAAAAGGAGCAAATACTCGGTCCTCATCATTGGTTGCATATTTCAACGTAACATACCGCAAGGCTGCGCTGGCAGGGCCAATTGTTACAATCGGAATACAGAACAACAGGTACAGCATGTTCAGCAAAACCAAATTGCCCAGTCTCTCCGCAAGGTTATAAAGTGGCCCATCCGGGCTAAAAATACTCTTCATTGTGTTCCTCTTTTCCTATTAGAACGATTGCCCGGAGGGAAATTCGCCCTCCGGGCATATTATTCCATTAGCCCGGAGTCATCCGCTTTACTGCTTCTGCAGTAAAGGGGTGAACCAGCGGTTCTCCGTTTTTCAAGCGCTTGATTTCCTTGCATATCTCCAATGTTACGTTTTCACGCATATCAATGGTAGGTCCGCCCATGTGCGGCAGCAGCAAGACGTTTTTGCACTGACGAATGGGATTATCAACCGCAAGAGGTTCCTCACAGAAAACATCCAACGCACCGCAAATGCGTCCCTTCATCAGCAGCTCAAACAGTGCCTCCTCGTCCACGATGGGGCCACGGGCAGTATTGACGATCAAAGCATCCTGCTTCATACTCTCCAGCAGCTCACGGGTTACCAAACCACGGGTCTTGGGGTTATTAGAGGCGTGAATGCTGATGACATCACAGGTGGAGAAAATCTCCTGCAGGCTTGCAGTCCGCGCACCATACTTCGCAGCATCCTCGTTTGACAAGTGAGAGGAATAAATCAGAACATCACAGTCAAACCAACGGATCAATTCGACAAAGAACTTCGCAATCGTGCCGAAGCCAACAATACCAACTGTCTTGCCGATCAAGCCGCGATTTTGGAATTCAGCAGCTCTCCAGCGACCCTCACGCACCTCATTGGAATAGAACTCAATGCGTCTGAGTGCATCCAGCGTGTAGCACAATGCGCCTTCAGCAACAGACTTCGCAAAAACATCGTTGCCGCTGATTGCCTGTACATTTGTTTCGAACACATCCTGGTCAACCACCGGGAGCAAGGTGCCACCGGTATGGGCGATCAGCTTCAGATTCGGCATTTTTTCCACATCTGCCTTGGTATACTTGCAGGTACCCCAGCAGGTAATCAAAACATCGGCATCATGAGCCCATTCAACAACTTCTTCATTGGTCAGCTGGCGGTTTTCAGGATTCACGAAAACTTCGCCAAGGGAATTCAAGGTTTTCAACGCCTTAGGGGTCAAAAAAGTGTCTGTCTGCGGATTGCACGGCATTGTAACGTAAATTCTCATAGCAGAAAACTCCAATCTTTAAAGAAATAACACAGGTACCCCCAGGGAGGGTACCTGTGAGGTAGTTAAGAGAACGAATCAACCCTTGACAGAGCCCATCATAACGCCCTTGACAAAGTACTTTTGAACGAAGGGGTAAACAATCATAACGGGGATCATGGAGATGACGATCAGAGAGTTCTTAACACCAATGGGAGTCAAGTTCTGATCAAAGTTGGGGTTCATATTCGTTTCTTTGTTCTCAATCAGAACACTACGCATAAACAGCTGCAGCGGGTACTTGTTCTCATCATCCAAGTACAGCATTGCTGAATACCAGGAATTCCAGTGACCAATGAAGTAGAACAGGCCGATGGAAGCCAAGGATGCCTTACACAAAGGAAGGGCAATCTTGAAGAATACCTGGAAATCGGAAGCACCATCCAGATAAGCAGCTTCATACAAGCTCTCAGGAATCGCCTGATAGCCGTTAATCAAGATGATCAGGTTATAGGTAGAAATCAATTCAGCCAAAATCCAGGACCATTCGCTGCCGTACAGGCCCATGCTGCAAAGCTGCATGTAGATGGGGATCAGACCGCCGCCGAAGTACATTGTGAAGACAAAGATCTTCATCAGGATGGAACGGCCGATCAGCTTATTCTTGGACATCGGGTATGCAAGCAGAGCTGTAAAGAACAGGTTGGCGAAAACGCCTTCTACTGTATACCATACACCATTTACAAAGCCACTAAAGAACTGCGGGTGATCCATAAAATAGGTATAGCTCTCTAACGTAAAACCTACGGGAAAAATCGTAATTTCATTACGAAGAATCGGGCCCTTTTCACTGAAAGAAACCGCAAGAACGTGAAGCATCGGGTAAAGGATACACAGGCTGAATAAGATCATTACGGTATTCGCAATGACGTCAATATAGTCAAATTTCTTCTTCTTATGTAAACGCATAATTCAACCACTCCTTTACCAAATACTGGAACCGGTACGCTTTTTCGCGATGTAGTTAAAGGTAATCAGCATAAATGCACAAACAACCGATTCAAAGAAGCCAATGGCGGCAGCATAAGATGTCTGGGAGCCACGGATACCGATGTCATAAACATAGGTAGCGAACATATAGACATCATCAATGGTAGCACTGTTACGCAGCAGAAGGGACTTGTCCGCGCCAACACGAATCAGAGAACCAATGTTCAACAGGAACATTGTAATGATCGTAGGAGAAATGGACGGAAGTGTGATGTGCCAGATTCTCTTCAAGCGGCTGCAGCCGTCGATTTCTGCAGCTTCGTACATTTCCTGGTCAACAGCGGCAAGAGCAGACAGGTAGATAATTGCGCCATTACCCATACCGGCCCACAAGCCACTGATGATATACACCAAATAGTAGCCCCAAGGCTGAAGCATAAAGTTAATCGGCTTTTGCCCAAACGCCATAATAATCTTATTGATGATACCGTCGCCAACGGAGAACAGTTCGATAAAGATGGATGCAATAATAACGCCGGAAAGGAAGGTAGGCAGATAAGAAATCGTCTGGTAGCCCTTCTTGATCTTCGGCATACGCACTTCGTTCAGAATCAGTGCGAACAAAATGGTCAAGGGGAAAGATGTACCAAAGCTCAGAATACTGATCAACAAGGTGTTGAAAAGCAATTTGCTGAACAAAGGCCACTGCTGCACCAGAAGTGTTTCGAAGTGAGCAAAGCCAACCCAGGGACTTCCGTCGTAGCCAAAAATAGGCTGATATTCGATAAAGGAAATCCGCATACCGTACATCGGCAAATACTTAAATACAATATAGAATACAACACCGGGAATCAGCATCAGCATCAACTCACGCTGGGCCCACAGCCGAGCCCAAAAGTTCGTGCCACCTTTGGGAGAACGTTTGGAAAGCTGATTGCGCGTTGCCGCTTTTGCACTCGGATTTGAACCCGGCTTCTCGTTAACATTGGACATTGAGATAACTCCTTTCTCAATAAGTGGGGCGGTGGTATCACCGCCCCACTTGCTGGGGTCTATAACAGATTAGTAGTTGCCGTTCAGAATATCAGGAACGATAGAATACTTCTGCTGCAGCTCAGCGCTCTTGGCTTCCCAATCAGCGCGGCCCAGATTTTCGTCGGAGATGAACTTTGCACAGAACTGTTCGATTTCTCTGTACATTTCATCGGCCTTATCGTAGTACTCTTTGCCCATTTCCTGAGGAATATTTTCTGCAGGGATACGGGGGAAGAAGCCACCCTTAGAGCCGATTTCCTGAGCTTCCTGCTCAACATCACTGAAGGTGAAGTAGACGGAATCTCTGGGGGACAGAACGTACAGGTTGGAATTCCACAGACCGAACTGCTCTTCCAGGGTCTGAATGGTGGGGTTGCCCATCACGCTGCCGTCAGCGTTCAGGTAAACCTTCTTGCCATTTTCCATCTTATAGGTAACGCCCTCTTCACCGACGGTCAGGATACGACCCTCGTCAGCGTACATTGCGTTCCAGATAGCCAAACAAGCATCGATGCAGTCGCTCTGTGCGTTGATAACGCAGGAAGTTGCAGAAACCAGGGGCAGCTGGTCAGCCTTCTGGTCACCGACCTGAGGACCGTAAGCAACCTGGAAGTTGGGATCGATCTGCTTACCTGCATAGTTCTGGTCAGCCAAATAGCCGATCCAGGAGTTGTAAACAAAGCTGTCGCCTGCAACAATAGCAGCAGTGATGTCACCGGTCTTGTTGGTGAACACATCGGGGTCAAGCAGGCCTTCGTTCCATGCGGTCTTGAAGATCATCATGGTCTCATAGTAGCCTTCGTGTGTTGCACCGATGAACCATTCGCCTTCCTCCCAGTCGTACGCATTGGTACAGCTGTTCAGGCCGTGCTGGTTAACAATACGGTTGAAAGCAGAGAACATAGAAGCACCGGTCAGAGGATGGGAATCAGGATACAGTTCCCTCAGCTGACGCAGAACATTCAGGAAGCTCTCATCATCGTGCCACAGCTCGATGCCGTGCTCCTCAAAGATGTCCTTACGGTAGCACCAGCCATAGTTAACCAGACGCTCGGTATTGTATCTGACAAAGCCGTACAGGCCGCCAGCCTCGGACTTGTAGAACTCAGCCTGCTCGATAACTTCAGGAATTTCCATAACCTTCTTGAAGTTGGGCATCTTAGCCAGGTTCTCAGGAGCGATCAGGTTTACGAATGCGCCCTGGTCACCGTAAACGTTGTAAACAGTATAGGGAATGGTCAGGCTGCACAGGTCAGGCAGCTGAGAAGCCTTCAGAGCGGTGCTGATCTTAATGTTGTACTGCTCACCGTCAAAACACTTAACGTTGATCTTACAGCCAATCAGCTCTTCCAGCTTCTTAAATACGTACATATCGCTGTTGATGTCATAGTTGGAGGATATCCACCACTCAACCTCGTCGTCCTTGAACAGGTCGCCGTAAACGGGGTTACCGTTCTCGTCAACTTCGTAGGGGAACTCCAGAGAGTCACCGCCAGCAGTGGGCTTGGTGGGCTTCTGGGTTGTAGGGTTCTGGTTACAGCCGGCGAACATACCGACGACTACCAAAACTGCCAGCAAAAGTGCAATAATCTTTTTCATCGTTTTGCCTCCTAGATAATACTTAAAAAGTTTCTTCCGATCGGTCAGGGCATAATATCCCCTTTCCACATCTTGGGTATATTATATATAATCTCTTTTTATTTTGCTAGTGTATTTTTTGTACAGAAATGAGCCTATTTTTTGCCGATTCTGACAGATTTTTTGGTCAAAATGACGAACCACTGGCAATATGCACAAAATTTTATTCTTATTTTAGTAAATTTTACCGTTTTTGCCAATGTCGCCATCTTTCCCCAGATTGGTAATTATCCCCAGTTACAGACCCATTTCCTTTTTAACCTCGCCGAAACAGCGGATGGCAAAGTCCAGATCTTCCTTGGTGTGACCGGCAGAAATCTGGGTGCGGATTCTATCCTTCCCCTTAGGTACCACAGGGTAGCAGAAGGCTACTACATATACCCCCTTCTGCAGCATCCGCCGGGAGAATTCATGAGCAATCTTGGGGTCATAGAGCATCACGGGAACAATGGGATGCTCACCGGGAAGCAGGTCAAAGCCCAGCTTTTCCATTCCAGCCCGGAAGTAGCGGGCATTTTCATGAACCTTATCCCGCAGTGCGGTGGATTCCTCCAGCAGCTCAATGGTACGGATGGTTGCAGCGCAGATAGCCGGTGCAACCGTATTACTGAACAGATAGGGGCGGCTGCGCTGACGCAGCAAATCCACGATCGGCTGGCGTGCGGAAGTATAACCGCCGGATGCGCCGCCCAGAGCCTTGCCGAAGGTACCGGTGATGATGTCGATTCTGTCCATTACGCCGCAGAATTCCGGTGTGCCCTTGCCGTGGGTGCCCATAAAGCCTACCGCGTGGCTGTCGTCCACCATGGTCAGTGCGTCAAATTCGTCTGCCAGGTCGCAGATGGACTTCAGGTCGGCAATGTAGCCATCCATAGAGAAAACACCGTCGGTGGCAATCAAAATTTTCTTACAGCCGGATGCGCGGGCATCCTCAAGGCAGCTGCGCAGCTCCTGCATATTATTGTTCTTGTAGCGGTAACGCTTTGCCTTGCAAAGACGAACGCCGTCAATAATGGAAGCGTGGTTCAGTTCATCGGAAATCACCGCATCCTCCGGTCCTAACAGAGTCTCGAAAAGACCGCCATTGGCATCAAAGCAGGAAGAATACAAAATTGTATCGTCCATACCCAGGAAATTGGAAATCTTTTTCTCCAAATCCTTGTGAATCTGCTGGGTGCCGCAAATGAAGCGGACAGAGGACAGGCCGAAGCCCCACTTATCGTAGCTTTCCTTCGCCGCCTTCATCAGCTCCGGATGGGCGGACAGTCCCAGATAGTTGTTGGCGCACATATTCACAACGCCCTTGGCCTGAGTGGTATCCACCCGGGAGGTCTGGGGTGTGATGATAATGCGCTCTTCCCGCCAGGTTCCGGCCTGGCGAATGGCCTCCAGCTCATTGGTAATGGCAATCAATGCAGTTTTCATCCTTATTCTCCCTTCTTCGTCCAGTCCAGAATAACCTTACCGGACAGGCCGCTGTTCATAGCTTCAAAGCCCTTTTCAAAATCTGTATAGTGGAAGCGATGGGTAATGATGGGAGTCAAATCCAGGCCGCCCTGCACCATATAGCTCATCTGATGCCAGTTGTCCATTTTCCGGCCGTAAATTCCCTGCAGGGTCAGCCCCTTAGTAATCAGGGTGTTCATATCCACGGAAACCGGCTTGTTGCTGATGCCCAGAAGAGAAATCTTGCCACCGTTGCGCATCACAGAAATCATCTGTTGGAAAGCCATACCGTTACCGGACATTTCCAGGCCCACATCAAAGCCTTCCACAAGACCCTTTTCGCACATAACTGCAGTCAAGTCTTCTTTTGCAGTGTTGACTGCTGCATCCACGCCCATCTTCCGGGCCAGCTCCAGGCGATGGTCATTGACATCCGTAATAATCACGCGCCGCGCACCGGCAAATTTGCAAATGCCTGCTGCAATGATGCCAATGGGACCTGCGCCGGTAATCAGCACATCCTCGCCGATGATGGGGAACATCAATGCCGTGTGGGTTGCGTTGCCGAAGGCATCGAAGAAAGCCACCACATCCTCCGGCAGGGATTCGTCAATGGCAATCACATTGGCAGCAGGAATGCAGACATATTCTGCAAACGCACCGTCTCTGTCCACGCCCACGCCCTGGGTGTCCTTACACCATTGAATGTCGCCATTGTGGCAGTTGCGGCAGTGGTGACAGGTCAGATGTCCCTCACCGGACACCCTCTGCCCCACCTTGAAGCCGGTTACACCGGCACCCAGCTGGGCAACCTCTCCCACATACTCGTGACCGATGGTCATCGGCGGCTTAATATGCTCCACCGCCCAGGGATCCCAATTATAAATATGTACATCCGTTCCACAGATTGCAGTCTTATGAATTTTGATCAGCACTTCACCGGGGCCGGGTACCGGAACGGGAACCTTGCGCAGCTCCAAACCGGGGCCGGCAACGGGCTTTACAATCGCGTCCATATATTGCATCAATACTTCCTCCATTTCTGTCATATATCGGAAATTATCCGTCTCATATCTTAGCACAAAAATTCTGCTTTGTCATCCCCCTTTTTTGACATTTTTTAGAAGCGGTGACAATAACACTTACCTCAAGAAATCATAGTAAACAATGAATTTCCTGCTTCTTATATAAAGATAAAGAGTTATAAGGATTCCATTAAGAATCGTTATAACTCATGAAGATTGCAGGAATATTGAAAATTCCTATATTTATGCTATAATAAAAAAAGAGAGGTGACATCCTTATGAAAATACACGGTGTAAAGCGTGAATGGTCTCACCCCATTTTCTGCATGAAAAAGCATTATTGTCCCTATTGTAATGAGAGGTTAGAAAAAACGAAAGCAGAAACGGTTGTAAATTCAGAATCGGAAGAAGCAAAAAACTATGATTTTTCAAATGGTGATGGCTTTTTAGTCGGAAATATAAAATTTATTCGAACCGTTTTTCGTTGCAACAAATGTGATAAGACCTACACCATAAAAGAAGTTAAAGAAAACGACATCGCCATCAACCGACGGAAACAAGATTGGAGAGATTACAATGTTGAATAACAAAATATTGCGAGTTCTTTGTTTGCTTTGTATGGTTGCTTGTTTAATATCTTTGGTTGGTTGCAACCAACCCAACACGAATACCGATGTATCCGCTTTTTCGTATGCGGAACATGCAAAAACATTCAAAGATGACTCGCCAGGAGTAAAGCATAGTGGGTTTGTAAATACAAATGAATTTGAAATATCCTCCGCTGAAGATGCCTTAGCGCACGCAAAAAAAGAATGCACCATTGCGTGGGACACATCACATGTGTCTTTTGATAATGAATTAAGTGTTTGGATGGTTTCATTCTATACAGAGGGAACGCTCGGCGGAGACCAATGTGTTTATTTGGATAGCAACGGAAAAACCTTGCTAATTGTATATGGTGAGTAAAAAATACATTTTCACTCCTCGCTAAAAATTCGCACCAAGTTTGCACCAAAGCAAAAATTAAGCCAAAAAGAAAACCCCGAAAACCGTGATGGTTTCGGGGTTTTTGAATACTCTGTAAGATAAGTGATTATCTCTTGGAGAACTGAGGTGCGCGACGAGCGGCCTTCAAGCCGTACTTCTTTCTTTCCTTCATTCTGGGGTCGCGGGTCAGGAAACCGGCAGCCTTCAGAGCAGCGCGGAACTCGGGGTTCAACAGGATCAAAGCACGGGAAATGCCGTGACGGATAGCGCCAGCCTGACCGGAAACGCCGCCGCCTGCTACGGTGACAACAATGTCAACCTTACCGACCATAGCGGTAGTAACCAGGGGCTGATTGACAATCAGCTTCAGGGTATCCAGACCAAAGTAATCGTTGATGTCACGACCGTTGATGGTGATGGAACCGGTACCGTTCTCATAAACGCGGACACGGGCAACGGAGGACTTCCGACGGCCGGTGCCGTAAAAATACTTCTTCTTGCTCTCGTACATAGTTCAGTTACCTCCCATTAGTCCAAAGTCCAAGCGACCGGCTTCTGAGCAGCGTGTGCATGCTCCTCGCCCTTGTACAGGTGCAGACGGGTCAGTGCATTACGGCCCAGCGTGTTCTTGGGCAGCATACCCTTGACAGCCAGCTCCATAGCGTAATCGGAACGGTTGTCCATCATCACGCGAGCCTTGGTCTCCTTCAGGTTACCAATCCAACCGGTTACACGGTAGTAGGTCTTCTGATCCAGCTTCTTGCCGGTGAGAATTGCCTTGTCGGTATTGATGACAATGACATAGTCGCCACAGTCAACATTGGGTGTGAAATCAGCTTTGTGCTTGCCGCGCAACAGATTCGCAACGGTAACAGCAGTACGGCCCAGGGGCTTGCCAGCGGCATCGACAATATACCACTTGCGTTCCAGGGTCTCTTTCTTCAAAAGAGTGGTGGACATATTTGCTTCCTCCATATAGGTAAAATATTTTGACAAATTCTTGTACTTGATGTACAATATTTTCAAATCGCTTGACCTTTATACCACATCAATTTTCAAATGTCAACCGCTTTTTTCGCAATTTTCTTGAAATGATATGCAAACTCGCAAATTCTCCCGAATTCTCTTGTTTGCTCTATTTTTCTCGCACTCTATTTTTATTAAAAATCGGAGGAAATCCAACAATGCAGAAAATGATGGGTCTGGTACGCCGCTGTGCAGAGGACTATAATATGATACAGCCCGGCGACCGCATTGCCGTCGGCGTTTCCGGCGGCAAAGACTCCGTGGTGCTGCTGCAGGTTCTGGCCGGACTGCAGGAATATATGCATTTTACTTTAGAGGCCATTACCATCGATATGGGCTTGGGAATGGACTATTCTGATATTGAGGCACTCTGCCGCCGGCTGAATGTCCCCTATCATCTGGTTCAAACGCAGATTGCATCCATTATTTTTGAACACCGTCAGGAAAAGAATCCCTGCTCCATGTGCTCCAAAATGCGTCGGGGTGCACTCAATCAGGCCATTCTGGATTTAGGTATCCGCAAGGTCGCTCTGGGGCATCATTATGACGATGCGGTGGAAACCTTTGTAATGTCTCTGGTGTACGAAGGAAGAATCAGCTGCTTCCAGCCGGTCACGGATTTGGATCGCACCGGCGTCATTCAAATCCGGCCCATGCTCTATGTCCACGAGAAAACGGTGGAAAACTTTGCGAAGCGGATGGAGCTTCCTGTTATAGAGAATCGCTGCCCGGTGGACAAGCACACCAAGCGGGAAGAAATTAAGCAGTTGGTATACGATTTGAGCCAGACCTATCCCGATCTGAAGGAGCGTATCTTCGGCGCAATGCAGCGCTATCCTTTGCCGGAATGGGCGCCTCAAGGTCGCTACAAACGCCCCAAGGAACAGGAATAAACCCTTGAAAAACCAGCTTTTTTGAGAAAAAACAGAAAAAATTAAAAAATCCGAAAAAAACACTTGCTTTTTTCGGCAAACTTTGGTATCATATCAAAGCGCCTGCGAAAGGCGATATTTTTGAGATTATCATGGAGATAGGAGGTGCAGTGAATGGCTAAGTGTGATTTTTGTGACAAGGGTGTGACCTTCGGCATTAAGGTTTCCCACTCCCACAGACGTTCCAACCGTGCATGGAAGCCCAATGTAAAGCGTGTTAAGGCGGTTGTCAACGGTACTCCGTGCCATGTGTACGCCTGTACCAGATGTCTCCGTTCCAACAAGGTTGAGCGGGCCATCTGATTTCCCATGCCACCAATAACGCCATCGGTTTCCCGGTGGCGTTTTTTGTTCCAACCATATCTTTTCAGGAAAGAGGTGTCCCCTTTGGACGCAATTATCCAGTGGTTTCTCGGTAATCCCATTGAGGCGATTGCCCAGATTGTCGGCATTGTCGCTTTGCTGTTCATTGTCTTTTCTTATCAGCAGAAGAAAAAAACATCATTGATTCTTTGCCAGCTGTTCGGTGCTGCCCTGTTTGGAGCTCATTATTTTATGATGGGCGCATACGCCGGGTTTCTTCTCAACTGCATCGCCGTGCTGCGCGCCTTGGTTTTCTGCAGAGAAGGTCTTTCCAAGAAAACGGGTAAGATTTGGGTATGGATCTTAAACGGTCTGTTTTTGGTCTCCTACGCCCTCACCTTCCTTGTCTTTAATGTAACACCCAGCGTACCAAATCTCATCATTCAAGCATTGCCGGTCATCGGAATGTGCGTTTCCACCATTTCCTTCAATATGAAGAACGCCGGTCAGATTCGGGCGCTGAGCATCGTCACCTCCGCCGGATGGCTGACCTATAACATTTATTACAGCTCCATCGGCGGCACGCTATGTGAATCCATTAGCCTGATCTCTATTATCATCGGCATTCTCCGCTACGATATCAAGAAGAAAAACAGGAAATAACCAGAAGCCAAAACCCGGAATTGCAACCGCAATTCCGGGTTTTATTTTCGTCAATCAAAAAATCATCGTTCCTGTCTCAGCTGTTCCCATCTTTCTTTGGTAAGCAGGGATGTATGTCCGGTGCGCCTCTCTCCCAGCAGCGGAATATCCAGATTGTGGGTGGTATAACGGTAAACAAATCCAAGCTTTTCCTGTACGCGACGGGATTTTTCATTTCCCTCGTAATATCCGCACCAAACTGCGCGCATCCCCAGCTCCTCAAAAGCATAACGCAGCAGCTCCTGCGCCGCCTCCGGTATCAGCCCCTGACCCCAGAACGGCTTGCCAATCCAATAGCCCAGCTCGCATTCATCCTCCCGGTCCGTCATATCCGTATGATCCTGCAGCTTTAAACCAATGCTGCCGATGGCTCTGCCATCCTTCAGGCATACCGCATAGGTTTCCGGCGCAGAAAGTACCTTCCGGATTAACTCCCGGCTATTTTCCACACTGCTATGGGGCGGCCAGCCTGCAGGAAGACCAATATCCGGGTCTTTGGCATATTCATAAAGGCTTTGGGCATCTGTCTCCTGCCACGGGCGCAGAAGCAATCGTCTTGTTTCCAACATTATTCTACCTCTTTATATCCGGAAAAATTCTGCCAAAAAACGTGCAACACCGTCTTCATCATTTGTAAAAGCAGTAATATGACTGGTCATTCCGTAAAAATCCGCCCGGGCATTTTTCATCAGCACGCCAACGCCGGCCTGCCGGAGCATCTCAATGTCCCCCAGGTCATCTCCAAAGGCAATCACATCCGCCATTGCTCCCCCGACCAATTTCATCAGGTTCTGATTTCCCTTTGCCTTGGTGGCATCCGGGTGGTTGAAGCGGCGGAAGCTGCCGTTCAAATACGAGGTAAATTCCAAAGCATACTTTTCCGCTATATACCGAGCCATCTTCTCCTCTTTCAGTGACGCCACGATTTTCAGTGCAGAAAAGGAAACCTTCTCCTTATCAAAGTCGAAAGCAACGGCGCTTTGTCCCGTATAAGAGCACTTGTGAGAGTACAGCACTGTCTCCGTTTGCACAGAAAAATTTTCCGTCAGCTTCAATAAATCATCCACAATCGCCTGTGTCTTGCATTCATCCAGCTCTGCTCTGAAAACAACCTGCTCTTTCCTGTCGAGTATCTGCGCGCCGCCGTTCAGAATTGCATAATCCGGGCGAATCAGGTCAAAGTATTCTTGACTGTAGGCTTTGGAGCGGGCTGTGTTGATGACCAGCTTATGTCCCATTTTCTGCAGATGCTGCAGCACGTCCAAAGTATAGGGCGTTACTTCTCTTTGATTGTTCAGCAAGGTATCGTCCAAATCAAAAATAATGTAGTTCATCTTTATCTTCCTTTGCATTTTACTCAGTATACCACAGCCGACCACCGAATGCAAGAAGGATAAAAACCTTCCACAGACGCAACTTTCCGGTGTGGACAAACGCAGAAAAATATGTTATTGTATAATAAAATTGTATTGCTATATTCAGGAGGCATTAAAAATGGGCAAACTAATTGTCATTGAAGGAACAGACGGCTCCGGTAAATCCACACAATTTAAAAAGCTGACTGAACGTCTGAACGCAGAGGGTACGGAATTTCAAAAGCTGGTATTTCCCCAGTATTCTGAGCCCAGCTCCGCATTGATTCGGATGTATCTCGGCGGAGAATTCGGTTCTGACCCGTCAGATGTCAACGCCTATGCGGCATCCGCTTTCTATGCAGTAGACCGCTATGCTTCCTATAAAAAGGTCTGGGGGCAGTGGTACGACAACGGCGGACTCATTCTTTCTGACCGCTATACCACCTCAAATGCTGTACATCAGACCTCGAAAGAGCCTGCAGAAAAGCAGCTGGATTTTCTCAAGTGGCTGTATGAATTTGAATATGGCAAGCTGGGAATGCCCAGCCCTGATTTGGTCATTTATCTGGATGTTCCCACCGCTTTTACCGAGCAGTTGATGCGCTCTCGGGAGCAAAAAACCAACACAAAAGCGGACATTCACGAACAGAATACGGACTACTTAGCTACCTGCCGGGAAACCGGTCGGATGGCCGCCGGATATTACGGCTGGAAGATTGTGGAATGCGTCAAAGACGGTCAAATGCGTACCATTGAGGACATTCACGAAGAAATCTACCGCCTTGTCCGTCAATGTATGGAGGCTTAATTATGGTATATATGCTGTTGGGCACCGGTTTTGAAGAAACCGAAGCCATTGCCCCTCTGGATTTGCTTCGCCGGGCCGGAATTGAGGTTCTGACGGTGGGCATTAACGGCAAAACCGTCTACGGCGGTCACAATATCGGCGTGGAAGCAGATATTTTACTGTCCCAGATGGACTTGACTGACCTGGAAATGATTGTCATTCCCGGCGGTCTGGGCGGCGTTGCATCCATCCGCGCATCCAAAGAAGCCATGGCAGCATTGCAATTTGCCTGGGAAAACGGGAAATTTGTCGCCGCCATCTGTGCCGGCCCCACAGTTCTTGCTGACCTGGGTATCACCAACGGAAAGAAAGCCACCTGCTATCCCGGCTGTGAAGGCGGAATGAAGCAGGCCTTGATGCAGGAGAATGCAGCTTGCGTGCAGGATGGAACCGTTATCACCGGCACCTCTGCCGGCTGTGCAATTCCATTCGGCCTTTCTTTGATTGCAGCCTTGAAAGGACAGCAGGCAGCTGATGCTGTCGCATCGCAAATTGTTATCCGCTGACAGGAGGAGAGCAATATGGATAAAAACAATATCACACCGTCTTCCGATGATAATGCCAGCTGGCTGGACGAGGTGCTGCGCTCATCTGATTACGGTGAGGATGTGATGAAGGAACTTCAATCCATACCGGATACAGATTTGGAGCTGGAGCGAATTCTGCAGGAAGTACGGGCAGAGCAGGAAGCAGAGATTATTCAGGAAACTCCTGTCCCCGAAGCCGATGCAACGGAGGATGACTGGGTCTTTTCCGAGACAATTTTGGAAGAGCCTCCTGTCTACGAGTATCCCGCAAATCCTTCTGCTGATTTCTTTGACGAGCAGGAAGAAACTCCGAATTTTGAAGAGATTCCGCAAGAAGCATCTGAAGAAGTTTCGGAAGAGGAAATTATGATTGACACCGACCGTAAGGTGCGCCCGAAGAAAAAGGGCGGTTACGGTCTGTTCGGTCTGCCTCATCTGGCTTCTACGGCCATCTGGATCGGTCTGATTATCGTTATCGGCATTTCCCTTGGCAGACTGGTATGGATTTGCGCGACCGACGTGCTGGCCTTTGGCCGGGAGGATCGTCCCACAACCATCACCATCACCAAGGAAGAAGAAGGCAATATTGATGCCATTACCAACAAATTGTACGATGCCGGCTTGATTCAGTACAAGCAGCTGTTTAAGATTTACGCGTCCATCAGTGATGCCGATCAGAAAATCAGTGCCGGAACCTTTGAGCTGAATACGCTGTTTGATTACAGCGCATTGGTAAAGGGTATGTCTGCAAGCTCCTCCTATCGGGAGTCTATAAAAGTTACCATCCCGGAAGGCTACACCTGCGCCCAGATTTTTGCACTTCTGGAAGAAAAGGGTGTTTGCACTGCCGAAGAGTTGAAAGAATATGAGGTTGTGGGCGATTATTGGTTCCTGGAGGGTGTCAATAGGAACGCCGAATATCCCTTGGAGGGCTTCCTGTTCCCTGATACCTACGAGTTCTATATCAGCGACTCTCCCAAGGGCGTTTTCCGCCGCTTCCTTGCCCAGTTTGACAAGGTATTTACGGATGAGCTGAAAGGCTATATCGATACGCTGAATCAGCGCTTTGGCAGCGATTACACGCTGTATGATATTCTGATTATTGCCTCTATGATTGAAAAGGAAAGTGCCGGCAGTCAGGAAAACTATGATGTTTCCAGTGTTATTTACAACCGCTTGCGCAAGCCCTGGGAGTATCCTACCTTGGATATTGACGCCACCATCGTCTATGCGCAGGGCGGTCAGGCAGACTTTATTGACACCAATCTGGACAGTCCCTATAACACCTATAAAAACCCGGGTCTGCCGCCCACGCCTATTTCCAATCCCAGTTTGTTGAGCATTCAGGCTGCTCTCTCCCCTACCGAAACAAACTATCATTTCTACGCCTTGGATCCCAGTACGGGCTTGCACCACTTCAGCAAGGATTTGAAGGAACACAACGCATTCCTGGAGAGTTTAAAGTAAAATGACGAAAAAACTGGAATTATTAAGCCCTGCCGGAGATATGGAACGGCTGAAAATGGCTGTGCTCTATGGAGCAGACAGCGTATATCTGGCCGGTACCTGCTTTGGAATGCGCTCCTTCGCCGGTAATTTCACCCCGGAGGAGCTGCCTGTGGCTGTTCAATTTGCCCACACCCACGGTGTCAAAGCGCATGTCACCGTCAATACCATGCCCCGTAATGACGAAATCTGCCACCTGCCGGCTTATCTGGAGCAGTTGGACGATACCGGTGTGGATGCGCTGATTGTGGCAGATATGGGTGCGTTCACCTTGGCAAAGAAATATGCGCCTCACTGCCAGCTGCACATCTCAACCCAGCAATCCATTGCAAACTATGAATGTGCTGCCGCCTGGTACGACCTGGGTGCTGCCCGCGTTGTTCTCGCCCGGGAGCTCAGTCTGGGAGAAATCGCAGAAATTCGACAAAAAGTACCGAAAGAGCTGGAAATTGAGACTTTTGGTCACGGTGCGATGTGCGTTAGCTATTCCGGCCGGTGTCTGCTCAGCAACTATATGACCGGCCGCGACTCCAATCGTGGCGCCTGTGCCCAGCCCTGCCGGTATCAGTATGCACTGATGGAGGAAAAGCGTCCCGGGGAGTACTTCCCCGTTTATGAGGACGAAAAGGGTACTTATATTTTAAATTCACGGGATATGTGCACCATTGACCATTTGAAAGATTTGATGGATGCCGGAATCGACTGCATTAAAATCGAAGGTCGGGCGAAATCGGCATATTATGCCGCCATCGTCACCGGCGCATATCGCCATTGCATCGACGATATCGCCGCCGGGCGAAGCATCGACCCCATCTGGCGCGACGAGGTAGAGCATGTTTCTCACCGCGTTTATTCTACCGGTTTTTATTACGGCGAACCAGGACAGTATACGGAAAATTCACGCTACCTGCGAGAATGGCAGATTTGCGCCAAGGTGGAGTCCTGCGACGAAAATGGGCTCGCTCTGTGCAGCCTGAATAATAAATTTTCTCAGGGCGATGAACTGGAGGTTGTCGGTCCGGATTTCCGCCCCATCAACATCGTAGCGGAGAAAATGACGGATCTGGAGGGCGCACCTCTTGTAGAACCGCGAACCCCTCAGATGAAATTCTACTTACAGCTTCCCCAAGCCGTGCCTGCATTCTCAATGCTGCGCCGCAGTGTGGATTTATCCGGAAAATAAGCTTTGTTTTTTTGCTTTTTCCCCTTTACAAAAGGTTGAAACCTTGCTATAATGGTTGGGCTGTCAGGCAAATGCACCGGTGGCTCAATGGATAGAGCATCGGATTCCGGTTCCGAGGGTTGGGGGTTCGAGTCCCTTCCGGTGTACCAAATAAAAGAGAGGATACCACAGGGTATCCTCTCTTTTATTTCGCCCTCCGGGCGGGAGGGACTCGAAAGGCCGTTAAGAAAACTGTCCGGTGGACAGTTTTTAGGCCGTGGGAGAGTCCTTCATATTCCAGATGCACCCGGTACGGGTGTAGATGGAATATGAATTATTAAAATACAGCAAAGTGGCAAAAAACAGCACCCAACGAAAAGAGAGGATACCACAGGGTATCCTCTCTTTTATTTCGCCCTCCGGGCGGGAGGGACTCGAAAGGCCGTTAAGAAAACTGTCCGGTGGACAGTTTTTAGGCCGTGGGAGAGTCCTTCATATTCCAGATGCACCCGGTACGGGTGTAGATGGAATATGAATTATTAAAATGCAGCAAAGTGGCGAAAAACAGCACCCAACGAAAAGAGAGGATACCACAGGGTATCCTCTCTTTTATTTCGCCCTCCGGAAAAACCGGAGTGGTTATGACTTATTGTGCCGTCTTATCGTTGGGATTCAGCGCCAGATTAGCGTTGGGAGAAAGCGCACGACCCTTGGTCTCAATCAGCAGCCGCACCTGCTCCGCATCCAACTCCGTTTCCGGTGCAAATTCATCACCGGAAGCATAGGCAATCAGCCGCGCCTTCAGCCAGTTGGCCGCCGGATCATTTTCATCAAAACGAAGTCCGCATACCAGCAATCTGCCCCTGCCAACCTTAGCTTCAAACAGCGCCGCCTGGCGAATCACATACTTATGGGAAGAAACCATCTCAATGATGGGGTTAAAGGGCACCTTGTCGCTCTCAAAGCGAACCGCTTCGCCACCCTCCATCAAGTGTCTGAACTGCCACCCGCAATAGCCGCTGTGGGGAAGATCCTTCAAAACTGGATGATCTGCAATCACAGTAGCCAGATTGCCTTCCGTACGGCCTGCCAACGCAACCTGATAGGTTGTAGGTGCAGTCTGGAAGGGCTTGCCGCCCAGTAAAAGCACGTCTTTCCCCTGCTCCAGAGCCTCGTTCAGCTCCTTTGCTGTCATCTCCCGTCGAATCAGCAGTGTCTCGCTTTTCGGCATAGAAACTCTGGGGAAGGTGTAGATTTCCCACTCATTTTCCACAAAGGCATTCTCCGCCTCCAAGGTGATGTACAGCTTATATTCCTGCGGTTTCTTTGCATCCGGCAAATTCAGGGTAACATCCAGCAACTTTTCAACGCTGCCCTTTTTCACATTACCGATAGAGAAACGCTGATATACCGCACAATTCTGCCCTTGCATCAAGCGGACATTGCACACCGCATTTTTCAGTTCCTCTTTTCCAAAATGGGAAATATGCAACCCGAAGGAAAGCTGACTCCCGGCGTAGAAATTGAAGTTGGTACCCAAATCTGCCATCAAAACGGTAGCGCCGTTGTACATCCGCACATTGCGGACCGTTTCACCGGGCTTCATCTCATAAAACTCGTTCATCATACCCACATCATAGCCAAAGGTATGCCAATGGGTATCGATTGGTCCCAGGAAATCATAGCCGAAAACAGTGCGGGAAAGGCGCATTGTTTCAAAGCAATGCTTTCGTGCCCGCCACTGCCACTGGCAGGAATTCTGGAAATAAACCGGCGCTTTCTCCAGCACGCCCTTATCCGCCAGATGCTTTTCCAAAGAAGAGAACATCAACGTCTCCCCTACCCTGGTGCCGGCATAACGGTCCTTCAGACTCAGGTCTGTATAGGTGCCGTGGATGCAGATTTCGTGGCTCAAACGGGGCTTTCCGTATACCTCGCTCCAGGCATCCACCGTCTTCCAGTCCCCCTTCAGGGTCTCATAGCTGTTGTTGCTCAAGGTGAAGCTGTTATACAGGTCTGTAAACTCCCCCGCCACCTCAAAGCGCTGAAAATCATGGTGGAAGGGCGCTTCTTTTTGATAAGGTTTGCGAGCAGGGTCAATCAGCATATATTCCAGACCACGCAGCGCACTCATGGGGGAAAACAGACCATCGGTCTTTTGGTGAACCGCTTCAGCACAGATGCGCAAATGTGCCAGGAAGGGTTCGTCAATCATCCGTTCATTGCCACAGCAATATATTACAACAGACGGATGCCGGCGACAAAATTCTACAATCTGTGCCCACTCTGTCTGAGACGTGTTATTGGGGCTTTCCACTTCAATAAGCATTCCCAACTCATCCGCCGCCTGCATATAAGCCTCCGGCGGAATGTGGGTATGGAACCGGATGAAGTTAAAATCCAGCTCCTTCAGTTTTTTAATGACGTCCCGATAGAACTTCACATCCTGGCTGGGGTGAACCTCCAGAGGATAATAACAATGCTCGCAAATGCCCCGCAGATAACAGGGCTCGCCGTTCAGCTCCAGCGCAAGACCCTTTGCAAGCAAACGGCGCACGCCAAAGGTGCGTTGGATTTCTCCACCGTCAAAGGCAAGGCGAAGTGTATACAGATTAGGCTGCTCCGGCGACCATTTTTCCAGCTTCTCCGTTGAGAAAGAAAAATCCCCGTCAGCTGTACCCTGGAAAAGAACCTCTTTCCCATCCAGAACTTCCCATTGACAGTTACCGACCTCTCCATCAATCTGCACATGAGCCATCGTGCAATCCTCAGAAATCAGCACTACAGCATCCCGCACAGCAGCTGCATACACACGAAGCTCCACGTCCCCGTAAATACCTCCGGTATACTGGTTGGAAGCACGGTTGGTCAAGCCGGAAACAAGTTCATCATTGTAGCCGGTGAGGCCATCGTTGGAGACACTTAGTACCAGCGTATTCTCTCCCGCCTGCAGTACATCTGCAGGAATTTTCATCGCAAAGGGCGCACTATAGCCCTCGTGGCGGCCTATGTACCGGTCGTTCAGCCATACGGACACGGCATTCTGTACCCCGCCAAAGTAAAGCTCCACTTCCCTGTCCGTTTTCTCCCAGGAGAAGTTACGCCGATAAAAGCAGGTGCCTACAATATTGGGGAGCGCCATATCCGGCACATATTCCGCAATGGGATAGCACTGCAGACCGTACTCCGGGTTCATTCTAAGCTTTCCGAACAAATGGGTCATACGAAACTGCTCTGTCATATCCTCCCAATAGCCCGGAACAGCATTGGGTATGTAGTAGCCTTCTGTCCAGGGGTTTTCCTCTCCCTTATAAACATCGGCAATATAATCCATCTCCCATGCGCCGTTCAGCGAAAAAGCCTGATAATACATAAATGCTTTCTCCTTTCAGTAAAAACTGCGAATATTATACCAAATGCGCCAGTTTATTGCAAGGAATATTTTCCTTTCCGCGCAAGTTGAAAATATGGTTGTTTTCCTGTGAAAACTGTGATATAATGACTGCAACGAAAAAAATAACAGGGCTTTTTGTCACTTTATGTTGGAGGTTAACAATATGGCAATGGCGCAGAATTTCCGTTCCGCTTTCCACGGCTTCAACCGGGAAGATGTGGTTCGTTATCTTGAATATCTCAATTCCAAGCACAACAGCGCCATCAATCAGCTGAAATCCGAAAACCAAACGCTGACTGATGAACTGAAGGCACTGCGGGCGCAGACCGTCTCCAATCCTGCGGCAGAAGCTGAGTGTGCTCGCCTGCAGGAGGAGAATCAGAAGCTTCTGCAGCAATGCGGTGATTTGGCCGGTCAGATTGCAAAGCTCCAGGCACAGATGGAAGAGGCACAAAAGAACAAGCCTTTGGCTGAAGAGGAGCTGGAAGCTTATCGCCGTGCAGAACAGGCAGAGCGTGCCGCGAAGGAGCGTGCCCGTCAAATCTACTGCCAGGCAACCGGTGCATTGGCTGAGGCAACGACTCAGGTTGACGAAGCAGCAGAGGATTTCAAGCTGCTGTCTCAGCGTATCGCCACGCAGATGACCGACCTGCAATCCACCATTGACCGTAGCAAGGAAGCCCTGACCGGCGCTGCCGCCACCTTATATGGTGTCTGCTCTGCAGATACGGATTCCCAGTAACATTTCCGGGGCGCATACATACCGTATGCGCCCTTTTATTTTGGAGGCTAAAATGCAAATCTTCAAGCCCGCTTACTACTCCCGCTTTTCCTGTATTGCAGACCAATGCCCTGACAGCTGCTGTAAGGAATGGGAGGTAGAAATTGACCCGCAAACTGCTGCACTTTACCGCAGTCTGGAAAGCCCTCTCGGGGAGTGCCTTCGCGCTGTGATGAAGGAAGACCCGGAATGGGGTACGGTTATGTCCATCGAAAACGGCCGCTGTCCGATGTGGCGTGCAGATGGGCTGTGCCGCATTCAGGCCGAGCTGGGACACGACGCCTTGTGTAAAACCTGCCGGGAATTTCCCCGGCTGTGCCACGATTACGGAACCTTTCAGGAATTGGGCTTGGAGCTCTCCTGCCCGGAGGCGGCTCGGCTTATTCTGACGGCTGATGAGAAGCCCTTTTTATCGGATAAAGTCCCCGGCGGTGATATACCGGACTATGACGAGGATGCAATGTCCGTTTTGCTGGAAACCCGGAAAGCAGCATTGGAAATCATCCAAAACAAGGCCTACTCTGAAAATCAGATGCTGACCTTGCTTTTATACTACGGCTACCACGCCCAGACCCTGCTGGATGGCGCAGAAGCACCGGCATTCCGGGCAGAAGCGCTGTTGGCAGAGGCAAAAGAGCTGGCCATTCCCGGAGGCGAGCAGGATTTGGTGCATTTCTTTGCCACGCTGGAGATTTTGACGTTGGAGTGGAAAAACCGCCTGACAGCTCCTCTTTCCCCTGCCCCCTGGACAGCGCAGCTGCGCAACCTGACCAGATATTTTGTAGAGCGTTACTGGCTGCAGGCAGTGTCAGATTTTGACCTTGTGGGTCGAGTAAAATTTGCCGTTGTCTCCTGCATCCTGATCCGCCTGTTAGGCGGCGATCTGCTGTCAACCGCCCAGCTTTACTCAAAGGAACTGGAAAACAGCCCGGAGAATATGGAGACCGTACTGGATGCCGCCTATTCTCACAGCGCTCTGACTGACCAAAAGTTGTTGGGAATGCTTCAATAAAAAACTGACGGATACAACTCACCGCCGCAAAGCCGTGTGGCTTTTTAACACTTTCAATTTTGTTCAAAAAAGAGCGCATTTTTCCATAAAATTTGGTAAGTATTGCTCTTGAATCGCAAGTGCAATGGTGCTATGCTTTGGAAGGCTTAAAATACATTGATTTCAGTATAAAAGAGGCGTATTTTTGTGGAAACTTCTTTGATTTGCCTGGCCGCTGCGCTGATTGCAGGCTTGCTGCTGTCCCGTGTAACCCGGCGGTTTCACCTGCCCGCTGTGACCGCCTATCTTGTTGCCGGATTGCTCATTGGGCCGTATTTGTTAGGCGCACTGAGAATTCCCGGCTTGGGCTTTCAATCATTGGAGCAGGTAGAGGGTATGAGCATACTGACTCAAACTGCTCTAGGCTTCATCGCCTTTGCGATGGGCAACGAATTCCGGCTGAGTCAACTGCGAACCTTCGGCAAAAAGGCCATCACCATCGGTATTTTACAGGCAGTGATTACTACCGTTTTGGTAGATGCAATTCTGATTGGACTGCACCTGCTGTTTCCTTCTATGATCTCCATTCCCTCTGCCATTACTCTCGGTGCCATTGCCGCCGCCACTGCGCCGGCAGCCACCTTGATGGTTGTCCGGCAGTATAAGGCAGACGGTCCTCTGACCCGGCTTCTGATGCTGGTGGTCGCCATTGACGATGCTGTCGGTTTGCTGCTGTTTTCCGTCTCCTTTGGCATTGCCAATACCATCTCCAGCAACAATATCAACCTTTTGAGTATGGTGGTTGCGCCTCTGGCGGAAATTGTCCTGTCCGTGGGTCTTGGTGCACTGATGGGCTTTCTGCTGCATTATGTGGAACAGTTCTTCCACTCCCGCAGTAAGCGTATGGCCGTATCCGTTGCCTTTGTATTGCTCACCGTTGGTCTTTCCATGCTGGAATTTGACATCGGTCCGGTACATTGCAAGTTTTCCCTGTTGCTGGTCTGTATGATGACCGGCACCGTATTTTGCAATATATGCTCCACCTCGGAAGAGCTGATGGAGCGTGTAGATCAGTGGACTGTACCGCTGAACATCCTGTTTTTCGTAATCTCCGGTGCTGAGCTGGATCTGATGGTTCTTGCCAATCCCATTACGCTGATTGTCGGTGTCATCTACATTCTGGCAAGATCCTCCGGTAAGATTTTCGGAGCAAATCTCAGCTGCCGTATCACCAAATGCTCCAAGCTCATCACTGACAATTTGGGTATCACGCTGCTTCCTCAGGCCGGCGTTGCGCTGGGTATGGCAATCACCGCCGCTTCCCTGCCGGATGGCAGCATCGTCCGCAATGTGGTGCTGTTTGCGGTGTTGATTTACGAACTGGTTGGTCCCACAATGACCAAGCATTCGCTGATGAAGGCTGGTGAAATTGATCCCGAGGGACGCACCAGCGCCCGTACCCACAATCAGCCCAAGCCTCCGGTATCTATGCACTGATTCTATATTGAGCATTCAAAAAGACCGATTTCCATTGGAAATCGGTCTTTTATGTCGCTTGCTTATTTTCCTGCCTGCATCTCTGCAATGGATTCCAGAATGGCATCGGCCATATATTCCAGCTGCTCCTGGCTCAGTCCATACAGCGGCAGATGGGTAAAGCGCTTATAGAACACTTCCTCACAAACCGGGCATGTCTTTGCAATCTCATCTGCATTGTAGCCCATTTGCTCTGTCACCCGGAAACGGTACAGCGGTCCAAAATGGGGAATGTTGGTGACGCCCTTTTCTTCCAGCTTCTTCTTGAACACCTGCACATCACCGCCGGCCTTTTTCGGATCAATCTGCAGCAAATAAAGATGGAAGGTAGGCTTAATGTCCTCGTTGCCCAGATCCTGACAAATCAGCGCAGGATTGCCTGCCAAACGGCTGTTGAGGTACTGCGCAGCCTGGCGGCGCTGTGCAATAATCTCTTCATTGCGCTCAATCTGCAGCGCCAAGCCCAAGCCCTGAATCTCCGTTGTGGAGTAGTTCACTGCCACAAAGGGCTCTTCCTTGCCGGGAATGGCAGAAACATCGTACAGCCAGTCCTTAATCTTATGGCTGAAGTCCATACCCACAAAGCGGGCGCGCTTCATGTGATCCTTGAAGCCCGGGACGGTTGTTGTAGCGATGCCGCCCTCACCGAAGGAGGTGATGTTCTTCACTTCGTGGAAGCTGAATGCGGCAAAGTCGCCAATGGTACCGATCTTTTTGCCTTTGTACATCGCACCGAATGCGTGTGCTGCATCTTCCAGCACCAAGATGTTATGCTTGCGTGCCAGCTCCATGATGGGATCCATATCCACGGGATAGCCGCCGATATGAACCGGGACAATCATCTTGGTCTTGGGTGTAATTTTCCGAGCCACATCTGCAGGATCCATATTGATAGTCACAGGGTCCACATCCGCAAATACCAGCTTTGCACCAATAGACAGAGGATACGCCATCGTTGCGATAAAGGTGATGGCAGGAACAATAACCTCATCGCCCGGATTCAGATTGGCATATTTGTATGCAATTTCAAAGCCTGCAGTGGCATTGGTCACAAAGGTACTGCTGTCCGTTCCCAAATAGGCGTTGGAGGCTTCCTCTGCCGCTTCCACCTTAGAGCCCAAGGACAGCTTTCCGGGAGGTGTAGCGATAGCATCCAGCTTGGCCACCTGCTCTTTGACTGCAGCGATGGCTTCTTCGTATTCCTTGCCCTCGCCCTGCATCAAAAACCGAATGATTTGCATCAGGTCATTGACATTGTAGTTCTCGCCCACGGCAGCCCAAGGTACACGGGTCGCTCCGGTATTGTAACGAAAATCAGTTGCTTTTGACATAGTTTTTCCCCTTTCTGCGGTTTAATCCAATTTCATTGTAATGGATTGCCGCAGAATGGAACAGTAGTATTTTTCCCTTGTTTTTTCAATATGTTCCCATTTGATAAAATAATTTGACAAAAAATAATGGAACAGCTATAATCATTCCGGGTGATAATATGCTGATTCATTACGATATTGATAAAATCAATCTGGTACTGCAGGATTTTTATAATGCTACGGGCGCAAGAATTGATTTATTTAACGATGCCTTTGTCCCCATCAGCTGCAGCCAGCAGGCAATGTGTAATTACTGCAGGGACATCCAGAAAGACAACCGGAATCACCAGGGCTGCATTGCCTTTGACCGGATGCTCTTGCAAAAATGCCGCACAAGCGGAAAAACAGAACGGGATATCTGCCCTTTTGGGCTGTTTAACATTGTCTCCCCCATTCGCCATAACGGAATGGTATTGGGGTATCTTTTTTTCGGGCAAATGAAGACCCAGAATAGCCTTATAGCATCTCAGTCGTATGCCGATCTACCGCTGACTTCCCCGAAGAAAATCGAAAGTGTTTCCCATTTGGCCAGCATCCTTATCGGGCATATTCTTGCAGAAAATATGCTTGGTCCGGATGTGGATGAGCCCCTGCAAAAAGCGGTGGGCTATATCCACGCCAATCTAAGAGAGAACCTCTCCATTCGGCAGATTGCAGACCAAATCCACGTCTCCAAAAACCTGCTCTATCGCCGTTTCCACCAAAGATTTGGGTGTACCGTGGGCGAATATATCAACAAAAAGCGTGTGGAGCAATCTCTGGATTTGCTTGCCAATACGAATATGAGTATGGAAGAGATATCCCAATACGTAGGCTTTTCCAGCGCCAGCTATTTTACGCGCACCTTCAAAAAGCAAATGGAAACCACCCCGCTGAAATATAAGAAGCAGCGAAGCTGATTGCCTGTATCTCACGGAAAGCGACTGTCTGAAATAGGTTGGGTGCTGCAGAATAACGCCAACCTATAAAAACTTAAAAATCCCCTTGACAAATCTCAATCCTGTGCTATAATACAAAGGCTGTCAGATGGCATAATTGAATTTGGGGGTATAGCTCAGCTGGGAGAGCGCTTGAATGGCATTCAAGAGGTCAGCGGTTCGATCCCGCTTATCTCCACCACCGAGTCCTGAAAACCAATGGTTTTCAGGACTTTTTCTTTGTCAAAATGGTGGTTTTACCCCTTAAATGCCATTTTTCCGAACCGGGCCGCTACACCCGATTTGCCCGCTACACTTTATCTTGAATCCATCTTGAATCAGGAGGATTTTGCCCTGTCCATATAGTCCAAAATATTTCCGAAAGTTCCCTTGCCTTTTTTCGAAAAAGCTTCACTCATTCTTCTTGCCGCATCTTTCCGGACAGATTCTTCCACATGGAGATAATGTCTGGTCATATCCATATCCGCATGGCCGGCAATGCTCTGAATCGTCTCCATAGAGACGCCCAGTGCCTGCATTTGGGAAATGAATGTATGCCGGCAGGAATGTGGCGTCAGCACGCGGACACCCTCTACTGTTCCAATCGCTTCCTTGAAAAGTTTCGCGAAGTAGGAAGGATTGCAGGGAGAGCCGGGCTTCTTGGGAGATTCCCAAATAAACTTGTCCCCGTTTTCCCGCAACAGCCTTGCACAATACTGCACATTGTCAGGCACAGGAATCGTCCGATAGCTGTCCTGAGACTTGGGCTCACCAATAGCAACGCTGCCCTTGATCCGAACCACAGCCTGTTCGATGTTGATGGAAGAGCCGTCCTTTGCGATATGCCTAGGCTCTAATCCCAACAGCTCCTGCCCCCGCATGCCGGTACAGAGCATCAGCCGGATCGACCAGCCGATTTTGTTTTCCGGCAGGTCACGGAGCAGGATGCGCACTTCGTCCGCTGTGTAGGCTTCCTTGCGCTTCTTGGGCTGCTTGCGCATCTTATCGGCATAAGCCACCGGATTCTTCAGGATGATGTCGTTGGCAGCAGCCTTGTTGAAAATCTGATACAGCATACCCCGGCACTGGGCCAGAGTCGAATCCGATTTGCCATCTCTGCGCAGCTTCTTAAGAAACTGTTCGATGTCCATCGCTTTGATCTCCGACAGCTTCCGCCGACCAAAATGATCCTTCAGAATCCGAAGGGTATACTTGTAGCCCTCCTGGGTCGTAGCCGTGATGTTATCCTTGTGGTTTTCGTACCATCTGTCCCCCCACTCATCGAACCGCAGATCCTGTCCGGTAAGTAAGCCCATCGCCTTTTTTCGGAAATATTCGTCTCTTTTTTCTT
>SVLS01000027.1 GCA_015067835.1 Oscillospiraceae bacterium | reverse complement strand
ACTCCCTACCTGCCCAGCACCATGCTGCAGACCAAGAAGACTCAGGTTTACATCAGCGACGAGCTGGCTGCTCCCTTTGCTTGCTGGGAGAAGGTTGGCTACTAATCCTTACCCTCAAAGGGCCGCCCACCCGGCGGCCCTTTTCTAAACCAACTTAAAAGAGGATTTACTATGAATAGCTATACCTTAAAGAAAGTAACCGGCACACCTGATTGGAGTAAGATTCCTGCTGTGGGTATGGATGTGGTATATCGGGCGGCAGATGTCAAGGCCTGGGCGCAGCTTTGCTGGGACGAAGCCGGTCTGCTGGTTCATCTGTCCGCAAAGGAAAATAACATCCGCTGCAAGGAAACCGATCCAATGGCTGAAATTTGTCTGGACAGCTGTCTGGAATTTTTCTTCCGCCCCACCGAGTCTATGCTCTATTTCAATTTCGAGTTCAACCCCGCCTGCGGGCTGTATCTGGGCTATGGCAGCAGCCTTCCCACTCTGATCCGCCTGAAAGTTCCGGATGAAAAGGCCTACTTCTCTCCGGAGGCTTATCGAACCAATGATGGCTGGGGCATCACTTACCGCGTACCCTTTACCTTTATTCAACAATTCTTCCCGGACTTTGATGCTTATGAAGGCCGCAAATTCTACGGCAACTTCTACAAATGCGGTGACAACACCGACCATCCCCATCACATGTCCTGGAATAAAATTGATCTTCCCAGATTAAATTTCCACTCCCCCCAGTTCTTTGGCGAACTGATTTTCGGCGGAGCAGAATAAGAGAAGCCGGAACCTCTGAGGTTCCGGCTTCTTCCTTATTTTGTTGCCATAATAAATTCCATGTGCATATCATCATCCTTCAGCTTATACTTCTCCATAAGGAAGCCGCCGCAGGATGCTGATCCGATGCCGGTATTCTTATAGTCCACCCGCACGTGTGTCTTGCCATCCTTGACAAGCTCAGCAGCGTGCTGCTTTTCATACAGCTCCCAGGTGGAATACTGAGAAACATTACACTCAAAGGGCGTATCTGCCGCAAACTTCAGGCCATTATCCAGCTCGAAATACCGCACACCGAAATGGTTGCCGTGCTCTTGAGGCATAATGTAGGGCACATATTCCGCAGATGCCTTGGACTCCCACAGGCCGTAGCTTTCGTGCTCGTACATATCCATATAGGTTTCGCCAGGACCAAAGCCCACATACCGGAAGCTTGCATCCTCCTCAGCCAGGGTAAACTCGTAGCCCAGACGCTGAATCCAGTTGCTGCCCTCTCTGCGCTTTGCATCCAGTGTAAACTTCACCCGTCCGTCTGCACCGACGGTAACTACTTGGGTATATGTAATGATCGGCACTCTGGCGACACCCGCCAGGGAGCCCTTGACCACAATCGCACCGTTCTCAATTTTGCATTCGTAAACCTTATTAAAGGTATAATCCAGGTTTTCGCCCCACTTGACCACATTGCGAATCCACATATTCTTGAAAGGACGCTCGTTGTCAATGGGTGCACGGAAAATAGAAAGCTTCATCCTGTCTTCAATCAGATGCTTGCCATTCACTTCCAAATCGGTGAAGTTGCCGTAGAGCTTGGAGAAGGTGTACCGGAAGCCGTCACCGCTGATGATGATCTCGTGTTCCTTTTCCTCCAAAGCTGCACCACTTTCCACCGGCTTCAGCTTCTTCACGGGAACGCACAAATCCAGGCACTCCGTTGCCGCCTCATAGCCGGCTGCATCAATCAGCTGCATATTGACATAGCAGCCGTAGGTGCATTCTGTCGGGCAAGTGCCGGGAATTTCCAGTTCGGTGGTGGCCAAAGGTGCCAGATCCAGTTGAAGCTCTTCAGAAGCACATACCCGGTTATCGCAAAGCAGCTGATAACGCAGAGTGTATTCCTTCAGGTTGCGGAAGGAATTTCTGTTGCGGATTTTAATCTTTCCGTTTTCCAATGTCGCACGCATAGGCTGATAAGCATATTTTGCTTCGTAGGAACCGGCCTTGAAGGTGCGGTCAGCAAATACAAGACCATCCGCGCAGAAGTTGTTGGAATGAACCAACTCGGTTTTCCAGTCGCCGCCGTATTTCCATACGCCGTCTTCAATTACCGTATGGTCTGCCCATTCCCAAATACAGCCGCCGCACATTCTCGGACTTGCGTCGATACACTTCCAGTAGTCCACCACGTCTCCGGGACCGTTGCCCATTGCGTGGGAATATTCACACAGGAAGAAGGGCTGCTGAATATACTCGTTTGTACTTTGGATCCACAGTGTAGGAATCTCCGTATACATCCGGGAGAAAATATCCGCATCCCTGGACTTCGCATACAGCTCTTTCTTTTCTTCTTCGGTATAAGTTCTTACGCCCCAAATTTCATTTTGCACAGCATCAAATCTACGGGAACAGTCCTCAGAATGTACTAGTCTCTGTTGATCGCGCTGATGGCACCAGTCAATCATCGCCTTATGATTTGCGCCGTAGCCGCTTTCATTGCCGGTGGACCAGAAGATAACGGAGGTACGGTTCTTGTCCCGCTCCACCATACGCTGCATACGCTCCACAAATTCTTTTTTCCATTCGGGGCGCTGGCAAATCCAATCCATAGAACTCAGATCGTAGCCCTTTTGCTGTGCCTCGTTGCCATAACGCTGGATAAATCCGTGGATTTCCAAATCCGCTTCCATCATCACATAGAAACCCAGTTCATCGCACATCTCCACAAACCGGGGTGCGCAGGGATAGTGGGAGGTACGAATGCAGTTGATGTTCAGCTTCTTCATCTGCTGCAAATCCAGCAGCATATCTGCTTCTGTCATACTCCATCCGTTTGTAGGATGGGTATCGTGGTGGTTAACGCCCTGCAGCTTCACGGGTACACCGTTGATGCACAGCTCATACTTATCAGAAATGCTAATGGTACGGAAGCCAATCTTCTGGGTAATCACTTCTCCCTGAGACTCAAAGCGCAGCTCATACAAATAGGGCTTCTCTGCGTTCCACAGGGTGGGATTTTCTACTGTAAATTCTGCTTCTCCGTCAGCTTCCAGCGTCTGCAACTCCTTGCCCTGATCCAGCAGGGTAATTTTTGCACTTCCTTCCAGCTTGATGAGAATTTTGTTGTCCTCTGTATGGATGTCAATATCCACAATGTGCCCCTGAGGGCGGGACAGCAAATACACATCCCGGAACAGGCCGTGGAAACGGAACTGATCCTGGTCCTCCAGATAGCTGCCGCAGGTCCACTTCAGCACCTCAATCCGCAGTGTGTTCTGACCCTTAACCACAAAGTCGGTCAGGTCAAATTCTGCCTGCATCCGGCTGCCGGTGGTGAAGCCAACATATTTGCCGTTGACCAGCACCTTACCGCCTGCTGAAACACCTTCCAACACCAAATAGGTGCGGTTGTCAGGATTGGTAATTTCAAATTCCCGCTCGTACACGCCACAGGGGTTCTCGTCCGGGACATAGGGAGCATCCACCGGGAAGGGATACTGCACATTGGTATAGTTGGGGTTCTCATAGCCTCTTGCCTGCCAGCAGGAGGGTACATCAATTTCATCCCAGTCAGTAATGTTCTTCTGTACATCAATATCCCGGGCGTAATATTTAAAACGCCAGGTGCCATTGAGCAAAATATATGCGCCCTCATTGGAGGGAATGTAATAGCTGCGCTGGGGCAAGCGGTTTTCGCTGGTTTTTTCAGGATTCTCGTAATAACGCATAATGTCCCTCTCCTGTATCTTTCATGTTGGCATCGCCAATTTGGGTTATTTTACCATCGCTGCTATGGAAAAGCAAGGGTAAATCAACCTGTTATCCGGGAATTTTTGTCGTTTCAATGGTGCAAGGTGCCGCAAAGCCTGCGCACTTGCTTCCATCCCGGAATTGAATCTCATAAGGCTGTGCTTCTTCGCTGCCTGCGCAGACATTCAGTACATTCACCACCCGGCTGCCGTCGGCCTGCAATCTTTGCGTAACGCACAGGTTGGGATTGCTGCAAATCATATCCGCTGTGGTGTCACCCATCCGGCGAAGCACCTGCTGCATTGCCTCCATTTTTTCCTCTGGGCAGCGATAGTCAGCAAAAGTACCGAAGTACAGCACGCCCTTTCCAATCTGCTTTTTCCAAACCAGCGCATTGCCTGCGCCGTCTGTCAAAAGCTTCTCCGCATCAGCAATGGGGCAGGTCAAAATGCTGTATTGCTCACCGGAGATTTCCTCCTGAATCGGTCCGAGCAGCTTTTCCACTTCTGCCGCCTTTGCGTAAATCTTGGGCAAATCGCAGCGGTCTACCGTATTGAAGTGGCAGTAGCTGACAAAGGCAGTGCCGCCTTTTTCCACATAGTCATAAATCTTGCTTGCAAAGCCCTCTTCATAGGTATTCCAGCCCAGCAAGGCAACGGCCTTATACTCGCTGTAATCCTTATCATAGGGAACGATATCCACCGGACCGTAGGGTGTGCCGCTGAACAAATCCAAATTCAGCACATTTTTCTTGCTGTGCTGCTTTTCTGCCAGGGGCAGCCACGCATCAATGGCGCGCCAGCAACGATGATGCTCGTTGTTTTCCCATTTGCCCCAAAGCTTGATGTCCCAGTCGCCGTTTTCACCCAGCTCAGCGATACGGTCATCGTGATGCCAGAGAATGAACTCGTTGTTGCCGTAAATAACGCCCAAATCGGTCTGCAGCTGTCCCTGCCGGGGATTGCGGATGGTGTAATCGTAGAATTCCCGCTGGTCAATCCGGCATTGGGTGCAGAATGCATCATCCCAGTCCTCCCGGGAGAAGGCATTGGTCTTGAAAAGGGAATTTTCTGCATAAATGTACTGCGCGCCCAACAAATACAGCACCTGCATTGCCAGCATCGCTTTTTTATTCTTAGTGCGGTCATTGGGTTCACCGAAGTACCAGTCTGTGGGTACGTGTGCACCCCACATTTCCGGCTTTGCACCCCGCACGGCACCAATCAGCAGATTGATGTTGCTCACCGGCTCTATGGTCACCCGCTGAAAGCCGGAGCTTGCCTCGTAGCTGGCCAAAATACTGGGAGAACCCACGGAAGTGCGGCCAAATTCTGTTTTGCTGCTGGCGCACATCTTCTTCAGTGCTTCGCAGAACATTTTTTTGCTTTCACCGAAGGATTCCGAGGATTTCATTTTCTTGACATCCAGGAAAAGCTCCGAGGACATCTGCGCATCACGCTCCAATGCGGAGCAGAAATACAGATACGCCTCGTGAAAATGCTTGCCCACAAAGTCTGCGCCTACCATCTCCGGGAAGAAGGGCATTCGGTTTGCGCTGTCCGCCAGGCTCAGCTTTGTGCCGTAGCGGAGCAAATACTGCACTCTCTTTTCCCAGACCTCCGGGGCGGACAAATCGTAATAATTCCGCTCCAGCTGCGGTCTGGCCTGGAAAAAGTTACCCAGATGGGTATTGGCAAAAATAGAGATGATTCGATTTGCCTCATCGGTGTCATCGTGGCGGTGATCGTCAGAATCGATACCCACCAGGCAGACATCCTGACTTTGGGGATAGGCCTTGGGCATCAAAACCTCAATTTCCTCACCATCTGCCAGCAGCGTCACCTTTGGATTTTCCTCCGTGGCACGCATTTGCACCAGGATATGGGTGCTGTCCAGAGTGGAAGGTGCAATGCTCAGAATTTCACAGCCCCTGGCTTGGGCAACTGCCAGCTCCCCTTCCGGTACATAAAAAGCCATTGCGAAGCTGTCCCCCAGCCGTACTGACGGGCAGTAGGTCAGCTGTTGATTTTTGGGAATCTCCGGCAAGGAAAGCAAATCTGCCTTTGCGACCAGCAAATACGTACCGCACTTGCCCTGAGAAATTTCAATCACATTCTTCCCCGCCGTCAGAAATTCATTGGCAACAGGGATATAAATCGTGGGCCAGCCCAGATTCACCGTTTCGAAAAATTCTCTTTCATTCTCGTACGCCACCCGGCCATTGACCTTCACGGTAATGGGGCAAATATACTCTGTAAAGCGGAACAGGCAGGCTTTCAGCTTGAGGTAAAACCGACGGCTTAAATCGCTTCGCTCCAGCACAATCTCGCTCTGGCAGGGATGATGCTCCAGGCTCAGACAGCTTTGTGTTTCTGCAATGCCGTAGGCAAAAGACGTAATGTCACTGTGCAGGCTTGCCGGCGTACGGTAATCAAAAAAACCGTCGCCTCCCTGCAAAACGCCTTCGTGAAGGCGGAAATCTTCATATAAGTCCAAGATACTGTTTTTCATTTTCGCAAAACGACTCCTTTCTTTTCTTGCATCCATTATAAAGGACGCGCCTCCCTTTTTCAATAGAAAACACAAAAGAAGCCGGAATTATTTCCCTTTTATTGACTTTCCGCGCCGGGAGTGATATAAGTAACCTAAGATATAGAAAGAGGTTATCTTATGGACGAAGGAAGAAAACTAGACGCCCACATTTCTCTTGCTTTGGATATTGGTATGAGAATGTTGGTGTGCGGTGCGCAAATCAGCCGGGTAGAGGACTCTATCGGGCGTATTTGTAAAGCGCTGGGTGCGGTGGATACCCATGTGTTCTCCGTCACCTCCGGCATTATCGTCACTGCTTTTGACGCCAACGGAAACAGCGCCACGCAGCTGCGGCGCATCCACTCCGGCTCCTACGACCTGGCGCGCCTGCAAATGCTGAATCAGCTCTCCCGGGATATTTGCAGCAAGCATTTAACCGACCAGGAAATTACCGCCCGTCTGCGGGCAATCGATATGCAGAAAAAGCCCCGGCTTTGGGTGCTCGCCCTTGCCTATGCTCTGATTTCCGGCGTTTTCAGCATTTTCTTCGGTGCGAACTGGACGGATGGAATTTGTGCCGCCTGCACCGGTGTCATTTTGTGTCTTTTGGAGTATTGGATTAAAAAAGCCGGCTTCGACCATGTTTTTGCCGTATTTGGAGTTTCTTTTCTGGTGGGACTTTGCAATGCACTTTTGGTTATGGTCGGACTTGGACAGAACTATGACGCCATCTCCATTGGCAATATTATGCTGCTGATTCCCGGCATTGCAATGACCAATGCCGTACATGATATGTTTGTGGACGATATGCTCTCCGGCATCAGCCGCTTTTTCCGTTCTCTGGTCATCGCCTTTATCGTGACCTTTGGCTTCACCGTAGCAGGTATGATTCTGAAGACCTCCGGTACGCCGCAAATGCAGCTGGCATTTCCCTGGCTGCAGGCAATGCTGCAAATCATTACCGGCGCTCTCGGCTCTCTGGGCTTTGCCCTTACTTTTCATGTGCGTGGCAAGATGCTGGTGTTTGCCTTCCTGGGTGGATTCCTCAGCTGGGGTATGTGCTGCCTTTCCGGTTTTATCGGCATCAGCCACGAGGCTCTGCAATATCTGGTTGCCATCACGGTATTGACTCTGTATGCAGAGCTGATGGCACGGTATCTGCACTGCCCGTCCACCATTTTGCTGGTCACCGGCTGGATTCCCCTGATTCCGGGCGGTTCCCTTTATCGAAGCATCAATGCTCTGGTGACCGGAAATTTCATGGATTTTGTAAACCGAACTTTGAATACCTTCCTGCTGATGGTTGCCATGTCCACCGGTATGCTGTTGGCAATGACCATCATCCACCTGTTCTCTCCTCTGCATCACAAATCCTACAAGCACAAACAAACCGTAAAATAAGCAAAGAGCCTGCTCCACAGCAGGCTCTCTTTTTATACCATTTTACGGGTAGCACAGCGTAACGGCATTTCTGGACACCGAGCCGTCAATATATCGGGCATACTCCAGAATCTGGGAAAAGCCGCATTTTCGGTGTACCGCAAGAGACGGGCGGTTTTCCTTACTCACATGGGAATAGATTTTTTGCGGAAAGGTCTTCTGTACTGCCCGAACCAGCTGCGCTGCATAGCCCTGCCGCCGGAAAGACGGTGCTGTTTCCAAAGCTGCCAGCAAAAGGCCGTCCTCATAAGGCTCAAGCCGCAGAGCGCTTATATAAACGCCCTGTTCTTCCCATATAGCATACACCGCACCCTTTGTAGGAAAGAAGCTTTCTGCCAAATATTGATAGAAGGCTTGCTCTGCCTGAAGAAGCTGCACCTGTTCAGACAATTCCGGGCACATCAGTGCACCGTTTTCCTGATTTCCTTCCACATATACCTCCATCAGCTTTCCGAAATCCAGCTGATGCAGTTTGCTTGCAAGAAACAGCATTTTATCCTTCCTTTCCCTTTTTATTTTTCCCAAAAATTTATAAAAAAAGTGAATATAATCTGTGAATACGGTTTCCATAACAAGCATAATTTTGGTCTCATCCAATATTTATTCACAGTTTCCACAGTTTTTTCCACAGGTATTTTCCCCATTTGTTTTGGTCGAAACCCGTCGGAATCAGTCTTTTTACGAATCTTTTCCAACTTTTTTCTTGGTTCCAAATAATGAGTATGCAGAATGTGTATGCATCTTTTCGTTTTTGCCAAAAATGCAGGAGACCACCCGGACTCCTGCATTTTTCAGATTTGTTCTCCAAGAATAGACTTGGTGGCATAGGCATTGAGGCTCATATCTGCCACATTACCCGCCAAAAATTCATAGTACGCCTGTGCGCCAATCATTGCTCCATTATCGCCGCAAAGGGACAGCGGCGGAATGTACACCGTCGCATCCAGCTGCTTTGCCGCCTCTAAGATTGCGGCACGGATTTTTGAATTTGCCGCCACACCGCCGGCGATTGCCAGCTTTCTGTGACCTGTTTCCTTCATGGCCTGGACCACTCTTGGCACCAGCGTATCAGACACCGCCTGGGAAAAAGAGGCACACAAACTGGGAATATCCAAGGTCTCCCCCACCTGCTCGGCGTGGTGAATCAGGTTCAGCGCCGCCGTTTTTAATCCGGAAAAGCTCATATCATAGATGTTTGCGCCGGGCTTGCTCCGGGGCAGCTGATACTTTGCTGCATCTCCCTGAGCAGCGGCCTTATCCAACGCCGCACCACCGGGGTAAGGCATTCCCAAAACCCGGGCTACCTTGTCAAAGCATTCTCCTGCCGCATCATCCAGCGTTGTTCCCAAAATCCGCATTTTGGTATAATCCGTCACTTCTGCGATGAGCGTATGACCGCCGGACACCACCAGGCACAAAAAGGGCGGCTCCAAATCAGGATAAGCAATGTAGTTTGCTCCGATATGTCCCCGAATGTGATGCACGGGAATCAAAGGCTTGTCCAGCGCCAACGCTGCCGCCTTGGCAAAATTAACACCCACCAGCACCGCACCAATCAGTCCCGGGGCATAGGTCACCGCCACCGCATCAATGTCCTTGCGGCTCAGGTTTGCCTGCTGCAGCGCCTGATCCGCCAGAGCATAGATGGCCTCAATATGCTTGCGGGAAGCAATTTCCGGCACGACGCCGCCATAAATCCGATGGAGCTCCACTTGAGAGGCGATGCAATCGCACAGCACTTCCCGGCCATCACGCACAATGGCGACAGCGGTTTCATCACAGGAAGATTCCACAGCCAGAATATTCAAAGTGTCCACTCCTTTCTCAGAATTAAGGCATCCTCTTTGGGGTTGCGGTAATAATTGGGGCGCAAGCCTACCTGTACAAAGCCCAGCTTTTCATAAAGCGCAATCGCCGCACCATTAGATGCACGTACCTCCAGCGCAAGGCTATGGTTTCCCTTCTCCTGCAAAGCCGCCACCAGGCGAAGCACCAGCTGCTCCGCGATGCCCTGCCGGCGATACTCCGGCGCAACCGCCACATTCATCATATCCGATTCCCCTTCTACACTTTGAGAACCGATATAACCCACCACTTGCCCATCAGACAGCGCCACCAGCCACAGCGACAGGGGATTTTCCAGCTCTGAAGCCACGCTTTTTTCGCTCCACGGAGAGGAAAAACAAAGCGTTTCCAGCTGCGCAATGGGTGCAATGTGGTCTTTTTTCATTTCTTCATATTGAATCATTTGGCATCAAACCAGCTCTTTCCGAATTTTGCCTCTGCCGTCAGGGGCACCTTCAGTTGGGCAATTCCCTCCATCTCCCGGCTGACCAAAGCGGCAACCTGCGGTGCAATTTCCTCGGGACATTCCACAATCAGTTCATCGTGCACCTGCAGCAACAGCTTCGCCTGCGGGAATTCCTTTCTGAGAGCTTCGTCCACGCGGATCATCGCCAGTTTAATCAGATCCGCCGCCGTTCCCTGAATGGGGGTGTTCAGCGCAATGCGCTCTGCGCCCTGACGAATGTTGAAATTGCTGGCACTCAGCTCCGGGATATACCGTCTGCGACCAAACATCGTCTGGGTATAGCCTGCTTCCCGGGCATCCGCCACCACCTGCTTCATATACTTGCGCACACCGCTGTAATTGGCAAGGTAGTTATCAATATATTCTCTTGCCTCCCAGCGGGAAACGCCAATATCCTCAGACAGGGAAAACTCCGAAATACCGTAAACGATGCCAAAGTTAACCGCCTTCGCGTGGCGGCGCTGCAGAGGTGTCACTTCCTCCGGCTTGACGCCGAACACCTGAGATGCCGTCACCGTATGAATATCCTGCCCGGAGACAAAGGCCTCCTGCATCACCCGGTCATCTGCAATATGCGCCAGCACCCGCAGTTCAATTTGGCTGTAGTCCGCATCCACCAGCACACAGCCCTCTCTGGGCACAAACATCTTGCGAATTTCCGCGCCCAAATCCGTGCGCACCGGGATATTCTGCAAGTTGGGCTCTGTGGAGGAAAGGCGACCGGTGGCTGTTACCAAATTCTGGAAGGTGGTACGAATCCGGCCATCGGCTCCAATCACCTTCATCAAGCCCTCTGCATAGGTGGACTTCAGCTTGCTCAGCATCCGATAATCCATAATTGCCGGGATGATGGGATGCTTGTCCTTCAGCTTTTCCAGTACATCAGCATTGGTGGAGTAGCCGGTTTTTGTCTTTTTCACCGGGGGTAAGCCCAGCTTGTCAAAAAGCAATTCTCCCAGCTGCTTGGTGGAGTTGATGTTAAACGCACCGTCGCAATAGCTGTAAATCAGCTTTTCGCAATCCTCAATCCGTTGTGTGAGCATTGCGCCAAATTGCTCCAGCTGTGCTTTGTCAATGGCTACCCCTTCCCGCTCCATCCGGTACAGCACAGAGCATAGCGGCAGCTCTATCGTCTCATACAGAGACTTCATTCCCTGCTTTTCCAGCTCCGCCCACAGCACCGGCTTCAGCTGCCACAGCGCCTCTGCGCAAGCGGCAGCATCCCCATCGTCTACGCTGGTACCCAGAAAATTGGTGGCCAGCTTGGAAACGGGATAATCCGACTGAGAGGGATTCAGGTCATAGGCGGCAAGGGCCGTATCAAAGGAGAATGTGCCATAGCACAGTCCCATCTCATCCAATCGGTGCATGGTGGTTTTCATATCGTGGCAAATGCAGTCCATGCGACCCAACAGGCAGTCGCAGGCCATCTGCACCTCCATCGGCGTCATGGTATACACGCCCTTGTCCCAGGCAATACCCACGGTGCCGTCCGGGGCAAGATACACCGCGCAGGGCAGCTTTTCTTCCGGAAGTTCCTCGCACCGGGGCAGCTTCTTTACCTCTGCAGCCGTGGTTTTCGGTGCTTCTGCCGCCGCGTCGCGAAGACCGTATTTGTCAATCAATCTCACAAATTCCAGCCGTTGGAACAGCCCGTAGAGCTCCGGCTTGTTATATGGCCGGATAAGGGCGTCCTTGGGCTCAAAATCGATGGGTGCCTCCGGACGAATGGTCGCCAAATCATAAGAAAGGAACGCATTTTCTCTTCCCTGCTCCAGCTTCTCCCGAAGCTTGGGACGGATGGATGCATCTCCCAGATTCTCGTACACGCCGTCCAGCGAGCCAAACTTTATCAGCAATTCTGTTGCGGTTTTCGGTCCTACACCGGCAACGCCGGGAATGTTATCGGAGGAGTCTCCCATCAACGCCTTCAAGTCCACCATTTTTTTCGGCTCAAAGCCGTACTCCTCCCGGAATTTTTCTTCCGTATAGAGGGTTGCGGTGGTTTGCCCGGGCTTGGAAATTACCAGCTTGACATGGACATTCTCATCAATAAGCTGCAGCGAATCCCGGTCGCCGGTGGCAATGACGCACTCCCAGCCATTATTGGAGCAAATCCGCCCCACAGTGCCGATGACATCGTCCGCTTCCCATCCCTTGCATTCATAAATAGGGATATTCATCGCCCGCAGAACATCCTTCATCACCGGCATCTGCATTGCCAGCTCCTCCGGCATTGCATGCCGGGTTGCCTTATAGCCGTCATATTTCAAATGGCGAAAGGTCGGTCCGTGCAGGTCGAAGGAAACGCACACCGCATCCGGCTGCTCCTCTTTTTCCAGCTTCTCCAAAATATTGAGGAAACCGTAAATTGCGTGGGTATACAGCCCCTCCCGATTGGTCAGGGGTCTGACACCGAAATAGGCACGGTTAATGACCGAATTGCCATCTAAAATCAACAGCTTCATACTTTTCTCCATTTTGCACCCTGAGGGGTGTCGATAATTTCAATTCCTCTTGCCTTCAGCTCATCGCGGATGCGGTCTGCTTCCGCCCAGTTTTTGGCTTTCTTGGCTTCGGTACGCTGCGCCACCAATGCATCAATTTCAGGGTCGGCGTTGGCAGCTTCTTCGCTTTTCTGCTTGGCGGCCAGCTTTTCGGCGGCAGAAATCAGATTCAGACTCAAAACCTTGTCAAAATCTGCAATCAGCGCCAGCTTGGTGGCATCATTGCACTTTGCTTTCAGGACATCATATACTGCCGTCACTGCCAGAGAGGTGTTCAGGTCGCCGTTCAATGCGCCCACAAAGCGCTCTTTCAGGCTGTCAAAGACCCCGTCTTCCACTTCGCCCTCGTTTTTCAGCGTGGCAATCTTGGCAACCAGCTTCTCGTATGCAACCACCGCATTATCCAGATTCTCCCAGGAGAACACCAGATTCCGGCGATAGTGGCTCTGCAGGCAGAACAGGCGGTACGCCATCGGATCGTAACCCTTGCTTTCCAAAAGGGAAACCGTCAAAAATTCACCCTTGGATTTGCTCATCTTTCCGCCTTCGGTATTCAGGTGGTGTACATGGAACCAGTAGTTGCACCACTTGTGACCCAGGTAGCTTTCCGATTGGGCAATCTCATTGGTATGGTGAGGGAAGGCGTTGTCAATGCCGCCGGCGTGGATATCCAAATCCTCGCCCAGATGCTTCATAGAAATGCAGGAGCATTCAATATGCCAGCCGGGATAGCCAACGCCCCAGGGAGAATCCCACTTCAGCGCCTGATCCTCAAACTTGCTCTTGGTGAACCACAGCACAAAGTCATTTTTGTTCTTCTTATTGGTGTCTTCTTCCACGCCGTCCCGCACGCCCACAGCCAAATCCTCTTCATCGTGGTCGCCGAAGACATAATACTTCTCCAGCGTGGAAGTATCGAAATACACATTGCCGCCGGCAAAATAGGCCTTGCCGGTATCCAAAAGCCGGGAGACCATATCGATATATTCATCGATGCAGTTGGTAGCCGGCTCTACTACATCCGGTTTTTTGATGTTCAGCTTTTCGCAGTCTGCAAAGAACGCGTCAGTATAATACCGGGCAATTTCCATCACGGTTTTGTTTTCCCGCTTGGCACCCTTGAGCATCTTATCCTCACCGGTGTCAGCATCGGAAGCCAGATGTCCTACATCTGTGATGTTCATAACCCGCTTGACATTATAGCCGGTGTAGCGCAGTGCCTTTTCCAGCACATCCTCCATAATATAGGTGCGCAGATTGCCAATATGGGCATAGTGATACACCGTCGGACCGCAGGTGTACATTTTTACCAGCTCCGGGTTGTTGGGAACAAACAGTTCCTTTTTATGGGATGTCGAATTATATAAATACATAACGGTTTCCTCCATTTTTCATACGATTTCGCCTTAAAAAACAAAAACGCCTCTTGTACTGCTTCTGTACAAGAGGCGGGCTGTTACACTCGCGGTTCCACTCTCATTTATCACTTGATATGGATTTTTTTCGCTCCCGGACGCACTTCCCCTCACCGGCTTCACCCGGGCTTACAGCCTATGACCCGGACTCTCTGAGAAGCGTTTTGCGACGGTACTCTTTCCGTTCTTCACGATGGATATATTTTACCACGGGAACAATTTCCTGTCAAGGAAAATCGCCCACCTGATCGGTGGGCGATTGATACTCATACTGCAGGGAATGTCAAAATAACCTTGAACAGGTCGCCGTCCAGCGTCAGCTGAAGGCTTCCGTTTTGAACCTCCATCAGGCTCTTGGCAATATTCAGACCCAGACCGCTGCCCTCCCGATTCCGGGAAGCATCGCCCCGGACAAACCGCTCCAGCAGCTCCTCTGCAGAGAACCGCAGCTCCTCCCGGGAAACATTTTTAATGGAAAGCAGAACCTTATCCTCTTTCTTCTCCAGTTCTACAAAGACCCGTGTACCGGGGGTTGCGTATTTCACAGCATTGCCCAAAAGGTTGGACAGCACCCGCCAGGTGAGCCGCCCGTCCGCCGCAATCATCATCGGCTGCTCCGGCTCCTTGAACACCGGCGTCAGCTTCACCCGCGCCAGCTTATCCGAAAACTCACCCAGCGCCTGATTGACGGATTCTGTCACATCCAGTGTGGTAATATTGGCAGTCATATTGCCGCTGCTTGCCTTGCTCAGCTCAATCAAATCCTCAATCAGCTTTTTAAGCTGCAAGGATTGACGGGAAAGAACCTCCAGATATTGCTGTTCATCCTCCCTGTTATGGGATTTGCCCAACAAATCCACATAATTGATAATGGATGTCAGGGGTGTCTTAATATCGTGGGACACATTGGTAATCAGCTCCGTCTTCATTCGCTCCGCCCGAACCTGATTGTGCACCGCTTCGTTGGCGGTATCTGACAACGCATTCATCCGCTGTGCGCAAACGCGGAAATCTCCCCGCAGATGCTCCATGGGGATTTTATGCTCCAGCTCGCCCTGGGACATTCTTTTTACGCCGCTTAAAAGAACGGCAAAGCAATATCCTGCATAGGCAATCAACGCAAGACAGCTGACACAGCATAGAATCAGCAGCGCCAGCAGCCAAGGGTAAAGGTTCTGGAAGTTCAGTGCCGTGGTCACGCACAGAAAAACTGTCAGCGCCAGGCAGAAAATCGAAGCCAACAGCCATTTCCAAACCACATTGATCATTTTCAGCAGTTCGGAAATGCCTTTTACAGCCTTCACTGCGCAAGCACCGATGATTGTATGCCGCCACCAATAGCCCCCGCCCCTCTTGATCTGTGCTGCCAGGGCATAAATCAGCGCCAATATCAGCATACTGACAATCGTGCCAAACAGCACCAGCAAGGTAGCTGTAAAATAGGTCAGGCTGTTATTATGGGCATAGAGGGCAATGGCAATCATCAGTGGAATATAGCCCACCAAGCCCACCAGAAGCAAATAAAGATCCAGCGGCATACGGTTCAGTCCGCCCAGATGGACACTTCCGTCTTTGGCACGGCCGGCCGCCCAAATCAAATACACTGTGGCTGATATTGCCAGCAGCAATGATACTACCGCTGCCCAAATCAGAGTATGGCGATACGGATATAGGGTCGCCAAATTGGAATAAAAGGTGTCCCGCAACGCTTCCGGCGTCATTGTAACCATTACGGTGTAGGTCGGACCGTCGTCATAATAGTAAAGCTCATAATAAAGCTTCTGTGAATCCACCCATACCTCTTCCACCTCGCTGCGTACCGGCTCTGTGCCCGGCAGGGGTAAATCAGGCCGGGAGGTGTGAATATTTACTACCTTGGGATACCGTGGCTTGAAGCGATACTCATAGGTCACTCCTTCGGGCAGGGGCTTTGAAATGGTGTGCACCAGTTCATCACTGTGGTACACTTCCACATAATAATATTCCCTGTTTCGAAAATCTGGAAAGCCGTAAAGCTGTTCTGCCAGAGCCTGGGGGCATTCCCCCGGGCCCATTGCTGCCGCCTCCGACGCTGCAAGCCGGGCAACGGTATCGCCGGCTTCCCGGTACCACTGCTCCTGCTTTTCATCCGGCGTCATCGTGTACAAATTGTGCTGATTCAGCATCAGAGCGTAACCACCGCAAACCAGTACGCTCACCAACGAAATAGCCGCCAGCATAAAAGCGATAAATTTCTTGACGATGGTGGGCTTGGCGCAGGCCGCCAGTATGGAAGCCATCGCAGAATGTTCATTGGCTGACTTCATTACAAATCCCCTTCCATCTTATAGCCCTGGCCCCACACTACCTTCAAATAGCGGGGCTCAGAGGGATTGATTTCGATTTTCTCCCGTAAATGGCGAATGTGAACCGCAACAGCGCCTTCGCTGCCAAAGGCCTCCTCCTGCCATACCGCCTCATAAAGTGCCTTGGTGGAATAAACCTTTCCGGGATGGGTCATCAGTAAACGCAGGATGCTGTATTCAATAGGTGTCAGCGCCACAGGCTCTGCATCCACGGTTACCGTCTTGGTGCGGTCATTCAAAACAATGCCGCCCAGAGAAAGCTCGTCCTCCCCTTCCGAGGTATGGCTTCCCAGCTTTGAATAACGCCGCAGGTGACTGCGCACCCGTGCCAAAACCTCCACCGGGACAAAGGGCTTGGTAATGTAATCATCTGCGCCCACATTCAATCCCAGCACCACATCCTCTGTTTCCGACTTGGCGGTGAGGAAAATAATGGGAACATTGGAAAATTCCCGGATTTTGGCGGCGGCTGTAATACCGTCCATTTCGGGCATCATAATATCCAGAAGTACAAGATGGATGTCTCCCTTGCGCACCATCTCCAATGCCTGCGCCCCGGTATTCGCTTCAAAAAGCTGATACCCCTCCGGTGTTAAATAGATTTTCAGCGCATTGACAATATCCGGCTGGTCGTCACAAATCAATACATTGTACACGCTCCACCCCTCCTTTTTGCTTATTATAACAAAAAAGTATGAAATAAGAAAGAGCAAATTTAAAATTGTAGGGTGTTTTCCTTGATTTCGCAAAAAAATGTTGCTATAATACTGCCATTAAACGACAGGAGTTGATAAAAATGACTTGGCAAGCTTTCGTTTCCTGGGTTACAAGCAATGGCTGGAATCTGCTGAGCGTTGCACTGAAAACAGTTGCTATCGGTGCGGTTGGTGTTCTGCTCATCCGCCTTGTAATGAAGGCACTCAATAAAATTTTGGAAAAATCCAAGCTGGAAAGAGCCTCTCACAGTCTGATCAAAACGTTGATTAAAACCATTATGTACGTTTTGCTGGGCTTGATTCTGGCTTCCTCCCTTGGAATTGATGTCACCGGCATTGTGGCGCTGGCCAGCGTCGCCACTCTGGCCATTTCTCTGGCGCTTCAGAATATGCTGGCCAATGTAATCGGCGGCTTCACCCTGCTGTATACAGATCCCTTTAATGCAGGAGATTATGTAGAGATCGCCGGTCAATCCGGAACAGTTAAGGATGTGGGCATTGCCTACACCCGACTGATTACGCCGGACAATAAACTGGTATTTATCCCCAACAGCGCCGTGGTGGCGGCCGAAATTGTAAACTATTCTTCCACCGGAACACGCCGGGTCGAGGTAAAAATCAACGTATCTTATGATACGGACCCGGATTTGGTGGTAAAAACTCTGCTGGAAGCGGCTCAGGATCCCCGTATTCTGCCCGACCCTGCGCCCTTTGCAACCTTGACTGAGTACGGCGACCACGCCATTGGCTATGTGGTTCGGGTTTGGACGAAAACCGACGATTTTTGGGATGTTTACCATAAAATCAATGGCGGAATTTATGATTTGTTCAACGAGAAGGGCATCAAGATGACCTACCCGCATGTGAATGTGCATCTGGACAAATAATTTGCATAATCCGTTCTGAAGCGGTTATACTATGCTTGGACGAAGAAAACCGTCTTTCACACTGTGACGGCAGAGAAAAACGGTACATTTTTCGTCAAGTGTGTCGCTGTAAGCGCAACAGTATGATGCGAAAAGGTGGGGAAGGAACGCCCCACCGGTACGTATAAAACAGAGGAAACCGAATGGTTCCCTCTGTTTTGTTTTATTGGTGAATCAGATGAAGCAGTCTGACAAAAATCATCCTTTTTCGCCGTCCCTGAAGCGCCCCCCTTCTATTGACAAAATTCCTCCCTATGGTGTAAAATAAGCCGGAAAGGGTGTGTGCAATGGACAAAGAAATTTTATCCCTTCTGCCCCAAGTGCTGCTGCCCTGGTTTGACCGGGAGAAACGGGATCTGCCCTGGCGTCAGAATAAAGACCCCTATCGCGTTTGGCTGTCTGAAATTATGCTTCAGCAGACCCGGGTAGAGGCGGTAAAGGGCTACTATACCCGTTTTCTGGCTCAGCTTCCAACGCTTCAGGCGTTGGCGGAGGCTGATGACGAGCTGCTCTACAAGCTTTGGGAGGGACTGGGTTATTACAGCCGGGTTCGCAACCTCAAAAAAGCAGCACAGCAGATTGTATGCACGCACAACGGCGTTTTTCCCTGTACCTACAGGGACATTCTCGCCCTTCCCGGCATCGGACCTTACACCGCCGGTGCCATCGCATCCATTTGCTTTGATTTACCCACGCCTGCCGTAGATGGCAATGTGCTCCGGGTGGTTTCCCGTCTCTGCAATGATGACACACCCATTGATTCTCCGGCCTATAAAAAGCGTGTAGAGCAGCGGCTGTCCGCCGTCTATCCCAGCCGCGCCGGCGATTTTACGCAAGCTCTGATGGAGCTGGGTGCCACCCTATGCGGACCGAATTGGATTCCCAGATGTACCGAATGTCCCTGTGCTGCCTTTTGCAGGGCGCATTTGGCAGGAACTGCCGAAAAGCTTCCAGTCAAATCCCCCAAAAAGGTCAAACGCCTGGAAGACAGAACGGTTTTTATTTTCTCCTGTGCAGGCTCTTATGCTCTGCAGAAGCGTCCGAATACCGGCCTTTTGGCCGGGCTTTGGGAATTTCCCAATGTAGCCGGCCGTCTTTCTATGGAAGAAGGCTTGCTTTTGGCGCAAAGCTGGGGTTTGCATCCCCGGCAACTTCTGCGGCAGGTAGAGCGGCAGCACATTTTTACCCACATCCATTGGAAAATGCAGGGTTTGTACATTGAAGTTACCCAAATGGATGGCAATTTTGTCTGGCTGACCGGAGAAGAAATCCGCCGGCAAACCGCAATCCCCACTGCATTTCGACAATTCTGGGAGGAAATCGACGATGTTTGATTATCATCTTCATACTTCCGTCTCCTATGACGGTCGCGGAACAGCGGAAGAAATGGTGCGTGCGGCAACGGCTGCAGGACTGAAAGAAATTTGCTTTACCGACCATCGGGACTATCAGCACTGTGTCCCACGCAGTCAGACCACCTTCACAATGGAAGCCTACCGCAACGCCTATGAGGGGCTGGATAGCGCTGGTCTGACTGTGCGCCACGGCGCAGAAGTCGGTCTTACTCCCTGGAATGTGGAAGAGATCTCTAAAGATTTGCAGGCCTATCCCTATGATTTCGTACTGGGCTCTATTCATTTTATCAACGATGAAGACCCCTATCTGCCCCCTTATTGGGTGGGGCGTGACCCTCTGGTGGCAGAGCGGCAGTATTTTGAAGAAATGCTGAAATGTGTTCAGCTTCACGACAATTTCGATGTTCTGGGACATTTGACCTATATTAGCAAATGCAAGGCACACCCCTGCCCCAGAATCATTCCCGTAGACACCTATCGGGAAGAGGTAACTCAGATTATGAAGATTCTCATTGAAAAGGGCAAGGGCATCGAGGTTAATACCAGCGGTCTGGATCGGTGCGGAGATTTTTTGCCCGGTGTGGACTACTTAAAGCTGTTTCGGGACCTGGGCGGCGAAATTGTCACCGTCGGCTCAGATGCCCACGCACCGGATCGGGTTGGGCAGCACATTGACACCGCTCTGGATATGCTCAGAGATATTTTCGGCCATGTCTGCACCTTCCAAAACCGCAAACCCGTTTTCCATAAGCTGTAAAAATTTTTTATTTTTCTAAAGTTGTATCCGGCGCAAAGCTGTGCTACAATGACTGTATCTGACACGATTCGAGGAATCTGCTATGAATATACAAAATTTACATATTGACGCAGCGGATTTGCGCAAGCTGTTCGGTACAGCCAGCGGCGATGCCGCCTTGCTTTATCTGTACATCCGCAGCGGAAATGACAGCAAAAAAGCGTTGGAGGAACTGCATTTTACTTCCACGCGCCTGAGCTGTGCCGAAGCAACTTTGCGGCAGCTTGGTCTTTGGCCGGAGGAAGCCGCTCCCGTTATTTTAACAGGCGAACGCCCCCGGTATTCCGAAAAGGATGTTCTGGAAGCGGTGGAAAAGGAAGAAGCCTTCCGCCTGCTTCGCGGAGAGGTGCAGCGGCTTCTGGGCCGCGTGCTGAACACCGAGGATTTAAAAATTCTGCTATCCTTTATCCACTATCTGGGACTGCCCACAGAGGTGATTGCGGTGATCGTCACCTTCTGCAAGGATCGCGCCCGGATGCGGGGAAATCTGCGTGCGCCCAGCTTGCGCACCATCGAAAAAGAAGCCTATCATTGGGCGGAACAGGGTATCGATACCTTAGAGGCCGCCGCTGCTTATATTCAGCTGCAAAACCATCGCAGCTCCCAGCTTCACCTGTTGATGGATATCCTGCAAATCCGGGGTCGGAATCTGACACCGGCAGAGGAAAAGCTGGCAAACACGTGGATGGAGATGGATTTTCCGCGGGATGTCATCGCTCTGGCTTACGAGCGCACCTGTCTGAACACCGGTGGAATGAATTGGGCCTATATGAACAAGATTCTCACACGCTGGCAGGAAGCCGGCTTTAAAACCGTGGCGCAGGTGCAGGCCGGCGACCGCAAGACACCCGGCAAGCCTTCTGTGCGTCAGCTGGACGCAGATGAGCAGGCCGCTATCGCGAAATTGTTACAGGAGGTATAGCTATGGCATACAGCGCAGAAGTTATCCGCCGTGCCCGGGCACGTTTGGACAGTGCCAAAAACGACCGGGATTCTCAAAACAGTCAACGGCTGGCTGCCGCTTATCGGCAGGTTCCCCGGCTGTTGGAAATTGACCGTCAGCTGCGGCAATCTATGGCTGTTGCCGTTCAGGCTGCTTTTTCCAAGGGCGCTGATGTGGAAGCAATGGTGGCGCAGGCAAAAGCAGAAAATTTGAGCCTTCAGGCAGAACGGAAAGCTTTGATTGCAGAGAATTTTCAGCCCGGCTATTTGGATGAAGCTCCCATCTGCAGTCGCTGCGGCGGCTCCGGATACATTGGCAGTACGATGTGTCAATGTCTCAACGCTTTGTGCCTGGAGGAGCTGAAAAAGGAGCTGTCTACCCTGTCCGGTGTGGAAGAAAGCTTCGACCAGTTCCGTCTGGATTATTACCCGCAGGAAAATAACATCCGCCTGCTGATGGAGCGGGTCTATCTCACCTGCCGTCGCTATGCAGAGAATTTCAGCGAAAAATCCGGAAATCTGCTGTTTTCCGGTGATACCGGTCTTGGAAAAACCTTTCTGTCCGCCTGTATTGCCCGTGCCGTGGCAGAACGGGGCTATTCCGTTGTTTATGAAAGTGCAGGACATCTGTTCTCCCGGCTGGAACGGGCGAAATTTGACGGTGATGCCGACGCACGGCGGGAATCGGAAAAGTATAACGACTGCGATTTGCTGATTATTGACGATTTGGGAACGGAAATGCCCGGTCAATTCACAACGGCCGCTCTGTATACTCTGATCAATGACCGTATTTTGCGCGGCAAATCCACCATCATTTCCACCAATCTGAACACCGAGGATCTGTCCTATCGGTATAATTCTCAAATCACCTCCCGCCTGCGTGGCAACTTCCAGCGTCTGGCCTTTTTGGGAGAGGATATTCGTCTGAAAAAGAATCAAATCAGCGGCAAGGAGAAAATATGGCAAACGAATTTTACGCCCTGATGGGGCGGATGCGCAATATTACACGCTGGAGCCTAATGCGCAATACCTTTTCTGAAAACATCCAGGAGCACAGCCATCAGGTGGCTGTTTTGGCCCACGCATTGGCACTGATTCGCCGGGAGATTTTGCACCTTGACGGCCCTGACCCGGACAAATGCGCCGTGGCCGCCCTGTTTCACGATGCTTCTGAAACCCTCACCGGCGATATGCCCACGCCGATTAAATACTACAATCCGGAAATCAAGGCGGCGTATAAGCAGGTGGAGCACATTGCAGGCGAGCGCCTTTTGGAGATGCTCCCCAAAGAATTGCAGCCCTTTTATGCGCCCGCCATTCTGGAAAGTGACGAGACTGTGGCGCCGATTGTGAAAGCAGCGGACAAGCTGTCTGCCTACATCAAATGTGTGGAAGAGCAAAAGGCAGGCAATACAGAGTTTGAATCGGCGGCAAAGCAAACGATGGATTCTATGAAGGCCATGCAGCAGCCGGAATTGGATTGGTTTATCCGGGAGTGTTTGCCCCCGTTTTCCCTGAATATCGACCAGTTGTAATACTTGACGATTTAGGAAAAATGTGGTACGATAACACCCGTGCCGCCGGTATGGTGGAATAGGTAGACACAAGGGACTTAAAATCCCTCGCCGTAAAAAGCGTACCGGTTCGAGTCCGGTTACCGGCACCAAAGCATTCAAACCCGAACCTTTTGCCGATTGGTGAATCGTTCGGGTTTGTTGTTTTCTTAAATGATGTTAAATAGCCTTTGTTTGTGGCAGTACAGAGTGTTTGGCTCTGTACTGCCACTTCTTTGTTTCAAAGAATTTTCGTACATAAAGGAGATTTGAAATGAAGACTACAAAAACATCTAAGACTAACACAAGATCAAGAATCATTTTCTTTGCTATCGCACTTACATATAACCTACTGCTTGGATTTTACCTGAAAGACTTTCTTGTACTTTCACCTATGCTGTTGACGTTCTATTTACTCTCAGCATTGCCGACCTTATTTTTCGTCCTGAAAATACGATCAACACCTATGCGTGTAATCGCACTCATTGTTCTGTTTTTCGTCATGGTAATGAGTATTGTTAGCGCTCTTTCCTGCCGCAGACTACTGCCGATGCTGACGTTTGTGGTAACGGCTATCGAAATGATGTACTTTGGTATTGTCGATAACAGTTCCGGCAAAGACAAATCGCTGACGAAAATTTGTGTTTTGGTACTAACAGCATTTATTGCAGTTCTTCTGTTCTTCTCATATAATTTCGTCTACAAACCGGTGGAACCGTATTTTTCCAACGGCAGAGATACCTTGTGGGATACCCAAACGGAAGAACTTGCAAACGAAATTTGTGCCGGTTGTGAAACCGACGAGGAAAAGGTACGAGCGTCTTATGATTGGATCATAGCCAACTTTGAATATGACTATGACTGCAATCCACTTTTCCAATATTTCAATGTTCGCAAAACACTACAAACCAAGCAAGGTATTTGCTTTGACTTTTCCCATCTATTCGCCGCCTTTTGCCGCAGTCAGAACATTCCGTGCTATGCTGTAGACGGTACGCCTTATGATCGTTCCAAAGAGCCTCACACCTGGAATCGAGTCTATTTTAACGGATCTTGGTGGGATGTAGATGTGACCTGCGATATTCTACGAATCCAAAATCAAATGAAACTTTATGGATTCTGCAAGTTAGAAAGTTTTGGTTCACCAGATAATGACTATCAAATAATAAAAATATATTAATAGTAGTTCAGATAATCTAAAAACATCTTAAACTATAGATTGAAGTGACCCCCATCAATACAGCAAATCTGCAGTATTGATGGGGATCATTTAATATAAAGATATCAAATTATTTTCGTTTATCCTGAATAGCGACAACGGCAAGTATGATTAGGAACGGAACCATAATACAAAGGGAAACAATAAGTACAACCTTCGAAAACGCCTCAAACACTCCAAGCAAAGTAAGGAGACCGAAAAGAACGGTTGTTACGACGCTGACAAGAAATACGATAGCCAAAATCTTTGCAATCTTGTCTGTCGCTTTGTCTTTTCTACGCTCCTTCTCCCGTTTCTTTTCTTGTTCACGCTGAACTTTTTCTTGCTCGGCTTTTGCAACTGAGACCGATGCGGCGATTTTGTTTCGTTTGCTTGAAATCAGATTCCTATCTGCCTCGCTTTGAACATACTTCAAAGCTGCCTCATATACTGCGTCAGCTCCAAGCATTTCGCCTGCGGCAGAAATTATATCACCCTTTGTATGCAAAAGCGTGAAAACTGCTTGTGTAACATACTGCTTGGTCTGACTTGTAGCAGAAGATGAAGCAAAGTAATCTTTATAGAAAAATAGTAAATCAATATTCAGATTAAGCAGTTCCCTAACTGTATATGTTTTCTGACAAGCCTCATCAATTCTTTCTCTTGCGATTTTATCAAGAACCTCCAAACACTCACTTTCTAAAGCGCTATATCTTTCGTTGGAGAAAAGAGGGCGAATTGTAGTCATGGTATGGAATGCTGTATAACAAGTCTTTTCATGCAGATAATCAAGCGTTCTTGATTGAAGTCCATCACAAACAGTTTCCCAAAAATCCGAACAAGATTCTTCGTCGGACCGTCGTCCTGCTTTTGAAAGAAGCGAAGATAAAATATTGGGTGAGTTTTTTAATGTGTTAAGGATGAAGCCCAACACTTCCCATGCCTTAGATTCAAAATCGTTCTTTGAACTAAGGAACGTGTAGTATGCGAGACAGAACGAATCCCAATTCATTGAGGAAACCATTTGGGTTGTCCACTCTTGGGGTTCGTATATGTATTTCCCGGGCATACTATATGTTTCTTCTTCTTGGACTTCCATCAATTTCTTGAGCGTGTGTCCATAAAGAAAATTATAAACAGGGTCGAGCTTGCCAAAGTTTGATAATTGAGATTGAGAAACATGTAATGCAGAGCATACACCATACAATGCATAAATGTCTTCAACCGAAGATGTCGAGTTCTCCACAAGGTTCACACTCAATTTGCTTTCTCTCACAGACGACCATCTATAAGCAATACGACCTTCCCAGGCAGTTCCGTCTGGGTTACGAATAAATACCGGAATACTCACGGTCATTCACCTCCATTTGCAATCCATATCAACATCGAAGTCAATCGTCGATCAAGCAACCTAAAACCATGCGGATGTGCTTGATGTATTCTTTGGGCTGATAATCAGTTTTTGTCGCAGAAGCCAGCGCATCAACGGTATCTGCTCCGTTCAAAAACAACAATGCTGTACGATATTCGATGTCTCTATAACGCCAATGAATAGGACGGCTCTCAGCGGTAAGTTGACCATCAGAAGATCTGATAGAGAAAAGAATATTTTCGGGCAATCCATAAGAGTTCAACATCTGCTTTTCCCTTGCACAAGTAGAGCAGTAAAAGGAGACAGAGGACTCAAATCCTAAATTAGTGAACTCTTTTGCAAGGGCTTGGTAGTCATCAAACATCATTTCTTCTTCATTCACAATCATGTGTTTAACCTGTTGCTGACAATGATTACACGTTATAGTAATAGCAATATGTCTCGGAGGGATGCGCTCACTTCTTAAACCAAGGCAAGCAGATTCCTTTGACATTGGCGTTTGAGCAGACAAGATGACTTTTGCAAATCTGTTCTTTAGGTTTGAAACACTATTGGGATTGACTTGAAGCTTATGCCATTTCATCGCATACATCATTCCCATAGTGTACGCACTTTCTGTAGCATCTTGAGCTGCAGCATTTTTATCTTGTTCTTCAACCTGTTCAATTATGCCGCACGAATACCGAGCATAAGCATAAATAAAATCCCACAACTTACTACAAGCTGTATCGTCTTCACGAATACCGAGCAGGCGTTCAGCAGTTGTTTCGGTATCTTCTAAATCCGAGTGATTTGCGAGATAATCAAACGGATGAACACCCTCAAAACCCTCTTTGTCGTTATAGAAAAATAGGGTTGTTGCTAGCGAACCGTAAAAAGCTGTAATTACGCTTTCGCTAAATACTTTATCTTGTCCAAACGAAGCATACCGCTTGGAGCAAAAACGCAGCACACGAGCAGCGTAATCAACTTGGCAGAGGATGGCTTTTTCTGAAACCACTTTGCCACCAGGAGCGAGCAAGTTTTTCTCTTTCAGCGTATTGTATGCTGTCGCTGTCATTTGGTCTATTGCTTCATTGAGAGATAACGGCTGAACCGGAATAGGACCGAGGGCAGTCTTGAAAGAAATAACTTCCTGTGCATTGGGGTATATGCTTAAAATGGTGTCTGCAATTTCATCAGCCTCGGAAATTTTTTCAAGATTTCGGAGGGTTATTGCTTTGCCGAGCATAGCCTTTCCGTATGTAGGGTCAATCGCCAATGCTTTATCAAACGAAGATAAAGCATTATTATATTCGCTTTTCATTCCATAAGCGTTTCCGAGATTTACCCATGCTTCCGCAAACCTGGGTTCAATGAACACTGCTTTCTTGTAAAGGCGAATGGCGGTATCAAGTTGTTTTTGAGCTAACGCCATATCACCATCTGTCTTAATTGCGATAGCACAGCGACCACACTCATTAGGACAATTATTTTCATTTCCAACATAGGCACAGGAGATATGCTTGGTTTCGTCTCTCCCCAAGATACTCGTTGCATTGTCCGCAAACATCATGGTTCTCCTCCTCTCTCAATAGAATTAAATCAGAATAGGTTAACTGCCGACCGATTTAAAATCAATCAACATAGTTGCTCCTGTATCGGAAGAAAGACCAGACATTACATTATCAGCCTTTCTTGCTTCGCCGTGGAACCTCTTTGAATAGGAGAAGGTGATCTTCTCAGCAGAGGATGAAAAAATACTTGTTGAAGCATCAGAATCAAAATGCTTTTTATATTCAGATGTGGACATATATACCCAAACCGTTGATCCAGATGACGTTTCGCACTCGCAAACAAAATGCGTATAGTAAGAAGAACCCTCAGTATAAATGCCGATAGCCGGGAAAATGGAAACAATGTCGGCGTACACATCTGTTCCTGCGCTTACAGAACTGGAGAATCTAACCTCGCTTGATTGATTGTACGAAGGTTTGTTTCCAGAAGATTGTCCCCTATTAGATGCGTCATCATTCCCACTTGCAATCGCAATGATGATAATGATTGCAAAAACAATAGCTGCAATTATCCAACCTTTTTTCGAACTACCAGAGCTGTTGCTCCGTGTCGGTTGATAAGAGGGTGTATATGTGGAACGAGAAGCATTAAGAGCAATTAGTTGTCTATTAAGAGCAGAGACATCTTCAGACAACTTACCACGCAGTTCTTCCATATCGCCAAATTCTGCAAGTAGCGTCTTTGCGATAGAAAGAGCTAACGCTGTTTTATGCCTTTCGTTATGAGCGTAGATTGCTCCCTCTCTTGTAGTAATACAAAGTGCGGTTCTCAACTGCGTGATGGTTTCCTCATCAGCGTTGATAGCCTTGATTCTTACATTAAGAGCTTTGACCTTGGCAATCAAATCATTAACGATATTATCTGTTATTGCGTTTGTGGCAAGCATATAAGAATTGGTGCTCTCGTCAGGACCTTTCCACTTTTCAATAATTCTTTCAACTGCCTCGATGCCTGCAATGATTTCTTTTGAGTCTTCGTCTTCTCTAAGGATTCTGCTCAATGCATTAGAATCGCTTGTGAAAACATCAGAGAGGTTTCCGATTTCGGCAAATATCTCTTTTAACGTGTTTACCAACGATAGAGCGACCTCGGTCATTTCTTGTTCGTTATGTAACCATAAACAAAGGGCTCGCACATCATAACCAACACGGTCGCTCACTTGATGAGTAGCACCACTCGCCATTGATTTTAGCTGCAAAGGTTGGACGAGCTTATCCCACTTTTTCAAACGGCGAACAAGACCGCTGATGTTTGCCTCAATACCTTCTTTATTAGCGATACGCTTAATTCGCTCCAAGTGATTCGTGATTTCATCAGTTGCCGTTTCAATAGCAGACTGCATCTTCAGCTCGTATTGGTCAACAACGTCAGCAATAACAACGCCGTCTTCATAGTCTTCGTCAGCTATGCATTTTTCGGCAAGCATCGTGATAAATTCGATGTAATCTTCCTCGGAGAGATTCTGAGTCTTGGCGGAAATAAGTTTACGAATTTGCTCACGCTTTTTACCTAATTCTCGTTCGACGTCTTCTTCGGAAACAGTCAAAATACCTGCTTGACTGTGGCACTCGTTGATAGTCTCCATAAGCTCAAACGGAGTAACATCGTCATACTGCTCGTCGATGTCAAGGATGGCATAACCAAGCTCAAAGTAGTCGTCGTAAGAGGAGATTGCGAAATTAAACAATGTTGCATTTAGTTTTGCAAGCCCTGTAAGTTCGTTGGTGCTGATCGCAGTATTATTTTTAATGCTTTGACGAATGTTAGAAACTGTCGATTCATTGCATCCGCAAAACCAGTCCAGTTCTGCAGAGAGTCGCTTGGATGGGTTGAGTAGACTTGCTTGTGCTTCCTCACAGGCATTCCCCTCCAAGAAGAAAGCCTTTTCCTCAGCTTTGCTGATGATGATTGCTCGTTTATCTGCTGGAGCAACTTCCAACACATAGAAAGGATTCTTTACTAAATCCGATTCTATGCGATGAGACACCAGCTTGTTGGATTGCCGTTGCAATATATCCTCACTCGTGGTTTTCTTATCGTATATCGTTTGCCATGGGAAGATACGCTCAACATTGAGGATGCCACTATCTTCACTAACAATAATTTGATATGTTGCGTTTTGGGTTATTCTGAACACTTCGATAATCAGGGAACTTGATTTCAACAACATTCTGTGCACTTTATCTTCACTAACGTTATGTACAGAGTGCCCCATTGCTTCAAAAGTCTTTTCGTTGCTTAACCAGTCTAATTTTTCACTATGTTGTCCATCAAGACTTCTTCTATAAATGAACTTATCAGATAAAATGCTTCCGGATTCATACCAATATACCCAGTTTTTATAAAGTACTGCTGCAATGCGTTCTTTGTCACTAACAAAGGAAGTTCCAGATTCATCCTTTTTGACGTATGAAGGAACACACCCTTCGCCAAGATATACAGCCGTATCTGTGCCTTTTTCAACCCTTATAAATGAGCCGTCAATTGAGTACACTTCATATTGTTCGTTTTCTCCAATCTTGGCTGTCAAATAAAGTTCAAAGGCACTCCTTTTCTTTGCCAGTCTTTTTTGTAAATCAATCTCGACAGGCTCTAACATTTGATACTCCTTTTTCTCCAACCAAGAGTCTTTAAATGTATCAATTATAATTTTAGAATAGTGATTTGCGAGTGAAGGGTGTTGCTCTAATATAGTGTTATATTCCCGCTGATAGGTTAAATGTCTGTGTCGCAAACCACAAACATAATCGTGATCAACGCCGGCTTTCTTCGTTCCGATTTCTCTAATGTTATCTAATTCAGCTTCTTTTTCTGCAATAGCCTGCGATAGCTTATTTAACCGCATTAAAAGTTCAGCGTTATTGTCCATCGTTCCTCCTCCTTGTGCAGAGTCCTCTCTAATTACCAAATCCGATTTTTCGTTTTTCTTCCTTCTTCGGCAGCATACCTAATGCCTTTTCAAAACACGCCTTATCCATAAATTCTATTCCGGTTTTCACCGCAATACGTCCTGCTTCACGAAGAACAAAAGTTA
>SVLS01000026.1 GCA_015067835.1 Oscillospiraceae bacterium | reverse complement strand
TCACCATCTATCAGGGTGAGACGGCAGTGTCCGATACCTTTACCTTCTGTATCATGGACTTCGCAGCCTGCATGTACGGCGGCGATTACGATACACTGGCAAAGGCAGTTGCAATCTACGGCAACTCCGCAAAGGCATACTTCGGTTAATCATTACTGAGCAATCGAAACTGCTGAATAACAATTAAAAGATACCCCCGGGTTCGCCCGGGGGTATTTTGTACATATTTATCTGCGGTTAAAATGTTCTTCTTTTCGTGTGAATCGATTTTGTTAAAGAAGAGGGGTAAAACAGCATTATTTGTCTTAAAATCTATCTAAAAAATTTCATTTCTCTTATTGACAAATGAACGGGAGTGTTGTATCATACTAATGTAGGTAATTCTATTTACTTATGGCAATTGTTCAAATTGCATTTAAAACTTAAGAAAGGAGAATGTACCATGAAACTGTTTATGGAGCCCGCTATCGAGGTTGCAAAGTTCGCTGTTGAGGATATCATCACCACCAGCGGCGCCGTCGAGGAAGAGGAAGAGGAGCTGACATTCAGCGGCACCAGCTGCTTCGGCACCGGCGTCTAATTTACAACTGAGGATGTCCGGGAAGATGTGCGTACATCTTCCCGGATGTTTCGATTGTGAGGTAATCATTATGTATAATCCTGCATTTCTGAAAATGAAAAAGCGCCTTGCCACAGCTGCAAAGGCATCAAAGACTCCGTTGATTGGACACTTTGAATTGACCCCCCGATGCAATCTGGATTGCAAAATGTGCTATGTTCACAACCAGGATTCCAATTCCTTACGGGACAAAGAGTTGACAACAGAGCAATGGAAGCACATTTTCGATGAAGCGATTGAAATGGGTATGATGTTTGCAACATTTACCGGTGGCGAGTGCTTGCTGCGCGAGGACTTCAAGGAGCTTTATCTTTATCTATATAATAAGCATGTTATGGTTTCGGTGATGACCAACGGCACCCTAATCAATGATAACTACATTGAGTTTTTCAAAAACAACCGTCCGGAGTCGGTTCAGATTTCTATTTACGGAAGTGATGAAAGCGGTTACCTGCAGGTAACTGGGCATCGCGGCTTTGAAAAGGCAACAAGGGCCGCAGTGGAACTGCAAAATGCCGGTATACATGTACGAATTACGGTAACACCCAGCAGGTACATAAAGGAAGATTATGTCGCGACCGTACGTGCGTGCAAGGAAAAAGGCCTCACTGTTATTTTGGGCGATCTGACGCTCATGCAGAATCGCGACAACCCGGAAAAAGACGACTACTTCCTGACGGAGGATGAAATTTTTGAACTCTCCAAGGGGCGAATGGAATTGTATAAAGAGCTTATTCCTGTTGAATGTACGCCTGAACCTGGCGGCCCAGAGGTGGAGCAGCCTGGTACTATTAACTGCAATGCCGGAAACTGCCTTGCTACTGTCAGTTGGGACGGTAAGATGTACGCCTGTATCAATCTGATGGTAGGCGGAGCGGATGTGCGGGAAGTTGGCTATGCAGAGGCTTGGCGGCAGGTGGTGGAGGCTACCTCTAAGGTTATGGAGTGTGTCGAGTGTACCGGTTGTGCCTATAAAAAGGCTTGTTCTCATTGTCCGGTGTTCCGCCTGAACGGACTGTATAGCGGTCACTGCAACCCGGATGTCTGTAAGATGACACGGCGTTTAGTGGAGGCTGGCGTTAAAAAATTGGGCATTTCTGATAACATAGAAGAATGAGCGAAAAATGGATACTTGACTTTTGTGATGAGCAATGTTGAGGTAGTCAATAGTTAGTAGATACAAAATTTCTTGAGCCACCAGTTCTGTTCTAAACGGGACTGGTGGTTTTTAGTTTGCGAACAGGTAGTTCGTTGCTGAAAGGTCTAAATTGCCCGCGTTTTAGGATCTTGACTCCACAATGTCAAGCCTTGTTTTGGAAGAATTTCAAAAAGTAAACAAGGGGTTGAAAAATCGCCCTAAAATTGATATAATAAAGAGCAATAAATTGGCAAGTATTACTTTTTGGAAGGATGGTCTGGATGCAAAATAAAAAAGCATTGCTGCGACAAAAGCTCAGTTTGTCTTCAACGCAAACCATTGCGCTGGTATTCGCTACCATTATTCTTTTGGGTGCGCTGTTGCTTAGCCTTCCGGCAGCATCGAGGGACGGTACTTCAGCTGGTTTTTTGCCGGCACTGTTTACGGCGACCTCTGCCACCTGTGTGACCGGCCTCGTAATGTTCGATACCTGGTTGCAGTGGAGCGGCTTTGGTCAGGTGATTATTATCATTCTGATCGAGTTGGGTGGCCTTGGCTTTATGACAGCAGCTTCCTTTGTTATCTTTGTGCTTCGCCGCCGTGTGGGCTTGAAGCAGAAGATGGTAATGGCGCAGGTATTTAGCGTCAATGATATGGCAGGCGTTGTCAGATTGCAGAAGCTGGTTATTCTTGGCAGTTTGCTGATTCAGTTGACAGGTGCGTTGATTCTTACGGCTTATTTTTGGCCGCAATGCGGTCCATGGCAGGCAATTCGTTGGGGCGCCTTCCATGCGGTCTCAGCCTTCTGTAATGCCGGTTTTGACATTTTTGGCTCCCTGCAGCCGGGCAGCAGCTTGATGTGCTTCCAATCGGACCCAGTGGTTTTGCTGACGCTGAGTGCGCTGATTATTGTGGGCGGATTAGGCTTCTTCGTCTGGGAGGAGGTTATCCGCATCCGCCGCTGGAAAAAATTATCCGTGTATACAAAGCTGGTGCTTTTAATGACCGGAAGTCTTCTGATAGGCGGTACTGTTGTAATATGTCTTCTGGAATGGAATAACCCTCAAACAATGGGGCAGATGCCATGGTACGACAAGATTATGAACGGCTTTTTCCAGGCGACAACCTCCAGAACGGCCGGCTTTGATGCCATTGGCCAGGGCGCGCTGACAGACGGAAGCAAAGCATTGACAATGGTGATGATGTTTATTGGCGGTTCTTCCGGATCAACAGCCGGCGGCGTCAAAACGGTCACGATGATGGTGCTGCTGCTCTTTGTCTGGTCCCGGATCCGGCGCAAGGGAAGCGTGTGCATATTTAAGCGTGCCGTGCCGGATAATCAGGTACTGGACGCCATGACAGTAACTTCCATTGTAATGGGACTGGCGATTTTTGGCGGCTTGTTTGTGACAGCAACCTCTCCTGTGGGTTTTACGGATGCGCTTTTTGAGTCCATCTCGGCGCTGTCAACAACGGGCCTCACCACCGGTGTGACCACCAGCCTGAGCGTGCCGGCACAAGTATTGATGATTCTTTATATGTATTTTGGTCGCGTGGGTGTTTTGACCCTGAGCTTCGGCTTCTTAATGGGCAATCAGGCGCAGGAGCGTTTCCGCTACGCGCATACGAACTTGTTGATTGGATAGGAGGAAAAGAAAATGAAATCCTATGTTGTGGTTGGTTTGGGTCGATTTGGCATTGAGACAGCCCGGCAGCTTGCCGGACTCGGCTGTGAGGTGCTGGTAATTGACCTGAAAAGTGAGCTGATTCAAGAAATTTCCGGCGAAGTTACCCACGCAGTTGTGGGAGACTGCCGAGACAAAGGTGTCCTGCGGGCTCTGGGTGTGGGAGATTTTGAGTGTGCCATCATTGCCATTGGCGACGATTTGGCCACCTCTATTTTGGCAACGATGAATATGAAAGAGCTGGGCGTACCCTATTTGGTGTGCAAAGCCCACGATGAAACCCATCGCCGAGTGTTGGAAAAGCTGGGGGCGGACCGGGTGGTCATTCCCGAAAAGGAAAATGCGGCACGCCTGGCCAAGAGCCTGTCGTCTCCCAACCTTCTGGACTATATCGAGCTTTCGGAGGAATACAGCATCGTGGAGATTCCTGCTCCCAATAGCTGGATAGGCAAGAGCCTGAAGGAACTGAATGTCCGGGCAAAGCTGGGCCTGAACATTCTGGCAGTTCGGCGCGGAGGGAAAATGGATGTTTCTCCCGTGGCAGACTTCCAAATTCAAAACGAAGACATTCTGGTGATGTTGGGCGACCATAAGGCACTGGAAGCTGTGCAGAAGCTATGACGCAGCAGAGAATTACTTCCCGTAAAAATCCGCTGGTGCAGCAGGTGCGCAAGCTTCTTTCCTCACGGAAAGAGCGGGAAGCAGCCGGTCTGTTTGTGGCAGATGGAACCAAGCTGCTGGAGGAAGCAGTCCGGTATTATCCCGGACTGATGACGGTCATATTGTCCGATGGCGTGGAAGCGGAATTGCCGCCGCAGGTGGATGTGGTGCGCGTTCCACCGGAGATAATGGAATATATTTCACCGATGGAGACTCCCCAAGGGGCGCTGTTTTTGTGCCGCTTGCCTGAGAATAAGACGGTGAAGCCCACGGCAGGGATGCTGCTGCTCGATGGCATCCAGGACCCCGGCAATTTGGGAACAATTCTGCGGACAGCGGACGCCCTGGAGGTTCCCGTGGTACTGCTGGAGGGCTGTGCAGACCCGTACAGCCATAAAACGGTCCGTGCATCCATGGGCGCAGTGTTTCGCACGCAGCCGGTTCAGGCTACCTGGGAGCAGGTACGCAGTGTCTGCGCAGAGGAGAAGATTCCGGTGGCAGTTACAGCATTGTCCCCCCGGGCGACGGATATTCGCTGGGCAGACTTGTCGTCGGCAGCGGTGGTAATCGGAAGCGAGGGAAAGGGCGTGCGCCCGGAGATTTTACAGCAGGCAGATATGGAGCTGATTATTCCAATGAATGCACGCTGTGAATCCCTCAATGCAGCGATTGCGGCTACAATCGTGATGTGGCAAATGAAAAACTGAGAGAGATAGAAGGATAAAAAGATGCTGGTTCATTGGCTTTGGTTGGCAACCCGTCCTGGCTTGAGTGACCGGGAAAAACGGAATATTCTTTCTGCTTTTCGGGACCCGGAGGAGATTTTCTACGGGGAAAAGGCGACCTATGCCAGAGTGGAAGGCATCAAACAGGAGGGAATGGAGGCCCTTTCTGACAAGGATTTAACTGCAGCAGAGAAAATTCTGGATGACTGCATCAAAAAGGATATTCACATTTGCACTTTTCACGATGGAGCGTATCCGGCAAGGCTGAAGAATATCCCAGACCCGCCCCTTGTTCTATATTATAAAGGAAATCTGGCCGGACTGGATTCCGGTCCGGTTATCGGTGTGGTCGGCACGAGAAGGGCTTCCGCTTACGGGCTGACCACCGCCAGCCGGATGGGCTATCAAATTGCCCGTTGCGGTGGCATTTTGGTCTCCGGTGTGGCGGCAGGTATTGACGGCAGAGCAATGAGCGGTGCACTGACTGGCGGCGGAATGGTAGTAGGCGTACTAGGCTGCGGCGTGGATGTGGTATATCCGGCGTCCAATCGGGCGCTTTATGAGGATACGGAGCATCATGGCTGCCTGCTTTCAGAATTTCCACCGCAGACGCCACCTTATAAATGGAATTTTCCTAAGCGGAATCGCATTATCAGCGGCTTGAGCAACGGCGTTTTGGTTGTGGAAGCACCCCGTATCAGTGGGGCGTTAATCACAGCACGGCAAGCCGGTGAGCAAGGCCGGGATGTATTTGTTGTGCCCGGAAATATTGATGTTCCCACTTTTGTGGGCAGTAATGCGCTTCTGCGGGAAGGTGCTATTGCCGCCAGCTCCGGCTGGGATGTGGTGGGCGAATATGCGGCGTTATATCCTGGCAAGGTTCGCCCGGCTTTCCAGGATGGAATTGTTCCTCAGCTGGGAGAAAAAGAAATGCCGCAGGTGGCGCAAAAGAAGGTCGAAGTTGGCGTAAAAAGCAGCTTCGACAGAAAAACAAAAGAAAAACCCGTTGACAATCCTTGCCGGAAACCTTATAGTGTCCAGCAAGATGACAGCCTGTCTCAAGAGGAGAAAAAGCTGCTTCTGCCCTTGGAAAAAGGGGAAATGCTTGTTGATGAACTGATTGCGGCCAGCGCGATGCCTGTGAGTCAAGTGCTGAGTATGCTGACAATCCTGCAAATCCGCGGTGTTGTTGAAATGCTGCCGGGTAAGCGCGTGATCTTAAAATCGTAAGAATGGAGAAAATGTATGGCAACACCATCCAATCTTGTAATTGTAGAGTCGCCTTCCAAGGCTAAGACCATTGGAAAGTATTTGGGCTCGGCGTATACCGTAAAGGCCAGTATGGGGCATTTGCGGGATTTGCCCAAGAGCACAATGGGCGTGGATTTGGAACACGACTTTACTCCGAAATATCTGCCTGTGGCCGGAAAAGAGGAACTGATTAAGGAACTGAAAAAAGCGGCAAAGCAAGCGGATACTGTCTATCTGGCAACGGACCCTGACCGGGAAGGAGAGGCAATTTCCTGGCACCTGAAGGAGCTGCTGCAGCTGCCGGACAGTAAAACCTATCGGGTAACCTTTAATGAAATCACCCAGAAGGTGGTGCGTGAATCCATCGCAAATCCCCGGGAAATCGATTATGACCTGGTGGATGCCCAGCAGGCACGCAGAATTCTGGACAGAATTGTGGGCTATCAGCTCTCGCCGCTGCTGTGGAAAAAGGTTCGCCGCGGTCTCTCTGCCGGCCGCGTACAAAGCGTAGCAACTCGCTTGGTGGTGGACAGAGAAAATGAAATCCGTGCTTTTATTCCTCAGGAATATTGGTCGCTGGATGTGACATTGAATCGCATTGGAAAGCCCGGCTCCTTTGTCGCCAGCTATTATGGGACGGATAAAAAGCGGGAGCTGGAAAGTGAGCAGCAGGTGGATGCCATCATTGCGGCTATCACCGGCAAAACCTTTACCGTGACCAATGTCAAGCGGGCGGATAAGAAGCGTTCAGCTGCACCTCCCTTTACCACTTCGACGCTGCAGCAGGAAGCTTCCAGAAAGCTGAATATGACCCCAAAGCGTACAATGGCCATCGCCCAGCAGCTTTACGAGGGCGTGGATGTTGAAGGGGAAGGCACCACCGGTTTGATTACCTATATGCGTACGGACTCCCTGCGCCTTTCGGATGAAGCGATGGCATCTGCAGCAGATTTTATCAAGAATCGCTACGGCAAGGAGTATTATTACGGCTCCTTCCACCGCTTTAAGACGAAAAACGGCGCACAGGATGCCCACGAAGCCATCCGCCCCACACGGGTGGAGCTGGATCCGGAGCGCATTCAAGGCAGTTTGACAAAGGAACAGTATAAGCTGTATAAGCTGATTTGGAGCCGTTTTCTGGCGTCCCAGATGGCCAACGCAGTGTACGATACCGTGTCCATCGATACGCAATGTGCCGGCCATACCTTCCGCAGCAGTCATCAAAGCTTGAAGTTTGCAGGCTTTATTGCGGTCTACGAAGAGGGACGGGACGAAGAGGCAGAGGCAGTGGGTTCACCGCTGCCGGATTTGCAGGTGGGTGAGCAGGCGAATGCTGCAAAAGTCGAAAAGAAACAGCACTTTACGCAGCCCCCGGCACGATATACAGAGGCAACCCTGGTTAAAGCAATGGAAGAAAAGGGCGTTGGCCGTCCTTCAACCTATGCTTCCATCGTTTCCACCATTCAGGATCGGGAATATGTGCTGAAAACAGAGAAACGTCTGGCACCGACTCCCTTGGGGGAAGTGGTGAACGGATTGATGATGGAGCGCTTTAATGACATCATTGATGTGGAATTCACCGCTAATATGGAAAACAAGCTGGACGATGTGGAAACCGGCGCACGGAAGTGGAAGGAAGTGCTTCGGGAATTCTATCAGGAGTTCCAGAAGGAGCTGACGGAAGCAGAGCAGGCACTGCAGGGCGTTCGCCTGAAGGTTCCGGAGGAGGAATCCGAGGAGATCTGTGAGCTGTGCGGCAAAAAAATGGTGGTGAAAGTGGGACGTTTTGGCAAATTCCTGGCTTGCCCCGGATGGCCGGAGTGCAGCAACACCAAGCCGCTGGTTGAGAGAATGCCCGGTCGTTGTCCCAACTGCGGCAGCGGAATTCTGAAGCGGAAATCCAAAAAGGGCTACGCCTATTATGCCTGTGAAAAGGGCGCGGAATGCGGCTTTATGAGCTGGGATGTTCCTACAGAATTGGATTGCCCCCACTGTGGGCAGACCTTGTTTAAGAAATCCGGCCGCGGTCGGATGAAGCCGTTCTGCATCAATGAAAAGTGCGAAAATTTCCTGCCGGAGGAGAAACGGGGCTACTACCAGAAAAAGGAAGGCACCGGTGAAAAGTCGTCTGCAAAGAAAACAAAAAAGACGACAGCGAAGAAAACAACCAAAAAGAAAGAGGGAAGCAAATGAGCGTGGTGAAGGTGATTGGAGCCGGACTGGCGGGCTGTGAAGCGGCCTGGCAGTTGGCTCAGCGGGGAATTTGTGTGGAGCTTTATGAAATGAAGCCCCGGAAAATGTCTCCGGCCCACCACAGCGCCGGTTTTGCTGAATTGGTTTGCTCCAACTCCTTCCGCGGTGACCGCCTGGAAAATGCAGTTGGCCTTTTGAAAGAGGAGCTGCGGCGTTGCGGCAGTCTGATTATGGAGTGTGCCGAGGCAACCCGGGTCGAAGCCGGTGGCTGTCTGGCGGTGGATCGGGGCGGATTTTCCCAAAAGGTGACAGAAAAAATCCAAAACCATCCCAATATCACTGTTATCAATGACGAGGTAACCGAAGTGCCCGGTGGACCGGTTATTATTGCTACAGGCCCATTGACATCGGATGAGATGTCGGAGGCGATCGGTAAGTATTTCGGTACGGACTACCTGCACTTTTTCGATGCGGCTGCGCCGCTGGTCAGTGCGGAGTCCGTGGATATGGAGCTGGCGTGGTGGCAGAGCCGCTATGACCGGGGGACGCCGGATTATGTAAACTGCGCAATGGACAAGGCAGAGTACGAAGCCTTTGTTCACGAACTGGTTGCGGCAGAGGAAGCCGAAGTTCACGGCTTTGAGGACAAGAATGTTTTTGAAGGCTGTATGCCGGTAGAGGTGATGGCTCGCCGGGGACTGGATACGCTGCGTTACGGACCGCTGAAGCCTGTGGGTCTGACAGATCCCAGAACCGGAAAAGAACCCTATGCGGTGGTGCAGCTGCGGCAGGACAATGCGCAGGGAAGCATCTATAATTTGGTGGGCTTCCAGACACATTTGAAGTTCGGGGAGCAAAAACGGGTGTTTTCCATGATTCCTGCACTTCGCAACGGAGAATTTGTCCGCTATGGCGTGATGCACCGCAATACCTTCCTCCAGTCTCCCAAGCTGCTTGACCGCTATTATGCGGATCGGCGCAACCCAATGGTGGCTTTTGCCGGGCAGATGACAGGGGTGGAAGGCTATGTGGAGTCTACTGCCTCCGGTTTTTTGGCAGCGGTGGCAATGGCAGCGAAGGTTCAGGGAAAGGAAATCCCGGATTTCCCCAAGACCACAGCCATCGGTGCGTTGGGGTGGTACATTAGCGACGAGACAATCGGAAATTTCCAACCGATGAATATCAATTTCAGTATCATTGCTCCGCTGGAACAGAGAATCCGCAAAAAAGCGGAAAAGAATCTGGCAATTGCCAATCGTGCACTGAGCACCATTGAGCAGCTGCTCGTCGGCGGCCTATAAAGAAAGAAGGGTAACAATGAGAATTATCATAGATGCAATGGGTGGTGACCACGCCCCCCAGGCACCGGTACTGGGCGCACTGGAAGCAGCTAAGCTCTACGGCAGCCGGATTGTATTGGTTGGTCGTGGAGAAGAAATCCTGAATGTAATGAAGGAAAACGGCATTGACACATTGCCGGAAAATGTTGAAATTGCCAATGCAGAGGATGTTGTGGATATGCACGACGATCCTGCCAATGTGATTCGCAGAAAGCCCAACTCCTCTATGGTGGTGGGCCTGAAGATGCTGGCAGAGGGACAGGGCGATGCCTTCGTTTCAGCCGGAAGTACCGGTGCACTTTTAACCGGCGCGACCTTGATTGTCAAGCGGATTAAGGGCATTCGCCGTGCAGCGATGGGTCCTGCAATGCCCAATAAGAAGGGCGGAAAGACCATTTTCTTGGACTGCGGTGCCAATGCGGAGTGCACACCGGAATTTCTGCTCCAGTTTGGCCTGATTGGCTCGATTTACGCCAAGACAACCTATGGCATCGAGAACCCAAAGGTGGGACTTTTGAACAACGGCACCGAGGAAAGTAAGGGCACGCAGCTGCAGAAGGAGAGCTATGTTTTGCTGCAGCAGGCGCAGGAAAAGGGACTGATTAACTTTGTGGGCAATGTGGAAGCCCGTGATGTGCCGTTAGGCGCGGTGGATGTGGTGGTTTGCGACGGTTTTTCCGGCAACATTCTGCTGAAGTCCATCGAAGGAACGGCAATGTTTATGGGCAGCCTGATTTCCAAGATGTTCAAGAAGAACATTTTCAGCAAGCTGGCAGCTCTGATTGTGATGAAGGACTTGAAGGCTTTTAAGAAAATGCTGGATTACCGTGAAATCGGAAGTACACCCTTCCTGGGTATTCAAAAGCCTGTACTGAAGGCACACGGCTCTTCCGATGCGCTGGCGTTCCAAAATGCCATTCGTCAGGCAGAAGAGGTGGCGCAGACGGATATGACAGCGCAGCTGGAGCAGAGCATTGCAGTATTGAAGGAGATTGGCAATGATTAACGAACTGGAAGCGGCCATTGGGTATCAGTTTCATAATATTACATTGCTTCAAAATGCCCTGTCCCATTCTTCCTATGCAAATGAGCGCTGGCACGACAGCCTGAAAAGCAATGAGCGGCTGGAATTTTTGGGAGATTCTGTCCTGGGTGTGTTGGTGGCTGACTACCTTTACCGCAATTTTCCCAACCGTCCGGAAGGGGAACTGACCCGGATGCGGGCAGATATGGTTTGTGAAAAGGCTTTGGCGGCGGTGGCCGCAAATTTGAACCTGGGCAAGCATTTGATGCTGGGTCGGGGGGAAGAACTGGGCGGTGGCAGAAACCGGGAATCCATTCTGGCAGATGCGGTAGAATCCGTTCTGGCGGCTTGCTATTTGGATGGCGGCATGGAAGCAGCAGTACAATTTGTAAACAAGTTTATTCTGGTTAATGTCCCGGTGACGAAGCTTCAGAATACGGACTATAAAACTGCCCTGCAGGAGCTGGTGCAGCAGAAGAAAAACCAGGTGCTGGCCTATCATCTGGTAGGGGAGAGCGGTCCGGATCACGATAAGCAGTTTCGTGTGGAGCTGACACTGAATGATGTGGTAGTGGGTGCAGGAAGCGGAAGCAGCAAAAAGCGCGCAGAACAGGCGGCTGCCTGTGCGGCTATGGAATTGCTGTTCCCGGATGCTTGATTTGAAGCTTCGTTTGATGGAGGAAGTATGAGTAAAACAACCTTTATTGCAACCGGCGATGCCTTTATGACCCGCAGACTTCCGGAAAAGGGTTATCCCGGCTTCGCTGAGCTGCAGAATATTATACAGCAGCACGATGTTCGTTTTAACAACCTTGAGATTACCATTCATAATCAGGAGGGTTATCCGGCAGCATTTTCCGGTGGTACCTGGGCGATGGCAGAGCCGGAAATTCTGGATGATTTGAAAAAGTACGGCTTCAATCTGTACAATACGGCCAACAACCATTCCTGTGATTACAGCTGCGGCGGCGTTTTGGCGACGGCAAAGTATTTGCGCCAAAGAGATATGGCCTTTGCCGGTACCGGCGCCAGCCTGCAGGAAGCGGCTGCTCCCGTCTATCTGGAAACGACCAATGCCCGTGTGGCGTTGATTGGCACCAGCTCTTCCTTCCACGAATCGGCAGCTGCCGGCTACCGCAGCATCAGTATGCTGGGTCGTCCGGGGCTGAATCCCCTTCGTTTTAAGACAACTTATCATGTGGAAAAAGCATATTTTGATGTTTTGCGTGAGGTTGCGGAAAAAACCAATATGAATGCGGAGGAGCTTTATTCCATCGCTTGCGGTTACGCCAATCCGCTGCCGGAGGACGAGCTGACTCTGGATAGACTCGGCTTCAAGCTGGACAACAAAACCTGGAAGCAGACCGAGCCGCTGAAAAAGGATATGGACCGTATTTTGTCCGCTGTTCGGGAAGCCCGTCGGCAGGCAGACTATGTTCTTGTCAGTGTACATTCTCACGAATTTGAAGGACTGGACACGGTAAAGCCGGCACAGTTCCTGAAAACCTTTGCCTATGCCTGTATTGAAGCAGGTGCAGATGCAATTTTGGGGCACGGTCCTCACGAATTGCGGGGCATTGAAATCTATCAGGGTAAACCAATCTTCTACAGCCTGGGCAATTTTATATTCCAGACCGAAACTGTCAGCCTGCAGCCGGCAGATGCCTACCTGAACAAGGGGATGCCCCACGATACCACGGTGGGTGCGTATATGGCAAACCGCAGCAAGGACGGAACGAGAGGCTATTGCGTGATGGAAAACATCTGGCGCTCCGTTATGGCAGGCTTCACAGCTGAAGATGGAGTCATAACGCAGATTCAGCTGTATCCCATCACCTTGTGTATGGGCGCGCCAAGAAGCAAGATGGGCGTTCCCCATTTGGCACAGGATAATGCAGTTTTGCATTATCTGGCAGAGCTTTCCAAGCCCTTTGGCACAAAGCTGGAAATCCGGGATAATATGGCTGTGATTAACCTTTAATTCACAAAAAAGAGGCACCGCGAAAACGGTGCCTCTTTTATACTGCGTTTTACTTATACAGGGGGAATTTGGCGGTGATTTCTGCTACGGTATCCCGTACTTCCTTAGCGGTGCCTTCAAAGTCCCGGGCGGTCTGACCGATACAGTGAGCGATGCGCTTCATTTCCTCAGCACCCAGGCCCCGTGTGGTAACGGCGGCGGTACCCACCCGGACGCCGCTGGTGATGGAGGGCTTTTCCGGATCGCCGGGAATGGCGTTCTTGTTCAGGGTGATGTGGTTCTTGTCCAACCGCTCCTGCAGCTCAATGCCGGTAATGTGCATCGGGCGAAGGTCAGCCAGCATCAGATGGTTGTCTGTGCCGCCGGTAACCAGGTCAAAGCCTTCTTCCACAAGTGCACCGGCCATCACCTTGGCGTTGGCAACAATATTGTGGGCGTAGGTCTTGAATTCGTCGGACATTGCTTCCTTCAGGCATACTGCCTTTGCTGCAATGATATGCTCCAGAGGACCGCCCTGGGTGCCGGGGAATACGGCAGAGTTAAGCTTCTTGGCAAATTCTTCTCTTGCAAGAATCAAGCCGCCTCTGGGACCGCGCAGAGTCTTATGGGTTGTGGTGGTTACCACATCAGCGTAGGGAACAGGGCTTTGATGAGCGCCACCGGCGACCAGACCGGCGATGTGCGCCATATCCACCATAAATACAGCACCGACCTCATGGGCAATGTCAGCAAATGTCTTGAAATCAATGGCACGGGGATAGGCGGAAGCACCGGCAATCAAAAGCTTGGGACGGTTCTTCTTGGCCAGATCCCGAATCTCGTCATAATCAATTAAACCGGTTTCGTGGTTGACATCATAAGAAACGACATTGTAGTATTTGCCGGAAATATTGGCCGGGCTGCCATGAGTCAAATGACCGCCGTTTGCCAGGCTCATACCCATCAGGGTATCGCCGGGCTGCAGGAAAGCAAGCTCAACAGCCATATTGGCCTGTGCGCCGGAGTGGGGCTGCACATTGGCAAATTCTGCGCCGAACAGCTGCTTTGCCCGTTCAATACAAAGCGTTTCCAACTCGTCCACGCAGCAGCAACCGCCATAGTAGCGCTTGCCGGGCAGGCCTTCTGCATATTTATTCGTTAAAATTGAGCCCATTGCGGCAATGACTGCCGGAGAGGCGAAGTTTTCCGAAGCAATCAGTTCCAAGCCATTCTCCTGACGGTCCAGCTCCTTTTGCATCATTTCGCCGATGACGGGATCAAAAGAAGCGACCAGACCAATGGTGTCTGCCAGTTTTCCGTACATAGTGTTCATCCTTCCTTTTTATCTGACAATACAGTTATACTAATTGTAGGATACCACAAAACCGTCTTTTATGCAATGCCTTTTCTGTAAAAAGAGGAAATAAGAATGGAGAAAAACTGCAAAATTTGTGAGAAAAAACGAAGAAAACCGAGGCATAAACAGAATAAGGAATGGAGAAATGTTAAAGGTTGTTATGTTTTAACAAAGAATCGATAAAAAAACAGCGAAAATGGTTGTTTTCTACAAAAAGACAAATGTTATTGCGAGAGGGATTGACGAGAAGAGAAACAAGTGATAAAATGAAGCATATTATTTTATAATGAGGGGGCAGTATATGATGTTTCGCTATGCTTGTTTAAATCCCGTTTCCCGGGTAGGATTGGATTGTTTTGGTTCCGGTTATGAAAGTTCATCAATTGAGGAAGCAGATGCGGTGCTGGTTCGCAGCGCGGATATGCATCAGTTATCTGTTCCGAGTAATGTTAAATGTGTTGCCAGAGCTGGCGCAGGTGTGAATAACATTCCGCTGATGGCACTGGCAGAACAGGGTATTCCGGTGTTTAACACTCCCGGTGCCAACGCCAACGGCGTAAAGGAATTGGTGTTTGCGGCGATGCTGCTGGCGGCTCGGGATGTGGTAGGCGGAATCAACTGGGCAGCCGGCCAGGTAGGAAACGACCAGGTTGCCAAGGATACAGAGAAGGAAAAGAAAAAATTCGCCGGCTTCGAGCTCTCCGGCAAGAAGCTGGGTGTTATCGGCCTGGGTGCCATTGGTCGGTTGGTAGCCAATACGGCCATCCATCTGGGAATGGAAGTATACGGCTATGATCCCTACATCAGTGTTGACGGTGCTTGGAATTTGTCCAAGAATGTTCAACACAGCAAGGATGTTAAGGAAATCTACGCGAATTGTGATTTTATTACCATTCACGTTCCTCTGATGGACTCCACCAGAGGAATGGTGTCTGCGGAAGCCTTTAACCTGACCAAGCCCACGGCGGTTCTGGTGAACCTTGCCCGGGATGTGCTTGTGGATGAACAGGCGGCAGTGCAGGCATTGGCGGATGGAAAGCTGGGAAGATATGTTACAGACTTCCCCAATCCCACCGTTCTGGGAAAACCCGGTGTGATTGCAATTCCTCATCTTGGCGCATCCACGGAGGAATCTGAGGATAACTGTGCAGTTGCCGCTGTGAAGCAGGTAAAGGATTTCCTGGAAAACGGAAACCTGACCAACTGCGTCAATTTCCCCAACTGCCAGATGGGGCGGTGCACAAGCGCCAGCCGTGTGGGCATTTTCCATGAGAATATTAAGTCTATGATCAGCCAGTTCACAGCGGTGATGACCCATGTGAACATTATCAATATGAGCAATGTCAGCCGCAATACCCTGGCATATACGCTGCTGGATTTGGAGGAAAGACCCTCTGAAGAGACGATTGCGGCAATGGAAGCTATCCCCGGCGTGTACCGGGTGTATGTGGTCAAGTAAGGGAAAGGAAGCGAGACGAATGTTTGACCAGCGAATTTTCAACTTTTCTGCCGGCCCATCTATGCTGCCGCTGGAGGTTTTGGAGCGGGCAGGCCGGGAGATTACCAATTATGATGGCAGCGGAATGTCCGTGATGGAAATGAGCCATCGCTCCAAGGCCTTTGCAAAGATTTTTGCCCAAACCAAGGAAAAGTTCCGCAAGCTGATGAGCATTCCGGAGAATTATGAGATTCTGTTTTTGCAGGGCGGTGCGTCCACGCAGTTTTCTGCCATTCCTTTGAATCTGATGGGAATGACCGGCAAGGCAGACTACGCCCTTACAGGCAATTTCTCCACCTCTGCGTGGAAAGAAGCAAAGCGCTACGGCGATGTAGCCGTGGCCTGTTCTTCTGAGGATGCAAATCACAGCTATATCCCCAAAACGGTTGATGTGCGGCCGGATGCATCTTACTTCTACTACTGCGGCAATAATACCATTTACGGCACGCAGTGGAAGTACATTCCTGAAACAGGAAATGTACCCTTGGTGTGTGATATGTCGTCGGAAATCTGCAGCAAGCCCATTGATGTGAGCAAATTCGGTGTGATTTATGCCGGCGCGCAGAAGAATCTTGCTCCCGCCGGTGTGACACTGGTGATTGTGCGCAAGGATCTGATTGGCAATGCAATGCCCATTACGCCCTTGATGCTGGATTGGAAGACCCAGGCAGACGGCGACTCTATGTTTAACACGCCGCCTTGCTGGTGCATTTACATTTTGGGTCTGGTGTGCGATTGGCTGGAGGAGCAGGGAGGTCTTACTGGTATCCAGAAAATCAATGAAGCTAAGGCAAAAATGCTTTACGATGTTCTGGACGACACTGAGATTTTCAACTGCCACGCTGCCAAGGAGGATCGTTCGGATATGAACGTTACCTTCCGTACAGCTTCTGCGGAATTGGATGCACTGTTTGCTTCTCAGGCAGAGGAGCAGGGGCTGTCCAATCTGAAGGGTCATCGGAAGGTAGGCGGTATGCGGGCATCCATCTATAATGCAATGCCGGTTGAAGGTGTGGAAAAGCTTTGCGACTTTATTCAGGCCTTCGATCAGCAACACCGATAATCTGATTTGAGAATCCCATCCAAGCAGGCGGAGGAGCCATTTTGGATGGGATTTTTTGCTTCTATCGAAAGATGACAAAAAAACCGTCCGCTTTTGATGAAAAATTATGGAAGCTGACAGCATAAAAATGAAAATAAGACTTGCATAAATATACAATGTGTGATAATATATATGCATAAACAAAATCGAATATTCATTATTTTGAATATTTTGGGAGGAAAATAAATATGAACAAGCAAAATATTAAGAAAATCGTGTTGGCCTATTCCGGCGGTCTGGATACTTCTATCATCATTCCTTGGCTCAAGGAAAACTATAACAACCCCTACATTATTGCTGTGGCCGGTAACGTCGGTCAGGCAGATGAGCTGGAAGGACTGGAAGAGAAGGCTTACAAGACCGGCGCAGATAAGTTCTATGCTGCGGATTTGTGCGATGAGATGGTAAATGATGTCATTATCCCCTCTATGCAGGCCGGCGCAATCTACGAAGAGTATTTGATGGGCACAGCTTTTGCCCGCCCCATTATCGCCAAGTCCTTGGTGGAAATTGCTCTGGCTGAAGGCGCAGATGCAATTGCCCACGGCTGTACCGGTAAGGGCAATGATCAGGTTCGTTTTGAACTGGCAATTAAGCACTTTGCACCGGAGATGAAGATCATTGCTCCCTGGCGGGAGTGGGACATCAAGTCTCGGGAAGAGGAGATTGAATACGCTGAGGCGCACAATATTCCCTTGAAGATCAATCGTGAGACCAATTACTCCAAGGATAAGAATATGTGGCACTTGAGCCATGAGGGTCTGGATCTGGAGGATCCCTGGAATGAGCCTCTGTATGAGAAGCCCGGCTTCCTGGAGATGGGCGTATCTCCCTTGCAGGCACCTGATGTGCCCACTTACGTTACGCTGGACTTTGAAAAGGGCGTTCCAGTAGCACTGGATGGCCAGAAGATGAGCGCAACCGATATTATCTGGAAGCTGAATGAAATCGGCGGCAAGAACGGCATCGGTCTGCTGGATATTGTGGAAAACCGGCTGGTTGGTATGAAGTGCAGAGGCGTTTATGAAACTCCTGGCGGTGCAATTCTCTATAAGGCACACAGCGTGCTGGAGACCCTCTGCCTGGATAAGATGACTGCACATAAGAAACAGGAACTGAGTGTTTGCTTTGCAGAATTGCTGTACAATGGCCTGTGGTTCTCTCCGCTGAGAAAGGCCTTGTCTGCATTTGTGACTGAGACACAGAAAAATGTCACCGGTACGGTAAGACTGAAGCTGTACAAGGGCAATATGATTAACGCCGGTGTGAAGAGCCCCTACTCTTTGTACTCGGAGAATATTTGCACCTTTGGCGAAAGTGACTACGATCAGGCACAGGCAACCGGCTTTATTAACCTTTGGGGTCTGCCCACACAGGTGCAGGCAATGATGGAGCAGGGAAAACTGTAAGACGAGAGGTTTTTTCTATGGGCAAAATGTGGGAAGGGCGGTTCGCCAAAGCGCTGGACAGCCAGGCTGACGATTTCAATTCGTCCATCCATTTTGACTGTCGGATGTTCCGGCAGGATATTCAGGGCTCTGTCGCCCATGCAACAATGCTGGCGGCAAAGGGCATCATCGACGCTGGTGATGCACAAGCCATTATTGCGGAGCTGGGGCATATTCTGGCAGATTTGGACAGCGGCGCCCTTTCTATTGATTTTGCGGCAGAGGATATCCATATGTTTGTGGAAGCGGAGCTGACCAAACGGCTGGGAGATGTTGGAAAGAAGCTGCATACTGCCCGCAGCCGTAATGACCAGGTAGCGGTAGATATTCGCCTGTACCTGCGCGATGAGGCAGAAGGGATTTTGCAGCAGCTGCAGACCTTGCTGGATGCCATTCTTTTCCAGGCGAAGCAGCACAAGCAGACCATTATGCCCGGCTATACCCATCTGCAGCGGGCGCAGCCGATTACATTTGCCCATCACCTGTTGGCATACGGAATGATGTTTACCCGGGATATGGACCGGATTAAAGACGCAGTCAAGCGGATGAATGTAAGTCCGCTGGGAAGCTGCGCTCTGGCCGGTACGACTTATGATACAGACCGGGAGATGACAGCGAAGGCACTGGGCTTTGACGGCATTGCACTGAACAGTATTGACGGCGTTTCTGACCGGGATTTCTGCGTGGAGCTGTTGTCCGCTTTCGCGACGGTGATGATGCATCTTTCCCGCTTCTCAGAGGAGGTTATTCTGTGGGCGAGCTGGGAATTTAAATTCATTGAGCTGGATGATTCCTACACAACCGGCTCCAGCATTATGCCCCAGAAAAAGAATCCGGATATTGCGGAGCTGGTGCGGGGCAAAACCGGGCGCGTTTATGGCGACCTGATGGCAATGCTCACTGTTTTGAAGGGGCTGCCTCTGGCATACAACAAGGATATGCAGGAGGATAAGGAAGCGATTTTCGACGCTATCGATACCGTTAAGCAGTGCCTGACGGTGTTCCCGCCGATGATTCGCTCGATGAAGGCTTTGCCGGAAAATATGATGCAGGCAGCACAAAAGGGCTTCATCAATGCAACAGACCTGGCGGATTACTTGGTTAAAAAGGGTATGCCATTCCGTACAGCTTACAAAATCGTAGGTCAAATTGTGGCATACTGCATTGCAAACCATCAGGTGCTGGAGCAGCTGTCTTTGGAGGAATATCGCCAGTTTGAGCCTCGCTTTGAGCAGGATGTTTATGAGCAAATCAGCTTGCAGACCTGTGTAGAAAAGCGGATTTCTGCCGGTGGCACCGGATTGGCTTCTGTGGAAAAGCAAATTGCCTATCTGGAGCAATTTTTGTCGTAAAAGTTGGGAGGAACAAAAATGGATCTGAAGGGGAAGGATTTTCTGACGCTGTTGGATTTTACACAGGAAGAAATTTTATATCTTCTTGATCTGGCGGCTGAATTAAAAGCGCAAAAAAAGGCAGGCATTCCCCATAAGCTTTGCCAGGGAAAGAATATCGCGCTGATTTTTGAAAAAACCAGTACCCGCACTCGCTGTAGCTTTGAAGTAGCGGCCTATGATTTGGGAATGGGTGTTACATATCTGGATCCGACGGCATCTCAGATCGGGAAAAAGGAAAGTATTGCGGATACAGCGAGGGTGCTTTCCTCTATTTATGACGGAATTGAGTACCGGGGTTTTGGACAGGAGATTGTAGAAGACTTGGCGAAGTATTCTGCTGTTCCGGTTTGGAACGGGTTGACCAATGAATATCATCCCACCCAGATTTTGGCGGATATGCTGACCATTCGGGAGCAGTTCGGTTATCTGAAGGGAATTGAATTTGTTTACATTGGCGATGCCCGATATAATATGGGTAATTCTCTGATGATTGGCTGTGCCAAGCTGGGCTTGAATTTTACAGCCTGCTGCCCCGAAAACTATAAACCCAATGCTGACCTGATAAAAACCTGTAAGGAAATTGCTGCTACGACCGGTGCGACGATCCGATTCGAGACCGATCCTGCTGCTGCCGTAAAAAACGCGGACGTTATTTATACCGATGTGTGGGTTTCTATGGGAGAACCGGCAGAGGTTTGGGAGAAGCGGATCGCAGAGCTGCTGCCCTATCAGGTCAATAAAGAACTGATGGCAAAAACAGGGAAGCAGACGACGGTGTTTATGCACTGCCTGCCGTCCTTCCATGATTTGAAAACCAAGATCGGCAAGGAAATGGGTGAGCGCTTTAACCTGACAGCACTGGAAGTAACGGATGAGGTCTTTGAAAGCGCCCAGTCCATCGTGTTTGCCGAGGCAGAAAACCGGATGCATACGATTAAGGCGCTGATGGCGGCAACACTGTAAAATGAAGAAACCCCTTGACAAATAAGGGGGAAGGACGTATAATAGGGAAAACCGAATAAAACCGTTGAAGCGGAGATAAAGGCGATGATGCCATCCAAGAGAGCCCGTGTTGGTGTGAGTCGGGTATGAAACAAGTCGTCAAATGGACCGCGGAGGGCGCAGTCAAAGGGGAGACCTGAGTATTCTGCGACGTGAGGCATACGTCAGTTGCCGGGGATATGTTGGTATCTCGCAAAGTGCACAGCATTGGCTGTGAATCAAGGTGGCACCGCGAATATGTAAATTCGCCCTTGACAGAAGGCTCATTCTGTCAAGGGCATTTTGTTTATACCTAAAAATTGGAGGAATCAATGATGGAGTTTAATGGCGTACAATTTGATACATATTTACAGCATTATCCGGATAAGAACGGCTATTTTGGCCCTTATGGCGGATCTTATGTAAGCGAAGATCTGCAAAAGGCAATGGATGAGATCACCCACGCATACCATACCATCTGCCATTCCCGTAAATTTATTGCGGAGCTTCGCCGCATCCGCAAGGAGTTTCAGGGTCGCCCCACACCCATTTCCCATCTGGAGCGGCTGTCCACTTCTTTGGGCGGCGTTCAGCTGTATGTAAAGCGGGAGGATCTGAACCATACCGGTGCTCATAAGCTCAACCACTGTATGGGCGAGGTTCTTCTGGCAAAATATATGGGCAAGAAGAAGGTTATCGCAGAGACTGGTGCAGGTCAGCACGGTGTGGCGATGGCGACCGCTGCGGCTTATTTTGGACTGGAATGCGACATTTATATGGGCGCTGTGGACATTAAGAAGCAAGCTCCCAATGTGGCAAGAATGAAGATTTTGGGCGCCAATGTGGTTGAGGTTACCCACGGCCTGCAGACCTTGAAGGAGGCGGTGGATGCTGCGTTTGATGCGTACTGCAAGGACTATGAAAACTGTATGTACTGCATTGGCTCTGTGGTCGGTCCGCATCCGTTCCCTATGATGGTGCGGGACTTCCAGCACGTGGTGGGCGAAGAAGCCCGGGAGCAGTTTGTGGAAATGACCGGGCATTTGCCGGATGCTATTGTCGCCTGCGTAGGCGGCGGCTCCAATTCTGCCGGCTTCTTCTCCGGCTTCCTGAATGACCCCGTGGAAATTTACGGTATCGAACCCCTTGGCCGGGGCACTGCTCTGGGTGACCACGCCGCCAGCCTCCAATACGGCACAGAGGGCGTTATGCACGGCTTTAATAGCATTATGCTGAAGGACGAAAATGGCGATCCGGCGCCTGTCTACTCTGTGGCAAGCGGTTTGGATTACCCTTCCTCCGGTCCGGAGCACGCATTCTTGCGGGATTTGGGCCGTGTGAAGTACGATGTCATTAACGATGACGAAACCATCGAAGCTTTTTATACGCTTGCCCGAATGGAGGGTATTATCCCTGCCATCGAAAGCGCCCACGCGGTTGCCTACGGTATGAAGCTGGCCAAGAAGATGGGCACCGGCTCCGTGCTGATTAACCTGTCCGGCCGCGGCGATAAGGATATGGATTATATTATTGAAAACTACGGCATTCGCTGAAAATCAAACCCGGAAGGAATTTCATCCTTCCGGGTTTTGCAACATTTTTATCAGTTATGGCCGGCTGACAAGAAAACGCCCTGCGTATTTGCAGGGCGTTTTTTGTTTACAACAAACCAGCGTTTTTTAAATCGGTATATAAGGCGTTTCTAAGCTCTGTCTGAATACGAACATCCCAGTTCTGAACCTCTTGGAAATAGGTCAAAGACAGTTGATTTTTAGGGTCTACCATGGAAAAAGCGCCAGCTGCACCATCCCAGCCGAATTCTCCAACAGGACTCAGGGTGCCGCTTTCGGCAGGATCCATATGGGTTCGCACACCAAGACCATAGCCATAGCCCTTTCGGAGCTTATGAAAATCATCCAACTGCTGATCATTCAGGTGGTTTTGGCCCATCAGCGCAACTGTCTTCGGCTGCAGAAGCAAATAGCCATCCTTGCCGGTTCCACCGTTTGCCAGGGCATCCAGGAAAAGAGAATAGTCTTCCGGTGTGGACACCAGGCCTGCGCCACCGCTTTCGTATTCATCAGTCAGCGTAAAGCGGCAGGTCAAAGGCAGTCGCTGCGGCAGCCTTTGGTCATTATAGCGGTAGATTGTCATCATTTTTTGGAGAAGCTCCGGTTCTTTTGGAATTCCAAAGAAAGTATTTTTCATTCCCAGAGGATCCAAAACATTCATCTTCATATATTCGCCGAAGCGCATTCCGGACCAGACTTCAACGAGAGCGCCTAATACATCGTGACAAAGGCTATATGAAAATCTGGTTCCCGGCTCAAAGCCAAGAACAGTCTGTGCCATTGCAGCAACCAGGTCTCTGGTGCTGGTTTTGCCTTCCTGGAGTGCCTTTTGAATGTGCGGTGCTTCCAATTCGTAATCCAGACCTCCGGCCATAGTAAATAAGTCCTTGACCGTGATGGGATTTTTGGCATATCGCGTGCCCTTGGCGGTGGTACTTTCTTCCGTTGCTGCGCCGGTAATGATTTTTTCTGCGTTATCCTCATCGAAAGGAATTTCGGAAATCTGCATCTTTTCAAATTCCGGCAGGTATTTTGAGATTGGGTCGCTCATCTGATAGCATCCCTTCTCCCATAGTTGCAGCGCACAGGTACAAGTGAGCATTTTGGTCATAGAGAAAATCACATACAGCTCATTTCCGACCATAGGGGTCTGGCTTTCCAGGTCGCTAACGCCGGTGAAGTAACGAAATAGCAGTTCGTGGTTTTTATAGACGATGCAGTCAGCACCGGGAACATGACGTTCTGTTACTAGCGCATCTATGCAGTTTTTTAAATTCTGAAAGTTCATAAGATTCCTTTTAGGGCGGGGAGATTATTCGCCTTCGCCGGGGAGAATAATGTCAGAGGGAAGCTCGTCGATCATATCAAAGGACAGATATTTGTTCTGTCCTCCATTGGAGCGGTTATATTCCAATTTTACCTCGTGGTATACAACCACATCATCAAAAGGATTGTAGGCATAGTATGCGCTGTATGCATTTCCTCCGTTGTGGGTATATCCAACAAGTTTCGCGGAGCCCATTCCGGAAATGCCGTAATCGTGCAAGGTGAAGGTATCGTTGGAAGCGTCATAGCCAAAGCGGCCTTCGCCCCATTCCTTCATTGAAGCTTTCAAATCGTCGGTAATATTAAAACGCTCAGACAATGCAGAAAAAAGTGTAGCAGCGGCTACAGGCTTGTCGGCGTACTCTGTGAACGTATAGCTGGCGTATTCCAATAAAGAGGACCCACTCAATGTGCCGTAACCCTGCCCCAAAATATGGGGCAGACCGGCGTCGTAGAAGGAATTGTTAGTGGCGTTTGCCACACTTTTCTTGGTTTTGGAAGTGGAGCAAACAGAGCAGGTTTTCTTTTCTGTACCATCCTTGTCAATGAATGCCTTGGTTTCAATTTCCCACTCGCTGAAAAAATGCCCCGGGGCAGGAATTTCCTCGGTGTAGGTATCACCGCAGGAACAAGTGTAAGTCTTAATGCCGTTACTCATACAAGCGGCAGCGGTTGTTACCTCGGAATTGTAGCTGTGAGTATGCTCGCCTGAGGGCTGGCTGCCCTGCGTAGGATTGGTGCTCTCGGAAGGCTTGGTCGGCTGGGACTGCGGAGCTGTTGCCGGGTCACTGGAAGGAGTATTTCCGCCACTATTGCCACAGGCAACCATAACCAAAAGCATAGACAAAACAAGTAATAATGCAAGGGCCTTTTTCATATCTTCTTTCCTCCGTGTGCAAATATAAGCACAGTTTACAACATTTTTTGGAAAATTGCAACATATAAAGGAAAAATGCACCCCCTTTGATATGGGGGCGCATTTTGTGTTATTTTGTCAATTAAAGAATCTAAAAAGCTTTATTTCTGCAAAAGCAGTTCAATTTGCGTGATTTGTGCATCAATTTGCGCCTCGGTGATGGGAATCAGACCTGCATGGCGGGACATTCCCTCCATCAGCCATAAAATATGTGTGGCAATCGTTTCGGGATGGGAGCAGGAGAAGACCCCTGCTTTGTTGCCGCTGTCAATCAATGAGGTCAAAATCCGAACAGAGTCTTTCGCCCGCTTGGCAAGGGATTCCCGCCCTTTTTCGCTATTGGCGGCAAATTCCGATACTGCCACATCAAAGCTGTGGGAAGGCTTGCTCAGCGTATTCATCCGAGACCGGAGAAATACACGCAGTATTTGATCCGGGCGCACCTGGTCTGCCAAAGCACGCTCCAGCTGTGCAAATGCGCTTGCCTGCTCCAGACGGATAATCTCCAGGAATATTTCTTCAGTGGAGGCAAAATGACGGTACAGACCGCCGCGGGAAAAGCCGGAGGCTTCGGAAATATCCTGCATCGTTACCGCACAGTAGCCCTTGCAGCTGAAAAGACCGTGGGCGCATTCTGTAATTTTTGCCCGCGCGTTTTCGCCTTTTACTCCCATAAATATTCCTCCCGTCAATCCTCTTTACTCAACAGTATATCACGCTTTTTGCTTGGATTCAATACGCTCCACTTCTTTTGCCACAACTTCTTCTGAGTATTGCTTGGGCATACGACCGGCCATAATAAATCCAAATATACACATCAAGCTGAGAATCACCGGAACCAGAGAAACGCCAATCTTCCATGTCTCGCCGGCTTGTACAACGCCATCAATGACCTTGGGGGAAACGATATTCTTTACTTGCTCATATACAAGACCGGTGGAGATGGCAGCAACAACAGATGTGGCCAGAGATTGGATTGCAAAGTACATTGCGGTATGGTCCTTTCCGTTGGTCTTGAATTCCATTGCTGCAATCTGGGCAGGCACCATATAGGGCGTTGCAAAGAATGCACCAATGCCGAAGGAACCAAAGAAGCCACCGACACAACCGATGACGATACGGGCCGTCACATTGTGGGGGAACAAGAATTCACTGCCAAGACAGAAGTTCAAAATCGCAATGGCAAAGCTGCCGATTGCGACCCGATAGCTGAAGCGGATGCCCTTTTTCTGGATCATCTTATAGTAAATAAACAGCATCAGCGGCACGGGAGCGAAGGCGCAGGTGTTCATAATTGCGGCCCAGTTTGCCGGCAGATTCATTACGCCGGAAATCAGGGTATTCTGGGAAGCAAGGAACATATTCAGACCGAAATAGGCGCAGGCGTTGGGAATAATCCAGCGCAGGAACAGCCGATTGCGCAGCGTCAGGCGCAGGCTGTCCTTCAGCGGTACGCGAGCCTGAGGCAGATAGTCCTTGCCCTGGCCGTACTTGTCGCCCTCTTTGATGAGAAACAGGGGAATCAAAAGCGTCAGCATCAGCGGCATGGCACACAGTGCTACAGTACGGATGTTGATGCCCTTGCTGATGAAAATCGGCAGCAGCGCATATACAAGGCAAAAACCGATGGTGTCGAAGAAGGACTTGAAGTTGCCGACACGCACGCGTTGTGCCTCATCCTTGCAGATGCTGGACGATGAGCCGAAAAAGGTAATCATGGACAATGTGTAAGAGGCGTAGTAGCCCAGAAGCATAAAACCGATCCACAGGGTGTTCAGCACGCTGTTTTCACGGAATTCCAGGGGCGTCCACACCAGCAGGAAGGTGATAATCTGCGGGATCAGGGAAAGCAAAAACATTGGCCGACGGCGACCCCAGCGGGTGCGGATATTGTCGGTCAAGTGGGCAAGGGGAATGTCAATAAGACCGTCAAAAACCTTTGACAGTGCCCAGGTAATACCAAACATAGACGGCACCACCAGACAATATCCGGTGAGGCTCCAGGATTCAAGATTGGCGGTGAGGCCAATGGGGTTGAGTGCGTCGGTGAGATAAGCACCGAGCAGCGTGAACAACAGGTTGGGACCGAAGCTGTTTGCCGCAAATAACAGCTCTTTCCAACGCTTATCAAGACTGTGCATGATGGTTCTTCCTCTCTCTTTATTTTGCGACATTCGTGTCGCAAAATGCATTATACGCTCATATTCCGCCATAGTCAAGAGAAAAAACGCTTTTGCCACAAATTTTGCCACAATATCAAAATACACAATAAGAGTCTATAGGAAAGAAAAGAGGAATGGTCCCGGGACCATTCCTCTTTGTTGTTACTTTGTGAGGTCGCTGGGGACAGAAGAAACTTTTTCAAAAGACAGGTATTTGTTTTCCTCTCCGTTCAGTTTCCAACTCATTACATCAAAGTAATCTGTTCTGTTGAACTCCACAACAACTTTATAGATTTGGGCGGATGCTCCACCGTTCTCTTCAAAACTATAATATACAGTATATTGATTACCGCCATTGTGTACATATCCCAAAGGTTCAGCATGACCCACAGAACCCATGCTAAGACCTTCAAAAGTGAATGTGTCGTTCACCTCATCATAGCCAAAACCCGAATATAATGCTTTTCCTTCGGCTCTCATTTCATCTTTAAAACCGCTGTTAAGCACAAAGCTTTTTGCCAAGGTATCGTAAATTGTATCGGTGGAGTTTACCTTGTAGGCAAATTTATCATATCTGTAGGGAGCATATTGAAGCAAAGAATATGCCCTCGGTGAACCATCGGCATTAAAGCCCCAGTAGAAAATTTGCTCTAAGCCTGGGTCGTAGAAAGAGTTTGCAAGGACACTTTCAGTATTCTCTCTTGTTTCAGCGGCAGAGCAAGTGGAACAGGTTCGCTTATCTGTGCCCTTTCTGTTAACTAGTGCACAAGCCTCTGTGCTCCAACTACCCCAAGAGTGCTGGCCTGTGGCGGCAATTTTCTCGGTGTAAGAATCACCGCAGGCGCAGGTAAAGGTCTTAACACCCTCCTTGCCGCAAGTGGCAGCGGTGGTTACATCGGAAGTATAGCTGTGCTTATGCTCTGAGCTCGCGGGCTCAGAGGGATTTGTTGACGGTTGGGTTGCCTCGCTTGAAGGGGTAGTGCTTCCGGTACTGCCGGAGGATTCGCCTGTACTGGGATTGCTGCTGGCGGGATTGTTCACTTCAGCGGGCTTTTCGCCGCAGGCAGTTAGACAGAGCAGCATAACAAGGGCAAGGAGCAGCGCAAGGATTCTTTTCATATCTTTCTTTCCTCCAAATTATTATGGATGATTCAATCTTACCACTATTTGCCAAATAATGCAATCATACTTTTTGTTTTATGCTTGTTTTGCCACAATTTTTATAGACACACTAGGAACACGTAGGAAAAAGAGGAATGGTCTCGGAACCATTCCTCTTTGCTGTTACTTTGTGAGATTGCTGGGCAGAGATTCAACACCAACAAAGGAAAGATACTTATTCGGATTACCATTCAGTAGGTTGTACTCTATCTCTGCTTTCCAATATTGCGGAATAAAGCCACCGTCTCTTTGCTCAATTCCATAGTATACAGCATATTTATTTCCACCAGTATGAATATAACCCTCAACCCATGCTGTAACAATGCCAGAAGAACCAGGGTGTGTAAGATTAAAGGAGTCTGTTGCGGAATCATAGCGATAATCTGCTTTCATTTCTGCTTTCAATGCATCTGTAATCGCAAATGTGGGCTTCAAAAACTCAACAACAGCAGATAACGGTATGGAGAAATCCATATTGTCTCTATAAGAACCATTATAAAAAGCACCTACATAATTTAATAATGTACCGCCTTGAATACCTTCTGCATTATAGGGAATATCCACCAGTGTACCGCCGTTTGGTGAAGGCCATTCAGACATAAACCATTCAAACTCTACATTGCCCACGAAAGAGTTATTCAAAGCACCGTCGGTAGTTTTTCTTGTTTCGGAGGCGGAGCAAGTTTTACAGGTGCGCTTTTCTGTGCCATCTTTTCCAACATATGCCTTTGCTTCAAGCGTCCAACTACCCCAAGAGTGCTGACCTGTGGCGGCAATTTTCTCGGTGTAAGAATCACCGCAGGAGCAGGTAAATGTCTTGACTCCGTCCTTGCCACAAGTGGCAGCGGTGGTTACATCGGAAGCATAGCTGTGCTTATGCTCTGAGCTCGCGGGCTCAGAGGGATTTGTTGACGGTTGGGTTGCCTCGCTTGAAGGGGTAGTGCTTCCGGTACTGCCGGAGGATTCGCCTGTACTGGGATTGCTGCTGGCGGGATTGTTCACTTCAGCGGGGTTTTCACCACAGGCAGTTAGGCAGAGCAGCATAACAAGGGCAAGGAGCAGCGCAAGGATTCTTTTCATATCTTTCTTTCCTCCAAACTATTATGGATGATTCAATCTTACCACTATTCACCAAATAATGCAATCATACTTTTCATTTGATGCTTGTTTTGCCACAATTTTTGCTACAATACCGCAGGAAAAATAGGAGCAAATAGGAAAAATAGGAGAGCCCCCCGGCCAACGCCGTGGGGCTCTCTTATGTGCTTAATGATAATCATTCATCATTAAATATCAGTTGGAAGAACACGCTAAACGAGCCGTTGCCAGTTCCTTTTATCGTCATAGTGCAATAGGGCGCACCAGGTACGGAGTAGGTGATTTGTATGCTGGCGTTATTGTTGGCAACGTCTTGGAAAATGCTGTCTGGTACTTGTTCTAATGTACTGGCTCTGAACTGTGCTTCTCCAGTTTTCTCATTGAAAAATCTTACTAAAATTGAAGTAACATTGCAGTTAAGAGCAGTACGAGTGTCGGAGACAGTTTTGGTAATGGCCTCTTTTCCAGTAGAGTCTACATAGGGAGAAGAGCCATCAAACTTTGCATGTTTCAACACGGCATACTTATTAGGAACGGGATATGTACGAATTTCGCCTGTTAGACCGCCCAAGGAAAGAACATTCACAGAATTGCCTGTACTCGAAGAAACTGAAAACACATAACGACCGCTTTCGGAATCAATGGAAGTATGATTGTAGTCGTGGGTATATTGACGGACTGCAATTTCAAAAGCAGTACCAGTTTCGCTGACAGATTTATCCGCAGCATCTGCTTTCAAACCCTTTGGGGGAATTGCCTTTGTTTCGTACTCAGTACAGTTCTTGCAAGTCCGTCGGGACTCACCCTGTGTTGTGGCGGTGGCTTCTGTATGGGTTGTCCATTCGCCCCATGCGTGACCATTCGCCTTAATGTCCTCTGTGTAGGACTTACCACAACCACTGCAAGTGAAGGTCTTGACACCCTTTTGGGTACAGGTGGGTGCTTTGGTTATAGTAGAGGTATAATTGTGAGTATGGCTGGGTTGTGTTGTGGGAGGCGTAGTAGTAGGCGGCTCGGTGCTCTCTGTTGTCTCTCCACCTGTAGTGCTCTCAGTTGTGCCCTGTGTACTATCCTGAGTGCCGTCTGTGGGGTCGTTGGTGCTTTCTGTGGTGTTGGTGGTTGTTCCCGTGCTCTCACCTGTAGGAGTGCCCTCCTCATCCTTACCACAGGCAGTCAGTGCCAACAGCATAACAAGAGCAAAGAGCAGCGCAAGGATTCTTTTCATATCTTTCTTTCCTCCAAATGCTTAGTGTAATTGTATGTTACTATATTTTGTCAAGAATTGCAATATGTAAGGAAAAAACAGCGATAGCATCTGCTATCGCTGCTTTTCTGGAAGGGGGTACGATTGACAACTGCCAACATCCCTACGGGATGCCGTCAGTTCCAATGGACTTTCCCACGGGCTAAAAATTGCTCGCCCGCTCTCAATTTTTGCACCAGTGTGCGCACTGGTGCCGCCCTTTCAAGTCCGTGCCATATCAAAAAAGTCCAACACCGGATGGTGTTGGACTTTTTTGGCAGAGCATGCGCGTTAATATCCGAATTAAATACCGTGTTCTCAATCTGGCTCAAAGAGATCGTCTTTGAGCCATCTTTATAATTGAAAGTGATGATCACTTTATCGTCGTACAAATATACCGAG
>SVLS01000025.1 GCA_015067835.1 Oscillospiraceae bacterium | reverse complement strand
ATCGCTTGTAAAAATTTCGACCGTAGAAACGGCGAAACCCCCGATAAAATCGGGGGTTTCTTGGGCAATATCTTTTTCATTGCCCTTTGATGGTCCGAGTGGCGAGACTCGAACTCGCGGCATCCTGCTCCCAAAGCAGGCGCGCTACCAACTGCGCTACACCCGGATTCTCCGCTATTATACACGACCTCATCGAAAAAAGCAACTCTTTTTCACGGCGTTTTTGACTTTCGCAGAAGCCGGCAAAGCTCCGGTGTCAATGCCCCCAGCGCAATCAAATTGGGAATTGCCATCAATCCGTTGACGATTTCCGACAGCAGCCACACCGTTCCCGTTTTCAGCACCGCTCCGATCACAACTGCGATTCCCTGTATCAACACAAATTTTTTCCACACTCCATCGCCAAACAGGAACTGCGCACACCGCGCGCCGTAAAGTCCCCAACCCAAAACCGTTGCAATGGCAAAACAGCACAACGCCGCCGCAATCATCACACTGACCCAGCCACCGTACACAGAGGAAAACGCCTGTGTTGTCAGCGCAATCCCCACATCATTTCCGTAAGGAATCTCCACACCGCTGACGAGGATGACCAGGGCCGTCATCGTGCAAATCACGATGGTATCCAGAAACACCTCCATAATCCCCATAAGTCCCTGCTCCACCGGATGTTCCACTCGTGCCGCCGAATGGGCGATTCCTGCTGTCCCCATTCCCGCCTCATTGGTGAAGACTCCCCTGGAAACCCCTGTGCGCAGGCTTATAAACAGAGAACCAACACCTCCCCCAGTCACGGCCTGGGGAGAAAATGCGCCCTCCACAATCCCACACAGCGCCTGAGGCACGGCCGGAGCTTTGGCAATCAGAATTCCAACTCCCAAAAGCAGATAACACACCGAGGCGATTGGCACCAGCTTTTCTGCGAAGGTTCCGATTTTTTTCATCCCTCCCTGCAAAATGCCGCAAATCAGAATGCCCAAACCAACGCCCATCAAAAGATTTCCCGTCTGACTTTCCGAACCTCCAAAAGCGGAGATGGCCTGATTAATGCCCCCGATAACCGTATTGATTTGGGTAGCATTCCCCACGCCAAACGCAGCAACCACACCAAATAAGCAATAGCTTGTGGCCAACCAGTGCCAGCGCTTTCCCATCCCCTGCCGGATGATATACATAGGGCCGCCCACCCACTCTCCTTTTTCATTGCGCACCCGGTAACGCACGGAAAGAGTCGCCTCAGCAAACTTTGTCACCATTCCCAAAATGGCACAAATCCACATCCAAAATACAGCTCCCGGACCGCCAATGGTAATCGCTCCGGCCACGCCAGCCAGATTTCCTGTCCCCACTGTAGCCGCAAGAGCTGTACACAGCGCCTGAAAAGGCGACACCTCTCCCTCCTGCTCCTTTTTCCTTCTAAATGTGGAAAAAAATGCACGCAGCGCTTTTGGAAACAGTCGAATCTGTGCAAAGCCGGTACGAAAACTCAGGTACAGCCCAATTCCCAGAATTCCCAGCAGCGCCGGAATGCCCCAAACAAATCCATTCACTTTTTCCAAAATTGCCGTCATACTATCCTCCCAATAAAAAAGCAGCTTCCGTTCAGAAGCTGCTTTTGTGTTATTCCCATTTTTCCCATATTTCCGGGCAAAAGCCCACCGTTGCCTGTTTTCCATTGCGCACAATGGGGGTCTTCATCAACGCCGGATTGTCAAAAACCTTATCTTCCTTTGCCCGGGGGTCGTCCATATACTTCATCAATGTCACATCCGGGTCCTTGCTTTGCCAATCAATAAGATTATCAATACCGCCCACGCTTCGCAGTACGCTGTCAAATTCCTTGCCGGACAGCCCGAAGCGCAGCAAATCGACGGATTGCACCTTGATGCGCCGCTCTTTGAAATATCGCTCCGCTTTTTTGGTGTCGAAGCACTTGCTTTTACCGAAAATTTGAATATTCAATAGGTAACCTCCATTAGGCACAGTCCCTGTGCCGGTACCAGATAGCCTGCTTCTTCCCGTTGCTTGCCAAAAAGAACCGGGATGCCGTCTGCGCTTCGCTTGTTGAGCCCCACTTCCAGCAAGGTGCCCACCATAATGCGCACCATATTGTACAGAAATCCGTCGCCGGTGAATTCAAAAACAATCTCATCCCCGTTTTGTATCACCTTTGCCTGTTCTATGCATCGAACCGTGGATTTTTTCATCTTTTTATTGGCACAGAAGGCGGAAAAATCGTGCTTTCCTACAAATAATGCTGCCGCCTCCTGCATTTTCAGAACATCCAGCTTTGCCGGCATCACATACACATACCGCCGCTGAAAAACGCAGGGCTTTTCGCTGTTCCATACACGATAGCGGTATGTTTTCGTCCTGCAGTTCAGCCGGGCGTGAAACCGCGGCTGCGCCTCCTGACAGGAGTGTATGCCAATATCCTCCGGTAAATACCTGCGAAGCTGCAGCAATATCTCGTCACAGGACAACTCACTTTCGCAATGAAAATTAGCCACCTGACCCACCGCGTGCGCGCCGGCATCCGTCCGCCCACTGCCGGAGATTTCAATTTCCTCTCCCAATATCCTGGTCAGAACCTGCTCCAGCTTGCCTTGAATGGTGTTTTCCACTCCACTTAAGCGTTGCCAGCCCTTGTACCGGGTGCCGTCATAGCAAATTTCCAGCCGAATATTACGCATTGTTAGCCAATGACCTCATACCCGGCATCGGTAATTGCCTTGGAAAGTGCATCCTTATCCGCATTTCCGGTGACGGTCACTGTCTTTTGCTGCAGGTCTACCACTGCATCCTCTGCACCGGGAACAGCCTTGCATACCTTTTCCACGGTTGCCTTACAATGGACGCACATCATACCTTCCACTTTCAAAACGGTTGTCATATCCTTTTCCTCCTTTTGAACTGTTTCTTCGATTGCCGCTTCTTTCTTTTTATAGGAAAAACGGCGAAGCCGCAACGCATTGCTTACAACGAAAACAGAGCTCATACTCATCGCTGCCGCACCAATCATCGGACTGAGCTGAATACCGAAGGGAACGAACAAAACGCCGGCGGCAACGGGAATTCCAAGACAGTTGTAGAAAAATGCCCAAAACAGGTTCTGCTTAATGTTGCGGATGGTGGCTTTGCTCAGCGCAATCGCACCGGCAACAGCACTTAACCGGGAGGACATCAGCACCACGTCTGCCGATTCCATTGCAATATCCGTACCGGCTCCAATCGCCATACCCACATCGGCCGTAACCAATGCCGGGGCATCGTTGATGCCGTCGCCTACCATCAGAACCTTCTTACCCTGTGCCTGAAGCTGCTTAATCACGGAAGCCTTATCCCCGGGCAGCACATCAGAAACAATATGGTCTATACCGGCAGTCTTTCCGATTGCCGCCGCTGTTTTTTCGTTATCTCCGGTGAGCATCACAATATGAAGCTTCGCCCGTTTCATCACAGCTACCGCTTCCTGTGAATCCTCCTTCAAAACATCCGCCGCAAAAACAGCACCTAAATATACGCCGGCGGCATCTGCAAAGTAGAGAGGCGTTTTCCCTTGGTGTGCATATTCCTGATAGTCCGGCACTTCGATACCATACTGGGCCATCAGCCGGGCATTTCCGCCCAAATAACGCTTGCCACCTACCTCTGCCGCCACGCCAAGGCCGGCAAGGGTTTCAAAATTGACCGCCTGAGGCAGATCTCTTTGTCCGACCTTTTCCATAATTGCTTTTGCAAAGGGGTGCTCCGACTGTTTTTCCAGAGCCGCTGCAATCGTTAATAGTTCCTCTTCCGATACTGCATCCGGCTTCACATCTGTTACTGCCGGCTTTCCGGTGGTCAGCGTGCCTGTTTTATCCAGCACAACCGTATCCACATTGTGCAGTTGCTCCAACGCCGCACCGTTTTTGAACAGCACACCCATAGAAGCACCCTTTCCTGTTCCCACAAGAATGGCAACAGGTGTAGCAAGTCCCAAAGCACAGGGGCAGGAAATTACCAGCACGGAAATTGCACAGGTTAAGGAGAATTCCAGACCATAGCCCAACACGAACCACACCAGAAAGGTTACCAGTGCAATTCCCATCACCACTGGCACAAACACGCCGGCAATCTTGTCCGCCAAGCGGGCAATGGGGGCTTTTGATCCACCTGCTTCCTCCACCATACGGATAATCTGCTGTAAGGTGGTATCCTCCCCCACCTTTTCCACACGGATTTTAATAAAACCCTCGTTCAATATCGTAGCAGTGGCAACGCCCTGTCCCGGAGCTGCTTCCACCGGCACACTCTCTCCTGTTAATGCACTTTGATCCACCGTTCCGCGGCCTTCTATCACAATACCGTCTACGGGAATCCGCCCACCGGAGCGAACGATAACAATTTCGCCAAGGCGAACATCTCCTACGGGAATGGTAATCTCCACTCCGTCACGCAGAACGGTTGCTGTTTCAGGGCGCAAATCCATCAGAGCGCGAATGGCATCCCCTGTTTTTCCTTTGGCTCTACCTTCCAGAAGCTTGCCCACGGAAATCAGCGTTAAAATCATAGCAGCAGATTCAAAATACAGGTTCTTCCGATAGAAAACTACCGTCTGCCAATCGCCACGGCCCATCGCCGATGCCATTAAAAACAGGGCAATGACGCCATAACATAAGGCTGCACCGGAGCCCACTGCAATCAGGGAATCCATATTGGGGTTGCGATGCCATAACGCCTTAAATCCCCGCAGGTAGTAATGCTGATTGAGAAGCACAACCGGCAAAGTCAGCGTAAACTGCAAAAGTGCCGCCACCAGTGCATTTTCTGTCCCGCTATACCAGCCGGGCATTGGAAGGCCTACCATGTGCCCCATGGAAAAATACATCAAAACCACTAAAAATACACAAGATAGAATCAGGGAACGGCCCTGCTTCGCGGTGCCGTTTTCTTTTTGAACCGGTGCTTTTTCCCCGGCAATTTTTGCTCCGTAGCCGGCGTTCGTAACCGCTTGAATCACGGATGCGCATACATTATCATCTGCCGCATCTACCACCATTGTGCCGTTCATCAGATTCACCTGAACATCTGACACACCGGAAACGCCGCGGCTGACCTTCTCCACTCTTGCGGAACAGGCAGCGCAGGTCATACCGGTAATCTCAAATTTTAGCTTCACAAACAGTCCCTCTTTCACGCTTCATCTGGTAAATCTTTCATCCCAGACTTGACGAAATGCATAATTTATGATACCATTTTACCATAAATTTTGAAAATCGCAAGCAGATTGCACACTTAATTGTTTGGAATTCTGTTTGCTGAAGGGAAGAATTTTATGAACATCAAGATCATTTCTGACAGTACCTGTGACTTGTCCCCTGAGCTGTTGGCGGAGCATAATATCACTTTGTCTCGACTGACAGTAATCAAAGGTGACGAGCAGTTCACCGACGGTGAAACCATCACCCCGGAAGATATTTTTGCCCATGTCGCCGCCGGCGGCAGTCTTTGCAGCACCGCTGCTTGCAGCATCGGTCAGTATACGGAGCTGTACAGCCAGTTCTCCGGCGAGTACGATGGCGTTATCCAGATCAATATCGGCTCCGGCTTCTCTGCCTGTTACCAGAACGCCTGCATTGCAGCTGCTGATTTCCCCAATGTCCGCGTGGTAGACTCCCAAAACCTGTCCACCGGTCAGGGCCTTGTAGTATTGGAGGCTTGCCGTCTGGCCAAATCCTGCAATAGTCTGGATGAGATTGTTGAAAAGCTGACAGAGTATGCTTCCCGAGTAGAAGCCAGCTTCCTGCTGGATCAGCTGAAGTATATGGTCAAGGGTGGCCGTTGCTCCTCCGCAGCTGCATTGGGTGCAAACCTGCTGAACCTGAAGCCTTGCATTGAAGTGCGTGGCGGTAAAATGTCCGTTGTTAAGAAGTACCGCGGCACCTACTCCAAATGTCTTGCAAACTATGTCAAGGACCGCCTGAGCGAGCGTGATGATATTGTTCACAAGGAGCTGTTCATCACCTATACACCGGTTACAGATGAATGTCTGTCCGCTGTGAGGGAAGCTGTTGCTGCTTGCGAGCCCTTTGAAACGGTCTACGAGACCACTGCCGGCTGTACTGTTTCCTGCCATTGCGGACCCGGTACGCTGGGTGTTCTGTTTGTTCGGAAATAATTTTTATCCCGCCAATCCTTGGCGGGATAATTTCGGTGCTATTTCACTGAATTTTGGAGGTGCAAAATGGAATATTCCAAGCTTTTGGACCTTGCCACAGATTTGGGCTACAACCTTGCTATGAATGGTGCAGAAACCTTCCGTGTGGAAGAAAGCATCACCAGAGTTTTGGATGCTTACGGCATTGAATCCGAATCCTTTGTCATTCCCAACTGTATGCACATCAGCATCGAACCGGTCATCGGTCGTCCACTGACAAGAATGCGCCGAATCGGGCTGCACGGCAACGATTTGGACGCTGTAGAACAGTTTTCCAATCTCAGCCGCCGGATTTGTCAGGAGCGTCCCGCACCGGAGATTGCCGCCAAGTGGCTGGAAGAGACAAAAGCGCACCTGCGCACTTACTCCTTCCCCTGGTACCTGGCAGGTAATTTCCTGGGCGCGCTGGGCTTTGCTTTGCTTTTTGGCGGTGATTTGAAGGACAGCCTTCTGGCTGGCCTATGTGGCATCATTATTGGTCTGATTTCCCGTTGGATGGAACGCCTGGGTGCCAACCAGTTTTTCCGCACAATCGCGGCCGCCCTGCCGATGGCATTAGTGGCCTATATTGCGAATATGTTCTTCCCCTCCGTGCGCTCAGACGCTGTTGTCATTGGTGCGTTGATGCTGTTGGTCCCGGGTTTGTTGTTCACAAATGCAATGCGTGACATCATTTATGGCGATACCAACTCCGGCATCAATCGGATTGTCCAAGTGCTTTTAATTGCTGTCGCCATTGCCTTGGGTGCTGCATTTGCCTGGAATTTCACTTCTCTTATCTGGCAACACCCCCCTGTTACGCCTCCTCCTGTCTCCTATCCCTTTCCTTCTGATTGCTTTGTGTGCAAGCTCTTGCTGGAGTGCTTTGCCTGTGCCATCGGTTGTGTCGGCTTTGCTATTTTGTTTAACATTCACGGTCCCGGTGTTTTCCTGTGTATGTTGGGCGGAATGCTTGCATGGGCAGTTTACGCCATTTGCTTGGCTCTTGGCATCTCAGAAATCGGCGCCTATTTCTGGGGTGCTGCCATTGCCTCTGCCTACTCAGAGGTGATGGCACGAATTCGGAAATATCCAGCCATCTCTTATCTGGTTATTTCCATTTTCCCCCTCATCCCGGGTTCCGGTGTCTATTACACGATGCAATACGCCGTCAAGGGCGAGATGGAGCTTTTTGCCAGTAAAGGAATGGTCACTGCCGCGATTGCCGGCGTTATGGCCTTGGGTATTCTTCTGGTATCCACCTGTGTTCGCCTTTGGAGCAATGGAAGACGGCTGAAAAAACGGTAAAAAATTCCTCCCGATGATGTATCGGGAGGTTTTTAATGCTTACTCTTCCTCTTCCATTTCCTTCAGCAGTTTTTTGTCCTGCTTGGAGGTCAAATCCAGCTTTTCGTACATATCCGGACGGCGCTGGCGGGTGCGGCGCAGAGATTGCTTCCGCCGCCATTGGCGTACCTTTTCGTGGTTGCCGGAGGTCAAAATCTCCGGGATTTCCCGCCCATGCCACACAGCCGGGCGTGTGTACTGGGGATACTCCAGCAGGCCGTTGAAGTGACTTTCATCCTCAAAGCATTCCGGGTCAGCCAGAACACCCGGTACCATCCGGCACACGGCATCTGTAACGGCCATGGCCGCAATCTCGCCACCGGTGAGGACAAAATCACCCAGAGAAATTTCCTCATCCACACATTCGTCAATAAATCGCTGGTCAATACCCTCGTAATGACCGCAAACCAAGACGATATTATCCATTTTGCTCAGTCGAATGGCATCTTCCTGCCTAAAGGTCTTGCCGCAGGGGGAAAGATACACCGTATGCACCGGTCCTCCTGCTTCATCACACACCGCTTCCCAACAGCGATACAGCGGATCGGCTGTCATCACAGCGCCACGACCGCCACCGTAAGGATAATCGTCCACCTGATTTTGCTTGTTCGCTGTGTAATCTCGGATCTGGTGTGTCTCTATCCGGATAAAACCCCGCTCCTGGGCGCGACCCAGGATGCTTTCCGACAGGACATCCCCCAGGGTTTCCGGGAACAGCGTCAAAATATCAATTCTCATCCCGACCCATCCCCTCGATGAGTTTTACCTGCATTCCATTTTTTTCCACATCCGTGGACAAGATGAATTCCTTCACTGCCGGAATCATATACTTCCCCTCATCAACGACATAAACGCTGTTTCCGGGATAGTCCAGCACCTCTGTAATCTTACCGATACACTGGCCATTGGCGTACACATCGATTCCCACCAATTCAGCGGCAAAAATCACGTCGTCGTCAATGTCTTCCCGATACAGCTCCAGAATTTTACCCCGGAGCTTCTGGGCATCTTCCACTGTATCAATTCCACGCAGCTTTACAAGATTGCAGGTTTTTTGAACCCTGCAGGAATCCATAATATATTCTTTTCCGTCAAGACGGCAACGTTCAAATTCACAAAGCATTTCCGGGCAGTCCAGCCAAGGCAGAACCTTAAATTCTCCACGGATACCGTGGGTTGTAACAATTTCACCGGCTTCGATATACTGAAGTTTCATTGCTTTTCCTCCAAAAAAACGAGAAATGCGTGACTGATTCGCCACGCATACCCGTTAATCCACAATTTCGACCGTTACTTTCTCGCCTGTGCGCATTGCAACAGTCTTGATAATGGTACGGATCTCCTTGGCGATCCGACCCTGACGGCCAATCACTTTGCCCATATCGCCTTCGGCAACACGCAGCTCCAATACCTTCCCGTCCTCGTTTTCTACTTCGGTGACGGTCACAGCATCAGGATTGTCCACCAGATTCTTTGCCATATACAGCAAAAGTTCTTTCATTGGTCTAACTCCTTCCGGGGCTATTACAGCACGCCGGCCTTCTTCAGCAGACCACGAACAGTGTCAGTGGGCTGAGCGCCGTTCTTAATCCAAGTCTGAGCCTTTTCTGCATCAATAGTGATGTTGTTAGACTCAACCAGGGGGTTGTAGGTGCCGATTTCTTCGATGCAGCGGCCATCACGGGGGCTGCGAGCATCAGCAACAACAATGCGGTAGAAAGGAGCCTTCTTAGCGCCCATTCTTCTCAGTCTGATTTTAACCATGGGTTTCACCTCCAAAAAATACAAAAAATATTATATATCGCAAAGCGAATTGCTTACAGCGAACAAAATTCTCGTCATTGCGAGGAGCGAAGCGACGCGGCAATCCCCATCTATCCACGGGATTCCCACGCCAGATTGCGAACTGGCTCGGAATGACATATCGTTTAGAATCCGGGGAATCCACCAAATCCGCCCATTCCTCTCATCCGCTTCATCTTCTTTCCCATACCGGGACCGGAGAATTGCTTGATGAGCTTTTGCATCTGCTCAAAGGACTTGAGCATTCTATTGACATCTTCCACCTTTACGCCGGCGCCGGCGGCAATCCGCCTTTTCCGGGAAGCAGCAATAATGCCGGGCGTTTCCCGTTCCTTCGGTGTCATGGACAGGATAATGGCTTCCGTTCTTGCCATTGCCTTTTCGTCCACCTTTACGCCTTTGAGATTGGCGCCGCCGGGCAGCTGTGCCAGAATATCCTCCACAGAACCCATATTCTTCAGCTGTACCAGCTGATCGTAATAGTCCTGCAGGGTGAAGCGATTGGATTTCAGATGTTCTTCCAGTTCCGCTGCCTTCTTGGCATCGTAGGCTTTTTCCGCCTTTTCAATCAGGCTCAGCACATCGCCCATGCCCAAAATCCGGCTTGCCATTCTGTCCGGATGGAAGGGCTCAATGTCTTCCAGTTTTTCGCCCATACCGGCGAATTTGATAGGTTTGCCGGTGATGGCACGGACAGAAAGTGCCGCACCGCCTCTGGCGTCACCATCCAGCTTGGACAGCATCACAGAGTCAATATCCAGCCATTGATTGAAGCTCTCTGCCGCATTGACAGCATCCTGACCGGTCATCGCATCCACAACCAGCATAATTTCATCCGGCTGTACAGCGGCTTTGATATTTTTCAGCTCCTCCATCAGGACTTCATCCACATGGAGACGACCGGCCGTATCCAGAAAGACCATATCGTGCCCGTGCTGCCGCGCATAAAGCACCGCTTCCTTTGCGGTCTGCACAGGATTCTGCGTACCCTTGTCAAAAACCGGGATTCCCAGCTTTTCACCGCAAACCTTCAACTGCTGAATCGCCGCAGGTCGGTAAATATCGCAGGCCACCAGCATGGGATTCTTGCCCTGACGCTTCATCAGTCCGGCAAGCTTGGAACCGTTGGTGGTTTTGCCGGCGCCCTGAAGACCCACCAGCATTACCACAGTCGGACCGTTGGGATTGATGGTAATATGCTTCAAATCGCTGCCCATCAGCTTGGTCAGCTCTTCGTCAACGATTTTGACAATCATCTGCGCAGGCGTCAGAGATTCCAGAACATCGGAGCCTACGCAGCGCTCCGTCACGGATTTTGTAAAATCCTTAACGACCTTATAACTGACGTCCGCTTCCAGAAGCGCCATACGGATTTCCCGCATCGCCTCTTTTACATCGGACTCCTTCAGACGCCCTTTGCCCCGCAGCTTCCGAAAGGTCGCTGAGATTTTTTCAGTTAAGCCTTCAAATGCCATTGTTTACTCCTCAAAACCTTTGGCGTAGGAGAGAATTTCCGCCGCCCCACGGGAAACCCGTTCATCCGGGTGTGAAATCAACGCTTCCGCTGCCGCTGCAATCGCATCCATTGCCTTGCGCATTTGGCGGTCACGGGCAACGCAGAGGGTTTTCGCTTCCATATTTTTCAGCAGAGCCTCTGTACGGCTCAGATTATCATAGACTGCCTGGCGGCTGATGGACAGCTCCTGTGCAATCTCGCCCAAAGACAAATCCTGATTATAGTGCATATCAAAGCACAGCTTCTGCCGCTCTGTCAGCAGGTCGCCATAGTAATCATAAAGCAGTATCAGTTCCACCGATTCCATCTTGCGACCTCCTTGTGACAAGGTGTTTTCCTTGACACCTGACACAGTATACACTATATTCCGCCTGTTGTCAAGTCTTTTTCCTTGTCAGTTTCACAAAATTTTATGCCACCGGCTAAGCTCTTTTACAGAAATAAATCCCAGCTTTTCGTAAAGGCGAATGGCCTTCGTATTGGTGGAAGCCACCTCTACTTTTATCTCTTCCTCAAAGAAAGTATGGCACAGAGCACGCACCACATCCGCACCGCTTCCCGGTATAACCGATGCAACCGCCCGGATTTCTCCTTCCGATGCAACACCAATGCCCAAAAGCTGGCCATTTCGGTGTATAAAATAGGCATTTCCTTCCTGCAGGAGTCTGCTCATCGCCGACTCCGATATCCACGCAGCTTTGAATACCTTTGCCATTTTTTCGTTATAAATCTGTCGCCATTGCTCCGCCGTTTCCTGCTGAACAGGAAATACTGCCGCATCCGTATCCCCGATTGAAAGCCGCCTGGCGTTCATTTGCAAAATCGAAGCAAACAACGGATAGTCCTCCAGCCCCTCTTGCGCACTGGCAAAAATTTTCTCCGCACCGCACGCTACGCAAAATGCACGGCATTCCTCCAGCAGCTTCTGCGGTGCTGATGTGCTTTGCAGCAGAATGTAGGCTTCCCGCCGCATTGGAATGGACTCCAAAATCAGACTTGCCACGCCATATTCAGTTGTAAAAAACGGAATATTTCGCATCAAATCACCTCGAATTTATGATAGCATATTCCATTTTAAACTGCAAGAAAAACTGCCGCCACTCCGTTTTTTGATATAATTTACAATTTTTTCTTTTTTTAACCCTAAAAAATGACTTGATTTTTATGCATAATGCTATATAATAGCTTCATCATTCCAGAAAGGAGTATATCTCGTGAAAAAAATCATCTGTAAGAAGGAATATGACACCGAAACTGCAACCTTGGTGAAGAAGCATACCGTCAGCTACTACGGAGATCCTGCCGGATATGAGGAGAATCTGTTCCAGACCCCCAGCGGCCTGTACTTTTTGTATGTCCGCGGCGGTGAAGCCTCTCCCTACCCCAACGAGGATATCCTTCGTTTGGCGAAGGCAAAGGTCAGCGATTGGCTGGAAAGCCACGAATAATTCTACATCCTTTAAGAGACTGCGACGCAGTCTCTTTTTTCTTGACAAATATGGTATGATAGACATAGAAATATTGATTTAGGATGGATTCTTAATGAAAAAGATTTCCTTTCTTCTGGTAGCGGTCCTTTTGGTCGGACTGATGGGCTGTACTACGCCTCACGCAACTCCCCAAATTATGACCACTACCAAGCCGGTTTATGATTTGACACATCATCTGTGCGGTGGTACAGGGCTTTCCGTGGGTCTGCTGATCAACGAAAGTGTATCCTGCCTGCACGACTATACCCTGAGTGTACAGCAAGTACAGAATTTGGAAGCAGCTGAGGTAACTGTGATTTCCGGTGGCGGTCTGGAGAATTTTTTATCTGATTTACTGACGGAATGTCCGGTGTTGGTTGACAGCTCCCGTAACATCCCTCTTTTGGAATGTACAGAAGAACACGATCACGCGCAGGACCATCATCACGAAGCGGATGCCCATATCTGGCTCAATCCGAAAAATGCCAAGCAGATGGCGGCAAATATCTGCAGCGGTCTGATTGCTGCATATCCCCAGTATACGCAGGTCTTTCAGCAAAATCTGACTCAGCTGGAATTTGCCCTTGATTCCCTGCAAGCCTATGGCGAAAAAGAGCTGGCCGCCCTTTCCTGCCGGAAATTGATAACCTTTCACGACGGTTTCGGTTATTTGGCGCAGGCGTTCGACCTGACCATCGCTGCTGCTATGGAAGAAGAATCCGGAAGTGAAGCCTCTGCAAAGGAGCTGATTGCGCTGATTGAATTGGTGCAGTCACATCGCATTCCTGCGGTGTTCACAGAGGTAAACGGCAGCGTATCTGCAGCCCGGATTATTTCTTCTGAAACCGGCGTGCCTGTTTATAATTTGGATATGGGCATGAACAGCGATTATTTTGAAGCAATGTATCATAATATCAACACCCTGAAGGAGGCATTGGGATGAGACCAACGGTTCACGGTGGAAAATGCGGCGATTCCTGCTGCCTGCGAGTGCAGGATTTGTCCGTAAAAATCGGAGGCAATCAAATCCTCTCCAATGTTAATATGCATGTTCACTGCGGCCAGCTCATTGCGTTGATTGGCCCCAACGGTGCCGGCAAAAGCACCCTTTTGAAGGCTATTCTCGGTCATCAGGATTACGAAGGCGTGATTGCCTTTTCCATGCCCGGCAGCCGCGGTCGCACCATGAAAATCGGTTATGTTCCCCAGAGTCCCGCCTTTGATCCCGGTGACCCGATGAGCGTGGCGGATTTATTCGTCTGCTGTATGAGCCGCCGTCCTGCGTTTTTGGGCGTTGGAAAGGCAATGCGCTCAAGAATTATGGATTGTCTTGACCGCGTGCACGGAACAGATTTGATTGACAAGCGGGTCGGAACACTCTCCGGCGGCGAGCTTCAGCGGGTGCTGCTGGCATTAGCGCTGGAACCCATTCCCAACATCCTGATTCTGGATGAACCTCTATCCGGTGTGGATGTGGAAGGGCAAGCTGAGCTGATGGATATGCTGGATGAAATCCGCAAAACCTACGATCTGTCCATTTTGATGACCACCCACGATTTTACGACCCTCCCCCGCTATGCTGACCAGGTTGCCCTGATTAACCACAGCATTATCCGGATGGATGACCCTACGGAAATCCTGAATTCTCCGGAATTCCGGGAAGTATTTCGTATGACAGGAGGGGCAGCCTTATGAGTGTATGGTATTGGTTTTGCGAACTGCTCCCCATCGAAATGCTGCAATGGGACTTTATGAAGAACGCCCTTTTGGCGATTCTGATGATGGCACCGCTGTTTGGTCTGATGTCCACGATGATTGTCACCGGAAAAATGAGCTTCTTTTCCGATGCATTGGGTCATTCCGCCTTCACCGGCATCGCCATCGGCTGTATTTTCGGCGTTGCCTTTCCCCTTTGGGTTGCCGTGATTTTCAGTGTTTTCTTTGCACTGCTGTTCTCTTATGTGCGAAGCCGGAGCAATCAGGCGGCAGACACCCTTATTGGCGTGTTTTCCAGTACCGCAGTTGCACTGGGCATCTTCATCGCCACCCTAAATGGCGGCAGTTTTACCAAGTATAACAAATATCTGATTGGAGATATTCTTTCCATCACTCCGGCAGAAATTGGCGCTTTGGCAGCAGTATTGCTGTGCGTGGTGGTATTTTGGGTGCTGCACTCCAACCGGCTCACCCTTACCTCTGTTCATCCGCAGCTTGCTTCCTCCCGGGGAATTCCCGTGCGCCTGTCTCAGGCGATTTTCACCACCGCCATTGCTGTTGTGGTGACATTGTGCATTTCCAGCGTGGGGCTGTTGATTCTCAACTCATTGCTGATTCTTCCTGCTGCTGCCGCACGAAATATCTCCCGGAATCTGAAGCAGTACAACCTGTTCTCTGTTCTGTTTGCATTGATTGCCGGTCTGGGCGGGCTGATTTGCTCCTATTATCTGGAGACCTCCGCCGGTGCAGCGATTTCCCTGATGCTGGCACTGATTTTTGCCGTTAGCTTTTGTCTGCGGAAAGTGAGGGCATAATATGGATATTTCCATTTCTCCCATTGCCCGGATGCGAAGCGACTTTGCCACAAAGTTCGGAATCCCCCGGCAAAGCGGTCTGGTGGAAGCATTGCGTTCCACCATTGTTTTCGAGCCAAATTACCGAAACGACGATGCTCTGCGGGGCATTGAGGGTTTTTCCCATCTGTGGATTATTTGGCAATTTTCCGAAGCTGTGCGATCCGATTGGTCTCCAACGGTTCGTCCGCCACGACTGGGCGGTAACACAAGAATGGGCGTTTTTGCCACTCGCTCCCCTTTTCGACCCAATCATCTGGGGCTTTCCTGTGTGCGGCTGCTGGGCGTGGAGCATACACCGGATAACGGAACTGTGCTTCATATAGGCGGTGCAGATTTGATGGATGGAACGCCAATTTTCGACATCAAGCCCTACATTCCCTATTCTGATTGCCATCCGGATGCCGCAGGCGGCTTTACAGACGGCGCAGACGCCTTTTTGTTGAAGGTAGAATTTCCTCAGCCCCTGTTGGAAAAGCTTCCACCTGACCGACGTGATGCCGCCGTGGGCGTTCTTTCCCACGATCCGCGTCCCAGCTATCAACGCCAAAGCGGGCGTATTTACGGGCTAACCTTCGCCGGCTTCGATATTCGCTTCCAGGTTGAGGACGACTTGCTCACCGTTGTGGAAGTTACTCCCTTATAAAAAGTAGCGTACAGCCAAAGCTGTACGCTGTTTTTATAGCTGTAGATCCTCTAAATCCAGATCCTGAAACGGATAGGTGCGCTTCCAAACGCCATCTATCTTTTGATAGCTCGCCCGGTGGCTGCTGAGCAGGCGCACCAGCTGATACACATCAATCCAGATTTCTGAATTGCATTCCTTTTGGCTTTCATCGAAAACCAGCTCCATCCCAAAATGGAGGTGGACGGTCTCAATATTGTTAACATTTTCCTTGTCTGAATATCCCGTTCGGCCCATAAAGCCAATTAAATCTCCAGCTTGAACAATGTCTCCCTCCTGCAAGCCCTCCGCAAAGGGGTGGTCTTTTTGCAGGTGGGCATAATAGTAGTACCGCTTGCTGTCAAAGGAGCGGATGCCGATTCGCCATCCGCCGTATCGATTCCAGCCCATCGCCTCAATGACACCGCCCTCCACCGCCACAATCGGCGTACCAAGGCCACCCATCAGGTCATTTCCCAGATGCTTTCTGTGGAAACCGAAGGAGCGGCTCACGCCAAAATCGTCGCAATGGCTGTATCCGTATCCGGACGCAACCGGCGAAAATGCCTTTAAGCCATAGGTGGCGACCCATTGGCCATCCTTTTCAATGGCATAGTGTCCCAGTAAACCGCCCAAAACGGCTGAATATGCCTGATGATAATAGCGGTAGAGCTTTCCCCTGCTTTCCGTCAGCTGTTCCGGATCAAAGCCCTTCTTCATACTTTCCACTGCTTTTTTTACCGATGTCAAAGGGCATTTTCCTCCGGTATCGGTAGCTGCCAACGCCAAAACCTCTATCCAGCCCAAGTGCTGTTCCTGCTCAAAGGTAGCAATATCCTGCTCCATTGCGTATTTCAGTGATTCGTAAGGCACTGCAAAATCCACCCATTTGATGGGTGCCGCCTGCACAGGAATCATCATAGAAATAATCAGCAAAATACAAAGAAAAAACCGCCGCTTCATACCCTCACCTCTGGATTAGGATATGAAACGGCGGAAAAACTATACCTTATTTCGACATTTTATCGTTCAACGGCCTTCAGCTCGCGGGGTTCGAGGGTGAATTTCCGCTTTTCTGTACCGTAATCAATGATGGCCTGAATCTGGCAATCAAAATCGGTGTTCAGCAGGTACACCTTATCCCCTTCGTAAACATTGAAGCGAAGCTTATCGCCGCCGTAAACCTTGATGGGGCACTGACGGTGGCTGGCGGTAACCATTTCTCTGACCACAGTCTTAAAGGCAGTATAGCCGCACATACTGGGATAATCCAAAGATGTCATCAAAACGGCATAGCCATCTCCCAGCTTGTTTTCTGTCAGCCATACGGGCATTGCGTCCACATCCTCTTCCTCAAAGCGCATGCTCAGCTTGCCGGAAGGCACAGCGCCCTTCAGGGTAACGCCGGCATAGTTCACATAGCCTTCGGGGAACAGCGGATCAAAGTAGAAGTCTGCAGGATACATCAGCTCCGGCACGATACTCTCCGTGAACTTATAGCCCTGACAAGTGCAAAGACTATTTTCCGTATTCAGAATACAGCCAAACAAGTCGGACACATCGCCATTGTTAATCAGCTTCATCTCACCGTCGCGACGGTCCGAGGTGTTCAAATGCGCCGCCGTCATAAACAGCCGTCCGCCACCCTGAACGAATTTCTTCAGGTTCTCGTAGATCTCCGGAGTCATCGTGTTCCAGCCGGTGAAAATCAGATAGTCATACTGGGAAAGAACCTCATAATCAGCAGTGGCAGGAACGATATCGTATGTACCGTATGCAGGCGCACCACTCAAATCCACCTCGCCAAAGTTGTGGACATCTGCCCAGTTGCGCTTGGTAGTCACCTCGTCAAAGAGCCGCCACACAAACTCCGGTGTGTCGTAACCGAATTCTTTTTTGTTGTAATTGTTCCACAACGCGCTGCCGGAACGCCAGGGACTGTAACCATCCAGATTACCCTGCACAAATGCAACCTTTACCTTCGGGCCACCTGCCGGTCGGCTGTCTGTATGCAGGAAGTCTGCAAATTCCTTCATCACATCCCGGTGGAATTTTACAACGGGATGATCGTAGCCATAAGGACCGTTCAGAGCAGGTATATCTGCCTCGCTGAAATCGTCGCCAACCTGACTCGCGCAGGTATCGTGGGATCCAAGCCGCTCATCACCACTTTCCAGGGTGAACACACTGGTGCCATTCATATAGGAGTAGTCGTAGGCCATTCTCAAGCGGTGCTGCTTCAGCGGATCCAGGTTGCGCACACCGCCATACCATTCGTCGGCAATATAGGTTGCCCAGAAAGGCGCCTTGGCGGCTTTTGCGCTGGCACGAAGCAGGGGTACCATAATCTCAGGGTTGCCGCAGAGCATTTCCAGAGTAGGATAGGTAGTATTCTCGCTCACATAGGGCAACAGACCGGTAGCCTCAATGACAGTCACAGGAACTTGCCCGTTCAGGCTGCCTGCCTGCACATATTCATCCACCGTTTCCTTCAGGGAATTGTATGCATCGCTGATATGCTCCACATCGTTGGAGTTTGGCCAATAGCCCTGAGCTGCACAACCAAATTCGCTGCCCAGTTCCAGCAGAACATGACCGAGGAAATACTTGCCTGCAACTTCTTTCATAGCAAGTGCAGTTTCATTGTCATAGCCGGCAGGTTTCTCGATCTTGCCCTTTTTGCTACCTCTGCCGTAATTGAAAGTATATGTAAAATAGACCTCATTATCGGCCATATACTTGGCCCAATCCAAAAACTGTTCTCTGGTGACTTTTGCATCTCTGACGAAGAAATAGACATAGTTCATGCCTTTATCAATACAAAGTTCCTTGATCTGATCCTTGATTTTTTCAGGCTCAAACTCGTACTGACCGATGGCAATGCCGTGTGCAACAAAATCTTTTTTCATACTTTGCTCTCCTTCTATTTCAAATCCCGCACGATGTCTTTTGCAATGCGGTAAATATCTTCCATTGTATTCAGCGAAGAAATTTGGGTTTTGTAAAAGCTGCTGTGGGCAACTCCACGCAAATACCAGGCGAAATGCTTTCGTGCCTCCAGACAGGCAATATGCTCGCCGTGGTCCTGAGCGGACAATTCAAATTGTCGTACTGCCAAGGCAATGCGGTCTGCCAAAACCGGACGCTGATAATCCAAATTGCCTTTCAACGCCTCTTGAACCTCCGCAAAAATCCACGGATCGCCGAAGGTTGCGCGGCCAATCATAATGCCATCTGCTCCGGTGCGCTTGAGACATTTGACTGCGGTCTCGCCGCTGACAATATCACCGTTGGCAATCACCGGAATCGAGAGCTGGTTTTTCACCTTGGTAATCATATCCCAATCTGCCACGCCGGAATAGAGCATACTCCGGGTGCGGGCGTGCACCGTAACCATTGCCGCACCATTGTCCTCCATCCGCTTTGTGAAGTCCAGAACATTGATGCTGCCTTTGTCCCATCCCAGACGGCATTTGACTGTCACGGGTACATCAACTGCCTTGACCACTGCCGCAAGGATTTCTCCTGCCAGCTCTGGGGTGCGCATCAAGCCGCAGCCGTCACCGGAATTGGCAATTTTAGGCATCGGACAGCCCATATTGATGTCCAAAAAGTCACAGCCGGAGATTTCCAGCGCCAATCTTGCCCCTTCTGCCATTACAGCCGGGTCATTACCAAATATTTGCGCACCGCAAATACTTCTATCGTTTTTCTTCAGCAATGCCGCGCTTTTTTTATCCTGATACACAAGAGCACGGGAGGAGACCATCTCTGTTACGGTAATTACCGCACCCAATTCCGCGCAGACCGTCCGAAAGGCCAAATCCGTCACGCCGGCCATTGGACCCAGGGCAACCGGATTGTTCAATTCATATTTGCCCAGGCGCAGTGTCTCCACCCCCTCTTTCTTTTGCAGTATTATAACACAGCCGTCTACTTTGTGCAAGTCAGAAAATACTGCATAAAAGCCAGATAAGTCCCATCATTCCTGCTCCTGCACAGCTCCATAGTGGGGCAAATAGAATCGTCCTCCCCTTTCTCTCCTGCCGCGTCGCCATTTTGGCCTCCTTCAGGAGCATTTCATCTGTTATACCTTCCCCTATTGCATCCTCCCGTAGAATGAAAATTGCCTGTTCAAACAGCTTTGGCTCCGGAGAATGCACCACAATCACCTGCTTTGTAATTCCTTTTACCATTTCTTGCCGCCTCCTTACCAAAATTTTGTCCCAGGCAGGTGGTTTTCATACGAAGCATTTGCCAAAAACAAGAAAATATGGTATATTATTTTTAATCATAAAACTCAGGAGTCTGTATGAAAAAAACAATTTTATTTGATTTAGACGGCACGCTCACCGACTCCGGCGAGGGAATCATCAACTGCGTTATTTACGCCTTGGAGCATTACGGCCTGCCAATTCCCTCTCAGGAGGAATTGCGACTTTTTGTCGGCCCTCCCCTGCCGGAAATGTTTGTGAAATACGGTGTCAAACCCGAAAATGCAGTGGAAGCGGAGGACATATTCCGGGAACGGTTTATTCCCATCGGTATGTACGAAAACAAGGTCTATCCCGGCATTGAGGAGCTGCTGCAGGCACTGCGTTCAGACGGTCACGTTCTTTGCATTGCAACCAGCAAGCCCGAGCGTATGGCTCTTACTATTTTAGAGCATTTTGGACTTAAAAAGTATTTTCACTACATCTGCGGTGCAACTCTGGATCACTCCCGGGACACCAAGGAGCAGGTTATTGCGTACCTGCTGAGCCAATGCAACTCGGAATACCCATGGGTGATGGTGGGTGATACCGCCTTTGATGTAATCGGTGCAAATGCCCACAGCATCCCTGCCATCGGTGTTGCCTGGGGCTACGGAGATGTGGATGCAATGAAAGAAGCCGGTGCTTCGGCGATTGCCTACACCACTCAAGAACTTCTGCAGCAATTAAGCATATAAAAAAAGCATCCGGAGTAATCCGGATGCTTTTTCGTATTTTGTTAGATGGACTTTGCGTGAGAGAGCAGATAGCGTTCTGCTTCAGCGCTCCACAAATTGTTGTGTGCCTTGCAAATCTTGTCCAATTCCGCAAACAGAGGATCGGTTTTGCCTGCTTCCTCAAAGTCTGCGATGGCCGTCAACGGCAGGTCAATGTGATTGTAAATCAGTTTTTTGCCACCGGGGATGGAGGGCAGATTCAGCACGGTATCCACAACTGCGTTCAGACCACCGATGTGGGTAACCAGAGCTGCAGGGTTCAGCTTGCCTGCGCTCATCATTTCAATGGCTTCCTTCAGGTCATCGTTGTTGCCGCCGGAAGTGCCAACCACATGGGTGTACAGATAGTGAACATTGTACCAGTTAAAAGGTGCCTTGAACTGAGAATCTGTAGGACCGGCAAAGAAATTCAGACAGCCATCAAAGCCCAGAATATCGCCAGCCTGTTCAATCAGAGGCTTGACAGGAGCAAAGCAAATGACATCGTCATAGCCGGTACCGCCGGTCAAGGAACGCAGATACTCCGTCGCACCTTCCATCTTGGTGTTGACATAGTGCAGCTCAATGCCCTGCTTCTTTGCTTCTTCCACCGTATAGATGGAAGCTGCACGCTCCAGACGGGCATCATCGATATCCGTGATAACCAACAGACTGGGACGGCGATCGCAGTGCAGTGCATAGTCAATTGCACCCAGACCCATAGGGCCAACAGATGCCAGCATTGCCATCTTGCCGCCTTCCTTAATGCCCATTTCGTGGACATAGGAACCTGCCTTGGTGTGGTACATTGCGTGGAAAGTACCCACAACGCAGCTGATCGGCTCTGCCAAAGAACCGTAGAAGTAGGCATCTGCCTCGTAAGGCAGCAGGCAATCCATCAACAGCGTCTCAATGGGAATATTGCTGTAGGTGGAAGAACCGCCGCAGAAATTATAGGAATAGCCGGGGGCCATCTGAGAACCCTTGTAATAGTGGGCAGGCTGAATGGCAAACTTGTCGCCAACCTTATACTTATGCTTCCAGTTGTCGCCTACTGCAATGATATCACCGCAGAATTCGTGACCAACAATAGTAGGATTGGTCGCACAGTCATCCGGAACACGCTTATGGTCGCCGCCTTCGATGGCAGCCTTGTAGGTAGACATACATACGGAGTCGGAAACAACTCGTACCTGCACATCATCAGGGCCTACCTCGGGCAGAGGAAATTCCTCCAAGCGCAGGTCATTTTTACCGTAAATTCTAACTGCTTTTATATTCATTGCTTCCTCCAAATCAAATGGCTACGCCAGCCTTATCCAGGATAACAGGCACATTCTTTTCTGCACCGATGGCCATAATATGCACGCCATCGCACAGCTTTTCGTCCTTAATCTTGGCAATCATTTCCGCTGCCATCTCGATACCCAGCTGCATCGGCAGACCCTTGACGCCCTTTTCCTTGCCCTCTGCTGCAGCGGCCTCCAAACGCTCAATCATACTCTGGGGCACTGCAATGCCGGGAACATTTTCGTTCATATACTTGGCCATACCGGCGGACTTCAACGGAATGATACCGGCCATAATATGGGTCTTAATGCCCATCATATCCACCTGCTCCATAAACCGCTTGAAGGTATCAAGGTCAAAAATGCCCTGCGTCTGGATGTACATTGCGCCGGCTTCCACCTTCTGGCGCAGCTTGTTTAGCTGCAGGAACAGAGGCTCGTACACAGGTGTAACGCAAGCGCCCTTGTAGAACTTGGGTGCGCCACCGGTCAGTTCATTGCCGCCACAGTCGCAGCCGGATTCCTCCATCTGGCTGAGCATTTTCAAAATACCAACGGAATCCAGGTCATAGACCGGCTTGGAATCCCGGCAGTCACCTACCACAGGATGGTCACCAGTCAGTGCCAGCATGGTGTCGATACCAAAGCTGGCTGCAGCCAGTGCATCACCCATAATGGCCATACGGTTACGGTCACGGCCGGTCATCTGCAAAATAGGCTCAACGCCTGCCTGCTTCAGTTTGATGCACAAGCCCAGGCCGGTAGCCTTCAAGCTGGCAGACTGCATATCCGTAACATTCACGCCGTGAACCTTACCCTGCAGCAATGCAGCTGCTTCCATTTGCTCTGTAAAATCATAACCCTTCGGGGGTGCCATTTCGGCTGTGACACCGAATTTACCGGCTTCCAGTGCTTCTTTTAACAAACTCATTATTTCTTCCCCCTCAAGCTGATGGTTCTGGGATAAGCGAAATCGCCATAGCCCTTGTCCTTGCGGTTCTGCGCCAGCTTTTCAAGCTGACCCGTTGCCTCAAGACGGTTGTATATCTTAATCCATGCACAGTCGTTCTCGGGGTTGACTTCGCACTTGCCGTTCTTTGCGCCGCCGCAGGGCCCGTTGACCAAGCTCTTGGCACACTGGGTAATGGGGCAGATTGCGCCGGTTTGACCCAAAACGCACTCGCCGCAGAAGCGGCAGGCCTCTTCCCATACGCCGAACTTCACCGCTTCGCCCAAATACATTGTATTGTTAGAGGGGTAAACTGGCTTGTTGTCTGCATTCTTGGCAACGCATTGCACGCCATCACCGCAGGACATACAAATCACGCAATCCGGCTGAGCAGCGTTGATGGCTTTCATTTTGGTCTTGACACCCAGGTTCATACAGCAATAGTCAGCAACGGTGGTTGCCACAACCTTTTTGCCGGCCTGTTCCAAAACAGCAGTCAGTTCTGCGATTTGGGGCTCGCCGCCGGTCTGACAAGCGGTTGCGCAGCTGCCGCAGCCAACAATGGCAACGGTCTTGGCATCTGCTACCATCGCCATTACTTCTTCAATCGGCTTTTTTTGTGTAATAATCATTATAAAACCTCTCCTTTTTAGAGATGCAAATTACAGACAGACACTTTCGCCCATCTGGGGTAAATAAAGGTACTGCTCCAACTGCTTCACGCCATCACCAATGGCCTGCCAAATGCCATCCGGATCATCCTCCGGTGCAGGCAGGTGAAGCAAAATAATCTTACAGGGCAGATACTGCTCCAGCAGCTTAATGGCGCTGGGAGAACTCACGAATGCGTAGGGAATCATTAAGATATCCGGCTTGGGAAACGGAGAAAAGGCCTTCAGCTGCAAGGGAGAAGCATCTCCCAGAAACCAGATCACTTTGCTGCCTTCTACCACATAGCTTTGATGCTCCGTTGTCTGACCCCAGTGGCCAATGTGCCGGGTAGGCACAGCCGTAATTTTGACATTGCCAACGAAAAATTCAGAACCACTCCATACCTCACCGGGAAGATGCAAATTTGCTTCCCGGGGAGCGACGACTGGTTTTCCCGTCGCTCTTTGGAAGGCCTCGGCATACTCTTTGTCAAAATGATCCTCGTGGATATGGGTGAATGCCACTGCATCCGGCCAGTCTGTGGATAATTTTTCTCTTTCCTGAGGAGGCGTGGGCAGATAGGATAATACCTTTCCGCACACGCCATCCATAAGAATTTGAACATCATCCACTGTGAGCAGAACGCCAGCGTTGGCAGTCCGTTTCACAGTCATGGGAGCTTATACACCGGCCTTGGCGCGGCGAATGGTCTCTGCCTCGTCGCAGGTGTTGACATTTTCATAGCCTGCCAGAGGAACCAGCTTCTCGTTAATGTTATCCAGAATCCAGCTTGCCTGGGGGAAGAAGAATTCATCGAACTCGAAAGGAGGTGTGATCCAGTTGCGTGCGCCAACCACAACGGGAGGTGCATCCAGATCGTCGAAGCACAGCTCGGTGATGGTCTTGGCCACATCGTTCAGGAAAGAACCACGGGCGCAAGCATCGGAAACCAACAGAACCTTACCGGTCTTGCGGACGGATTCCACAATCTTGGTATAGTCCAGAGGAGACAGGGAGTGAATATTGATGATATCTGCTTCCATGCCGTACTTTTCAGACAGGGTCTTTGCCGCATCCATCGCGCGGTACAAAACAGCACCGATGGTCAGAATTGTGATATCCTTACCGTCACGAACCTTGTTGGTATCACCGATTTCGATTTCATAACGCTCAGCAGGAACGCCACCCTCGTGGAACTGCTCGCCCACGTCGTAAATTCTCTGAGACTCAAAGAATACAACAGGATCAGTGCCCTTCAAGGCAGATTCCATCAAGCCCTTGGCTTCCCAAGGAGTTGCGGGGAAGCAAACCTTCAGGCCGGGGATATGGGCACACAAAGCGGTCCAGTCCTGAGAGTGCTGTGCGCCGTACTTGGAGCCAACAGAAACACGCAGAACCAGGGGCATCTTCAGAATGCCGGCGGACATAGACTGCCACTTGGACATCTGGTTAAAGATTTCATCACCGGCGCAGCCGATAAAGTCAGCGTACATCAGCTCCACCAATGCACAACCGCCGGACAGCGCATAACCAACTGCTGTGCCAACGATAGAGCCTTCTGCCAAGGGAGAGTTGAACAGACGGCAGTGAGGCAGAGCATCCATCATTCCGCGGTACACTGCAAAAGCACCGCCCCAATCACGGCAGTCTTCGCCGTAGGCAATCAGGGTAGGATCTTCGTAGAAGCGGTCCCAGATAACCTCGGACAGCGCATCACGCAGATTGAACAGCTTCATCTTGGAAACAGGCTTGCCTTCTGCATCGAAGGGGCTGCGTTCCTTGGACTTAATCTTCTTATAGCCTTCAGCCTCTTCCTTGGGAATGGTGACTTCAGGCTCACGGTCATCGAACTTGTCAACCTTCTGATTGGAGAACATAATGCGCTCCACAACAGCAGGATCCTTCTTGAAGTCACAGTAGGGGCTGAACTCGGGGTCTGCAGCAGCCTTGCAAATCATCGTCATACGCTGGCTGGTTTCGGCCAGAATGGCGTCGATTTCTTCCTGCGTGGTCACACCGGCCTCAATCAGCTGAGCAGGATAGGTTACGATGGGGTCAACTTCCTTCCAGGCATCAATTTCTTCCTTAGTGCGGTATGCATTCTGGTCAGAAACAGAGTGACCGGAGAAGCGATAGGTCAGCGTTTCCAGCATCACAGGACCCTGGCCATTGCGCAGCAGCTCCAGCTTCCGCTCCATTGCATCAATCACTGCCAGAGGATTGAAGCCGTCAACGGTCTCAGCGTGGAACTGGGTGGGGCTGACACCGGAAGCGATCCGGGACATACAGCCTTGTCCCATTGTTTCACCACGGGTCTGGTCGCCCATACCGTAGGAATTGTTGAAGATGTTGTACAGGATGGGCATACCGTCATTGTGGCTCTCCCACAGGGTCTTGTACTGATCCATTGCGGAGAAGTTCAGAGCTTCCCAAACAGGACCGCGGGCCATAGAAGCATCGCCGATGTTACAGACGCAGATACCCTTCTTGTTGTTAACCTTCTTATAAAGTGCAGCACCGGTGGAAATGGTTGCAGAACCGCCCACGATGGCGTTGTTGGGATAAATGCCAAAGGGCAGGAAGAAGGCATGCATAGAGCCGCCCATACCCATGTGGAAGCCGGTCTCACGGGCAAAAATTTCAGACAGTGTTCCGTAGAGGATGAAGCGGATAGCCAGTTCCTTTACGTCCTTGGTTTCGCCCAGCTTCTGGGTTGCACGCAGGCACTTGCCTTCCAGGAAGTTTTCCATAACATCCATCAGCTGCTCATCGCTCATCTTGTTAATGGTGGACAGTGCCTTTGCCAAAATCTCAGAGTGGGAACGGTGGCTGCCGAAGGCAAAGTCGTTCTCATCCAGCAGGTAAGCCTGACCGACACAGGCAGCTTCCTGACCGGTGGACAGGTGAGCAGGGCCGGGATAGGTATGGTCGATACCGTTGTAGGAGCCCTGGGTCTTAATCAGGTTCAGCATGGTCTCAAACTCACGCAAAACCGTCATATCCCGGAAAATGCGCACCAAATCTTCCTTGGTGAACTTACCGGAATCCAGTTCCTCTTTCACGGTTTTGTTGTACTGGTTAACGGGAATGTCATGAAAGGTAACCTTGCCGGGTTCTCTAACTTTGGCAGGATCCACAAATAAACTCTTAGGCATAATCTTTCTCCTCCTTCAATTACTTTGCAAGCAGAGTGGTGAAGTTCTCCAGGTTGCTGCACAGCTCCTTCTGGAAGCGAGCAGCAGGAGTGCCATCCACAGCGCGGTGGTCGTATGTCAAGCTCAAACCCATTGCGGGGTAAAGCTCAATAGAACCGTCAGCGGCCTTGCGCACACGGTCAACAGTGCCGCAAACGCCCAGAATACCGGTCTGGGGAGGATTGATAACGGGAGTAAAGCTCTCCACGCCCATGGAGCCCAGATTGGACACCGTAAAGCTGCCGCCGGACAGCTTATCCGGATTGATCGCACCGTCGCGGCACTCAGCTGCCAGCTCCTTCACAGCCTTGGAGATTTCCAACAGGCTCATCTGGTCAGCATTGAAGATGGTGGGAACCATCAGACCGCGGGGAGTATCCACAGCCACGCCCAGGTTCACATGCTTGAACAAGCGGATATTGTTGTCATCCAGCATATTGGCGTTCAAATCCGGGTGATTCAGCAGAGTACGGGAAACAGCGTAAAGAACAATGTCACCCAGGGTGATACCGGCATAGTCACCGCCAGCAGCCTTCAAGGCCTTGCGGTAGTTGAGAATTGCGGTTGCATCAAAGGAAGTATTGTGGGTCAGCTGTGCCATTGTGGACAAGGATGTATGCATGGACTTGGAAATGGCACGACGGATGCCGCTAAACTTCACATCTTCAAATTCGACTTCGGGTACAGCAGCGGCCACAGCAGCCTTTGCAGGTACGCCCTGTGCAATCAGCTTCTGCACATCGCGCTCAATGATACGGCCGTTAGGGCCGGTACCGATTGCCATAGTAGCATCCACACCGGCGGCCTTTGCCAGCTTTGCAGCTCTGGGAGAAACAGGTGCGCCATCCTTTGCGCAAACAGCAGGTGCGGCAGCCTCTGCCACTGCAGGTGCAGCCTCAACAGCAGCCACCTCTGCAACTGCAGGTGCAGCGCCGGGCTTCAGGCAATCTGTGGGCTCGCCCTTGGGGCCAACTGCACAGACATTCTCCAGACAGGGTACCTCGTCGCCCTCTTCAAAGAAGATAGCCAGCAGCTCACCCTCTGCGGTGGATTCACACTCGAAGCTTGCCTTATCGGTTTCGTATGTAAACAGAATATCGCCAACCTTAACCTGGTCGCCAACCTGCTTCATCCATTCGCCGATGATGCAGCTTTCCACGGTAATACCGGCCTTGGGCATAATAACAGCCTGTGCCTTGGTGTTGCAAGCGACTGCAGCAGCGGCAGGAGCAGCGGCGGCAGCGGGTGCTGCAGCGGCAGCAGGTGCATCTGCTGCACTTCCGCCACGGAGTGCGGAGCAATCCTCACCCTTGGTGCCGATAGCACAGACGTTAACGAGGCAAGGTACTTCGTCGCCCTCCTCAAAGAAAATGTCCAACAGCTCGCCTTCGGCTGTGGACTCACACTCGAAGCTTGCCTTATCGGTTTCGTAGGTAAACAGAACGTCGCCAACCTTAACCTGGTCGCCAACCTTCTTGATCCACTCGCCGATGATGCAGCTTTCCACTGTAATGCCGGCTTTCGGCATAATGACTGCGTTTGCCATTTTTTAATTTCCTCCTTAAAGTAAATGTTACTTTATGTTATTTATAACATTTTATAACATTTTCGTCAATAGGTATTTTGCTCTTTCTGCAAAAAAGATGGGCAACGGAGACATTTTTTCCGTTGCCCTGTCTGGTTTTTATAATTCGTCTTTCACTCAAGGACATCTGTTGCCGCATTCAATCCTTGTTGCTTTCTTCACAGAACCGTAACCTTTGCCGTCTCTAATGCCGCCAGCACAGACTCTGGCACCGCATCATCAGAGATAAAATAATCAACATCCGAAAACCTGGCGAAAGTATAGGGCATCAGACGGCTGAATTTCTCCTTGTCGCACATCAGCACCTTTGTGCGTGCTTTGCGAAGAACCATTGCCTTAACTGCCATATCCCCTTCTGTACCGCAGGTAAATCCCGCTTCTGCCGTGCAGCCGGACACACCGATAAACGCCAAATCAATGTTGATTTTCTCCAGCATTTCCAGCGTATTCTGCCCGGAGAGGGACATTGTTTTTCTGTTGAGATTACCGCAGCAAAGGGTAATTCTGGGGTTATTAAGCTTGCACAGCTCGATTGCGATATTCGGGCCGGTGGTAAAAATATTCAGATGCAAATCCGGCAGCACCCGTGCCAGCATCAAATTGGTGGTACTGGCGTCCAGAAATACCGTACTCTCCGGCTGAATCATAGAAAGCGCCTTGTAGGCCATCGCCATTTTGCCGGCATTGTTCTCCTGCAGTCGGATTTCAAAGCCGGGGTCACCGTTATGGCGCACCGAACGAGCCCCTCCGCGAATCTTCACAATCGCACCGCTTTGCTCCAAGGCATCAAGATCCCGATGTATTGTCATCAAGGACACCGAGGGGTACAAATTCTGCAATTCTTTAATGGTGACAATTTGCTTAAATTCAATATAGTCGCAAATCGCTTTTTGGCGGATACTGTTCATGGTGGGCCTCCGGATGTTATATTCGCAATCAATACAACGCGATTATAACACCATTATAACATTTTGTCAACACCTCATTCCAGTATCTGCCTCAACTCTGCAAATTACAGAGCAGATTAACCACATCCTCATTGGTCAAACCGGTAATATAATCACCTGCATGATGTCCTTCCAGCGCTGTGCGGATGGCATCGTGGTTCAACGGCAGCCCAATCAGCAGCTGTCCCAATTCCTCCGGCGAGCGCGTGCTGAAGAAGTCGCCGTGGAAAACAACCTGGCTTATGAAATCTTCATTGAAAGAAATATGGGCCTCCACCGTTCCGCAACCCTCAATTCGCTGAACCCGGGTCAGACCGGTTGTTTTACAGAACCCGTAATTCCACTCTCGGGTTGCGTACCGCCTTAAACGGATGTCCTCAATCGCTGCAATATCCTGCGGCGTCAACTCATAATATTCAAAACCGTTTTTCATCAGCGAGCTGGCGAGGGCTCTGCGGAATTCCTCCATCGTCATATCTTGGCTCAAGGAAGGCCGTACATTAGTCACACGGCTGCGCACGGACTTTACGCCTTTTCCCTTCATCTTCTCAGGATGTGGAAGAAGCGCCTGAGAAAGTACCGACATATCCGAATCAAAAAGAATGGTGCCGTGATGCATCACTCTCCCCTGCCGGACATACTGCGCATTTCCCGAAACCTTCTTGTCATCGACAAGAATATCATTTCTGCCATTCACGGAAGCATTGGCTCCAAGTGCTCTTAATGTATCCGCAATCGGCTGGCAAAATTTATGCAGATCCACCTTCTGCCCCGGCTCGGCATCTGCAATAAAGGTAAAATTCAGATTGCCCAAATCGTGATACACTGCACCGCCGCCGGACAGTCGGCGCACAACCTTAATGTTCTTTTCCCGCACAAATTCCTCATTGATTTCCGTTTCTGTGTTCTGATGCCGTCCCACGATAATCGCGTTATCGTTTTGCCAGGTAATAAAATACTGATTCTCCCGGGGCATCTGCTCAAACACATATTCCTCCAATGCCAAATTAAAGGTTGGATCGGTTGTGGTAACCTCTATGTAAACTGTATTTTTCATTGTCGCTCCATAATATCATATTCACCGGGTCCCGGCTTCTTTAAGATTCAGTATAACACATCTTTGCATTCATTTCAATGATATATGCATTCCCCCGGAAGTCAATAAGAAAACCACCCCGCTGGGGTGGTTTTTTATTGGCTAATAACCCTAATTTTGATACAAAATTTTAAGGGGTATCGTTTTAATTTATCGCTTGATCTATCTTGTTAGCAAGCGTTTCAGACATATGAACCATAGACTCTATATGTACTTTTCCATTAGCTAAAATCAAAGTCATTGAATCTTGATTTACGCGCAATTCCTTTATGTCA
>SVLS01000024.1 GCA_015067835.1 Oscillospiraceae bacterium | reverse complement strand
TGAGGCTCGATCTCTCTGAAATGTGTATATTTTCTTTGTTGCATAACAACACCCCCTGATGTAGTTATTATCCTACATCAGGGGGCCTTTTGTCTATTGTCCGTTTTTACAGGAGCAGTCTATTCGGTTGTCTACCTTTTTTATTTCTTTAACGGATCCTCTGCCAGGTGTATTGAACGCCATCCCGCTCATACAGCTGGGATACCTGCACAAATACATCGGTCGTATAAAGCACACGATCCTGACAATAGGCTGTCTCCACGCCCTGGGAACGCAGCCGCTTCAAATCCTGTGTATCCAGACTGTCTGCGATATACACGGGACACATCCGCATAAGAATCTCTGCGCAGTTGTGGCTGCGGGAATAACCCAACAAATCATTGACAGCAGATTTGCTCCTACCGTCTTCCGGGTCAATATGGCAGGAAGTGTAACGACCGTCTTCCCATTGGTAATAAAGGTGAACTGCCTGCTCGCTGGTAGGATAATTCCGAAGAGCAACGGATGCGCCTGCCTCCTTGTATTGCAAACTGCCAGCCATATAAATATCGTCTCCAACACGGTCAAAAACATTCAGCTGATAGCTGCGCTGGGTTTGATCCAAATTTCTGCCAAAGCCGTCAAAGCTGGAAAGTGCACCGTTTGTATAGCCGCCATCCAGCAATCTTTGCGCCAGATAATCTGCAATAAACGCGTTTTTCATCCAATAAAAATCAATGAAAGAGGCAATTTCATTTTCAGCGGCAAACTGCAGATAGGCATCAGCGACAACAAGCTTTACCCGGTTCTCTCCCAAAAGCATCAGCTTCACAGCATCTTCATCAGAGGTAAAATGCAATACCTCCTCAAAATAGTGGTTCTGCTCCTCGCTGGCACCCGGATCATAAACTTGTGCAACAGAATCACTGTCGCTCAAGAACATACCAACATATTCCCGGTACAGAGGGGCCAGGTACAAACTGCGGTTACCATGCTTTTCCAGCGTTGCAAAAGCATCGTACAACGCCTTTGGAACTTCCGCCTCCTCATTGGGATGCTGATTTAGCCAGGCAACATTATGCAGCTGATCAAACTCTCGTTCCTCGTGGAAAATCTGAAATGCGTCCGTAGTAGCCTGGGTATACAGTTGAGTAAGCTGCCGCTGTTCCATCTTAGGATCCCGACCATTTTCGCCCAGCAAATACACGAATACAAATTCGCTCGCGCAGGATTCATCTATGCGTGCCGTGGCCTGAATCTGCTGCCATCCCGGTTCTGTAGACAGGCAGCTTACAACACCGGAAGCAATCAAGGTCGTGCCCAACGCCAGCAAAAGAACAATCAGCACCAAGCGCAGCTTTTTATTTTTGACCGTTACCTCAATATGCTTAACCGGTCTCAATGGGGAATTTCCAAATCTTCTTGATTTTCTGCTCATATTCCCTCCAAGGAAACAGCTGCCTCTAAAATCCTTTCGGGTTTTAGAGGCGGCTTTTTATACTGCTATATGATCGTCAAAAGCAACAACAAGCCGAACAGAGCCACAATTGCGCCGAATGTTAGCAAACCAGCTATGGCACCCTTCATACAAGCTTTGTAATTGCGGTAATAACGATGACTTCTGAAAATGAAACTTGCAATAATACCAACCAAAGGCAGGATAAAGGACAACAGCTTATACCAGAAGCTTCCTGTATCATGGACTGGAGCATCCAGAATCGGCTCGTTGGAAGCCTCTGCTTCCGTCTCCTCTGCCGCAACCTCACCAGACTGGCGGATGGTAACGGATTTCAAAGGCACATTCTTTTCACGGATTGCCTTATATTCCTCGATTTCCTTCTTGTTACCGAACACATAGTGGTCATGTCCAATACAAGTCAGCTCCGGCTTGTCCTCACTGTAATCGTGAACAGAGGGGTCGTAAGTGAACAACTCCTTGTTCTTTTCCAACTGAGGATCCGGAATGGGAATTGCAGAAATCAAAGAATGGGTATAGGGGTGAAGCGGGAAGTCGAACAACTCTTCTGCCGTTGCAATTTCCACGATGTCGCCCTTGTAAATAACCGCAATGCGGTCAGAAATGAAACGCACAATGGACAAGTCGTGAGCTATGAACAGATAGGTTGTCCCCTGCTCCTGCTGGAATTTCTTCAGCAGATTCAAAACCTGTGCACGGATGGACACATCCAATGCGGAAATCGGCTCGTCCGCCACAACCAGCTCCGGCTCCATAACCATTGCACGAGCCAAGCCGATTCTCTGGCGTTGACCGCCGGAGAATTCATGGGGGTAACGAGTCAGGTGTTCCGGAAGCAAGCCAACCTGCTCAATCATATTTTCAACCTTTGCAACCCGATCTGCCTCATCCGTATAAAGATGGAAATTATACAGACCTTCAGAAATAATATAATCAACGGTTGCACGCTCGTTCAGAGATGCTGCAGGATCCTGGAACACCATCTGAATGTTACGGATAACCTCCCGATCCAATCGGCGGGGAATCCGCCCGCTGATCGGTACGCCCTTATACTGGATTTCACCTGCAGCGCAGGGATTAACGCGAATAACAGCCCGACCAATCGTAGTCTTACCGGAACCGGATTCGCCAACCAGAGAAAAAGTTTCTCCCTTATAAATATCAAAGGAAGCATTCTTAACCGCGCGCACAGCATTGTCGCCCTTACCAAAGGTAATGTCAACATTTTTCAGTGACAGCAGAATCTCTCTGCCGTTTTCATCCATAGGGCCGTGCTCAGGCAGGAGGGACTGCTTCTGATTTTTTACTTTTTCGCTACTCACAGTCGTTGCCTCCTTAGATATTAAATGCACGAATAAGCTTTTCGTGAATTCCCTGAATAATCTCCGGCTTTTCTGCCTTAGGTGCTCTGGGATCCAGCAACCAGGTTTTTGCAAAATGTGTTTCGCTTACCTGGAACATAGGTGCATCCATCAGAGTATCGATCTTCATACAATAGGGATTTCTGGGAGCAAAGGGGTCGCCCACTATCTTGTTATACAGAGAAGGCGGCGTGCCCGCAATGGAATAGAGCTTGGTGTTCTTCTGTGCCAGCTGCGGCAAAGAGGACAGCAGCGCCCAGGTATAGGGATGACGAGGATCGTAGAATACCTCCTCTACACTGCCCAACTCCACAATCTGGCCGGCATACATAACTGCAACCCGCTCTGCAATGTTGGCAACAACACCCAAATCGTGGGTAATGAACACGATGGTAAAGCCAAACTCCTTCTGCAGGGACTTCAGCAACCGCAAAATTTGAGCCTGAATGGTCACATCCAATGCGGTAGTCGGTTCATCACAAATCAGAATCTTCGGCTGACAGGACAGAGCAATCGCAATAACGATTCTCTGGCGCATACCGCCGGAATACTGGAAGGGGTAATCGTCAAAGCGGTTTTCCGCATTGGGAATGCCAACCTTCTTCATCAAAATCAGTGCCCGTTCCCGTGCCTCAGCCTCAGAGCAGTTCTGGTGCTTGAGAATAACGGAGGTAATCTGCTTACCAATGGTAATAATGGGGTTCAGAGATGTCATCGGATCCTGGAAAACAGTGGCAATCTTGCCACCGCGGATCTGCGTCCAGTCGTTGGCATACTGGATTTTAGCCAAATTCAATATGCAGGTGCCATGAAGCATTGATTCCGTCTCATCCAGATAACGCACACGGAACACCACAGTGTCAAACACGCCATTGCGCTCACTCTCGTTGTTCAAGTCAATGCCCAGGGTCATCGCCTTTTTAAAGGCGCCCAACAGCTTTCTCAGATTGCGCATACGGGCGCGGTAACTAAATCTGCCCACAGAAAGGTAAATTTCCTTCGCCAAAATCTCATTGCGGGCAATGGTTTCCTCAGAGATCTCACCAGCAATCGCAGCAGTATAAGCCGATTTCAGCTCCGCTCTGCGTGCTGCGCACTCCGCCTGCCAGGCTTTATCCTGCCGTGCGGCACTGGCGTGCGCCTTAATCTGCGCAGCCTTCGCTGCCTCAGCATTCTTGATCTGCTTTTCCAAGTCCGCAATTTGGACCGAAAGCTCCTTAATCCGCGCTTTTTCCTTGGGATCAACGGTCAGCTTCAGGTTGGACGCTTCCACCTTACGGAAGGTCAGGTCCGCAATGGTATCATTCCACTGCTTCTCTTCCTCGGCACTCATCGTGCTTCTTTCCTTCATTTTTGCATCCAATTCCAGCATCTGGCGGTAAATATCCGCACCCAGCTCCAACTTGGAATAGCGGTTCAGCTGATTGTGTGCACGACGCACCTGTTTCCAGTCAGAGGAGCCCATACGCACAGAAGTGTCTGCCAGCTCCTCATCGCTGAAAATGATGTTACCATTGCTGATGAAACCATTGGAATCCAGCATACCGGCAAAGGTCTTTGTAAAGACGGACTTACCAGAACCAGACTCGCCAACGATGGCAATGGATTCATTCTCGTAAATGTCAAGGTTCACACCGCGAATAGCGGTCAAAATTCTGCCACGAACGCGGAATTTTACTTCCAAATCATTAATGGACAATAATACTTTTTTCTCTTCCATCGTGCAACCCCCTTACATATGTGTTCTGGGGTCGGATGCGTCGCCCAAATTCTGACCGACCAAATACAACACCACTGCAATAATGGAAGCAACTGCCACCGGGCTCCAGAATTCAAATTCCCAGCCGGGCGTAACCATTGCGCTCTGGGCATCCTCAATCAGTTTGCCCAGGGACATATCCTTCAGCCCCATACCGATATAGGACAGAAAAACCTCATAGGAAATATAAGAAGGAATTTCCGCAGCGACCAGCGTCACAATAACGGAGGTCATAAAGGGCAAAATGTTTTTCATGGCAATCCGTGTAACAGGCGTACCCAAGCACCGGGAAGCCAAATTGTACTCCCGGTCACGGATGATGATAACCTGCGTTCGGATAAAATACGCGATGCCAATCCAGCCTGTGACTGTTAGCGCAAAGACCATTGCCCAAAAGCTGGCCGACATAATCAAAACGATAACAGAAATCAGCAAAATATAGGGAACATTGGCGATGATGTTGTAGACCTCCGTCATAAACACATCCACTTTTTTGGAGAAGCCCCAAAGTGCACCGATAACCACGCCAACGGTCATATTGATGGCGGCGCAAACCAGTGCCAGGGTCACAGAAATGCGGGAACCGTACCAGATGGCATCGAAGGTGGATTCGCCGGACTTGCCGGCACCCAAAATCCACTTCAGCTGGAATCCAAAGCGGTCGAAGGCCGCCCAGGGAGGCAGGTGCTTCGTAGAGCTGTCCATTAGGTTCACATAGGGATCTACACTTGCATCGTAGCCGATGGCCATCGGGTATACATAGATGAATATCAGCATCACAGCCAGAAGACCCAGCGCAATAATGTTAATCTTTTTCTTGAAGAATACACGGAAAACAGACTGCCAATAGGAATAACGAGGTGCGGTAATGCGCTCGGATGCCAGCTCGTCCCGGTCTGCCATGGAAAACAGTTCTTCGTCGGACATATTCAGATGTTCCAGGTTATGAAGCTTTTCCATACCGTTACCTCGCTTTCGCCGTGAAGGATATTCTGGGGTCAACCATAGACATCAAAATGTCACCCAGAATGACAGATGTGACCGACAGCAACGCATAGAACAGCGTAACGCCTACAATAACACCGTTATCGTAGCTGTTAATGGCCGTGGTCAGCAAATTACCGACACCGGGCACTACATACACACGCTCTGTAATAATCGCACCGGTCAATGCGCCCAGCATACTGCCGGGAATACCGTGCACGATAGGAATAATTGCATTTTTCAGGATATGCTTGGAGAAAATCTCCCGCTCCGACAGACCGCCGCTGCGCGCAAACTTGACGTAGTCCGAATTCATTTGGTCAATCATATACCGCCGCAGCCACTTCATCAGGTTTGCAATAGAGGGCAACGCCAAAGATACGATAGGCAGAATATACATCAGCCAGGTCGGATTCTGCATATCGAACTTAGCCGGCAATCCCACTGACGAGCCGATAGCTTTGAACAGGAAAATATAGCCCAGGCTGGGAACTGCCATAATGAAGATAATATAAAAAGTACCCAGCTTATCCATGAACTTATCCTTCTTCAGTGCCATTGCAATGCCCACAGGGATGGCCAGCATATAAGCCAGAATAACAGACAAAATGCCGATAACGAAGGAATAGCCCATCTTGGACATACCGGACTTCACCGTGGTGACGCTGGTATAGTCATCAACAAAATATTTTTGGTTCAGTTCGCCCTTCTCCAGAGAACCGGCAGAATAAGTGGCCGTATGCAGGTCGTCCGCCGAATCCTCTGCCCAACCGGAGGGATAGGTAATGGTGGACTTTACGAAAGAGCCCTGGCTTTGGGTCATGGTATCGAAAACATCAATGCCCTTATTCACAGAATAGGACATGCCCAGCTTCACCTTCAGCAGATTCTGGTGAATATAAGGGAATTGATTATCAAAATACAGCAGGTACTTATGATGGGTGCCGTTACCCATAATAGCCGGGGAGAATTTATTGCCGCCGTACACAGGGTCGTACAGTGTAAATTCCAGCCCGCGTTCGCCAACGTCCTCCTCTACCGTGTGAATATTATCCACCTTGAACAGACCGGAAAAATAATTCCAAAGACGATTGAGAATCGGTACATCCCTATAAGCGTAAAGTCTGGGCTGACCGCCATCTTTAACCGCACCGTTGGCGCGGGTATCCGCCTTCAGCGGCACCACAGTATAACCTTGACTCTGATAGAACTCCGTAAATTTCTGAATATACTCTGCAGCCCCATCATTGGCTCCGGCAGCGTTCTTACCCAAATTCTTGTAAACATCCCGTTGCTCCGAAGTGATTGCTCCGTTATCCGTCAGCTCCTGGAGATAATCCGTATAGTTCACATAGTCTAAATAGCCGTAGCGCTCCCACTCCTGCATCATATAAACCTGCTTGCCGTTACTCTTCTGTTTGGTAAAAACAGGGTCATTTGCAAAAATAGACTGCTTATCCAGAAAGGAGTAAATCATCACCATAACAACAGCAACAACAATAACCACGGAGACAACGGCCCGTATGATTCTGCTTATCAAATATTTAGTCATATTGTCTCATCTCTTTTCTTCGATACCCGAAATTAAAAGCTGTTCCCTTATCAAAGGCTGTAGAGAACACTGTCCTCAGTATTCTAGTTTTATCAAAAATGCAGAAATTATCAGAATATTGAGGGCAGCATTTCCTGCAAGACAGAAGGATGGACTTTCGTCCATCCTCCTTCTCGTATCCAATCATCAGAATGTTCTTCCATTAGAACAGGCCCAAACTCTTGGTCATATAGCCGGCACCGTCAGGTAGCATAGTATCCAAATAAGTCTGAGGATCACCGAAGTCAGGTCCCCAGCCGGAACCGTCGTTCAGGTCGAAATTTGCCTCAATACCGGCACCGTACCAATAGGTTGCGTTCAAATAATCATCACGGGTTGCGTATTCAATCAGGTTCACCTTAATCAGCCCATTGGTAGCTGTCTCGATGGATTGCTTCATCGCCTGCTTCATATTGGTGTTGGTGGCGGAGTCCGTTCTCATTGGGATGTCCAGGTAAATGGGATTCTTTGCGGTAATCTCAATACCCTGCGCGGCCAGTTCTTCGATTGCCTTGGCCATATAAGCCTTGGTATTGTCGGGATTGTACCAGCCATCAAAGCCAACACCGGCAGAGCCATTCCATACCTTCAGCGGTATCTTGTCCGCATCCAGCTGAGCCTGCAGGATTTCACCATACATTGTCCCCTTTGGGAAGGTCTTTTCCGTACCATTGATGGAAACGGTGGTATCCTCCGTCAGAAACACAAAGGTACCTGGAGTGTAGGAATTTGTCAAGGAATTGTATTTCAGGTCTTCGCCAACGGACTGCGCATTATAAGTGCCGCGGTCAATGGACATCGCCAGTGCCAGACGAAAGTTTCTGTTCAGCATCGCTGCACCGGTGCGAATTTTTTGCAGGTCCGTCTTGGGACTGACCCCGACAGCTGCATCATTGAAATTCGCAAAAGCTTCACGCCGGACATTGAAGAAGCCACAGTAGGTGGTAGCGCCCGTATCGGAGACGTATGCGTAGGTGTCGAAGCTGCCATCCTTTTTTGCCATCTCGGTACGGGCTTCCGTCAATCCCAAGCCGTCAATCTTGCCTGTCTTAAAATCATTATACATTCCCTGCTCATCGGAGCCATCAGTATACAGGAAGGTCAGTTTTTTGATGTTGTTGCCGCCCTTGTTCCAGTAGGCGGTATTCTCTTGACAAACAATGGAATTATTGGAAGTGAAGCCGGTGATGGTGAACGGGCCGCAATAAGCAATGGAGTCAATGCCCTTGCCGTACTTATAGGCGTCAGAAGTGCTGTCAAATGCAGTGCCGAACTTGCCGCCCATAGATTCATAGAAGGAGCGGCTCATAGGCGCAAATACACCGTAGCCCAACATTGTTATAAAGTAGGAGGTCGGAGCAGTTAAAGTGTAAACCAGTGTGCGGTCATCCACCGCTTTCACACCAACCTCGGAGAAATTGGTAACTTCCCCGGCAATATACTCTGTTGCGCCAACAATCAGCCCGTCAACCAAATGCTCCAGGCCTCCCTTGACATCCATCATGTGCTGCATACCTGCAACAAAGTCGTCAGCTTTCACATCCGCAATGGCACGGCCTTGATTGTCAACCCACTTGACACCCTGGCGGATTTTGAAGGTGTAGGTCAAGCCATCTTCGGAAACGGTGTAGCTCTCCGCCAGAGCCGGCTGCAGGTTTTTCTCCATATCATACTCATACAGTCCGTCATAGGTCTGAACCAAAATCTCGGAATCTGCTGTGTTGGAGGTAGCCAAGACATCCCAGCTCTCGGGGTCGGCATTAAAATGCACATTTAGCGTATTTTTGATGGTGTAGCCCTTGCCGGTCAGATACTGCCTGACCCAGGCTTCATACTTGCCGGTTCCCAGTTTCTCCTGCCACCCGGTTTTCATTGCCTTGTAATCCTCAGCCTTGATAGGCTCCGTTACAACGATACGGTCGTGAAATCGAAAGGAATCATTCCCCCACAAAACAGGCGTGTTGGTATAAGGTGCAACCCTTGTAAGGGCATAGTTGCCGCCCTTGGAGGTAGTGGGCAGGAAAACGCCTGCAGACAGCATTTTCGCTTCTGCGATGGCCATCAGCGCGTGGCGCTTGGAGACATTGGTTTCCGCTTTTGCTGCCTGATAGGCGGCGTAAAACTCGCCGAGAATGTCATCATATACGGCGCGGTACAACTCGTCAGAGCCTGCTTCGTACTTGGCGTATGGGTCAACATAAGCACTGCCGGCAGGGTCCTCTCCTCCTGCACCGGCACAGGCGGTCAGCGAACAAAACAAGCAAACAGCAAGCAAAAATGCAACAAACTTCTTCATTTTCATTATCTTTCCCTTTCGCAAACGATATATTCTGCCGCAGCTACAACAACAGAACTGGCTTTTCATCTTCCCTGTTGGATAAATGAAAGATGGTTATGTTACATTTTTTACCTAAAATCCGCTTTTAAACCAAAAATCTCTCCAACTTCTCGTGGTCAAAATGTTGGAATAATTTTCGTCTTCCTCCCCTTTTTCTATCCGTACTGCACAATTCCCTGTTATATCCACAGCTAGAGAACAGTTTTCGTCAGTATGTCTTTATTTATAGGACATTTGCACGATCGCCATTCTCTTCTTCCCATTTGGGTCGCAAAAAAGCTCATCCCGCTTGGGATGAGCTTTTTTTGCTTATTTACCTTGCTCCGCTTCTTCCTGCATCTGCTGCAGCGCCTGTGCAGATTCCTGCTCCAGCCGCTCTGCTTCATCGAAGCCCTCTGTGCTTTCCTTGCTGAGCATAATTCGCAATGTCAGCAGAATCAGCTTGATATCCAGCATAATGGAGTAATTTTCAATATACATCATATCCAGACGAAGCTTATCGTATGGAGATGTATTGTATTTGCCGTAAATCTGGGCATAGCCGGTCAAGCCGCCCTTTACCTTGCTGCGGAAAACAAACTCCGGCACATCCTTGCCGTACTTTTCCATGTGCTCCGGGCGCTCCGGTCGGGGACCGACCACGCTCATATCACCCTTGATGATATTCAGCAGCTGGGGCAGTTCATCAATACGGGTTGCCCGTGTAAACCGGCCAACCTTGGTAATTCTGGGGTCTTTTCCGGTGGCGGGAATGGATTTTCCATCCTTTTCCGCATCCACAATCATACTGCGGAACTTGAGAATCTTGAACACCTTGCCGTCCAGAGAAACCCGATCCTGCCGAAAAAATACAGGGCCGCCGTCCTCCAGTTTAATAGCCAGAGCCACCACAAGCATAATCGGCGTTGCCGGAATCATCATAATGGTAGCAATCAGCAAATCCATCAACCGCTTCACGCGGCTCTGCACCGGAGTCAAGCCGGCGCCTTTCACCAGCAGCAACGGCGTATCGAACAGATTGATGGATTCTGCGCCGCGAACCACAATATCCGTTACCTTCGGCGTCAAATAGGTGCGGATTCGGTTGCGATAGCAGAACTTCAGCAGGTCATTGCGAATCTGAGAAGGTACATCATTGATGATAACCGCATCATAATTCACAATCTGCTTGCAGATGCTGTCCAGCCCTTCGTCCACGGAAATCAGCTTGACAATCCGATACTTATCCGGGCGGGTCTCCATCTTGAATTTCAGCGTTACTGCCTCATCGCGACCCAAAATCATCACCATATCCTTGGGGACGTAGAGCCGATGGTATACTGCCGCATAGACGACTGTACAAACCAGTGCCACCACCGCCTCACCAGCCGTCAATACCAGCATTGGAACAGGAGAAATAACCTGGTTGGCAATCAGGCACAACTGCCAAAATGTGATGAAATTGGAGATGAGAATGGAAATCAGCTGGGAAACCAGCACATCCCCATTGCGTAGGTATCCAAACTTGAAACCGTCCATACCGAAAAACAGCACGGTCGTCATCAAGGCATAGAGGCCACACAGAACATATTTGCCGTATCCCAAATAACGGGGAAACAAATCAGAATCATAACCCAGACGGAAAATGCAATAATACATCGCCATCATAATTACAATTTCCAGTAAACCTTCGATGCCTCGTATCAAGCTTTTAATACCGCGGAGCGTTCTCTTTTTTTGCATGATACTTTTCCTCTTTTTCTTTGTGCTTAAGCTGTCCTCATCAGCTTAATATGAAACGGCCGTCCTCATCAGCCGCTCTTTTTCTTTCTCTTTTTCTTATATAACGAATCACGCCTTGCATTATACCACCAATTACACAATAATGCAACCGGAAAAGCCTTGTTGTTCCTTTGTGTCCTGCTATTATACTATGTTTTGCTTCCGGTTTCCATAGACATATCGCATAAGTTTTTCCCTGCATATCCGTGCAATTTCCCAAATTTTTCAAAGAAAGCGCCTTAAACGCAGAAACAGGGCTGTGGCAAAGCTGCCACAGCCCTGAAAAATATGCGAGCTTAGGAATACCGTTCCCACTCCCCGTGAATATAGTCCGCAGCAGGGATTTCCGCGTCATTTTCGCCGCCATCGCGGAATTGCGTTCTGATAGCAAAGACATCAGCGTCGCTGACATAGGTGACTTGACGGTAGTATACGTCCCCTTCTGCGTAATAACGATGGCACTGATATTCGGTCAAAACACCATTGTTGGTCACCTTGTGCGAACTGAACTCATTGTCGTTGACGCCACCGGTAACGGACACGGAGTTTATCTCGGTTTCGCCGCTGAGCTCATAATAAGTCCAAATGGACAGGCCATCATCCTCCGCATCAACAATGTCACTCCAGGTAACGACACCGTTCTCGGTACGGCGCTGAATAACTCGCTTGCCGCCATCGTACTCCTCAGTCAGGCGTTCTTGCTTATAGGTAACATTGCCGCTTGCATCCGTCCGGGTAGTGGTGGAGTTCCCCTCTTCATCGGAAACGGTCTTTTCCACATAGATAATCGCATCATCCGAACCGTACAGGGTCTTCTGCACGCAGACATTGTCTGCATTATACTCCCGGATTTCCTTGCCGTCATCTGTGTACAATGTGTTTGTGTAGGAGCCATCGTCCCGCATAACGGACTCACTCTGCAGCTTGCCGTCCTTGGTATGAACCTGCACAGACTGGAGCTTCAATTCCTTGCCGGCAAGGGTTCCTTTGATTGTCTGTGTTCCCTCATCGCTGCTGACCACAATACCCTTATCAAATACTTCGTCAACTTTGCCGTCCATAGAGGGGTCTTCTGCCTTCTTGTCTGCAATAAAGGCTTCCTTAAAGGCTTCCGCATCCTTGCCCTTCACAATAATGCGGCGGAAGGTTGCTGCGCCGCAGGACAAAACAATCTGCCCATTTTCTGCCTTGTAGGTGCCGTAATAGCAGTTCGTGTAAGCCAGTTGCGCCTCATATTCCTGATACCGCTCATTAAAATCTGCCGCTTCGCGATAATCGTCCTCTTCCAAAGCCCCGGCAAGAACCACAGATCCATCCTTGTGTAAGGTGGCAACCATATCTTGACCGCTTACCTTCAGCTCCAGCGTGTCACCGGTGACGCCCTGCCAAATATCCAAAGAATTCTCTGTATTTTCCGGTGTACCGGAGCAAGCTACCAGTCCGAGCAGCAGTGTCAGTACCAGAAACAATGCTGTTAGTTTTTTCATTTTTCTTTCCTCCAAATCCCTAATCTATATATCAGACCGGCTCATCCATAGAGAGCTGTCCGCTTAAACGATTGCGCTGTTCATACAGGTCATTGAAATACCCGGTATATTCCACATAGTAGTTGCTGTTAGGGAACAAATAGCGGTGCAAATCAATGAGGTAATCATCTGTCATACTTGCAATGTAATCCACCACAATCTGATTCGGCTCTGTTTTGCCGTAGCGCACAGAGCGGGAATAGCGCGTGCGATTTACATAGTCTACATGGTGAAGCAAAATGGGAGAATTCTGCTTATCCTGCACCAAATCATCCAGCAGCTGCTCATAGATTTCCTGCATCATCGGCTTGACCACCCGATTGAGAATGGCTCTGCCCGGCTCATTGGCATAAATCATGGCATAGTTTTCCTTCTTATAGGACTGCACTGCCTTGAAATGTTCCTCGTCCAGCTTGATGTAATCGTGACCATAGCTGTTTTCAATGATGTTGACCACCAGGTTGTTGATAATCTCCGAATTGACGGTGCCGATGATGGAATCCGAGAACAGCCGGTCGTCCACCATCTGAATGCTGGCCGCATCCTGCCGGTCCTTGCCCAGATAGGCAATAATATCAGAAATACGCACCACATTGCCCTCCAGCGTATTGGGCTGGATTTTATTGGCATAACCGGGGATGGTATAAGCCTTTTCCAGTTCAGCCTCAAACTCCTCAAAAGAAGTCATCGGAACGGGATGATACTCCGCAAGCTCAATTTCACCGTTGTGGCCGGCAATACCGGACAGGGTTTGCAATGCCAAATCCAGGGGGAAAATTTTGTCCAGCACCCGGGCAGAATGAATATTGTGATTGAAGAATCGGCCGGTATGGCTGTTATACAGCTCATTGAGATACACCTCGCCGCAGTGGGCAAAGGGTGTGTGACCGATATCGTGACCCAAAGCGATGGCCTCAATCAAATCCAGATTCAGGTTCAATGCCCTGCCGATGGTTCTGGCAATCCGGGACACCAGCTGCACATGCAGGCTGCGGCGCGTAATATCGTCGTTTTTCGTCAAAGAAAAAACCTGTGTTTTATCGGTGTAGCGGTTGTAATAAGGACTGTACAAAATTCTGTCGATGTCCTTGGCGAAGTTGGGACGCCAAACCTGATCAGGGTCGTCAACGCCAAGTCGGCGAATGGCCTGTGAATCGTGGCAGGAATGGTCTAAAAAATTGCGTGTTGCCTTTTCCTGCTCCATACGATTGGACAGCGCACTTGATAATTGTTCTTTTGCCATCGGATAGCCCTCCTTTTCTTTTATCATACCACATAGCCGTAAAATTGCAAGAAAAAACCGCCGGATTGCCCCGTTTTGCCTTCTTTTCCTGACTTGCATCACTACAAAAACCCCCGGCTTCCGAAGAAACCGGGGGTCTGTATTATTCCTTAGTCAGCGGAAGAACAGAGTTTGCTTATGCAGGCAGCAGGGACTCGTTGATGTTCCAGCAGACATAGTAGGTGCCGATCTGGCCAGCGATAACGAACTCGGGATCGCTCTTCAGGCTCTGAATCTCAGCAGTGGGAACGTCATCGATCAGCTGCCAGTCGCCGTTTCTGAAGTTAGCCAGCATATTGGTGGCATCGTCAGACAGGTAGCACTTAACCTCACCCATGGTGATGTCAGCAGCGCCGTAGTAGTTCTCGTTCTTGGTCAGAGTGATGACAGAGTCATGCTCCCAAGCGGTCATGGTGTAAGCACCGTTGCAAACATAAGTGGAGGGATCGGTTGCCCAGGACTCGTTAGCAACGACATCCTCACGAACGGGGAAGTAGGTGGGGAATGCCAGCAGCTCATCCCAGTAAGCGATCTCGTTAGCCAGGGTGACTTCCAGAGTCTTGTCGTCCAAAGCCTTAACAGCCAGGTCTTCCTTGTTCTCGGTGCCGTAGCCCTTAACAACTTCGAACATGTAGCCGTAGTCAGCGCCCAGTTCAGCAGAAGCAGCGCGCTTCCATGCGAACTCGAAGTCCTTAGCGGTCAATGCCTGACCGTCGGACCACTTCAGGCCGTCCTTCAGGGTGTAGGTGTAAGTAACAGTGCCGTCCTCGTTCTTAACGCCTTCAACCAGCTCGGTAGCACAGTCAGCAACAACCTGCTGCTTGCCATCAGCGGTCTGTGTCCACTTTGCCAGACCTGCGAACAGGTGAACCAGCATAGTAGCGCCATCAACTGCAGAGTTCTTAGCAGGATCCAGAGAGTCGGGCTCGGAAGCCAGGCAGACGGAGATGCTGTTCTTGCCAGCGATGGTGGTGTTGTGGAAGTACTTGTAGCCCAGAGGGATGGAGTAGAAGCCCTTCACGGAATCATCGATCATGTACAGGTCGGTGTAGTAGTAGATGGGGGTCAGACAGCCGGTAGTCATCAGCATATCTTCTGCCATGTGCATCAGCTTGAAGCGGGTCTCGGAGTTGGTGCAGGACTTGATGGTAGCAATCAGAACATCATAGGTCTCAGCCCAAGTGCCGTTGGTAACCTTGGTCTCGTAGCCGTAGGAAGTCAGATCCAGGTTGTAGATAGCCAGCTTCTCGTGGTCGCCCTTACCGAACTGAACGTCGTTGTTGCCGGAACCGCTCACCCACATATCCAGGAAGCAGATGGGGTCGGTGTAGTCAGCAACCCAACCGTTACGTGCCACAGAGTAGTTGCCCTGCTTACGGGTATCCAGGAAGGTATTCCATTCCTGGTTCTCCAGGGTCATCTCGATGCCGAACTTAGCCAGAGTGGACTGGATGTACTCAGCGATCTTCTTGTGGCCGTCGCTGGTGTTGTAGATATAAGTCAGCTTGGGGAAGCCAACCAGCTTGCCGTCCTTGAAGTCATAGTACTTCTTCAGAACTTCCAGACCAGCCTTAACATTCTCTTCGTACTTTGCCTTATCGACGGAGAAGTAGCCATTGCCGCCGTTGGAGTTCAGTGCGAAGTTACCGTTGATGTCGGCCATGCCGTCAGCAACGAAGGTGTTGGCGGGCTTTTCGCCAGCCTGGGAGATCTGGTCAACAATGTAGTTGCGGTCCAGCAGCAGGCTAATAGCATTACGAATTTCAGCCTCAGCAGCAGCCTTCTCAGCAACAGTAGTGGGCTTGACAGAAGCAGTGGAGTCATCGCTGCCAGCGGGAGTAGTAGTATTGCTACCAGCACAAGCAGCCATAGACAGAACCATCACAACTGCCAGAAGCATTGCAAACAGTTTTTTCATTTTTACATTTTCCTTTCTTCATAATAGATTTTGGATTTATATTCAAATCCTGTTCCAGTACGGCAAACTGAAACGCGGAGTTGAAACAAAGGGATGGGGGTAATGCTTTAATTGATTTCCTCCGTGCGGTGGCAAGCCACAAAGTGACCGGGGGACACTTCCTTCAGCTCGGGCATTGCCTCTGCACAAGCATCACAGGCATAAGCGCAGCGTGTCCGGAAAGGACAACCGGAAGGCGCATTCAGAGGGCTGGGGATATCGCCCGTAAGAACCACGCGCTTGTTGGCGCGGGCAATCTTGGGATTCGGTACCGGCACAGCGGACATCAGGCTCTTGGAATAGGGATGCAACGGATGATCATAGATTTCCTTGGCATCCGCCAGCTCCACCATCTTGCCAAGATACATAACGGCAATCCGGTCGGAAATATGCCGCACAACCAAAAGGTCATGGGCAATAAACAAATAGGTCAGACCCATTTCCTGCTGAAGCTCATCAAACATATTGATGACCTGCGCCTGGATGGAAACGTCCAAAGCGGAAACAGGCTCGTCACAGACCACAAACTCAGGGCTGGTAGCCAATGCACGGGCGATACCGATTCTCTGACGCTGACCGCCGGAAAATTCGTGAGCATACCGGTTGGCATGTTCGGAGTTCAGACCCACGCTGTTCATCAGCTCCAGAATCTTTTCCTTTCGCTCCTGCTTGTTTGCGTACATCTTGTGGATGTCCAAAGGCTCACCAATAATGTCGGAAACCGTCATACGGGGGTTCAGGGAAGAATAGGGATCCTGAAACACCATAGCTGTCTGACGCCGGTAATCCTTCAGATCTGCCTTCGTCTTGATTTCCTTGCCCTTAAACCAGATTTCACCGTCAGTGGGCTTATACAAGTGCAAAATGGTACGGCCAACAGTGGTCTTACCACAGCCGGATTCGCCGACGAGGCCCAGTGTCTCACCTTTCCGGATAGCAAAGGACACATCGTCCACCGCTTTCAGGGGGGTAGTTGTCATGACACCTGTCTTGATGGGAAAATATTGCTTCAGGTTCTGGACTACTACAAGATTCTCAAATTCGTTCACTGTTCCTCACCGCCTTTCGCAGCTTCTGCAAATTCCTGCTTTACATTCATCCAACAGGCGGCTGCATGGTCTTCATTGATCAGCATCCGTTCGCAACGCTGGTGCATACAAATCTTCATTGCATTGGCGCATCGGGGTGCAAAGGGGCAGCCGGCGGGCATGTTCAAAAGATCAATGGGGGTACCGGTGATGGGTTCCAGCTTCTCATCGTCATTGTCAACAGTGGGAATGGAACGAATCAGTCCCTTCGTATACTCATGGCGAGGATTGTAGAAAATCTCATCTGCAGTGCCCTGCTCACAAATGGAGCCGGCATACATAACAATCACTTCGTCGCACAGCTGCGCCACAACTCCCAAGTCATGGGTAATCATAATAATCGCCATGCCCAGCTCCTTCTGGAGGCTTTGCATCAGCTCCAGAATCTGCGCCTGGATGGTCACATCCAATGCGGTAGTGGGCTCGTCGGCAATCAGGATATCCGGCTCACAGGCCAGCGCCATTGCAATCATAACTCTCTGGCGCATACCGCCGGAGAATTCAAAGGGATACTGCTTCATCCGCTTTTCCGGATCGTTGACGTTGACCAGCCGAAGCATTTCCACAGCCCGTTCCCAGGCTTGCTTTCTATTACGGTTGGTATGTAACGTAATTGCCTCCACCAGCTGATGACCCACGGTATAAGTGGGGTTCAGGGAGGTCATAGGATCTTGGAAAATGATGGAGATCTTGTTGCCGCGAATGGTTTTCATCACTTTTTCGCCGGCACCAACCAGCTCCTGTCCGTCTACCTTGACGGAACCGCCGACAATCTTACCGTTCTTCTCCAAAATTTGCATAATGGAGTAAGCAGTCACAGACTTGCCGGAGCCGGACTCACCCACAATGCCCAGCACCTTGCCGTGATCCAGATTAAAGGAGACGCCGTTAACTGCGTTGACGGTACCTGCCGGTGTTGTAAATGCTGTGTGCAGATCCCGCACTTCAAGTAATGCCATGATCGGTTTCTCCTTCCTTAGTTCTTCATCTTGGGGTCAAAAGCGTCCCGCAGGCCGTCGCCAAACAGGTTCAAAGACAGTACCACCAAAGCGATGGCAATTGCAGGGAACACCAGCGGCCAGGGGTTTGCCACCAGATTGCCGGCGTAACGGGCATCGGAGGCCAGTGAACCCAGACTGGGCATAGGGGCATTGACACCCAGACCCAGGAAGCTCAGATAGCTCTCAGTAAAAATAGCATTGGGAATCTGCAGAGCAGTGGAAATAATAATCACGCTGATGCAGTTGGGAATCAGATGCTTGCGGATCACCCAACCGGACTTTGCGCCAGCTGCCTTGGCAGCCAGAACATACTCCTGCTCACGCAGGGAGAGAATCTGTCCACGAATCAAGCGAGCCATAGAGACCCAGTACAGCAACGCAAAGACCACAAACAGGCTGATCATATTGACGCCCAGGTCTTCTAATAGTGTATTCTTAATAACGCCTTCCAGTGCAGCACCCAAGGTAGCTGACAGCAAAATAACCATCAGGGTATCCGGCAGAGAATAGATAATATCTACCACCCGCATAATAATCATATCCACCTTGCCGCCCAAATAACCGGAGATAGAGCCAACCGTCATACCGATAACCAGAACAATCAAGCTGGCAAAGAAGCCCACCATAAGGGAAATGCGGGTGCCGAACACAACACGGATAAAGGTATCACGGCCGGCATCGTCAGTGCCCATAATATGGGGCATTACAAAGCGGCCTTCCGCCTGCCATTGTCTTTCGGTTTCGCAATACTCAAAGGGCTTCAGGTTATTGAAGCTGGGGTCACGGGAGCCATAGTAGTTATAGTCGCCCAGACACTGGTCATAGGTATAAGGCCAGAACATAGGGAGAATAATAGCAGTCAGCGTCACTACTACAATAATAAAGAAGCTGATAATCGCAATTTTATTCTTCCACAGCCGCTTCACGCCATCCTTAAAAAAGGTGGTGGAGGGGCGCATTTGAACCATATATTGCTTTTCTTCATCGGAAGCAGCTTCAAAATCCGCAGCGGTCAGCGGTTTGTTTTCAGGAATGAGGTCATCCACATTGATGTGCATGCTCAAGAGTTTTTTCTTTTTCAACAAGGATTCCTCCTTACTCCAAAGTGATTCTGGGATCCACGACCTTATACATAATGTCGCTGATCAGATTCATAATAACGATCAGGGTTGCCAGCACAATGGTGGTACCCATAATCAGGGGATAGTCACGGTTTGTAATACTGCTGACGAAAGCTCTGCCGATGCCGGGAACAGCAAAAATCTGCTCCACCACCAAAGAACCGGTGACAATGTATGCCAGCATCGGTCCCAAGTATGTAATAACCGGAATCAAAGAGTTCTTCAGCGCATGACCAAAGATAACCATCGGTGCAGAAACGCCCTTGGCCCGTGCTGTACGGATATAATCCTGACCCAAAACATCCAGCATAGAGCTGCGGGTCAGACGGGTAATATATGCCATAGGATACATTGCCAGCGTGATGACAGGCAGCACCAGACCCTTCCAGGTTGTTCCGTTGGCTGGGAACCATTGGAGCATCTGTGAAAACACCAAAAGCAGTATCGTTCCCACAATAAACGATGGCATTGAAACAAACGCTGTGGTAAAGACCATAATAATCTTATCCAGGAACTTGTTGCGCCGCAACGCCGCAACCGATCCCAATATCACACCAAATACCACAGCAACCGCAGCTGCCATCAATCCCAGTTGGATGGATACTTCCATACCGTCAGTGATAATGCTCCAGACAGAACGACCATCCTTCTTCAGGCTCATACCGAAGTCCAGCTCGGTTACAATGTCCTTCAGATAATCGACATATTGCTCACCCGCCGGCTTGTTTAGGCCAAATTTTTCCTGCATAGCAGCCAGCGCCTGGGGTGGCAGCGCCTTACCTTCTCTTGCGAAGGGGTCACCGGGGATTGCCCGTGTGGCAAAAAAGGTGATGGTAATTACGATCCATACCGTCAAAAGCGCCAGAAGAATGCGCTTAAAAATATAAAATAAGGTTTTGGAATTCATACTTTCTGTCCTTTCTTCAGTAATTCCAGCCCTTTCACTGATTATCAGGCAAGATATGCGCATCGCTGTCAACTGGTGCTAAGTTTCCGTGATTTCGTATTCTTCAGCTGTCTACAAAAGGGTATTGGTTTGGTTTTACTGTAAATTATATGGTATTATAACACAACAGCAATAAAATTTCAACACATCAAAAAATTATTTTGGAAATTCTTATAATATTTGTTAATTTCTTAGGTTTTGGGGGCGCACAAGCCAATATAGATGCTGCATAATCACCTTGTTTTTGGTGCATATTCTTCAAAAATATAGGCCTCTCTTCCATTCTTATAAAAAAACCACGGCAAAGGCCTGAATTTGTAAGATAAAGGTAGACACATGGAAAACCACCATGTTGTCTACCTTTTCTTTATGCTAAAATACGGATGGAGGTGGGCACAATGAGAAAAGGACAGAAAAAGCGAGTATGGACACCAGAACAGAAGTCGGAGATTGTACATAAACATCTGGACGAACATATCTCAGTACGAACGTTGGAAAGAGAATATACCGCAGATAGGAGCGTGATCTGCAGGTGGGTGAAGGAGTATATTGCAGAAGGAGAATCTGCATTTATTCCCAAAGGGCATCCCGGAAATCCATTTGCAGCACTGCATACCAGCAAGAAACTTTCTGAGTTAGAAAGACTACGGCTTATAGTGGCCAAACTAGAAATTGAAAATGAACGGTTAAAAAAAGGATACTGGGTGGAAGGAGTTGGTGCAAACAAGGTGTTCGTTACCAGACCAGACAAGAGTATGAAATCATCGAAACACTAAGAGAAAAATATCCTGTTGTATTTCTGTGTGAAATCATGGGTGTCAGTAAATCCGGCTACTATCGTTGGAGAGGACGGCAAGGTAAGCCAAATCGTTATGAGCAGGACAGGCAGCTGCTTATGAAGCCATTAACGGCTGGATAAAGGAAGAATTGTTCCTTGACTTCGGTCTGGCGACCGCTAAGGACGTCCCAAAACTTCTTGACGAGTATGTTCATTACTATAATTACGAGCGACCTGCGGCCGCTTTGGGCTATAAAAGCCCAGTTCAGTACAAGACCAAACTGGGCTTCTAAAACTATGGTGTTTTCCAGTGTCTACTTTTCCTTGACAGATGCAAGAAACCGGGGGGTCTGTATTATTCCTTAGTCAGCGGAAGATCAGCGTTTCCTTACTTTCCGGGTTGTTCCGCTTTATTATGCTTCTTCCATAAATTTCTTCTTCCAGGGTTTTGCGCACAGGATACACACCAGAGCACCGACTATGGTAACGCAGAACCACACAAAGATTGTGCTTTGCCAGCCAATGACCTCCGAGAGGGCGGCAATGCCGTAGGTGGACAAGGCGCTGCCGATGTAGGTGCAGGCGTTGAGAACGCCGGAAACAGTGGAGATGTTACCATACCTTTCAAAATACTGCGGCACCATACAAATCAAAAGCAGATTCACGCCGTGCATTGCGCCGGTCAAAGTCGCAGACAACACCACAGATGCCACAGCGCTTCCCTGACTGAGAAAATACAGTGCCAACGCTGCCACGCCGCCAACGCCAAACAACAGCGCTGATGCGGTGAGGGGATTTTGGATTTTCTTTCGGTATAGCCAGGTGGTAAATTGGAAGCAGGAAATACTGAAAACCGGCAGCAGGACGCCGGTGAGAATGGATATCTCGTCGCCCAGATGGAAGCTTTCCTTAATAAAAGAGGGCATCCAGGTCGTAATGCCGTCCCGGAGCATTCCCTGCAAAATGATGGGAATCATGATGCACAGCACAACCGGGGTCAGCAGAATTTTATTGTTTCCTTTGGGTTTGGGTACTTTCTTGTCATTAGCAGGCTGAACATCGATGGCTTTCCAGTTCCAAAGAATCAGCATCAGTACGCCCAGAATCGCTGCGCCGAAGAACACGCCCTTCCACCCCACGGTCATAATGGCCACCGGAGAAAGCAGGTATATCAGGATTGTACCGATGGAGCTGCCCCAAGATACCTTTGTCACCGTGCGCTTATAGTCGTCAGCATCCAGCAACGAGGACATCATTCGCACAATGGGCGGCCACATAAAGGCCTGTGCAAAGCCGTTGACACACCAAACGCCCAGCATCTGCCACGGATTTTGGCAAAGCGGAATCAGGCAGTTCATACACACGGTCATCACAAGTCCAATGGAAATCATCCTCTTGGGAGAAATCCGGTCGCCCATAATACCGCAGAGAATCTGACCCACTCCGTATGTAATAAAGCTGCCGGTAATCGACATAGACAGCATACTTTTGCTATAGCCGGTTGCCGTTGTCATTGCAGACACCACACCACCGAAATTGATGCGGGTGATGTAACTGATCATATAGGTTACAGCCAGCAGCAGCGCCAGAGAGTTGATCTGCCTGGGTGTCTTGAGTTTTTCCATAAAACCACTTCTTTTCCGTGTCGTTTCAGCGCCAATACTCTACCATTTTCAGCCATAATTGTCAATCATCCTGTTCTTCCCCCCATAAGGCATTATAAAAACCACGGCAAGGGCCGTGGTTTTTATGGTTGCGGAAGACGCACTCAATTTGCATTTTCGCTTTAACAATGCGTTAATCATCACAAAACTTTCAGCACTACCTTACCGACATTTTCTCCGCGGTAGAGGATATTGTGGGCTGCTTCTGTTTCGGTTATCGGAAGGACTGCGTGAATCGTGGGCTTTATAATGCCCGCCGTAACCTTCGGCCAGATCTCAGAGACGAGGCTTGCAAGAATCTGCGCTTTCATTTCGGGGGCGCGTGAACGAAGGGTGCTTCCGATGATGCGGATGTTCTTCTTATAAAGATTTTTCAAGTCGATCTGCGTCGTTGCGCCGGCAAGAGCAGCAATTACAATCCAGCGGCATCCGTACTTCACATAAGGAAGGCACTGACCCAGCATATCGCCACCTAAGCAGTCGATGGCAATGTCAACCGGATGCCCGGCAAGTTCTTCGTTCCTGAGAACCTCAGGAAGGTTCTGCTCTTTTGTGTTAATAATCAGATCTGCGCCAAGATGGGAAATCTTCGCAGGGTCCTTTCTAACGGTTGTAAGAACGCGCAGTCCATACGCCTTTGCCATTGGAATCATAACGCTTGCAAGACCACTTGTACCCGCGCTCACAAGGAGCGTCTCCCCCGCCTTGGCCTTGCCCTCCACAAAAAGCTTTAAGTAAGCTGTTGCAAATGCTTCGGGAATAGCAGCCGCCTCCACCATAGAGCAGTTATCCGGAACGGGCATACACATATCATACTTTACGGCTACATATTCCGCATAGCCGCCACCTCCCAGCAAGCAGCAGACCTTGTCCCCAAGCTTATAGGGACTCTTCTTTTTGGCTTCCTCGCCGATTTCTACAATTTCACCGGAAACCTCAAGTCCCATCCACTCGGGGCAACCGGGAGGAGGCGGGTAGTCGCCTTCCCGCTGCATCAGGTCTGCGCGGTTCAATGCCGCATAAGCAACCTTAACAAGAACCTCTTCGCTTGCAATTACGGGATCAGGAACATTGTCCCACCGCAGGCTTTTATCATCATTTACAAGAATCGCTTTCATAGCCATCCCTACCTTTACACTCTAGTCCAATCAAACAATACGCCGATTGGGAAGTTTTTCTCATTGATCATTCTGGTATATACCTCAGGCGATTCCTCTGGGCTATGAATTTCGCAAATCATATCGCGGAAGCGCAAGCGCCCTCCTGCAAGGAGATTCAGAATTGCTTTAATGTCATCAATCTCGTTCCAATAACCTGGGAAGGATTCCTTTGGTCTTGCAATCGTGTGCGCGCCGATAATGGAAATGCCGGGCGCGTGGACCTTCCGGTAATAATCGATATTGAAATCAGAATTTCTTGTGCAGCCGAGAAGTGCCATACGGCCAAACTGCTTCATACAGTCCAGAGCCTGAATCATGCCTGCTCCGACGCCGCTTACCTCAATGACGACATTGACCCCTTCACCGGTTATTTCACGAACTTTCCTGCAAAAGTCGGGGCTGGCTGGGTCAAGTGCATAGTCCGCGCCCATAGAAAGGGCAAACTCACGGCGCTCGGCTACAGGGTCTGCCGCAATAATCGGCATTGCTCCGCAGGCGCGAAGCTCGGAAACAGCAAATACGCCAAGGGTGCCCAGACCCATAACGAGGGCGGACTCCCCTATTTCGAGTTTGCATTTTCTGATTGCAGCAAGGGGAAATGTAGCAATAAATGCCAGTGCGGCTTCCTCCATTGAAACGCCATCCGGGATTTTAACGACATAGTCTTGCTTGATTGTAATCGTCCCCTGATGGGAGCCCCAAAATACAACAACCCGGTCGCCCACCGTTATGTCAGTAACCTCGGCACCAACTTCTACAACTTCGCCGGCAGCGCTGTATCCGCCGTATCGTGGAAACTTAACCGGCTGACCGGCCTGCGTTGACGCCGATACATTTGGGTCGCCCGTAATGTTTGCAAGCTCTGTTCCGCGGCTGATTGCAGAGTAGTGAAGTTTAACAGTTACTTCATCGGCTTTTGGTCGGCTGACATCTTCAGAAAGAAGCTCTGCTGTGTTGATTTTCGTAAAAACAATCGCCTTTGTCTTCATCATACTTCCTCCCCGCATGCTCTCAATATAAGCTTGTAAAGCTCAAGTTCATAATCGTAGGAATACGGATTCTCTTTTTCTCCGCAAACATATTTTGCAAAACTCTCCATCATTCCGTCATAGCGGTTATACATTTCGGTGGTTTTTTCCTCACCTTGATGGTTCCAAAGCCCTGTGGCATAGGTTTCACGGTATTTTGTCAGCTGGTCACCGTCGTGGTAGTCGGGTGCGGTCGTATCCATATTGATTTCCAGGGGCTTGATTTCGACGGTTCCTTTTGTTCCGCATATTACAAGCTGGCGGCGCAGAAAACCTCCCGGTTCTGCGACACACGCCTTTGCAAAAGAAACACCGTTTTTGTACTTAAACAACGCCATACCGTAATCAAGAGAAGTAACGCCCTGATACCCCGTTGAAGTGCTCATCGGAATAACCTCCATCGGACTTCCCTGCAGCTGATAGATCAGGTCAACCAAGTGACAGCCAAGAAAGAACATCATTCCGCCCGGAAGGCGCTGAAGCCACTCACGCTTTTGCTTGCCGTGCTCACCGCCCATGTGTGCTTCCACGCTGTATATCTCGCCAAGTTCACCGCTTTTGGCTTTTCTTAAAGCTTCTTGAACATACGGATTATACCGATACATATATCCAAGGGAGAAAACAAGCCCTTTCCCCCGGACGAGAGAAACCAGCTCGGCAAACGCATCCTTATCAAAGCCACCTGGCTTATCCATGTGTATGTGAAGCCCATGCTCAGCAGCAAGATGGGCATACTTTGTCAGGTTTTTCTCCTCTGTTTCAATAACTGCAGCATCCAGGTCATCGATATCGAATGCCTCCGAAAGAGAAAGCAGCGGAACATGGAACTGATCCCGGTAATATGTTACGGCTTCCTCAAAGTCGCAGGCCTCCGTTTCGGGAGCAACCAAACCGCAGACCTGGAAAATTTCCGGCTGACGAAGCATACTTTCCAATATGCTGGAAGCATGGTCGTGCCCGATTCCAATCTGTACGACCTTTATTTTTCTCATAATACCACCTCGAACTTTCTAAACTAATATAGCATCTTGAATCCCATTTTCCAATATGCTATAATGCAAAAAAAGTAATTATTCTGCAATTTTGCATTTTTGGGGTGGTTATCGTGGACAAAAAACAAAACTTTACTGTAAGTGACTTATCTGTAAGCAACCACAGCTTTACACTGCACCACTTCTGCCGCGGCAACAGCAATAAGCGGAAAACAAGGTTTGGGCTTATTGAGAAAGGCACTGGAAGTTACATTTACCTCAACAAAAAACTGGTGGTAAAAGAGGGCGATATTGTCTATATCCCCGAGCAAATTTACTGCTATTCTGAGTGGTACGGCAATCCCGAAATAAAGGTGACATACATCAGCTGCTTTATGAACTACAATTCAAACTGCTTTGTGTATGAGCCGCAGATTTTAGAGGCTGACCGCGAAGTATGGGACGGACTGTCTGAAATTGCAACACTCCTTTCCGGTGATTTTTCCGATGAGCTTCTGGCATACTCCATTTTCTATAAGCTCCTCCGGAAAATTCTTCCCGGAATGATAGAGTCTGCGATTTCCACGGACAAAACCCTTCAGAATGCAATTTCATATATCATAAACAACTGGGATAAGCCTTTTTCAGTAAAGGATCTTGCTTCAAATTGCTGCATCAGTGAATCGGGCGTTTATCATCTTTTCAAAAAACAGCTTGGACAGAGCCCGGTCAGCTTTTTGAATTCCATCAAAGTAAACCAAGCGATTCGTTTTTTGGAAACCACCGATTATTCCATCTCCAAAATAAGCAATCTGTCGAACTTTAACTCGGAAAACCATTTCCGGAAGGTCTTTGCCGAATTTACGGGGGTAACGCCATCCAAATACCGAAAGCAGTTATAAAATAAAAACCACGGCAAAAGCCGTGGTTTTTATAGTTGCGGAAGGCACTGTTAATTTACATTTTGCTTTAACAATGCGTTAATCATCACAAAACTTTCAGCACTACCTTGCCAACATTTTCTCCGTGGTAGAGAATATTCTGAGCGGCTTCTGCTTCCGTGATTGGAAGGACTGCGTGAATGGTGGGCTTTATAACGCCCGCCGTAACCTTCGGCCAAATCTCAGAGACGAGGCTTGCAAGAATCTGCGCTTTCATTTCGGAGGCGCGTGAACGAAGGGTTCTTCCTTTTTCAGCTCCATACGCCTTGACAATTCGCTTGATAATTGTTCTTTCGCCATCGAAATACCCTCCTTTTTCTCATCATACCACGCAGCAGGAAAAATGCAAGAAAAAACCAGAAATCCTTCGCATCCTGGGTTTTTCTTTTACATCACTTCAAAATAATTCTGTACTTCACAGGAACTTCGCAGGAAAGTGAAAATTCCTTATTTCTCAGGTCATAGGCCAGCTCTGCCACCTTATCCACGCTGTCCAAATACACCTCGAACTGTTTTGTCACCAAATAGCCGTGCACAATCAGACTGCCTTGCTCCGGAAGTGTCACCGGAGTGCGATAGGCCTCTTGATGTGCCTCCTCCCTGCAATACAACTCCTCCATCTGCTCCTGTGTTGCATTATCAAAGTGGTCGCTTCCGCCAACGCCATCCATCTCAAAGTAAGAGATTAGATTCCGCTTTCCAATGCGTTCCGCTTCTTCCAAATACCGATGCGCCTGGCAGATTTGCACCCGCGCATCCTGATTTCCGTGAGCAATATACAGCGGTGTATGTAAATTACGCAAACCGTGCATTCCGCTGCGGGATTGATAGGCCATCAGGTTCTGATCCGGTGCGCAGCCAATCCAAACATCCAGTTCATCCCGGAATTCGCCTATCACGCAGTCATCCTCATACCATTTCGCATAATCGGATATGCCGCACATAACAGTAGCAGCTGCAAAATAATCCGGGAACTTATTCAGGATCTCATAACCGTTTCCGCCACCGCCGGAGCCGCCGGAATAATAGACCACATTCTCATCCAGAACATACGCGGCATATTGCTTTTTCACATATTCCACTGCGTCGATAACATCGTAAAGCTCATAGCCATTACAGTCCGCCTCGCCATCCGAAAATGCCCGGCCGCGCATATCCACATAGACCCGCAGATATTCATCTACCGGCTTATCCTCCATCGATGTAAAAGCAGGAATGCTCATGTGCCATCCGTGGGTGCTGGCCACAATATAGCCGGGCTTTTCCGGCTTGTAAATCAGCATTGCCAGCTGCAATCCGGGTGTTGTAGAGGATTCATAGTAAATCAGGTCGCAATAGCGGGAATAGCAGTTTTTCTTTTCTTTTGTTTCCTTTTCAGCGCGCAGGGCATCGCTGAAAGTCTCCACGTGACTGTATCTTGGCATAACTATCTCTCCTTATTTTTAAACTGTTGCATAAGCACATCTGCTTATCAGTCTTTCTTTTTATATTATAACACATTCTCATCCCATAAGTAAAGAAAAACCGCAGTACAAAAGTAAAAAGTAGTCATAGCGAAGCCGCTATGACTACTCCGTTCATTTCCGCACCTTGCTGCTTTTGTTGTTTACGGGCTTAAATTGTTCCTGTTACAACCAAAGTGGCAATCCCGGGTGTTGCAGTATACGCACCAGTAACAGGATCCTGCGCATAAGTTGCGGCCGGTACAAGAATCTGTCCCGGAACTGTTGTGAACAAGCCGGTGACTTCGTTATAATTGTACTGCACACCTTGCGTCCAGGTCGCACCATCAAAGGTGACTGTCAAAGCGGTCAGGACCGGATCAAAAGTATCGGTAATGGATGCATTATCTGTGGCAACCACGGCGCTGTTTCCGGCGTTCTGGATCACAAAGGTATAAGTGACCCGATCATTGTCCACAACCTGAGAAGGCGTAATAGACTTGGAAATCGTCAGCAGCGGTTCCGCAACCACCACAACAGTCTCTGTTGCCGTAATGGGAGCGCTTAAGCCATCGCCGGTTACTGTAACGGTGTTGTCAATAGTACTGCCAATCTCAGGATTTGCATATTCATTTGCCCGTGCTTGGTATACTAATACCACATCGCCTCCTGCCGGCACTGTAATGCCAGAAAAGACCAGCGGAGGACCCGGATTAACCGCAGGCGCAGCCTGAGGAACACCGTTGGTAAACAATGCCGCCGAGCCGGCTTCATAGGTCAGTGGATAAACCGTTGTTCCGCCAAAATCATAGCCGCCAAGATCGTCCGTGACCGTCAATCCGGTCAGCGCTGCATTGCCGGTATTGCGCAGTGTCACCACATAGGTCACGATCTGCCCGGGGGTATAATCCCCCTCCACAGAAGTTTTAGTAGCCACCAGTACATCCAAAATCTCGCCATAAGCAATATTGGAATTTGTGGAGCTGCCATTGTAGGTCAATGTGGCCTGGTTAGAAAAAATCGCCATAATTTCCCTCCTAAAATGTCATAACCGAGTTTTTTCTCGGTATGCCATTTTATGCACAGTTCCCTATTGATGACACTTTTTTAGCTGCATATCCTTATAAAAAAGCCACGGCTTTCCCCGTGGCTTTTATGGAAATTGCGGAAGTGCTGATTCTTCGCTCTCAGCTCCGCTTTGCGCCGCATTGCGAGCAAAAACGGTCATTTTCGCCGAACTTATTGCCACAAGCAGTGCAGAATGCAGCTCGGGTGCCGCTCATACCTTCTGCCGCAGCTTCACCGGAAGATTTGATTGCATATTTTTCATCGTGGCGCAGATGGCTGCCGCATTTCGGGCAATCTACAAAGCCATCGGCATACCAAGGACGATAATCCAGAGCGTAATCTGTGTACTGAACCACCGTCTTGCAGGTTTCGCAAACCTGGCGATATGTCAAGCCGCTGTGCCATTGTTCTCTTTGAAACGCCATTTATGATTCATCCTTTCGTAATAAGCTTTTCTGTGTATATTTTGCATCAAGCAATTACACTTTGCAAGCTTATTCCTTAAAAAACAACACCTATCGATCCATTTGGTCGATAGGTGTAACTTTATTTGGTTTTATAGCAGCGCCATTTCCTGCTATAAACCCTAGGCATTAGGTGGATATATTACAGTCCAAACAGATTAAGCAGGTCACCGATGTCAACAAAGCCATTATCGTGATCGGTTTCATCCTCTACGCTGCTTTCGGTCATAATATCCTCTACTTCAAATGCCTTGATTTCGAGCTTCGGCTCTTCAAAAAGCTTCATATCTATCTCTCCTTCCGTTAAGGTTTTACAACTTCATTATTCCAGCCGTCATCATCCAGATCCGGACCAGTGTCCTCCTCTGCATCTTTGTTAAAATATGCCTTTGCGGAGTTGCCGTAGATTGCAACTGCCTTTGCCAGTGCATCGTAAGTGCCGCCGTACATGCAGGCTGCGAAGTCCATGATGCAGAAGGTAAAGGTATTGGACACTGCCGTCTCACCCTGATAGATGGTGACGGTGATGGTCTTGTTCATTTCCTTAGCAGCAAACTTGTCATAAGGTACGCTGCGCAGGGTCTTGCTGCCGAACATATCAGCCATATTCACGGTATACTGCTCGCCACCCTCAGGGATAACAACTGCAGTGTACTGAGTCAGGTCAGAGCCGCTGGGGAACTTGAAGACAGGCTCCAGAGTAACAATCGCTTCTGCATTCAGGGACTTCTGACGCAGGGTGACAGTTGCATTCGGGTTGGTAACAACCACTGTGTTGTCCTGAATTTCAGGAGCTGCCTGAGTGCCCATTGCCTTCTGCTCTTCGGTCAGAGCTGCATTTACAGGATTCTCTGCATTGTAGCTGAATGCTGCCTGTGCGGCTGCGCCGTAGTTCA
>SVLS01000023.1 GCA_015067835.1 Oscillospiraceae bacterium | reverse complement strand
CGGGCTCTGCTCTGCCGGTCATCTTCACGACGAACTCAGCGCCGATGTATGCCTGCAGGTTCAGGGAGTTCGTCATAAACTTCAGAGTATCGTCGGTCTGAGGACCAGAGGGCAGCTTGGTGCCTTCCAGAACGATGGTGTTGCGGGAGATCTCAGAACCACACTCGGTGCAGTAAACGACGGAGTCGTAAGAAGCATCAGCCTCAGTGGTAGCTTCCTTCTCGTTCTCGATCACGGCATCGCCAGGAGTATGCTCGCCGTTGGGATCAATCGTAACAGTCTCGCTGCTCAGGATTGCGTTACACTCGGTGCAGCGAACGACGGTATTATAAGAACCGGCAGCGCCGCAGGTGCCTTCGACGAGATTCTCAGTGGTAGCCTCGCCAGGAGTATGCTCGCCGGGAGCAGCCACGACAATGTTATCGCGGTTCAGCTCAACGCCACACAGCTGGCAGTAAATAACAGTGTCATAGGAACTGTCGGTCACGCAGTCGCCCTTCACTTCATTCTCGGTGATGGGGTAGTCAACAACGTGATCCAGAGGCTCGCCGTATGTGAAGGTCTCTTCAGCCTTCTCGCCGCAAGCGCAGGTGTAGTAGTAAGTAGCAGCTGCGTCGCAGGTAGCGGCAGTAGCCAGATACTCGGGAGCAACGACAGCATTGGTAGCGTTGTGCTCAGCGCAGGTCAAAGTAACGTTGTCGAACAGAGCAGGAGCTGCCACTTCTTCAACGAAAGCGCCGTCTTTGTGCTTATACAGCATCAGAGTTACGTAAGCAGGATAAATCTCCTCGGTGGTCATAGCAGCCAAGTCGATAGTCTTGGTCAGAGTGAACCACTCACCGGGAGTCCAGTTAGGAGAATTGTCGGTAGCGACCTGAGCATAACCGTCCGCTGCGCCCACAGAGGTCTCTTTACTATCCATTCTGTTGCCGTTGTTGTCGTATACAGACCAGTACAGCTGGGTCAGAGAGGTAGCCTTGATGTCCACAGAAACAGTAATCTTGGACATACCGGTAATATCAATCTTGCCAGTGGTGATCTGAGTATTGAGGTTGTTGTAGCTGTTGTCAATCTTCAGAACAGTGCCGCGCTCTTCATCCTGAGCCAGCAGCATTGTGTTCGCATTGGAAGCGGCGTAGATATCGAAGCCGCCAGTGGACCAATCCTTGTTGCGGACCAGTTCCTGAACAACGTCGTAGGACTCGAAGTCTTCCACGAAGTTGCCAGCAGCGATGGTCTGACCGACTTCACGGATGTACAGGTTGTCGAAAGTGACGACCTTATCCTGAAGCTTGAGGTCACCGGAACCAGCGCTGATGTAGTACATCACTCTGATGTAAGCTGCTTCAGCATTCAGGGTAACGTCACGGCGCAGATAGCCAACGCCATTGTAGTACTTGGTGTAGTTGTTGCTGCCGGTGTAGTCGCCCTGGATCTGGGAGCCATCTTCTTTATACTGGTAGATGAAGCAGCCAGCGGTGACAACGCCGTCAACGTGCTCGAAGGAAACAGCGATCTTCTTGCCGCCGGTAACAGCGATATAAGGAGTATAGAAACCCTTAACGCCCTGCACGACCTTCTCGGTATCAGCAGGAATGAAGCACTGCAGCTTGCCGTCTACTGCGGAGTAGAAACCGGAAACAGCATACGTATCAACGGAGTTATAGCCAGCACTTACCAGGCCGCCTTCGCCGTTGCTGTAGGAGTCGAAGTTGTCAACAAAGGGCAGGGAGGCATAAGCCTTTGCGTCCTTCAGCATTGCGTTGTCCCAGTAGGTCTTGCCCAGGCCATAGGGATACTGGGGATCGATGATCTCACCGGTCTCTTCGTTCTTTTCGCCATCGATTCTGCAAGGCATATAAGCCCACAGACGAGCGTACACAGCACCGGCAGGAACCGTTGCGTTAACAACGTAAGAAGTCCATTCCTCAGTTGCGGGGATGGTGATCTGAACGTTCTTTGAAGCGTTCAAGTAATCAGTCAGGTTTTCAGGCTCTGCGCCATAGAAAGCCAGAGTGATACATGCCTGACGGTCGCCCTTGAAATCAAAGGAGCCGGTCAGAGCAGAGATGCCTTCCACGCTAACCAGGTCGGAAACGAGGCCGCGGGACTGACGATCGTTCTCAGTAGCTTCCATCACAAAGTAATGGTTGCCGTTCTCATCTTCTTCGATAGCGCTTGTGCGAGCATCGTAGCAGAAGCCGCTCCAGCCCTTAGCGATGCCATTTCTCAGGCCGCCTTCGAAGTCGTAGTTGGAGTAACCCAACAGGTTTGCATTGGGACCACCGACAGTGTTCTTAACAACAACGTCTTCTTCCGCAGCGCTGACAGAAGCAACGGCGCCGGGAACCATAGCCACGAAGCCGAAAACCATTGCCAAGCACAGCGCAATAGCAGTCAAGCGTTTGAATTGCTGCGTCATAGTTTTCTCCTCCAAATAAGATTTTTATGGAAAGTATTCCATATCAACATTTAACCACTTTGCCCCGCCCCTGTCAAGTGTTTTTTGGAAATAAATAACACAAATCTTGCCCTAAAAATCAAGGTTTTGTTAATGTTGCACAACCCGGGCTTTTTCATTTTGGTGCTATTACCAATAAGCAGAAAATGTGAGTAAAAAAGTATATTTTTCACCCGTGTCATTGCGAGGAGAGTGAATGCCTGACGTGGCAATCTCCCGGTAACATCTATCGACACATTGCGCAGTAACAAACTGCGCACCAGGAGATTCCCACGGTCGCTGCACTCCCTCGGAATGACATACAAATAAATACATCAAGCAAAGCCCTCCCCTTTGGGGAGGGTGGCCGAGCGCCAGCGAGGTCGGGAGAGGTACACCTCTTCCGTCATTGCGAGGAGCAAAGGAAAAGCCGTGTGTCTTAAGCACACGGCTTTGCTCCATTCGACACCTGGGTGCCTGAATTATTTCCCTTTACCAAACAGCTTCGCTGTTCTGCGCTTGATTCCGCCACACAGCCAGTACCAGAAATGGCGCAGAAAGCGGGTATAGTGCCAGAAGCGACAATAGCATTTGTATGAAACGCTGTCAACACTATGGTATTTCCCCTTACGGATAAACCCCTTTGCCAAGGCCAGCATCTGGTCCTGGCGGACGCCTTCCTCATACTCATACTGATTGTCGCCAATGCAGGTGTAGCTTTCGCCTACTTTCAAAATTCTGTGCAGCACATACTGCCCGTTATCCCGGCGGTACAGCGGCAAATCGTACTTCCGAAGCTTCTCCGGCAGTGCAGATAGGACCACCTGATCCCGTCCGCCATAAATCGTCGGTCGCATACTCGTCCCCTGCGGGGTAAACTGCACCGACTCCCCTGCCTTTATCTGCTCCAGAATGATAGGCATCAGCTGTTCCAGCCGCACAGATGCCTTATGCAAGGAAATCCAGCTCCTTCAAGCGTGCCACGAATGCATCAACGCTTCTTTCCGCAGTTTCCGGTGCTACTTCGTACTCTCCCAAGAGCGCCTCCACCAGTTCATCACGCTCTGTGCCCTTTGCCAACAACTCCCACAGGAAGCGGCCGGTGTCGTTCAAAGTGATCATCATATCGAAATTGGTCACGCCGCCGGTGGGCAGTACAACCGTTTCGCCTGCGACGGTACGCAAAATAAATCCATCTTTCAGTTTCATTTTCATTTACTCCTTTATTCAAAACGTTTTTTTGCTTCTTTGGACATTGCTTCATAGGAAACCCTTGCAGCCTCCGTGGTGGGGGTGCATTTCAGCTTCCAAACGGGAACTTCCCGTAACAGACAATCTAACAGCTCCAGAACCTTCTCCCGCGCGCCGGGGTAATAGGGTCGCGCCGTCTGCTCCAGCAAGGCAAATACGGCAGAAACGCCACCGTAAGGGGCAATTTCATTGGTATCGCCCCGGGACAGCATACATACGCCGCCCAGAGGAGCCCGGATGTTGGAATTTTGAGCAGTTTTGCCGCTCCAGGGCGTGCCGTAGGCGTACCAGCGGCCGTTTTCAAAACGAATTGCCGGCTTATCATCGTTAAGCATCTGCACCCGGTCGTAACCGAAAGCCTCCCGCCACATCGTAGTATGGGTGGATTTGCCGGTGCCGCAAGGAGCGGAGAACAGGTAGGCATAGCCATCCACCACCACTGCAGAAGCATGAATCAGCATTCCGTCATGCTGCAGCAGCTGGCGATAGAAGCTGCCACCGGTTGAGAGGTATTCACAATCTTCCAGACTCAGGTGAGGCTGCTTCTCCCGCAGTTTTTCTGCATCAGAGTTAATAATCAAATCCGGCTCCCCTGCCGTTTCTGTCAAGTAGGGCGCTGCCTGCTTTTCTGTACGGCCAAAGGTATCCATGCGGATACGCAGCCCCGCAATCAAATAATCTTTTTCCATCGTCTTGTTCCCCCCTTATTCCACGCTAACCATATCGGACAGGTAACCGGTTTCCTTGTCCAGCAGCTCCTGCAATGTTCCCTGTTCTACCAGCTTGCCATTTTGCAGGACGATGGCGCGGTCTGCGCCACGAATGGTCGCCATCCGGTGTGCAATCACCAAAACCGTGGTATTCTCCCGCAGGGAGCGAATGGTCTCTCGGATAAAGCTTTCGCTTTCATAGTCCAGTGCGCTGGTGGCCTCGTCCAGAATGATCAGTCTGGGCTTGCCGATAAGCACCCGCGCCAAAACAATACGCTGCCGTTCGCCGCCGGAAAGTCGTGTGCCCTTGTCTCCCAGAACCGTATCCAGCCCCTTCGGCAATTTCTCCACGAAAGGCCACGCCAGAGACTTCTTCAAAGCCGCGATGACTTCCTCCTCCGTTGCATCAGGGTGGAAGCGCAGCAGGTTTTCCCGTACTGTTGCATTGATAATCAACGGTTCTTGCGGAATATATCCAATGGCTTTCCGCCAGGAACCCATATTGTCCTGTGTCAGCTCCTGGCCGTCAATCAATATGGAACCACTTGTGGGTTGCAGCAGTCCCAACAGTAAATCTGCCGTGGTGCTCTTGCCTGCACCGCTTCGTCCTACCAGTGCGGTAACAGAACCACAGGGAAGCGTAAAGTTGATATCCGTAAGGACTTCTTCGTCTCCGTTTTGATAGGTAAAACAAACATCCCGGAATGTAACTTCCTTTTCAAAGGGCAGGATGCCTTCCTTGGTTTTCGTTTTTCTTGCACCGTGAGACAGTTCCTCAATACATTGGCAAATCGTCTCATAGGCAGGCAGGTTTGACTGAATGCCTTGCAGCTGCCCTTGCCAGGACGAGAACACCGGCCAAAGTCGGGCAAAGACATAGACCAAAATCACCAACTGTGCTGTGCCGGTTTTCAAAACAAAAATATTGAACACAAAGGCTAGTGCGATCAAAATCGCTGCGCCTATAGAATAGCAGAATTGGGGGACGACCCGCAGCTGAGCGGTACGGAAGTGAATATCGAAGCTCCGCTTATTGATATTTTCAAACAGCTCCTCGTGATGCTCCTCTGCTCCATACGCCCGGATCTCCTTAATGCTGTTCAGCTGATTCCGGATTTCCTCGTGGAGTTCTTTATTCACGGTAACGGACTGTTTTCCGTATTCCTTTGACTTTTTCAAAAGCGGACGGAAGGCAATCAGGAATCCGCCGCCTACCACGAATATTGCCAGCGTAAGCGGCCAGCTCATCCAAAGAGCAATCATCAGCTGCATTAACGCCGAGAAAAACGATGCGATAAAGGTGACAATCCCTTGTAAACAGGCTCTGGCTTTTCCGCATTGAACAGTCAGCAGACTGATAATATCAGAATGGGATCGACTCGAAAAGGTTTCCCAGCCCGCCGTTCCAATGGCGTCATAAATATCCTTGCGCAGTCTCAGCTGATAGCGCTCCATATAGACATTCTGCCGCACGGCAGCGATGGCTGTGAGTGCTGCACGCAAAAGGGTCAGACCTACATAAATGGCGACAAGAACGATGGCGCGTTCCTCTATCGACATTCCCACAAAGGGACGCAGCAGGATGTTTACCGACTGCTGGTCTCCCGCGGAAATATTCAGCAAATCCAACAGCGGTATCAGTATCACAATGGTAAAGCTGCTGGTAATTGCCACACCGATATTCAAAATGAGCAGCAGCAGAAAGTTTTTCTTATCTGTCTGCCAAACATCTCTCAGAATTTGTTTCATAACCTATTCCTTATGTAAAAGATCGGAATTTATTTATCAAGAACGCGAAGCTCTTGGTACAATTTTTTACGCATTTCTACCATTTTCATTGTGTTGGACGGAATTCTTTTCCGCTTTCCCGTCAAAACGCGCAGGCAATACTTGGCCGCAAAAATCATCCAGCCAAAGGGCCGCAAAATTACAAAGCGCATCAAGCAGGGGTAATCCTCCTGCGCCTTCTTGTTCATCGTCCGCAGGAATTGCTTGCTGCGACTCTCCTCAGACAGCTGATAGCCTTCGCTGTAAAGCGCTCTGTTCTGCGTCCAGCGTTCACTCTCTGCGCTGCCGAAGTTGCCGCCATTGAAAATATCCAGCATCAGCATTTTGCTGATTTGCTCATCCACATCCCCCATCCAGGGCTGATAAGGAACAGACAAATAACGGTGTGCCGTTGCGGCAAAAATCTGTGCCAAATTCCAAGCGCCCAATTCTTCCAGACGCGCTTTGAAAATGCTTTCAAACTCCTCATTGGAGAAGTGGGAGATGAAGGCCGCCCAATCGTACAAATGGCGCAGGCCGATGCCTTCGTCGATCAGATGGCGATAGGCGTGTATCAGCATTACCAGGCCGTGTCCAAAGGTATTGGGCATACGGAAGGTCACGGTGCTGCAGCTCACCTCTTCGCTGTTTTCCACCAACTCGGGAACCAGCGCACGGAACTTCTTTCCGTTTTCTCCCTGCAAACCGAAAGGATCCCGGTGCATTTCCATCTCGATTCTTCCTTTTTTCAGGGAGATATGCAGAGGATGCTCTTCGCCGGAGGCTTCAAAGCCTTCCGCCTCCATAAGCTGTCTTGCTTTTTCCCAGGATGACTCCAAAATTATAAAATCCACATCGCCCATTGCCCGCACCAGAGGGTCTGCATAATCCCTTGCAGAAGCAGAGCCTTTGATGGCGCAATAGGGAATGTCGTGCTTTGTCAGTATTTGATGAAGCATCCCGTGCTGGAGGTGCACATTCATATTGTGCTGCAGCGCCCGCATAGAATGGGATTTCCACTTCATATAAATCCCCTGATCTGTGCATTTTTCACCGATGCTGTTAAAGATCATCGGCGCAATCGCCTGTACCTTACTCTCCTTGTACAACGCTGCCCAATCGGTATCTTCAGGAATATCAAATTGTTTGCCTGTAAAGGTCTGTGCCAGAACTCCCAGCAAAAGCTGTTGTGTTTGATTCATTTCCATTCTTAATACTCCTAAATTCCTCGCATTGAGTTATTGCATTTCACACTTATTTCCGTGTAACCTCTTTAATTCTTTCAACAATGCGTTCAGAGGCCTTGCCGTCATCAAATACGCCAATCGTCTTGCCATAGAATTCTTCCAGGTTGGAAGCATAAGCCTTTTCGTCAAAGGTGCGTATGTCATTTATCAGCTGCTCATTGCTCTGCGAGAACGGGAACGGCAGCTTTGTAATATCAAAATATACATTTCTGTCCTCTTGGTATTCCTCAAAATCCGTGGCAAACAAAAAGCCGCTTTTCTTTGTAATGGCAAAATCAAACAAAGAAGAGGAATAGTCCGTAATCATACTGTCGCTGATTAGCATTAATTCCTGCATATCCGGATAATAGGTTACATCACGAATGGATGACGGAAGGTTCAGCTTGCCGGCGTGGCACGCAATACTGGGGTGTAACCTCAAAATGCCCACCCAAGTGCCACCAAACTTGTCGCTCATTGCTTTTAATACCGCATCCCAATCCAGGTCAAAGCAGGAAAGGTCCGGGTGATCGCCCTGCTGATGCTTTCGGAATGTGGGCGCATAAAACAGCACTTTTGAATCCATCGGAATTCCCAGCTGCTCTTTTATGCTTTGCGCCAGCTCCGGCTGATTTTGGAGAAGAATATCTCTTCTGGGATAGCCGCATTCCATAATCTCCCCATCATACCAGAACGCACGCTTTATCGTCTGCGTATACCATCTGTTTCCTGATATAGAAACATTTGTATAACGGGAATCTTTCTTTGCGATTTTAATATACTTCGCATCCATCTTTGTTTCGGCGTCCTTCTCGATTTTCTTTACACCGATGTCGCCGTGCCAGGTTTGTATGTAATACTGCTTTCTTCTCTTATAATAGAATGCCTTACGGCTGTTATCAATCCAGACCTTCGCCGTCATCAGCTCATAAATGGACTTTAAACTGCCATCTTTACAAGGTGTCACACCTTCCGGCAGAGATTGAACTTCTTTTTCGCTTCTAATCAGCCAAATGATCTTATAATCCAGGTTTTGCCGGCGGATTTCTTCCACAATATATTTGGGATTTCCGCCATAGCCCCTTCCGTAGAAGGAGGATATCACGATTTTTTTAGAATCCAACGGCACAAAACAACAGCCGAGGCAGACAGCTCTGCGGACAATAGCAAAAAATATTCGTTTTATCATTTACTTTCCGCCTCCTCACTGTCTACGGCTTATAAAATGCTGGCTCAGGAAAGATGCTTTCTGTTTTTGATGGTGGCAATCAGGTGCCGCATACTGCGGTTGCGGGTGATGAAAGCCAACAACACATAAATCCCGACGCCGGTCGCAATTTGGATAACCAATCCAATAATAGGGGTGACCGGCAAATAACCCATTGCAATCACTGAGCCACACATAATAAGGGAAAGTACCAGATTCGGCAGCAGATCCGCCAGTTGATGGCGCACCTTATAACCGATCAGCTTTACATTGGGAATGCTGTTGATCACCACTTGAATCACGGTGCAAACCAGCATGGAAATTGCAAGAATTTGCGGAGAATTACTCAAAAGCAGGAATAGTGCCAGCGTGATCATATATCCGCTTTTCTTGGCAATTTCAATCTTCAGGAAAATATCGCTTCTTCCCATTGCTTTAATGGTCTCGCAGTTTCCTGCTGCCACAATGTCAAACATGGAAGAAATGCAAACAATCTGAATATAATATACCGCCGGCAGCCATTTCTCCGTCAAAAAGATGTCTACAAAGTTTCTGGCAACGGCACAGAAGCCCAGCATAACCGGGAATACCACAAAGGAAGCCACAGACATATACAATCTTGTATACTGCAGCAGCCTTTCCTTATCGTCTTGATACCTTGCCAAAACCGGAAACAGCACAGACGAAATGGTATAGGTCATAGATGTAGAAAGTGTCTCCGGAATGGATCGTCCCTTCGTATAGAAGGACAGGTCTGCACTGGTATACTTCAATCCAATAAACAGCGGATTAACCTGCGCCACTGCAACACCCAGTAAAGACGACACCATAATCCGTGATCCGTACTTCCACAATGTACGAAGGCGTGCCGCAGCGATCTGAAAAGACAGCTTCAAACGGGTGACGCAGAACAAGATCAGCGTATCAATGGTCGCATTGGTTAACTGCTGGGCAACCAACGCCCAAGCGCCAAAGCCCTTCAGTGCCATCAAAACACCCACAACCGCTGAAGTCAGGGTGCCTCCCAAGGTTGCATAGAAGAACATCTTAAACTTCAGGTTTGCAGATACATAAGCACATACGATGGATTTCAGCGCATAAATCGGCAACGCCAGACCCAGCACCCGAATGATGCTGGTCAGCAGTGGCTGTCTATAGATTTTCGCAATCCACGGTGCTGCAAGAAACATCACCGCGTAAAGAGTCAGCGCTATGGCCATACTGACCGTGAAGACAGTATTATAGTCTTCCTTGTCTGCGTCCTTTTTTTGAATCAGTGCGGTATTCAAGCCGCCAGAAATAATCACATTGGCAAAGGCAAAAAACACCGTTACAATACTGACCACGCCGTAATCCGACGGATCCAGTAACCGCGCAATAAGTATAGACACAAAAAGAGAAATCGTCTGTGCCAGGATTCTCTCTGCAAACTTCCATATCGCACCTGTTACGGCTTTTTTCTTAATATCTTGCTCTTGCTGATCCATTTGTCAGTCCTCACCCGTTTATTCACACAATCCTGCTGCACAGCAATAGCGCTATATACTAAGCCATCTCTTTCTTTTCCTTTGGACATACGGCAACGTCATAAATGCGATGGCAATGCCAATCCACAAAGATTCATAGGTGTACGCGCTTAGGAAGAAAATACCAAAGCACAGGCTTATCATCACAAACGGAGATTTTTCAGTGTAGTTCTTTGTGTTGCTGGAAAACAATTCCCAACAATGAATAAAATAGCCAATCCAAATGCCACTGCCGACAATTCCATAGAGGAAGAACATTTCAATAAAGGTGTTGTGGGCAGCAGAGGTCGCCACAGCATTAAAGCCGGTTCCAAACAATAGCTTTTTAACACCGGCATGATAAAAATAGTCAAAATAAACGCCCCAAATATCAAACCGACCTGTTGTGTTATCCGCAAAGGAACCTGAATTGAATCGGCTTAGCGTCAGTTCTACAACATTATAGCCCATTGCACCACTGATGGCGATAAACAAACCCGTTGCAATGCCCGCTGTTGCGAACGTAATCAGCAGCCGTTTTGCGTCTTTTCTTTGCTTGAGGATGTATATTGCTGCAAGAAATACCAACATCAGCAGGTAGCTCTTTGACAGTGTTTGCAATCCTCCAAAAATCAAGAACAGCACCAACGCCAACCGGCCCTTGGTGATTTTTTCCGATGTGAACAGCAAATAAGCAAGAACCAGATAGTTGCTAAGGGCATAGAAGTTGCAATCGAAGGCTAAGCCAAAGAATCTTGTCAATTCTTTGCCACCTTCTGTCCACCACAAGTCGTAGGAGAACAACTCCAGCAAGGCTGGAATGTCCGATACGAAAAAGCCGATGATGGTCGTCAGAACAAAACCAAAAATATAATGGTGTATAAATTGCTTGCAATCGATTCTTCCCGACGCATCTGCAACAATCGGAATTGCAAACAGAAGAATCGGCCCAATCAATCGCGAAAAGTTAAGATCGTCATTGATATCCAGGAAAAGCAAAGAGTAGACAATAATGAGCAGATAAAAAAGTACGGTCTTTCTGTTGAGTCTTTGGGTAAACAGATATCTAATAATGAACAGTGCTACCATCACGAAAAACATATGCTTTCCGTCGTATACAAAGGTACCGGAAAAGGATGTGAAAAAGGCCAGGTAGTACATTGACTTTTCCATACTGGAGAAAAGCACCAAGCAGCAGCCAAGGGCAAAAGTGGCTAAGACAAGCAGTGGAATGTCAATCCAGAAAGAAATCAACAGCAGCACCACAAATGCAAATTCTGTTGCCATCATTCTGTTGGAAATGCCGATTCCTGTTTGGGTAGTCAACCGCAATTTCATTCCCTGCTCACCTGCCTTTCTCTTTTATCCTGAAATTTTTATACTTAGATTATTCTGCTAACAGCTTACTTAACTGTGTCATCTGAAGGCGATTATCAGGTTCGCAGCCGCTGAACTTTTTCTGGAAAATACCCAGAAGCTTCATCGCACTACGCCGTGAGAACAGCTTGGTATACTGCATCAGGCATGCTTTTAGGAAAAACAAAACCGGATGCTTTTTTAACTCCTGTTTTGTCAGGCCAAGCATACAATACGCCTTTCCCGGCGTGATAATCTTCACATCCTCCGGAATATCCTTCAGACGCGATCCGCATTTGCTGAACAACAACAAAGTAATGTCATATTGACCCTTTGCCGCCTTCACAAAATTAACCAGGGACTTCTGTATCCCGCCCATATCCAAATTGTTGTTAACGATCAGTATTTTTTCATGGCATCAAGGCCACAAGTGTGACCGGTGTCAAATAACCTCAGATTTTAGTGGCAATCCGGCATCTGCATTGTATCCGGATCAGTCCAGAAATGCTTCATCCGTATTGGCTACAACCATATTGACTGCGCGAGAGCCGTATCTTTTGCCGATAACATTCATCGCCAAGTCAATGGCTGGACGGCGTTCTTCCATATTATGACAGTCAGAAATCAGAATCGCATCGAAGTCGATCAGCAATTCCAACGCCCGCTTCCGGCTGAAATGGTGCAGCAGCGCATTGGCGCTTACCTGCATCGTATACCCCATATCGATGAGCTTCTCGATATTTCTCTTCGGCTGAATGCGGAAATATCTGTCTACGTGTGCGATCACCGGTGTAACACCGTAACGCCCCTCCATGCTGTACAGCTGACGGAAAACATCGTCCACCCAAGGAATCCCGGGAAGCTCCACCTGAATCAAATTTGTACCCTCATAGCACAGCTTCTTCAAGTCCGGCCACTCCGACATGCCGGGTGCCCAAGCCACCTCTGCGCCGAGAATCATTTTGGGATAATCCTGACCTCTTGTTGCATCCTGCAGCTGCTTCCAGGCTTCCTCACGACGAGCCAGAAACTCTGCTGCGCTTTCCCTCGCTCTGTAAAAATGAGGGGTCAGGGCCACTGTATCCACGCCCTGCTGCGCCAATGTATGCAGCAGCTCCAGAGATTCCTCAATTGTTTTTGAGCCATCATCCATTCCCGGAAGAATGTGTGTATGTAAATCTCTCATAGGCTTATCCTATCAGTCTTCCTTGTCTTCCTGGCGCTCCAGAGCTTCCTCCTGAGAATGGCCGGAAGAACCGTAGCCATAACCGTAGCCGTAGCCATAACCGTAACCATAGCCGTAGCCATAACCATCGCCATTGCCGTAACCGTTGCGATAGCCATAACTGTCGGTCTTACTGTAACGGTAACGACCGTACTTCCGGTAGCGATACTTGCCGTATGCGCCGTCTACATCTGTGTTGACGCCGTTCAGTACGAAGCCCACAACCTTGGCATTGACATACTCCAGCTGTTCAATGGCGTGCAGCACTGCACCGCGCTCCGACTGGTCCACACGGACAACAAACAATACGCCATCACAATGGGGAGACAGCACTGCTGCATCTACAACCAGGTCCACAGGGGGAGAGTCGATGATGATATAGTCATAACGCTCACGCATCTTATCCATCAGCTTCTGCATTCTGTTGGAACCCAGCAATTCTGCAGGGTTGGGGGGAAGGTCACCGGCGAAGATAACATCAATTCCGTGCTCTGTATCGCTGACAACTGCAACGGACAGCAAAGAGAAGTCCATTAACAAATTGCTCAAGCCGGCAGGAGCGCTGAGGTTCAGCAGTCTTGCCAATCTGGGACGACGCATATCGGCATCAATCAGCAACACCTTCTTGTCTGTTTGTGCCAAAGAAATAGAAAGATTCAATGCAGTCAAGCTCTTACCTTCGCCCTGCAAAGAGGAGGTTACCATCAGAGTCTTGCTGCCCTCTGTGTCAGCCAGAGAGAAATTCACATTGGTACGCAGGGTCTTATAAGCTTCCTGCACGTGGAATCCGCTGTTGGGAACCAGAATACGCTTTCTGTCCTGCTTGATTCTATTCAAACGCTTGGCCTGAAACGCGGCCTGCTTCTTGCTTTGCTTACTGCTCATTCTTCCTCAACTCCTTTGCTTTTTGTAGCGCCGTAACCATAACGGCTGGAGAGTGCCTGATCATAGTCCGGAATTCTGCCCAGAACCGGGATATTAAACAGCTCAATCAAATCTGTTTCCTCTTTGATTCTGGTATCTCTCAAATAGCTGATGGTCAGGAACAACAGTGCAATCAGCAATCCACCGGCGCCGCCCAAAATGGTATTGGTACTATAGTCAGGGGAATAATGTCCGGACGGAACTTTTGCAGTGTCAATGACCCGGGCGGCAGTGCCGTCAATCACCAACGCAATTTCATCAGGTGCCACTTCCGCCACCGCATTGGCAATACGCGCTGCCTCAACGGGATTGGAGTGAACAACGTAGATTTTGAAAATCTGTGTTTTCTCCACCTGTGCAGTAGAAAGCATAGCCCGCAGCTGACCGGCGGAATACTTGCCGTTCAGTCTTTCCTTTACCTTTTCCAGCACGCGGTCACTTTCCGCAATGCTCATATAGGACTTAACCAGGCTCTGTGCCGCAGACAAGTCTGCGCTGGTCAGTGTTTCCTCGCCTTCGACAAACTTCTTGTTGTTAACATAGATGGTGGCGTTGGCACGATACAACGGTGTTACAAAGTTAACCGTCAGTGTCAGCGTAATGGATGCGGCCAGTGCAGCGGCCAGAACAATAATCCACCACTTCTTTACATAGACCATCAACAGATGAGACAAATTGATTTCAAACCCGTGTTCTCTTTCCTCTTTTATCTCTTTTATTTCTTTCATAATCTGAATTCCTCGCTTTCAGAAATAATTACTTTTTTCAACCGCCCATAAGAGCGCACATAGCACATCTATCATACTTCACTTTAAAGCAAAAGTCAAACATTTTGAATGCTTGCAAAAACAAAATTTTGCAACTTTCCTTCATAAATGTAAAAAATCTGCCATCTTGCATCGCAAAATGGCAGATTATGGTTCTTAGTTGTTAAATAATTGGATTGCTGCCAAAATCTGAGGGTCTTTTGTTGCCTCCAGCTTCCCTGCATACAGCAGCTGCGCTTCCTCTTCACTTAAGGCAATCTGCACATCCGGTGTAATGCCCACCTTCTCCAGACTATTGCCCTTGGGGGTATAGTATTTCCCCACGGACAGACCTACTGCAGATCCGTCTGGCAACTGGAAGGTGTTTTGGAAGTAGCCCTTCCCCACTGTCCTCTCCCCCACAACGGTGGCTGCATCATACTCCGAAAGGGCCGCACCGAAAAACTCGGCAGCAGAAAACGACTGTGCATTGACCAAAACAGCCATAGGCAGGTTTACACAGTTGGCATCGGACATTGTGGTATGCTCCTTGCCGGTATAGTCCAGCTGTGTAAACAGCTTCCCCTCCGGCAAAAGATAATCCAGCACCTTTATCATTTCCTCCGCATAGCCGCCGGGGTTGTTGCGCACATCAAAAACAAGCATTTTCGCGCCTTTTGCTTGCATATCCTGAATGGCTGCAATGGTCTGCGTTGCACAGTTGCTATTGAAGTTTGCAATGGAAATCAGACCGATTTTTCCTTCCAAAAGCTGCGCCTTGGCCACAGGTGTTATAATTTCCCGTCGCGTCACACTGAAAGTCACTTCCTGTCCGTCACGCAAAGCCGTCAGGGCAACGGTGGTGTTGGCCTGTCCCTGGATCAGCTTTTTTGCTTCTTCCGACGTCATTCCCAGAATGGAGGTTTCGTTCACCTTGACAATCACATCCTGAGGCTGAATGCCGGCCTCGTGTGCCGGTCCTCCCTCGGCCACCTCCAGGACGCAGATGCCCTGATTGTTTTCTTCCATCTCAATGGTAATCCCCACGCCAACATAGGCATTGCGCATCTGCTCCTGATAGGCCTGAAAATCGCTGGCCGGGATATAATAGCTCCACCGATCGCCCAGAGCATTCACCATTGCATTGGCCGCGGCGTCTTCCATTTTGGTTTTGTCCGCATCCTCGATATAACACTCCAAAATCAGCTGCTCCAAAACATCCAGCTTGGACCGGCCTTTCTGCCCTGCGTTAAAAACGCCCAGCATAACTGCCACAGTTACCGTAACAGAGAGCAACGCAACCAGTAAATAGGACAAAATGCGGTCAATTCTGCTATTTTTCATAAAAACACCTCAATAGTAGGATTCCCACAGCTCTTGAGAGCTGTGGGATCATATTAACCCTTTATGTAGTACAGGGGATTGACATACTCATACTTTCTCAGGGACGGATTGTACTTGCTGATACCGAAATGCAAGTGATCTCCCGTGGATGCTCCGGTAGAACCGACACAGCCGATTTCCTGACCGGCTCCCACAAAATCACCCACGCGGACATAGGGCCTCTTGCACATGTGCATGTAGACGCTCTTGAAGCCGTCACCGTGGTCAATCACAACCCAGTTTCCTGCGCTGTTATCCCAGCCGGAGGTCACAACCACGCCTGCCCGGGTTGCATAAATCGGTGTGCAGTTAACTGCCAGGTCCACACCGTTGTGCATTTTCCAGATGTGGTCAATGGGGTGGAAACGCATACCAAAGGTGCTGGCAATGCGGTTGTACCTACAGGGTGTCAGCCAGGTAATGCCATCAACAGTATTGGGTGTCAATGCCGTACCGGCGCCGGGAATGCTGCCGCTCATAGGCTTGGAGGTAGCAACTGTGGTAGCAGGAACAGAGGTTGCCAGCCATTCTTCAAACTTGACTTTGTCGTACTCTGCTTCCATATTCAGGATGTCCTCTTCCAGCTTTTCCAATTCGCTTTCCTTTTCAGACATCCAGGCTTCATATTCATCGCCCTTGGCTACCAGTTCAATCAGCAGCGCCTTAGATTCCTCGGATTTTCTATTCAGCTCCAGCTGCTTTGCAGCCAAAGCCTGACGGCTGTCCTGCAGCTCCGCCTGCTCTTGCATCAGTATTTGCTGGGTTTCCTTCACCACCTGTGCGGCGGTGTCCATATCCTGCAGCCGCTTCTGGTCAGCAGCCTGAATTTCCTGAATCATATTGCATCTGTCCAGAAAATCCGTAAAGCTGTTAGCCTGGAAGATAACATACCAGTAAGACAACTGACCTTCCTCTTCCAAGGCACGCAGGCGATCCATGTGCTCCTGCTTCATTGCTTCCAAATCGCTCTTTGCCTTGTCCAGCTCTGCCTGTTTGTCTGCAATCAGCACTGCGTAAGCAGAAATCTGGTCATTCATATTGTCAATCTGGTCATGCAGCAAGGAAATCTGCTGATCCACGATGTTCTTTTGGTCAACCATTTCCTGAATGCTGTTGAGATTTTCATTGCGCTTTTCTTCCAACTCATCCAGCTTATTCTGAAGTTCCTTCTGTTCATCTTCCATCTGGTCGATTTGGTTTTTAATTTCACTGGAGGTTGCGGCCTCTGCATGAGGAATCAGCTGAATCAACAGTGTCAGCAGCATAACACCTGCCAGCAAAGCAGCCATTATCGATATCCAGAGTCTTTTGTTCTTCATGTGTTCTCGTTCTCCTTGGTCTTTTCCAAATCCATCAAACATCCATAAACTTCCGAATGGAAGTCCAGCTGCCAACAATACCTACAAACAGGCCTGCCGCAAAGAATGTCACAATCATCGGTAACAACAGTTCCTGGAAAGGAACAAAATCAATCAGCTTCAGTGTGCTTGCCGCTGCCATCCGATTGCGCAGCAATTCATACAAAAACCATTCCAGGCCGAATGCCACACCGGCACCCACCATGCCCAGCGTAAAGCCTTCCACCACATAGGGCAGTCTGATAAAGCTGTTGGTGGCGCCCACCATTTTCATAATGGCGATTTCCTCCCGACGGTCATACATCGCCAGCTTGACGGTATTGGAGATAATCAGCAAACTGACCACCAACAGGACTCCAACCACCGCCACAGAGGCGATTTGCAGGACATTCTGTATGGTTGTGAAGCCTTCTGCCAGCTCCCGGGCTGCACTGATTTTTGCGACGCCCTCTACCTGCTCCAAGTCTTTAATGGTCTGCTGGAATTGACCGTTATCTTCCAATATGACCACAAAACGATGGCGCAGGAAATTGGTATCCACGCCGGTGAGGGAGTCCTTGTCACTGTAGGTCTCTACAAAGCTTTCAAAAGCATCATCCTTATGGACAAAGGTCGCTTTGTAAACATTTTCCACCTTGTTAATCAAGGTGCCCACGCTTCTGGCTTCCGCATCTGACAGGTCTTCATCCACATAAACCAAGATTTCGTTGGTCTTATTCAAATCTTCCACCATCAAGGTGATGTTGTAGGTCAGGCAGGTAAAGCTTCCTACAATCAGCAGGCATGCTACTGTTACACAGACAGCTGCAAAGGACATAAAGCCATGGAGAAAAATGCCCCGGATGCCTTCTTTTATCAAATAACCCAGATTATTGATTCTCATAGCGATAATACCCATCCATTCCGTCGCTGACGATCAAGCCATCATCAATACTGATTACGCGCTTGTGAAAACGCTCTACCAAATGCTTCTCGTGGGTAACCACCAGCATTGTTGTACCCAGGTTGTTAATTTCCATCAACAAGCTCATAATTTCCAGAGAACGGGCCGGATCCAGATTGCCGGTAGGCTCGTCTGCGATAATCGTAGAAGGGTTATTCACCAATGCCCGGGCAATGGCCAAGCGCTGCTGCTCACCGCCGGACAGCTCACCGGGGTGACGGCGGGTCTTGGTGTCCAGACCAACCAGATTCAGCACATAAGGCACGCGCTCCCGAATCTCCCGCTCCCGTGCACCGATGGCACGCATAACAAACGCCACATTGTCATACACCGTTTTGTTTTGAATCAGGCGGAAATCCTGGAATACCGTTCCTACTGTCCGCCGCAGATAGGGAATCTCGCGCTTGCGGATTTTCTCCAAAGAATAGCCATTAACATGAACAGTACCGGAGGTAGGCTTCAGCTCTCCGGTAATCATTTTAATAACGGTGGACTTGCCGGAGCCGGAAGGTCCTACCAAATAAACAAATTCTCCGTCCTCAATCTGCATGGATACGCCCTTCAGCGCCCGGGTGCCGACAGAGTAGGATTTTGTAACATCGGTAAATTCAATCATAACCGCATTTCTCCATTAACTAATGTAACCAAATTGTAACACATTGTAACGCCTATGTCAATATCTGTTTCACATATTTCCGTAAATTCTTCCTTTTTTCTTACCAGAGAAACCGTGTTTTCCCCAGTTTTTTACAGTATTTTCCTATTCCTATCCGTAAAAACGGGCCTGATGCAATGCAACAGGCCCGGAAAGGAATCAGCGAATTTCCCGGGAGGACAGGTACTTGCGCACCATCAATGCCACCTTGAACACGATTGCGTGGTCAAACTCACGCAAATCCAGGCCGGTCAGCTTCTTGATTTTTTCAAGGCGGTAGACCAGCGTGTTGCGGTGAACAAACAGCTTCCGAGAGGTCTCCGAAACATTTAAATTGTTTTCGAAGAATTTATTGATTGTAAACAGGGTTTCCTGGTCCAGAGAATCAATGGAATTTTTCTTGAATACTTCGGTCAGGAAAATATCACACAAGGTAGTGGGCAGCTGATAAATCAGCCGGCCAATGCCTAAGTTCTCGTAATTGATAATGCTCTTTTCAGTATCAAACACCTTGCCCACGTCGATGGCAGTCTGTGCTTCTTTGTAGGAATCCGCCAGAGAACGCAGGTGCTCAGACACTGTACCAAAGCCGATAACCACATTGGCGTACAGCTCTTCCTTCATGGTCTTTTCGATGAGCATTGCCAGCTTCTCCAGATCAGCTGTTGTGGCATTCTCGCCAATCTGCTTCACAACTGCTACATCCGTCTCATTGATGCTCAGAATAAAGTCCTGAGTCTTGTCCGGGAACAAATTGGTCAGCACATCAACAGTCGCCACATCGGCACGACCGGTTTGACGCACCAGAAATACAACACGGGGTGCTTCCGTTACAAAGTGCAGTTCCTTGGCCCGGATATAAATATCGCCGGGCAGAATGTTATCCATAATAATATTCTTGACAAAGGTGCCCCGGTCGTGCTTTTCCTCATAAAAGGTCTTAGCATCATTAAAGGCAATATACGCCATCAGGCAGCTGCTCTTGGCGGCTTCGTCCGAACCGGTGCAGAACACAGCATATTCCAGGGCGTTGGTACCGCTGTAAATGCCCTTGAAGTATTTCTGGTTGTAGGAAACCATAGTATCGCCGGCAGCGACAACCTTTGTAACAGCCTCCGGCCAACGCTCTCCCAGCAGGGCAACATCTGTACAGGAAACCACACAGCCCTCGCCGTCCATAACACCAAATACCCGCTCCGGGATTTCCTTTAATTGCACAATGACACTCTGAAAAACACTGTTAGACATTTCCCTTGCCTCCTCATGGAATTGCACAAATGCACTATAGAATTGCACAAATGCACTTTTTACAAAATTATAGAGTTATTATACATCTATTTTGCGCATTTTGCAAGTCCCTTTTGACATTTTATTGCAAAAAGGCCATCCCTTTTTGGATGAAATAACGGAAAACCCACAACGTTTCCTTCTTCAACACCCCGGGCTGACCGTATAAAGCCGTCGCTTCTCCGTCAATATGACGAGTCCTCCAAAGCTTTGATTTCCTCCTGCGTCAGAATCCGTACTTCCCCTCTGGGCAAATTTCCCAAGGTCAGATGCCCTTCTTTTTGCCGTTCCAGATACAATACCGTCATCCCTCTGGAAGCCATCATCCGCCGCACCTGATGATATTTGCCCTCGCAAACGGTAATGCGGCTCTCCCCTGCCGCAATGGGCTCCAATATCGCCGGCAGGCATTTGGTGCCATCGCGCAGGCTCAGTCCTTCTGCAAACGCCTTGACATCCTCCTGTGTGGCCGTCCCCTCGTGTTTGGCGTAGTACACCTTTGGGACTTCCTTTTTGGGAGAAATCAGCCGATGGAGCAAATCGCCGTCGTTGGTGAACAGCAACAGGCCTTCTGTTGCCTTGTCAAGGCGTCCCACCGGGTTGAGTCCCATTCTTCGCAGTGGTTCCGGCAGCAGCTCCATCACCGTTGCATCCCGCTTATCTTCTGTTGCAGTGACAAAGCCGGCCGGCTTATTGAGCATGACGACCATCCGCTGCATACCGCCCAGCGCCTCGCCGTCCAGGCAAACCTTTTGCGCCTGGGCATCAATTTTTCGGGATCCATCCCGTTCCACGGCATCATCTACCGTCACACGGCCGGATTTGAGAATTACTTTTACCTGGCTGCGTGTGCCAACGCCGCTGTCGCACAAGAATTTATCCAAACGTTCCATGGTTTCTCCGTTCTATCCCCGGTCAAGCCTGAATAGGCTATAATGCCAATTCTAATATGGAGGGATTTAATATGCTGGTTATGACCGCAAAGGTCGATAAGAAAAAAATCGCCATTATCGCAGCTGTGGTTTTGGTTGCGGTAATTGGACTGATTCTGCTGCTGGGCGGCAACGATGCCGCACCCACCTCTTCCGCCGGAGTGACCAACAACGATGGCCGTGTTGCCTTCTTGAAGAGCTTCGGCTGGGAGGTAACCACCTCGCCGGTAGAATCCGGGCAGGTGCGCATTCCTGCTCAAAGCAATGATGTTTTCGACCGCTACAACGAATTACAAAAGAGTCAGAACTTTGATTTGACTGGCTACGCCGGAAAAACGGTGATGCGCTATGTCTACCAAATCAACAACTACCCCGGCGCTTCTGCACCGGTCTATGCTACCTTGCTGATTTATAAGAATCAGGTCATCGGCGGCGATGTCACGGACACTTCTGCCAAGGGAAGCATCCGCGGCTTTAAAATGCCTCAAAGCTTGCCGCAAACCTCGACGCCTCCCACCACCGCGCCCACAACGCCCTCATCCAGCAATTCTGCAGCTGCTTGAGGATATCTTATTTTACCACACAACGCCCATCTTGACAAGGTGCTTTCCCTGTGGTATGCTGTAGAAAACTTCATAATCCTCTTCAGGGCAGGGTGTAATTCCCGACCGGCGGTAAAGTCCGCGAGCGTATGGCGCTGAATCGGTGCAACTCCGATACCGACAGTAAAGTCTGGATGGAAGAAGAGACGCATATTCTGCGCTTATACGCCCTGAGTGTTTACTCAGGGCGTTTTTTGAGGTGAGAAAGATATGAACAAAAATGTAAAGAAACTGGTTCTGCTGGCAATGTTCTCTGCTGTTGCCTATTTGCTGGTGGCGCTGATTCGCATCCCATTGGTTCCCGCTGTTCCCTTTTTGCATTACGAACCGAAGGATGTCATTCTGGTCATCGCAGGCTTTTTGATGGGGCCGATAGCTTCGTTAATTATCGCCGCTCTGGTTGCATTACTGGAAATGGTCACCATCAGCAGCACCGGCCCAATCGGCTGTCTGATGAATTTTCTGTCGAGTGCCGCCTTTGCCTGTACCGCTGCCATTATCTACAAGCGCACACGCACCGCCACCGGCGCGGCCTTTGGTCTATCAGTGGGCAGCGTTGCAACTGCTATCTTGATGCTTTTGTGGAACTGGCTGATAACGCCGCTATATATGGGTGTTTCCCGAGATGTGGTGGTGCAGCTTCTGTTTCCCGCTTTCCTGCCCTTCAATCTTTTGAAAGGCGGCTTCAACAGTGCGCTGGCATTGGGACTGTATAAACCATTGGTGACAGCTCTGCGGCGCAGTCATCTGATTGACCAGCGAGAGGGACAGCCCACCAAATCAAAATACGGCATCTACATCCTGGCAGGCAGTCTGCTGCTGACCTGCACGGTGCTGGTGCTGCTGCTTCAAAGCAATCTGTAATATATCATACTGCTGTATCCATTACAGCAGTATTTTCTTTGAAAAGTGATTGCATATCCTGTTTTCTATGCTATAATTACAAATGAATTTTTGTGCGCTTATAAAAGGAGAAACTATGATTACAGTCAACAATTTAGGAATGCAGTTTGGCGGTCAATGGCTGTTCCAGCATGTCGACCTGCAATTTCTGCCCGGAAACTGCTACGGCATTATCGGCGCCAACGGCGCAGGAAAATCCACTTTCCTGCGGCTTCTCACCGGCGAATTGGACTCCACCTCCGGTTCTATTTCCATTGATCCGGACAAGCGGGTGTCCGTTTTGAAGCAGAACCAGAATGCATACGACCAATACACCATTCTGGATACTGTCATTATGGGCAATCAGCATCTTTACGATGTTATGAAGGAAAAGGATGCCATTTACGAAAAGCCCGATTTTTCCGATGAGGACGGTCTGCGCGCCGCGGATTTGGAGGCGGAATTCGCAGAAATCGGCGGCTGGGAAGCAGAGTCTGACGCCTCCCGCCTGCTTCAGGGTCTGGGCATTGGGACAGAACTGCACTATGATTTGATGGAAAACACCGACCCCCGGCTGAAGGTGAAGGTGCTTCTGGCACAGGCGCTGTTTGGCAATCCGGATATTGTTATGCTGGACGAGCCTACCAACAACCTGGACATCGAAGCCATCAACTGGCTGGAGGACTTCCTGCTGGAGTTCCCCGGTATGGTCATTGCCGTGTCCCACGACCGGCACTTCCTCAACACCGTCTGCACCCATACCGTTGACATTGACTATGGCAAAATCAAAATGTATGTGGGTAACTACGACTTCTGGTACGAATCCTCTCAGCTGGTGCAGGCTTTGATTCGCAATAAAAACAAACGAAATCAGGAAAAAATTGAGGAGCTGCAGCTCTTCATTCAGCGCTTCTCTGCCAACAAGTCCAAAGCCAAGCAGGCAACCGCCCGCCGTAAATTGCTGGACAAGCTGACTGTGGAGGAGATGCCCTGCTCTACCCGGCGGTATCCCTTTGTCGGCTTCCAGCCGGAGCGTGAGCTGGGTAAGGATATTCTGACTGTGAAGGATGTATCCGTTACCGTCGACGGCGTTAAGCTGTTGGACAACATCTACTTCTCCGTGGGCAAGAATGACAAGATTGCCTTTGTCGGCGAAAACGAGCTGGCGCAGACGGCGCTGTTCCAGATTCTGATGGGTGAGCTGGAGCCGGATGAAGGCTCCATCAAATGGGGCGTCTCCACTATCCGCAGCTATCTGCCCAAGGATAACACTCCCTATTTTGACGGCAATCAGGAAGAATTGGTGGATTGGCTGCGACAGTATTCCGTCAAGAAAGACGACGTGTATTTACGCGGTTTTCTGGGGCGGATGCTGTTCAGCAACGAAGATGTTTTCAAGCCTGTGAATGTCCTGTCCGGCGGTGAAAAGGTGCGGTGTATGCTCAGCAAGATGATGCTCAGCGGTGCCAATGTGGTTCTTTTGGACCAGCCAACCAATCACTTGGATATGGAATCGATTCAGGCAGTCAACAAGGGTCTGGAGGCCTTCTCCGGCGTAGTGCTGCTGGCTTCCCACGACCACGAAATGTTGACCTCCACCTGTAACCGGGTCATTGCCTTCCAGCCGGACGGCACCATTGTTGACCGTTATGGCACATACGACGACTATCTGGAATGGGTTGCGCAAAACCGGCAATAAAATAAAGGGCGGCCTAAGCCGCCCTTTTATTATCCTTCCAAGCAGAAAGTCCGCTGCAATGCAGCGGACTTTTGATTTGTTATTATTACTTTTTCTTGGTGCCGAACAGCAGCCAGTTCACGAGATTCATAGAAGCGACTGTAATTGCGGCAATGCAAATTACCAAGTGGATTTCCCAGTTTGCACCCATCTGGTACAAACCGTTGCCTAAGTACTGCCACACGCCGATGACACCGGCTGCGAAGGGAACCAAAGTGGTCCAGGCCTTACCAGGCTTCATCAGAACCAGAATCAAACCGAATGCAGCACACAGTAGCAACAGCAGCTCGCTGGTAATCAACAGGTTCGGAACCAGCTTCTGCAATTCGCTGGCATTTCGCTGGGTAGGTGCCAATTCCTGAACTTCATCCTTGACATAGCCAAACATCCGTGCAGCCAAACCGCCGTGGTGCTCCGGCAATGCCAAATAGCCAGCAATGGAAACGGCGGGGTCTTCCTGTGCCAGAGTCCAATCTGCAATCTGATTGCCGCCTTCAACTGTCTCCTCAAAGGAATAGTTGTAATCGGCCAACAGGTTTGCCACGTTCGGCTGGCTGGAGGTTGTCACCACAACGTTGTCATAATAGTGGTTGCTTCTTTCCTCGCCATCCTCAGACCACAGCCAAACGCGGACAAAGTTAGCATTCTTAGGAGCAACTACTTCAAATTCCAGGGTAGCCCACTTAGTATCAGTGGAACGGGCAGTCTCCTCAGCCAGATAGTTGAACTCGTTGACTTCCACTTCATCAGCATAGAAACGCAGACCTGCAATGCAAGCGCCCTTGGGGGTCTTAACATCCACAGTTGCCTTCACGGTATCGCCGGACTTCACCGGAACGGCAACACTGTAAACGCCTACGCTGTCAGGATTGGAAGTTTTACTGAAAGCCAGAGAAAACTTCTCATCAGAGCGCTGCTTATTGTTCTGCAGCAGCTCATTAGTGTAGCTCCAGAACGGCAAGAACTGAGCAATCAGAATTCCCAGCATCAAAAGCGCACTAATATAGCTGATGATTTTTGTCAAACGAACTTCGTTTCTCAACATTGTATTTTCCTCCTATTATGATAACCGCCGGAAACACAAATTATTTCCTTTTTGCCTGAGGCTACCAAACATTTCTCTGTTTTCCATTTTTGCATCAATGGACGACATCCCATAAAATGTCATTGTACATATCGTACCACGCGTTGCCGGGTTTGTCAAGAACGGATTGTAAGATTCCACAAACAAAAATCGGTATCCGGCAAAAGATATTCTGATTTTTTTGATTTTCCGGAATTGTGGAGAATTAGTGCTGTACAAATTTCCTTTTTTTTGCTATACTGTTACCAAATGACCACCTTCAAGGAGATTCCTATGAAAAAAATTCTTGATTTCATTACAGAAAAAATGCAGAAGGCTTTTGAGGATGCCGGTTACGATGCTTCCTTCGGTCGTGTGACGGTTTCCAACCGCCCTGACCTTTGCGAATATCAGTGCAACGGTGCTCTTGCTGCTGCCAAGCAGTACAAATGCGCGCCCATCCAGATTGCCAATGCCGTCGTGCAGCATCTGAACGCAGAGGATTACAGTATGATTGAAGCGGTTATGCCCGGCTTCATCAATCTAAAGCTTTCCGCCCGGTTTTTGCAGACTTATTTGGAGGAAATGCGCACAGCTGAGGATTTCGGTGTTGAAAAAATCGGAGCCGGAAAGACTGTTGTGGTGGATTACGGCGGCGCAAATGTTGCCAAGCCCCTGCACATCGGTCACCTGCGCCCGGCGATTATTGGCGAGGCGTTGAAGCGGCTGCACAAATTTCTGGGCTATAACACCATCGGTGATGTCCACCTTGGTGACTGGGGTTTGCAAATGGGTCTGATTATTGCTGAGCTGCAGGAACGTCAGCCCTCTCTTCCCTATTTTGACCCGGAATTTACCGGTGATTATCCGGAAGCTGCTCCTTTTACCGTAGACGAGCTGGAGGAAATCTACCCCACCGCTTCCGCCAAAAAGGCTGACCCGGAATTTTCTCACAAAGCTCATCAGGCAACCTTTGAATTGCAGCAAGGTCGCCGTGGCTACCGGGCTCTGTGGCAGCATATTATGAATGTCTCTGTCACGGATCTGAAGAAAAACTATGATAATCTGAATGTCCACTTTGAAAAGTGGCTGGGCGAAAGTGACGCTGACCCCTATATCCCCGCTATGGTTGCGGATATGAAAGCCAAAGGCGTTGCCGTGCTTTCTGAAGGTGCTTGGGTCATTCCCGTTACAGAGGAGGGCGACAAAAACGAATTACCTCCCTGCATTCTGATTAAGTCTGACGGCTCTTCCATCTATGCCACCACGGATTTGGCCACTATGGTGCAGCGTATGCAGGACTGGAAGCCGGACAAGATGCTCTATGTCACGGACAAGCGGCAGAATCTGCATTTTGAGCAGGTTTTCCGTGCAGCCAAGAAAAGCGGCATTGTCACCGCCGACACCCAGCTGGAGCATATCGGTCACGGCACGATGAACGGTGCAGACGGCAAGCCCTTCAAAACCCGGGACGGCGGCGTTCTTCGGCTGGAAACACTGATTTCCGATATGACCGACTTCGTTCGGGCAAAGGTAGTCGAAAACCGCATCGTCCCGGAGGAGGATGTAGAGGCAACCACCCAGAAAATTGCAATGGGCGCACTGAAATACGGTGACCTGAGCAATCAGCCCACGAAGGACTACAATTTTGATATGGAGCGTTTTGCCGCTTTTGAGGGCAACACCGGCCCATATATTTTGTACACCATCGTGCGGGTTAAATCCATCCTTGCCAAATACGGTGCCTGGGAACAGCTTCCCATTCAGGAGGCCACCAGCGAGCCTGCCAAGGAGCTGATGCTTTCCATCACCAAGTTTGCTCCTTCTATGGAAAGTGCGCTGAAGGCCTCTGCCCCCAATCTGATTTGCGCATATATTTATGAACTGGCCGGTGCGGTCAACAAGTTCTATCACGAGACCCGGATTTTGGGCGAATCGGATGAGACCTTGAAGGCAGGCTACATTGCTCTGATTGCATTGGCAAAGAACATTTTGGAAACCTGTATTGATATTCTGGGCTTCTCCGCCCCGGAAAAAATGTAAGATAAAAATCCCACCCGAACGGGTGGGATTTTTTTACTGTCCAATCTTGCCGCCCTTGTTGGCATTTTGGGTCGTATAAAGCTGAGCGTAGATACCGCCAGTCTGCAGCAATTCCTCGTGTGTGCCGCATTCGGTAATCTCGCCGTCGGCAATGGAAACAATGCGGTTGGCTGCCCGGATGGTGGACAGGCGATGGGCGATAATCAGGGTCGTTCTTCCCTTGGCCAGCGCGTCAAAGGCACGCTGAATCTTCGCTTCTGTGACGGAGTCCAACGCTGAGGTTGCTTCGTCCAGAATCAAAATCGGTGGATTCTTCAGGAAAACTCTGGCGATGGCCACTCTTTGCTTTTGACCGCCGGACAGCAATGTGCCCCGCTCCCCTACATAGGTGTCAAAGCCATTGGGCATCGCCATAATATCCTCGTAAATTTCCGCTTTCTTTGCCGCTTCCACCACTTCCTCTTTTGTAGCTTCCGGTCTGCCGTAGCGGATATTCTCGTAAATCGTATCTGCAAACAGGAATACATCCTGCTGGACGATGCCGATATTCTGGTGCAGGGATTTCTGCGTCAGCTTCCGCACATCCATGCCATCAATATAAATTGCGCCCTCCGAGACCTCATAGAATCGGGGGATCAGCTGGCACAAGGTGCTCTTGCCGCCGCCGGACGGACCCACAATCGCCACCGTCTCTCCGGGCTGCACTTCCAGATTCACGTGATGCAGCACGCCCACATCCGGCGTATAGGCAAAGGATACATCCTCCACGCGAATACTGCCCTTCACCTCTTGCTGGTCTACGGCATCCGGAGCGTCCTGAATGGTAGGCTCTGTGCGCATAATGCTTACAAAGCGATTCAGTCCGGCAAAGCCGTTGGCAAACAGCTCAGAGAAGTTTGAGAGCTTTCTCATGGGAGAGACAAAGGATGCAATGTACAGCGTAAAGGTAATCAAATCCCGATAGTCCATCTGATTTTTCATAATCAAATAACCGCCGATACCAATGACAATCACATTCAGACTGCACAAGAAAAATTCCATACTGCTGTGAAAGCGTCCCATTGCCTTGTGAAATTCCCGCTTAGAATCCCGGAAAATGCCATTGGCGGCATTGAAGCGATTGCCTTCCACTTCCTCGTTGGCAAAGGCCTTTGCTGTGCGGATGCCGGATAAGCTGCTTTCAATTTCAGCGTTGATGTGAGCCGTTTTTTCCTTGACCTTCTTGGAGGCCTGCGCCATTCGCCGCCGCATTGTCATAATCAAAAGGGCAAACAGCGGGATTGTCAGCGCTACAATCAGCGCCAGCTGCCATTGGATAGTCGCCATCACCGCTACCGCACCGATAATCGTCAATACGGATGTAAGCAAATCCTCCGGACCGTGGTGAGCCAGCTCCGTCAGATCGAACAAATCAGAGGTCAACCGGCTCATCAGCTGGCCTGTGCGGTTCTTGTCATAAAAATCAAAGCTCATATCCTGCATGTGCCGGAACAAATCCCGGCGGATATCCGCCTCTACCCGAATACCGAAGGTATGCCCATAGTAGGCAACGATGTAATTCAAAAAGGCGCGGAGCAGATAGCATCCCACCATAATTCCCATCACAACGAAGAAGGTCAGGTACATCTTCTCCGGCAGCATTTCATAAAGGGCGCTTCTTGTCACCAGCGGAAACAGCAAATCCACCGCCGCAATCAGCACAGCGCAGAGAATATCTACCGCAAACAGCCCTTTATGGTTGGAAAAGTATTTCAGAAAAATAAATAGCGGTCTTTTCTTTTGATAATCCTTCGTTGTCATTCATCTCAACTCCTCAGCAGTATTATATATGATTATTTTCCTCGACGCAAGAAAAAACGCGTTTTTTATCGTCAAATACGGAAAAACTGCACCCGTTTGCATTTTCTTCTTGATTCTGTTATAATTGGGAAGAGGTGAATGCGATGGAAATTCTGTTTGAAAATTCCCATATTGCCGTATGTATCAAGCCGGTAGGGCTGGATTCTGAGCAGGAAGCTCCGCAGGCATTGAAAGCGATTTTAGGTGGAAGCTTTTTCCCGGTTCACCGACTGGACAAAAATGTCAGCGGCGTTATGGTGTATGCCCGAACTGCCGCCGCTGCTGCCGCTTTGAGCAAAGCCATCCAGGATGGCAGTATGGTAAAGGAATATGTAGCGCGGGTGCACGGAAATCCCCCTTCTCAGGGAGACTGGGAGGATTTTCTCTTTAAGGACAGCCATAAGAATAAAGTTTTCGTGGTAAAAACAGAGCGTAAGGGCGTCAAAAAAGCCAGGCTGGAATTCGTTCGTCTGACAGATGAGCAGCCGGCGTTGGTGCGTATTCGCTTGCATACGGGGCGCAGCCATCAAATCCGTGTGCAATTTTCCAGCCGTGGGTATCCGTTGGTGGGAGACCACAAGTACGGCGCTCGTGACGATTCCCCTGCCCCAATGCTGTTCTCCTGCGCTTTAACCTTCCCTTTGTTCGGGCAGGAAATGCACTTCGAGGCATTGCCGGAGTGGGCAAGCCAGTAAGCCTGAAAAAGGGCGAAAAAATTTCAAAAAACGCTTGACAATTATCTGTTTTCAGTATATAATGGCAAAGCTGTCAAGCGAATATGCTGCTATAGCTCAGCCGGTAGAGCGCATCCTTGGTAAGGATGAGGTCGCCAGTTCAAATCTGGCTAGCAGCTCCAAAAAATCAGTCATCCCATCCGGGATGGCTGATTTTTTATTAGTAGGTACAGATTTGAACTGGCGAAGCCAGTGAAAATTTGGTCACGAGCCCGAGCGCTGCCTGTGGCAGATGCAGCGAGGGCGCAGTGAGTGCCGCGGTCGATAAAATCGAGGAAATGCGTAAGCCCGAAGATTTTATCGGGCACCGCAAACGGATAGCAGCTCCAAAAAAACAGTCATCCCATCCGGGATGGCTGTTTTTTATTAGTTGGTACAGCTTTGAACTGGCGAAGCCAGTGAAAATTTGGTCACGAGTCCGAGCGCTGCCTGTGGCAGATGCAGCGAGGGCGCAGTGAGTGCCGCGGTCGATAAAATCGAGGAAATGCGTAAGCCCGAAGATTTTATCGGGCACCGCAAACGGATAGCAGCTCCAAAAAATCAGCCATCCTATCCGGGATGGCTGATTTTCATTTGCGGAATCAGTCACGATTTTCCTTCTCTATAACCCATTTGCGGGGATTATTATCAATGTATTGCCATATTTCGTCGTAATCTTGCTGATTGCGGATCACGTGGTCATAGAATGACCTTTGAAATATAGATGTTCCGATTTCTTTTGTCGTCAAAATTTTGATTGATCGTACGATAGAAGAAATTTTACTTTTCCCGCGTATATAGGAATCTACTCCTGCATTTGCATCCGTAGGGGCCGATGCCCACATCGGCCCGTCATTTAAGCGTATGATCATATGAATATGATCTGGCATAAGAACGTATTTTTCAATTTCTAACACATTACGGATATATTTTTCTGCAATCAATCCATAAGGTTTCGGGACGATGTGGGCATCGTCCCCTACGATTGTGGATAACATTGGTTTTCTGCCCTGGGTGCATATCGTTATAAAATATGCACCATTGTTGCTGTAATCGTAGTCACGTAATCGATTTGGTTTTCTTTCGGCGATATCCATCATTCATACCTCCTCTTTGGTATTCATCTTATCATAACAGGATTGGATTTGGAAGAGATGCTTTTCAGAAAAGGCTTGTATTTTACGAATAGGCGTGGTTGTCTTGATATATAATATCGTCGCAAACTCCGCGTTTTTAAATGATTGGGGTGGTGAATTCTTCGTATCAGGACTGTGTACAGCTTTTATAATGTTGTTTTTATCTCCTTTAAATCATGGGTTTGCTCTCGCTGAGGGTGATGATAATACTTCAGTAAAAGCCAAAAACTGGGTTATTACTGTTCTTTCAATCATTATTTTTATTGCCCTTTCCGTATGGCTCCATAATTCAGGCCTGATTGGTTTTTAAGCACATATAAACCAGGGAGCCATTTGAACTGCCCCAGTTTGTGCGGACAGCACAAAAAAGGGATTCCCTTGCAGGATAATTAAATTTCAAGCGGAGTGGCGTAGCGTCAGCGGCGCCACTCCCGTTCTGTTTTGGATTCGTTCATGGTTG